>NZ_JBFTNK010000001.1:0-905033 GCF_056397445.1 Neorhizobium sp. 05N33 | reverse complement strand
GCATCAATCTTGCGAAGCAGGTGATCCTTCGGCACCAGACCCTCGAGCGTCACCATCTCAAGAGCCGTCTGGCAAGGGGCAGGTTTCTTCAACATGTCCCAATGAATCACAAACCCCCGGACCACGCCAGGGGTTTGTCAGCAGTCTGAAGCCGGCGTTTCCGCCGGCTTTTTTATCTGTTTCAGCAAGGCTTACTGCTGTGGGATCTGGGCGATCGCCACGTAGTCCTTCCACTCCGCGATCGTCTTGATCATCAGAGCCTGGGCTTCGGCGGGGGTGGAGATGTAGGGATCGCCGCCCTGGTCGGCCAGGAACTTCTGGGTTTCCGGCTGCTGCAGAACGGTGTTGAACCAGCCATTGATCTTGGTGACGATGTCTTCCGGCGTGCCCTTGGCAACCATGGCACCCCACCAGCCGAGCTGGTCGACGTCAAAGCCCTGTTCCTTCAGGGTCGGGATGCTGGGAGCGCCTTTCATGCGTTCCGGCGAGGCGACGCCGAGAAGACGAAAACGGCCTTCGCGCTGCTGGGAGAGGGCGAAGACCGGGTCGTAGGAACCGAAGTCCATTGCGCCGCTGGTGATGTCGTTAAGCGAGTCGGCAGCGGTCTTGTACTGGACCGAAACGGTCTCGAGTCCGGCCTTCTGCTTGTAGACTTCGGCCATGACCTTGCCGGACGTGGCGTTGACGGCATAGGAGCCGCCGTCGCCCTTTGCCTTCATGGCGGCGGTCAGTTCCTTCATGTCCTTGTAGGGCGCGTCCTTGGCGACGGCGATCATGAAGGCCTGCTTGTTGATCGTGGCGATCGTCATCAGGTCCTTGCCGACGTCGATCGGCGGCTTCTTCATGATCCACATGTTGCCGGCAATCGAGTTGCCGGAGTGAACGAAGATCGTGTAGCCATCCGGCTTGGAACGCGAGGTGTATTCAGCAGCGATGTTGCTGAGTGCGCCCGGCTTGTTTTCGACGATGATCGTGGCGCCCGCGATCTTGGACACCTTGTCCGCAAAATAGCGGACGAGAACGTCGGCGCCGGAACCTGCCGGGAAGGCGCAGACGAAGGTGACCGTCTGGTCCGGGTAAGCGGCCTGAGCGGGCGTAACGTTTGCAATCTGTGCGACCGCCAGCATCGCCATGGCGGCGGTGGCTTGCGCGATCTTCTTAAGCCATTTTGTCACTTTTCATCTCCTATGGCGGTTCGTAAGGGTCCCTGCGAAAGGGCCTGCCGCACTATGGCGACAGGGTCTTTCAAATCGGTTGATTAATTCTGCGGAATCTTGGCAAGGGCGACATAAGCCTTCCACTCCTCGACCGTCTTGGCGAGCAGTGCCTGGCCCTCTTCCGGGGTGCCGACATAGACATCCCCGCCGAATTTCGCGAGGAACGCAACGGTATCGGGCTGGGCCAGGATTTCGTTGAACAGCGCGTTGATCTTGTCGACCACCGGCTTCGGCGTGGCTTTCGGAACAAACGAACCCCACCAGCCGAGCTGGTCGATATCGTAGCCTTGTTCCTTGGCGGTCGGGATGTCGGGCAGCGACTTCAGCCGGATCGGCGAACCGGTCGCAAGTATCCGGATACGCTTTTCGTTGGCCTGCGACAGGGCGAAGACGGGATCGTGGACGCCGTAGTCGATGGAGCCGCTCAGCATGTCGTTGAGTGAGTCCTTGGCGTCCTTGAAACTGATCTCGACCGGGTCGACGCCGGCTTTCTGTTTGTAGATTTCGCCAAGCACCTTGCCGGAGGTCGCAGCCGTCGCGTAGCTGGCGTTGTTGCCCTTCTTTTTCAGGGATTCCGTCAGCGCCTTCATGTCCTTGATCGGGCTGTCGTAAGCCACGACGAACATGAAGGCCTGCTTGTTGATGAAGGACGTCGTCTGCAGTTCCTTGACGACATCGACCGGCGGCGCCTTGAACAGCGACATGTTGGCCGCCGTCGAGGTGCCGGAATGGACGTAGATCGTATATCCGTCCGGTTTGGCGCGGGCGGTGTACATGGCGGCGATGTTGCCGGCGGCTCCCGGCTTGTTTTCCACGATCACCATCTGACTGGAGACCTTGGCGAACTTTTCGGCAAAGAAACGGACCAGAACGTCCGCGCCGGAGCCGGCCGGGAAGGCGCAGACGAATGTGATCTGGCCGCTCGGATAAGCGCCCTGGGCGAATGCGCCAAAGGGTGCAAGCGCCGCGACGGCGGTGGTCGCCATCATCAGGTTTCTGCGTGAGATTTCAGTGGTCATCGGCACAAGTTCCTCCCTTGAACGCCCCAGTCATTCCCATAAAAGGTTCCCGTGAAGCCTGTTGTACAAGCCTCAGTTTTGCGGAATCTTCGCGAGCGCCACATAGCCACGCCACTCCTCGACGGTCTTCACAAGAAGCTCGTCGACCTCCTTCGGCGTACCTTTGTAGACGTCTCCGCCGAACTTGTTCAGGAAGGCTTCCGTTTCCGGCTTGTCGAGCACTTCCTGGAACAGCGAATTCAGCTTCATGACGATATCGTCCGGGGTCTTGGCCGGCACGAATACACCCCACCATCCAAGCTGGTCGACATTGAGGCCGTATTCCTTGATGGCTGGAATCTCGGGCGTCGACTTCATGCGCTGCGGCGAACCGACCGCAAGCAGCCTCAAGCGCCCCTCGCGCTGCTGGCTGAGCGCGAAGACCGGGTCGAGCGCTGCGAAATCGAGCTGACCGCTGGTGATGTCGTTCAGGGAATCCGGGCCGGTCTTGTAGGCGACTTCGGTTGCCGAGACCCCTGCGAGCTGCAGGTAGACTTCGGCGAGGACCTTGCCCGAGGTTGCCGTCGAGCCGTAGGTGGCATCGCCGCCCTTGGCCTTCAGATGCTCGGTAAGCTGCTTCATATCCTTGATCGGGCTGTCGGCCGCGACGGCGATCATGAAGGGTTGCTTGTTGATGAACTGGACGCCGCGCAACGCCTGGGTGACGTCGATCGACGGTTTCTTGAACAGCGACATGTTGGCCGCCGTCGACGTGCCGGAATGGACGTAGACCGTGTAGCCGTCGGGTTTGGCGCGGCTGACATATTCGGCGGCGATATTGCCGTTGGCGCCGGGCTTGTTCTCGACGATCACCGTTTGCTTGGAGACCGCCGCCACCTTCTCGGAAAAGAAGCGGACCAGAACGTCGGCGCCGCTGCCGGCCGGAAAGGCGCATACGAAGGTGATCGTGGCGCTGGGATAGGTGGATTGTGCAAACGAGACACCCGGCAGAACGGCGGCCATCGTGGCCGCCGCAAGCAGTGTGCGTCTTGTCAGTTTCAGATGTCGTTCAGTCATTGGCTCCTCCTCCAAAACTGCTGCGGAATGTGTGTTATTCCTCCTGAAACGCCTCCTCGCGTGTCTTTCGGAACTGCGGCAAGACGATCAGGCCGATCATCAGAACCGTCGCGACCAGAAGCGTCGCGGAAATCGGTCGATCGATGAAGATCGACGGGTTGCCGCGCGAAATGACCAGAGAACGCCTGAGGTTCTCCTCCATCAGCGGACCGAGAATGAAACCGAGCACCATCGGTGCCGGCTCGCAGCCGAGCTTGTGAAGGACGTAACCAAACACCGTGAAGACGATCATCAGAACCATCATGAACGGCTCGGTGCTGGTCGAGTACACGCCGATGGCGCAAAACAGCAGGATCGCCGGGTAGAGCAGCCGGTAGGGAACCGACAGCAGCTTCACCCAGATGCCGATCATCGGCAGGTTGATGACCACGAGCATCAGGTTGCCGATCCACATCGAGGCGACCATGCCCCAGAAGAGGTCGGGACGGGTGGTCATGACGGCAGCGCCCGGCTGAATGCCCTGGATGATCATCGCTCCCATCATGATCGCCATGATCGGGTTCGACGGAATGCCGAGCGTCAGGAGCGGGATGAACGATGTCTGGGCGGCGGCATTGTTGGCCGATTCCGGACCTGCGACGCCTTCCACGGCGCCGTGACCGAACTTGCGGGGGTTCTTGGAGATCTTCTTTTCCAGCGTGTAGCTGGCAAAGGAGGCGAGAACCGCGCCACCGCCCGGCAGGATGCCGAGGATCGAGCCGAGGCCCGTGCCGCGCAGGGCCGCCGGAATGGAGTCCCGGAATTCCTGCTTGTTGGGCCACAGATCGCGCATGCGGGTGCTGATCGTCTCGCGCGGCGGCGGCGGGTTTTCAAGGTTGCGGATGATTTCCACGATACCGAAGAGACCGAGAACCAGCGGCAGGAAGTCGATACCCTCCCAGAGACCCGACAGGCTGAACGTGTAGCGGGTGAGACCCGTGTTGATATCGGTGCCGACGAGGCCGAGCAGCAGCCCCATCAGGACCATGGCGACCGCCTTGAGGACGGAGCCGTGGGCGAGCACGATCGCCATGACGAGGCCGAGCAGCATCAGCGCGAAATAGTCCGGCGAGTTGAACTGCTGGGCGATCGAAGCGAGCGGCGGACCGAAGGCGGCGATGAAGACCGTACCGATGGTACCGGCGAAGAACGAGCCAAGAGCGGCAATCGCCAGTGCTGCGCCGGCGCGGCCCTTGCGGGCCATCTGGTGGCCTTCGATACAGGTCACCACGGAAGACGCCTCGCCGGGCATGTTGACCAGGATCGAGGTGGTCGAGCCGCCGTACTGCGCACCATAGTAGATGCCGGCGAGCATGATCAGCGACGACAGCGGATCGAGGCCGAAGGTGATCGGCAGGAGGATGGCGAGCGCGGGGATGGGTCCGATGCCAGGGAGAACGCCGATCAGCGTGCCGAGAACGGTGCCGATCAGACAGAACATCAGATTTTCCAGCGAACCCGCCGCCATGAAGCCGGTTGCGAGGTGTTCAAAAATTTCCATTGCTTACCTGCCCCACCAGACGGGCATCGGCTGCCCAAGGCCATAGACGAAGATGATGACGACCAATGCCGCGGTCGTGACCGCGAAGATCACGGTCTCGACGAGATTGACGCCGCGCCGCGCATAGGCAGCGAACATGATCAGCAGGATCGAGGAAATTACCGCGCCGATCTGGGCGATCAGCAGGCCGAAGGCGGCAATCGCCAGCAGGATGAAGATGATCGGACGGAACTGGATGCGTTCGATGGCCGGGCCTTCGATCGCCAGCGACTTTACCGTGACGATCACGCCGATCAGGGCGATCAGGCCGCAGATGATCATCGGGAAATAACCAGGACCCATGTTGCGGGCGGAACCGAAGGTGAGGTCCGAGCCGACAAAGAGGCCGATCGCGCCGAAAAGGATGAACAAGATGCCCGCGCCGAAATCCTGCGGACTTTTGATTACCATGGTTTCCTCCCTGAAAACCTGACTGTTGAAGCGATCTGGCCACCCTTGGGCGTCAGCCAAACCGTCATTATGCATGCTCCTCGGACCGCGCCTCGACCTCGCCACCTTGAATTCGTCTATAGGCAACTAGATTTGACTATATACAAGAGTAATCCTCTTGTCAGTCAATCGAATTCCGCTGTCCTCTGTCCACCAGATACCACAGCTATCCGGCGTTTTCGATCTTATCGCAATAATATCAGGAAACCAGATATCGCAGGTGTAATTGGTGACATTCTTTCCTGTTTTTGAACCGGGTATTGAAACTCTGAGATGTGAGCATCTTCCTCCAAGGACCTGCCCGCATGCTTCAGCGTCGCAGATATGAAATTGGTTTTTAACAAAGTCAATTATACTTTATCAAAAATAGTTGACAGGCGCGGGCGCACCGGAGAGATTGGTCGCCAGCATTTCAAAGGATACAAAATGAAGATTTCTGTTGTGGGAGGCGGAATTGGTGGTCTGACAGCGGCATTGTCGCTGCTCCGCCAAGGATTTGACGTGGATGTGTACGAACAGGCGGTCGAGCTGAAAGAAGTCGGCGCCGGCGTTCAGATCAGCGCCAATGGCACGCGGGTTCTGTTTTCGCTCGGGCTCGAGGACGACATCATGTCGATCGCCGCTCAGGCGGAGGGCAAGGAGATTCGACTCTGGAACACCGGGCAGACCTGGAAACTGTTCGACCTCGGCCCGCTGTCGATCGAGCGTTACGGCTTCCCTTACATCACCATCCATCGCAACGACCTGCACCAGACGCTGGCCGCGGGCGTGCGCCGCATCAAGCCGGATGCGATCAAGCTCTCCAAGAAATGCGTCGGGATCACCCAGGACGACAAGGGCGCGACGATCACCTTCGCCGACGGCACCACCGCCACCTCCGACATCGTGGTCGGCGCCGATGGCGTGCATTCGAAGATCCGCGAGACGCTGTTTGGCCGCGACGACCCGAAATTCACCGGCATCGTCGCCTGGCGCGGCGTCATTCCGGTCGAGCGCCTGCCGGAACGCATGCTGCGCCCGGTCGGCATCAACTGGATCGGCCCCGGCGGCCACGTCATCCAGTACCTGCTGCGCGGCGGCAAGCTGATGAATTACGTCTCGGTCGTCGAGCGCGCCGACTGGCAGGTTGAATCCTGGTCGGTCGCGGGCACCGTGGAAGAGTGCCTTGCCGACTATGAAGGCTGGCACGAAGACATCCACACGATGATCAAGGCAATCGACGTGCCCTATAAATGGGCCCTGATGCTGCGGCCGCCGATGGACGACTGGACCCGCGGCCGCGTGACGCTGCTCGGAGACGCGTGCCATCCAACATTGCCCTTCCTCGCGCAAGGCGCGGTGATGGCGATCGAGGACGGTTTCGTGCTGGCCCGCGCGCTTGCCGAGAACAATGGCAATTACGAAGCGGCCTTCGCCGGGTACGAGGCGGCCCGCGTCGAGCGCACCGGCAAGATCGTCCGCGGCGCCGAAGGTAATCTCAGCCGTTTCCACAATGCCGCGCTGAAGGATCCGAAACTCGCCGAAGACTACGTCAACGCCGAATGGCAGGAGGACAAGGTCAAGCAGCGCTACGAATGGCTGTTCACCTACGACGCCACCTCGGTGCCGGTCGTGGCGGGAACCAGGTCGCCGGAGGCGGTTGCCTAGGGGCACATTCGCAGCTCAATCTCGAAAACCCGTTCGCCGGTCCTGCCGGCCGACCGGGCGAAGCATAATGGGTAGGACACCATGACCACCAAGGCGGAATGGCAGCGGATCCCGCTGATCGTCTCCTTTCCGGAGACCGCAAAATATACCGAGACCTACGGCTTTGCCGGCAATTCCGGCAGGGTCAACCTCGAAGGCCAGCTTCTGCGCGGCGCCGGTGCGCCGTCGAACACCGTCTATGTCTTCATGCATCCCACCTCGACGCTGCAGCTCCTGCCGATGCCGACGGCGCTGGCGGACGCCGGCCTGCACGTGCTCTGCGCCGCAAGCCGTTATCCGAAGAACGATACCGCTCTGATCATGGAAAAGGTGGCGATCGACCTCGGCAAGTGGCTCGATTATGCCCGCGGTGAGCTTGGCTACGAGAAGGTGGTGCTGGTCGGCTGGTCGGGCGGCGGTTCGCTATCGCTATTCTACCAGGCACAGGCCGAGAACCCGACGATCACCCACACGCCGGCCGGCGACGAGGTGAACCTCGTCGAAGCGGGCCTGAAGCCAGCCGACGGCGTGATCTTCATCGCCGCCCACCTGTCGCGTGCCGAAACGTTGACCGAATGGCTCGACCCGTCGGTTCTCGACGAACTCGACCCGGATCTGCGCGACCCGGAATTCGACATCTATTCGCCGGACTGCCCGCACCAGACGCCCTATTCAGCGGAATTCATCCAGCGGTTCCGGGCCGCCCAGGTCG
The DNA here is from genome assembly GCF_056397445.1 of Neorhizobium sp. 05N33. Taxonomy (NCBI): domain Bacteria; kingdom Pseudomonadati; phylum Pseudomonadota; class Alphaproteobacteria; order Hyphomicrobiales; family Rhizobiaceae; genus Neorhizobium; species Neorhizobium sp. 05N33. The sequence continues at coordinate 897,314 of NZ_JBFTNK010000001.1, read as the reverse complement.
CCCGCAACCGCAAGATCACCCATTGGGCGCTCGACATGCTGGCGGAACTGAAGCGCCGCGGTTCGTTCGAACAGGAACGTGCCTTCGTCGTTCACCGCACCATGTGCGACGTGCGCTGGTTCGACGGAACGATCGATCCGAACGACCGGCCGATCGGCAGGAGCTATATGGGCGATCCGCGCACGGTCAATGTCGGCCCCGTCGGGCTTGCCCGCTTCACGACGCTGCGCTCCTGGCTTTCCCAGTGGAGCTACGATCTGTCGAATGCCAAGGGGCCGATGAACGCGGCGCTGATCAAGCGCTCGCCGGTGCTGCAGATCGAGAACAATGCCGACGAGGCGGTTCCGGCGACGCACAATCCGACGATCCGGGCGGCGCTCGCGACCGAAAACAAGGAATACATGACGATCCCCCATGCGACCCACTATTACCTCGGCCAGCCGGAGCTTCTCAAAGCCTGTATCGACCGGGTGATCGACTGGAGCAGGCGGCAGGGGTTGTTGTCTTGAAAGACAAGCCGGAGCTTGTCGGGAGCGGGCTCCGGATCATCATCGGGAGGTTTGACCGTGCGCTTTAATGAGAAGCACCACCGCCCAGGCTGGAACGGTGGTGTGCGTGTTTCGTCCGCTTCGAGGAACGAGGCAATCGCCGATAAGGATGACGAGCGGTACCGCATGCTCCCTCTGATCTCCCCCCTTGAGGGGGAGATGTCACCGAAGGTGACAGAGGGGGGTAGCGACAGTGCCGCAGGCGAAAACGTTGCTGAAGTGCCTGGGCGACACCCCCCTCTGCCCTGCCGGGCATCTCCCCCTCAAGGGGGGAGATCGGCCAGCCGCGCGACTTCGCGTCCCATCAGCGGTCCCGTCATCAAACGGGTGAAGGCCTCAAGCCGCAGCCGACTTCGCCGCGATCATCCCGGCCTTCTTCTTCACCCATGCCTTCATCGCGTCATGGGCTTCGGAAGCGGCCTGTTCCAGATAGCCGGGCTCTTCCGTGCGGGCGGTGATTTCCAGGCGCAGGCCGTTCGGGTCGAAGAAGTAGATCGAGTTGATGAACTCATGGTCGATGACGTCGGTCGTCTTCACGCCGGCATCCTGCAACCGCTTCTTGAATTTCAGGACCTCCTCGACGGAATCGACTTCCATCGCGAAGTGCTGGACCCAGTCCGGCGTGTTCGGCGAGGGAAGCGGCATGACGTTTTCGCCGAGGTCGAAGAAGGCCATGTAGGAGCCGTCGCCCATTTCGAAGAAGAAATGCGCGTAGGGCTTTTCTTCGCCCGTCGACGGCACCTTGTCGGCGGTCATGCAGTTGACCAGCGGCAGGCCAAGCAGGTCCTCGTAGAACTTGCGGGTCTCCTCGCCATCGCGGCAGGGGTAGGAAAAGTGATAGAGTTTGCGAAGCTTTGGTGCGTCAACCATGGTGGTTCCTCCATATCCAGGCTTGTTGCATTGGCCGTGATGGTAGGCCTTTGCCGACCCTCCCATGTCCACCTTGCAGGTGGACATGCCCACGACGGATTTATTCTCAACCCTGGAGGCGTCAATGCCTGCGCTTGATGGAGACAACGTGACCGGCATGGCTGCCCTCATGGATGAGGTCGGCGAGCCCGGCTTCCCCGAAAAATTGCTGGAAACCCTGCGCGGCATCGCCGGCACCGATTTCTGTTCCGCCTTCCAGGCCGAGGAAGACGGATCGCTCACCTATCTCTTTGCCTGCGGTTATCACTCGACCATCCCGGGTTTTGCCGAGCGCGCCTCGCTCGACTATGCCCGCCGCTACTGGCAGCGCGACCGGGTGACCCGCCAGATGCTGAACGGAGGTCCCGGACTTGCCAAGGTGCAGGTGGTGCGCCAAGCCTGGAACGGCATCCGCGACCCCGAATACCGCCGCGACTGTTACGAACGCGCCCATGTGCTGGAACGGCTGACCATCTATCACTCGGAGGAACCGCGGATCTTCGCCAGCCTCTATCGCACCCGCGAAAGCGGCCCGTTCCCGCTCGCCGCGGTCGAACGGCTGGAAGCCTCCGCGCCGCTGCTGATGGCCATGGTCGTCAAGCATGTGCGGCTCCAGGGCAGGCCGCCGACGGCGCCGCTGCATCCGCCACAGCAGGAGATCGCCGGGCGGCTGCTGCAGGCGGGGTTTGCACTTTCGGGCCGTGAAGCGGAGGTTTCCGCCGGCCTGCTGCTCGGCCGCACACATCGGGAAATTTCCGAAAAGGTCGGGCTCGCGCTTTCGAGTATCGTCACCTACCGTCAGCGTGCCTACCGCAAGCTCGGGGTCAGCGACCGGCGCGGGCTCGAAGCGCTTTATGAAGGTATTTCGCGCGCTTAAGCGTATTGATCAGGGGAGAAGTTTCAGATGATTTCGATCAAGGACCGTATTGCCATCGTCACCGGCGCCAGCTCGGGCATCGGCTGGGGCATCGCCAAGGCGATTGCCGCTGAGGGCGCCGTCACCGTGCTTGCCGCCCGCAGCGCCGACAAGCTTGAAAAACTGGCGGCCGAGATCGAGGCCGAAGGCGGCCGCGCGTTCGTCGTGCCGACCGACGTCACCGATGACGCGCAGGTCGAAAAGCTGTTCGTCACGGTGAAGGAAAAATACGGCCGGCTCGACATCCTGATCAACAATGCCGGCATCGCCGACCATACGCCGGTCGAAAAGCTCACCAACGAGCGCTGGCACGAGGTGATCGGGGCAAATCTGCACTCTGTCTTCTATTGCAGCCGCGCCGCCTTCGTCATCATGCAGGAACAGAAGCGCGGCCGGATCATCAACATGGGCAGCCTGTCCTCCAAGGTTCCGCGCGGCCATACCGCCGCCTATACGGCGAGCAAGTTCGCGCTTGAAGGCCTCACCCGTTCGCTTGCCGTCGACGGCCGCGAGCACGGCATTGCGGTCTCGATGGTGCATCCGGGCTCGACGGTCAGCTCGCTGGTTCCCGGCATCACCGACAAGGTCCGCCCCGCAACGATGATGCCTCTGGATGTGGCACGGATCGTCGTGCTGATGGCGACGCTGCCGGATGACGTAAACCTTTACGAAAGCATCATCCTGCCGGTCGAAATGCCATTTCTCGGCCGCGGTTAAGCATCGGTTCAGCACGACGTCAAACGGCTTTCTTTTCGCCAGTCCCGAGATTGAAAGCCGCTTGACGCATATTCGGGTCCCTGATATCCATTTCCCCAGTAGGGAGAATTTGCTATGGAAAACCAGACCGAATCTGCCGCCGCCGGCCAGAACAATGGCAAGTGGGGCGAATATGTTACCGTGGATTTCGACGAGGGCATCGCCTGGGTGACGCTCAACCGTCCGAAGCAGCGCAACGCCATCAACCCGGGCATCGTCTGGGAAATGAACGCGATCATGGATGCGCTGGAAGAAGACGACCGCTGCAAGGTGATGGTCGTCACCGGCGCCGGCGAATCCTTCTCGGCCGGCATGGACCTGAAAGAATATTTCCGCGCCACCGACAAGGTGCCGCCGATCCAGCGCGAACGCCTGTTCCGGGCAAACGCCGCATGGCAGTGGCGCCGGATGATGTATTTCCCGAAGCCGACCATCTCGATGGTCAACGGCTGGTGTTTCGGCGGCGCCTTCCAGTTCCTGGTCGGCTGCGACCTGGCCATCGCCTCGGAAGACGCCATCTTCGGCCTTTCTGAAATCAACTGGGGCATCATCCCGGCCGGCATCGTCACCAAGTCGGTGCTGGAGACGATGAGCTTCCGCGACGCGATGTATTACATCATGACCGGGGAAACCTTCACCGGCCAGCAGGCTGCCGACATGAAGCTGGTCAACAAGGCCGTTTCGCCGGACGAGCTGAAGGCCGAGACCCGCAAGCTCGCCATGACGCTGATCGGCAAGAACCCCTTCGTGCTGCGCCAGGCCAAGACCGCTTGCCGTTTCACCCGCGACCTCACCTGGGAACAGGCCGGCGAATACCTGATGGCGAAGTCCGACCAGACGGAACTCCGCGACCCGGAAAACGGCCGCAATACCGGCATGAGTCAGTTCCTGGACGAGAAATCCTTCCGCCCGGGCCTCGGTGCCTACCGTCGCGACTAAGAAGTGGTTCCCATGGCTGATACGATGACCACAGCTCCCAAGACGCTCGATCCGGCCAAGCCGTTCGATCTTGACCGTCTGCTGCGCCCACGATCGATCGCGATCGTGGGCGCGTCGCCGGATCCCGCCTCGATCGGCGGCGGCGTGCTCGCCAATCTCGAACTCTTCAAATATGCCGGCGACCTGCATCTCGTCAGCCGTTCGCGCGACGAGATCAACGGCCGCCCCTGCGTGAAGACCATCGGCGACCTGCCAAAGGGCGTCGACGTGGTAATCCTCATCGTGCCCCAGGTGGCGATCAAGGACTCGGTTCTTGCCTGCGTCGAGCGGGATGTGGCAGGCGTCATCGTCTACTCTTCCGGTTTCGCCGAAGCCGGCGAGGAAGGCCGCCGACAGCAGGACGAGCTTGCCGAGATCTGCCGCAAGGCGGGCATCGCGATGCTCGGACCCAACTGCATGGGCTATACCAACTATGTCGACGGCATTCCGCTGACTTTCGAGCCGGTCGACCTGCGCGGCGTCGGCGAGCGCTCGCGCGTCGCCATCGTCGCCCAGAGCGGTGCGACGGCGGCCAATATCCGCTTCGCCATGCATTCGCGCGAAATCGCGGTCTCCTACGTCATCGCCACCGGCAACGAGGCGGTGATCGCCGCCGAGGACCTGGTCGGCTGGCTGATCGAGGACAAGGACAACGCCGCCGTCGCGGTCTATGTCGAACAGGTCAAGAACCCGCAAAAGTTCCTCACTGTGGCGCGGCGCGCCCGCGAACTCGGCAAGCCGATCGTCATGCTGCATCCGGGCTCCAGCGAGCGCGGCAAACAGGCGGCGCAATCGCATACCGGTGCGCTTGCCGGCGACCATGCGCTGATGCAGACGGCCGTGCGCAACGAGGCCGTTGCGCTAGTCGAGACCACCGACGAGCTGTTCGACGTCACCGCCATCCTGGCGCGTTATCCGTCACCGCCGCCGGGCGAGGCGGGCATCGTCACCAATTCCGGCGCCATCCGCGGCCTCTGCTTCGACTTTTGCGAACGCGTCGGCCTGCCGATCGCGACGCTGTCGGACGAGGTGCACGCCGAGCTTGCAACGCAAGTGCCACCTTACGTCCATGTCGACAACCCGTTCGACATCGGCACGACGGGCTTCTCCAATCCCGGCATTTTCGGAACGTCCACGGCATCCATGCTGAAGGATCCGAATGTGGGCATCGTCTTCCTGTCGCATGCGGGCGGCTCGCCGCCGATGCAGATCAAGAAGTCGGACGCCATCATCCCGGTCGCCGCAACCGCGACAAAGCCGGTCATCCTCAACATCGTCGGCGACGACTATCCGCTCGATCCGACCTTCATGAAGGCGGTGCGCAACAGCGGTATCCCGTTCTTCCGCTCGCCGGAACGCGCCATGCGCGCCATGGCAGTGGTGATGAATTATGCGGCTGCGCTCGCCGCCACCCAGGACCGCGCCCCGGAAGGCGAACGGATCGCCAAACTGCCGCCGTCCGGCCTCGTGGTCGAGTATGAAGGTAAGCGTATACTTACCGATCTCGGCATCCACATCCCGAAGGGCGCTTTGGCGAAATCCGCCGACGAAGCCGCGACGATCGCAGCCGATGTCGGTTACCCGGTCGTCATGAAGGCGCAGGCGGCCGAACTCGCCCACAAGAGCGATGTCGGCGGCGTCATCGTCAATATCGCCGACGAGCCGGCGCTGCGGGCGGCGCATGAAAAGATGTATGCCAGCATTGCCAGGCACAAGCCGGGCCTCAAGCTCGACGGCGTGCTGATCGAGGGCATGGCGCGCCAAGGCCTCGAAATGGTGGTCGGCGCCAAGCGCGATCCGCAATGGGGTCCGGTCGTGCTCGTCGGCCTCGGCGGCGTCTGGATCGAGGCTCTCGCCGATGCCCGCCTGCTGCCGGCCGATATCAGCCGCGAGCGGGCGATCGCCGAAATCCGCAAGCTGAAGGCATCGAAGCTGCTCGGAGCCTTCCGCGGCCAGCCGGCGCGCGACGTCGAGGCGATTGCCGACGTGGTCGTCAAGCTCGGCGCGCTGATGCGCGCGGAGCCTCAGATCGTCGAAGTCGATATCAACCCGCTCGTTGTCTATGCCGAGGGGGACGGGGCTTTGGCTCTCGACGCGCTATTCGTGGTGCAGTGAGGGCGTAAGCCCTCGCTGAGATTTTGGGGTGTAGCCCCTCATCCGCCTGCCGGCACCTTCTCCCCTTCGGGAGAAGGTGAATTGCCGCAATGTCTCAGATCCTCCTCTCCCCACGGGGAGAGGGTGGCCGAGCGGAGCGGAGGCCGGGTGAGGGGGTGCGACGCCGCTATTTTATTTTGGCAGTCACGAGGGAGGAAACCGTGATGCAGACCCAATCCTATGGTGAGTTGAAGCTGTTTGTGGATGGCGAGTGGCTCGGCGCGGAAGGCCGGGTGACGGAAGACGTCATCAATCCGGCAACTGGCGAGCCGATCGGCGCCCTGCCGCATGCAACCGCGGCGGATCTTGAGCGAGCCGTGGCAGCGGCCACCCGTGAATTCAAGGCATGGAAGGCAACGACTGCCTTCGACCGCGCCAAGATCATCCGCAAGGCAGCCGATATCCTGCGCGAACGGGCGAACGAAATCGGCCGGCGCATGGTTCTCGACCAGGGCAAGCCGCTCGCCGAAGCGATCCCGGAAGTCCATATCTCGGCCGACATTCTCGACTGGACCGCCGACGAGGGCCGCCGTTCCTATGGCCGCATCGTGCCGGCCCGCGTGCCCGGCGTTAAGTGGATGGTCACCAGGGAACCCGTCGGCCCTGTCGCCGGCTTCACGCCCTGGAATTTCCCCGGTGTCATCCCGGCCCGCAAGATCTCGGCCGCGCTTGCGACCGGCTGCACCATGGTCATCAAACCCTCAGAAGAGACGCCGGCGACCGTGCTCGAGATCGCCCGTGCGCTGCAGGATGCGGGCCTGCCGAACGGCGTGCTGAACGTCGTGCACGGCAAGCCGGCGGACGTTTCCGAACACCTGATCGCCGCAGACGGCATCCGCAAGATCACCTTCACCGGCTCGACTGCCGTCGGCCAGCATCTTGCGGTCCTCGCCGCGAAAGCCGGCGTCAAGCGCGCCACGATGGAGCTCGGCGGCCACGCCCCCGTGCTGATCTTCGAGGATGCCGATATCGACCACGCGATCCGCGTCATGGTGCACGCGAAATACCGCAATGCGGGCCAGGTCTGCATTTCGCCGACCCGGTTCTATGTGCATGACAGCGTCCACGACAAGTTCGTCGACGGCTTTGCCAAGGCGGCTTCGGCCTTGAAAGTCGGCGACGGTCTCGACCCGTCGAGCCAGATGGGACCGCTCGCCAACAGCCGCCGTGTGCCGGCGATGGAGCGCATGGTCGCCGATGCCGTGCAGCGTGGCGCCACGGTGAAGGCCGGCGGCGAGCGCGGCAGCAATCGCGGCTATTTCTTCCAGCCGACGGTTCTTTCCGACGTGCCGCAGGACGCGATCATCATGAATGACGAGCCCTTCGGTCCGGTCGCCGTCACTGCTCGCTTCACCTCCTTCGACGAGGTGATCGAACAGGCCAACCGGCTGCCCTACGGCCTTGCCTCCTATGCCTTCACCCGGTCCAGCCAGACCGCGGCGATGGTCAGCGACGCGCTTGAGGCCGGCATGGTCGGCATCAACAACAACTTCATCTCGATGGCCGAAACGCCGTTCGGCGGCGTCAAGCAGAGCGGTTACGGCTCCGAAGGCGGCACCGAGGGCATGGACGCCTATCTCGTCACCAAAATGACCAGCCTGTCATAAGGTCCCGGACCTTTTAGGAGAACATGATGACCATTGAAGCAAGCGATCTGGGCGGAGAGAACGTCAAGGTTGAATTCGAGGACGGCATTGCCTGGGTGAAACTGAACCGCCCGGACAAACGCAACGCCATGAGCGTCGGCCTTGCCGAAGACATGATCCGGGTACTCGACGCGCTTGAAATCGACGACCGCGCCGGCGTGATCATCCTCACCGGCGAGGGCGACGCCTTCTCAGCCGGCATGGACCTCAAGGACTTCTTCCGCGCCACCGACGGTGTCTCGGACGTCAAGCGCATGCGCGCCTACCGCTCCACCCGCGCATGGCAATGGCGCCTGCTGATGCACTACGCCAAGCCGACCATCGCCATGGTCAACGGCTGGTGTTTTGGCGGCGCATTTACGCCGCTGATCTGCTGCGACCTGGCGATCGCCTCCGAAGATGCGGTGTTCGGCCTTTCGGAAATCAACTGGGGCGTCATCCCCGGCGGCGTTGTCTCCAAGGCGATCTCGACCCTGATGAACGACCGCAAGGCGATGTATTACGTCATGACCGGCGAAAAATTCGGCGGTAAGATGGCCGAACAGCTCGGCCTGGTGAACGAGGCGGTGCCGGCCGACAAGCTTCGCGAACGCACCGTCGAGATCGCCCGCGTGCTCCTGGAAAAGAACCCGACCGTGCTCCGCCAGGCCCGCATGGCCTACAAGTATGTGCGCGAGATGACTTGGGAGGAGTCGGCCGAATACCTGACCGCCAAGGCCGACCAGACGACGTTCGTCGATCCTGAAAAGGGCCGCGAAAAGGGGCTTTCGCAGTTTCTCGATACGAAGACCTATCGCCCGGGGCATGGGGCGTATACGCGCGAGGAGTGAGGGAGTCTGTGCTTCAGAGCGCATGAAGCTGATAGAGGCATGGGGCGATGCGGCAAGGCGATCTCCCCCCTTGAGGGGGAGATGCCCGGCAGGGCAGAGGGGGGTGCCGCGGCACGCTCTTCTGCAGTTGAGTTCACGGCGCCACCCCCCTCTGTCACCTCCGGTGACATCTCCCCCTCAAGGGGGGAGATTCGGGAGTTTGCCGCGCCGCGTCACTTCATCTAATCGCGAGACCCAGTCATGGACCTGAACTATTCGGACGAGCAGCTTCTGTTGAAGGAAAGCGCCGAGCGGTTCCTGAAGGATCGCTACGACTTCGAGAAGCGCAACAAGATCATCGCGTCGGGGACCGGCTTCGATGCCGGCTTCTGGTCCGAGATGGCCGATCTCGGCTGGCTGGCGCTGCCGTTTGCCGAAGAGAACGGCGGGCTTGGCGGCGGCGCGGTGGAAATCTCGCTGATCATGGAAGCGATTGGCCGCGCGCTGGTGGTGGAGCCCTATCTTACATCCATCATTCTCGCCGGCGGGCTGGTCGAAAAACTTGGCTCCGAAGAGCAAAAAGCCGAGATTCTCGGCGGCCTGATCGCTGGTACGTCGCGTCCGGCGCTCGCCCATGCCGAGCGGCAAAGCGGTTTTGACCTCGGCAATATCGCCGCCACCGCAACCCGCAGGGGCGAGAACTATCTCATCTCCGGCGAAAAGCCGCTGGTTCCCGGCGGCTCCTTCGCAGGTATCTTTCTGGTCTCGGCCAAGCTCGATGGAACAGTAAAATTGTTCGTCGTGCCTGCGGATGCTGTCGGCCTGACCTCGACCCTAGTGAAACTCGTCGATGGCAGCCGCGCCAGCGATCTTGTCCTCGACAACGTCTCCGTGCCCGCTTCGGCGCTGCTCGATGCCGCGGCAGATACGCTCTGCGAAATCGAAGCGGCCCATGACCGCGTCAATGCGGCGCTTGCCTCGGAAGCGGTCGGCATCATGGATGCGCTGCTGGACGCGACCGTTGCCTATACCAGGGAACGCGTGCAGTTCGGCAAGCCGCTCGCCGCCTTCCAGGCCCTGCAGCACCGGATGGCCGAGATGGCGGTGAAATGCCAGGAGGCCCGCGGTTCGGCATTGCTCGCCACGCTTTCCGTCGACGCGCCGCGCCCGATGCGCATCCGCGGCGTTTCCGGCGCCCGTGCGAAGATCGGCAAGGTCTCCCGCTCCGTTGCGCAGGAGGCGATCCAGCTGCATGGCGCCATGGGCTTTTCGGAAGAGATGCCGATCGGCGCCTGGTTCCGCCGGCTCTACGCGATCGAAAACACGTTCGGCACCACTGCGGACCACCTGAATCGCTATGGCGAGATCATCCGCGATCCCTCCATGCTCTCCGGCAGCCTGCTGCGCGAACCCGTCTGAGGAGATGTCCATGGATCTGTTGATGACGGAAGAAGAGGTTCGATTCCGCAACGAGGTTCGGACATTCCTCGACGCCCATCTGGACGAGGAACTCAAGCGCGCCGAGCGGCTGAATCCCAGCTTCCTCGCCGACCCCGCCATCGGTCTCAAATGGCAGGCGAAGCTCAACGACAGGGGCTGGGTCGCCCCGTCCTGGCCGAAACAATATGGCGGCACCGGCTGGACGCTCGCCGAGCGTTACATCTTCGATCAGGAATGTGAACGCGCCGGCGAGCCGCATTTCCGCGGCGCCTCGATCAAGATGATCGCCCCGGTGATCATGCGCTACGGCAACGAGGCGCAGAAAAGCTTCTACCTGCCGCGCATCCTGAACGGCGAGGATGTCTGGGCGCAGGGTTATTCCGAGCCGGACTCCGGCTCCGACCTCGCATCGCTGAAGACCAGGGCGGTGCTCGACGGCGACCACTATGTCGTGAACGGTTCGAAGATCTGGTCGACGCTGGCGCATCACGCCACGCGGATGTTCGCGCTGGTACGCACCGCCGACACGGGCAAGAAACAGGAAGGCATCACCTTCATCCTGATCGACCTGAAATCGCCGGGCGTCACCATCCGGCCGATCCGCTCGATCTGCGGCACGCATGAATTCAACCAGGTCTTCTTCGACGACGTGAAAGTGCCGGTCTCCGACCGCATCGGCGAGGAAGGCGAGGGCTGGGACATCGCAAAATACCTGCTCGAATTCGAGCGGGGCGGCGCCTTTGCCGGCGGAGTCTTGCGGGCCATGCTGACGCGCCTGCACCGGCTCGCTTCCGAGCCACTGCCGGACGGGCGAACGATGATCGACGATCCGCTGTTCATGGCGCGCTTCGCCGAGATTGCCACGGATGTCGATGCCAACGACATGCTGGAGCTTTCGGCCATGTCCAAGGTCCAGGCAGGCGGCAATCCGGGGTCGGTGCCGTCTTCGACGATGAAGATCGAGCGCAGCCGCATCCGCCAGTCGATCGCCGAACTGGCTGCCTCGATCCTCGGCCCCGATGCGCTGCGCTTTGAAGAACACCGGCCGCTGCATGAGTTGCCGGAGGAAAGCGAGATCGACGAAGAGCGCAAGGTCGCCTCCGCCGTCTATTTCAATTCCCGCTCCCAGAGCATTTTCGGCGGCAGCAACGAGATTCAGCTGGAGATCATCGCAAAGACGCTGCTGAGATGAGCGTCTCCTGAAACCATATCCCATCCGGCGCGTTACCGGCCGAACCCATCAACCCGGAGAACGCCCGTTGGATATCATTCGCATTCTGCTCGCCTTCATCCTGCCGCCGCTCGGCGTGTTCCTCCAGGTGGGCCTCGGCCTGCATTTCTGGCTGAACATCCTGCTCACCCTCTGCGGCTGGCTGCCCGGCATCGTGCATGCGTTGTGGGTGATCCTCCGCAAATAGCGGGATCGAGCGTGTATCGACGAGGATGAGGGCTAAAGCCTCTAAGCGGCGATATCGGCGATTTCGCCTGTCTGCCAGAGGATGCGCGGATCGGACATGTCGCCGCTTTCCATATCGACCTGAACCGAATAGGCCGCGACGCCGACAAAACGGTCGGCCATGGCGCGGGCAATCTTCTCGGCCGAAGCGGCATTCGAGGCCACGCGCATCTCGCCAGGCGTCACGTTGCCCCGCACTTTCTTGAACGGCAGCACGATGAATTTTTCTGACCTGGACATGGCGGTTCCTTCTTCAGTGCCACTCTGTCGATATGCCCGTCGCGAAGTCAACAGCGCCTGCCGGAAATAGGCCGCGCCTCAAGTTGACACGGGTCCGCGCCACCGGAATAGTGGCTCGGTTTCAACGGGTCCAGTTTATGAATATTCGCTTTTCCAACCCGCCGACGCGGACGAGCTGGCCTGCCTCTTTGAGGAGATGCAGGCCTATTACGGTGTCTTCTGCCCGCCGCGCCAGGCCATCCTGACGGGGATTCTCAACCGTCCTCCGCAGACCGAATTCCTGGTTGCCGGGACTGACCGCATCATCGCCGCTGCGGCCTTCGCCGCCATCTATCCCGGACCCGGCCTGCAGCCCGGGTTTTTCCTCAAGGAGCTTTATGTCGCCGGGTCCGAGCGCGGCCGCGATATCGGTACCGCGCTGATGAAGCGGCTGGCAGGGCTGGCAGTCGAGCGCGGTTTCGGCCGCATCGACTGGACGGCGGCTCGGGCCAATGAGCGGCTTTTGAAATTCTATGACGAACTTGGCGGCGACCGGAAGGAAGACCGGATCTTCTACCGGCTCGAAGGCGAGAAGCTGAAGGCGCTGGCCGGCCTGGAATAACTATCCCTTATGGCCCTGATATTGCGGCAGGTCGTCGGTGATCTCGTACCAGGGCGCTTTCGAGCCGACGAAGATATGGTGCGACGGCCGGATTGTCGGGGCATCGACCAGCGTGCCCATCGCCACATGCACCCAGGCCGCCTCCCGCACCCGCGAATAGAGAAGCGAACCGCAGGTCTTGCAATGGGCGTCATGAGTGTCGGCATCTCCGAAGATCAGCAAACCATCTTCGCCCTTTACCACCGCAAACTTCTGCCGTTCGATGCCGGCGAAGGGCTTGAAGGCAGAGCCGGTGGTGCGGCGGCAATCCGAACAATGGCAATTGGCCGCATAAACGAAGGCGTCCTCCACCTCGTAGGCGACTGCGCCGCAAAAACATTTGCCGTTTAACCTCGTCATCGCATGATCCCGCCCAGATACCCGTTGATAAGCGCACTCCCGGCGCCGTCGATGCAGCCGCGGCCGCCATGGCAGATTACGTGGAGTGGCTGCGGAATAAAGGCTTATCACCGAAAGTTGAAGGGAGGCACGCGGAGCGGAGTCGCCCTGCATCGGCGCTGTGTTACAGTTTTAACCAATCGATAACGCAGTGATTGGATTGCCAATGCTTACAACACTCGCGATGCTCATCAGCCTTTCCGCCGCTGCAACCGCTCCGATGATCGCGCAGCAAAAGGGAGGCGAAGTCGATGTGGAGCTGGTTCTCGCGGTCGATACGTCCCGCTCCATGGATTACGAGGAAGTCAGCGTCCAGCGCGAGGGTTATGTCGAGGCGCTCAAGCACAAGGAATTCATCGAGGCGGTAAAGACCGGACTGAACGGCCGCATCGCCGTGAGCTATTTCGAATGGGCCGGCGACGTCGTACCGGAATCGGTCATCGACTGGACGATCATCGAAAACGAGCAGGACGCGATCAATTTCGCCGCCAAGCTCGAGGCCCGGCCGATCGTTACCCAGCGCCGCACCTCGATCTCTGCTGCGATCGCCCAAGGGGCAACGATGATCGTCGCCAATTCCTATCGCGGTGCTCGACAAGTGATCGACATTTCCGGCGACGGGCCGAACAATTCCGGCAATCCCGTCGTCCCGGCCCGCAACAAGGCCATGGAAGCCGGCATCATCATCAACGGACTGGCGATCATGCTGCGGCCCTCGGGCGCACCCGGCGGGCTCGACAAATATTACGGCGACTGCGTCATCGGCGGACCCGGCTCCTTCGTGCTGCCGGTTCACAAGATCGAGGATTTTGCCGTCGCGGTGCGCCGCAAGCTGGTCCTGGAAATCAGCGGGCTCATGCCGCCCGCAATCGTGCAGAAGGCCGCCAGTAGCCAACCTTCCAGCGACTGTCTGGTCGGCGAAAAACAGTGGCAGGACCTGTTCGACCGCTGAGCGCATTTATTGCGCCTCGATACCATCCCGTGTCGCGGGGGCGCATAGACAGCCAAAGGTGTCCAATTCGCCGGACTACTCCGGTACCGCCGAAATGTAGCGTCGCGCGATCATCCAGCACGCCAGCGCCCAGGTCGCGCCGGCGCACCAGCCGCCGAGGACGTCGGTCGGGTAATGGACGCCGAGATAGACCCGGCTGAAACCGATGATGAACGTCAGGAAGATCGCCGCACTGATCAGGAAGATGCGCGTCGAGCGGTAAGACTGGGCGCGCGACAGCAGCGCTCCGAGCGTCAGGTAGGTGACGGCAGACAGCATTGCATGGCCGCTCGGAAAACTGAGGTCGCTGACTTCGACCAGATGCGGCACGATATCCGGCCGCGGACGCGCCACGCCGAGCTTCAGCAAGGAACTCAAAAGCCAGCCGCCGGCGATCGACAGGAACATGAAGAGAGCGATCGCCCTTTGCCGCAACAGGATGAGGAAGACGGTTCCCATCACCGTCATCAGGGTCAGCACGGTGACGCCGCCGAGCGCCGTGATATCCCCCATCGCGTGATTGAGCCAGTAGGGGCCGAGTGGCGTCGCAAGATCCGTGGCGTCGCGCAAGGCGAGCAGGATCTTTTCGTCGAAGGCATGCGTTTCGCCCTCCAGCACCTCGTCGGTCAGCCTGAAGAAGACGAAAAGCCCGCCTGCCAGAAAGGCGACCATCATCAGGCCGATCGGCTCGAAAGTCATGACTCTTTCGACCACTTTTCGTGTCACGCGCTGATGGAATGCCATCCAAGCTCCCTGTTCAATTTCCGTTCATGACCGACTATACGATCCGATACCGGGCCTCGATCGATCCGCAGAGTCGGAAGGCGAAAAGTCCGATTGCCGCCAGCCTGGTTCGGATCGACAGCGAAGGCGGGCATAGATGAAGAACCCGCCGACAATGAGGAAAATAGCGCCCCGTGCCAGCAGTCCAGAGTGCAGATGCCATTGAGGACGTCCGGCGCAGGAATCCGCCTTCGAGATAGCGAAGTTATCAGCCGTTGATGCCCTTCACCGCCTGGGCGCAACCGGCGCAAGTCGCGGTTCCGGAAATGCCGGTGCGCAAGGTCATCTCACGCGTCATCTCACGCTTGGAACAATTCGGTGACAAATCGTGTGCGGCCGCGTTGGATCATTCTTCCGCCACATGCGTTCTCCAACGCTGCCTGACCCGCTTGCATGAGTCTCAGCAAGGGCGGCTGAAGAATTACAAGGAGTACAGGGATGAAGAAGATTGTTGCCGTGGCGCTCGCCGCTCTGCCGGTCGTAACCAGCGCCGGAGCCGCCTTTTCCGCCGATTTGATCACCCGCCGGGACCGCGTTCCGGTTTATGAAGAGCCGGATCAGCGCGGCGGGGTACGCATCGGCTATCTCGATTGCTCGATCGGCGGCGGCGTCGGTTACGTGCTCGGCTCCGCCAAGGAAGCCGACTGCGTCTTTACAACGGCAATCGGCAGCGAACCCCTCGACCGCTATACCGGCACAGTGCGCAAGATGGGAGTCGATCTCGGCTTCACCACACGCTCGCGGCTGATCTGGGCGGTCTTTGCCCCGACCGCCGGTTATCACCACGGTTCGCTCGGTGGCCTCTACCAGGGCGCCACCGCCGAGGCCACCGTCGGTGCCGGCATCGGCGCCAACCTCCTCGTTGGCGGCACCGCCGGCTCCATCCATCTGCAGACGGTGAGCGTCACGGGCCAGCTCGGCCTCAACGTCGCCGCCACCGGCACCTCGGTGACGCTGACGCCGGCGGGCTGAGGTTTTAAAAGCGCATTCCCTTCCCCGGAAACGGGGGAGGGGCTAAAATGAGGTAGAGCATTTCGCGAGCATGAGTTCTCTCCGGCCTCTTGCTCCACGCCGTTCACATTCATACCTTAAAGAAACGGTATGGTTAGCCTTTGCAGACCCTTGCGGGGTTCCGGACCGCGTATTGCCTCATCAGGATTTGCATCATGGATCTCGAGAAAAGTTTACGGTCGGTCGTGGCCGTGCGTGCTTCAATCCCGGACAACGCCTTTACGGCCAATACTCTCGGCACCCGCCGGGAAGGTAGCGGCGTGGTGATCCGCGAAAACGGGTTGGTCCTGACGATCGGTTACCTGATCACCGAAGCCGAAGACGTCTGGCTGACGCGCCAGGACGGCCGCGTCGTGCCGGCCCATGCGCTCGCCTACGATCAGGAAAGCGGCTTCGGCCTGGTGCAGGCCATGGCCCCGCTCGATCTGCCGGCGCTCCAGATCGGCGATTCCGCCACAGCAACGCTCGGCGATCCCGTTGTCTTCGCCGATGGGGAGGGAGAATATGTGCGCGGCAATATCGTCGCCAAGCAGGAATTCGCTGGATATTGGGAATATCTTCTGGACGAGGCGATCTTCATCGCGCCCGCCCATCCGTCCTGGGGCGGCGCGGCGCTGATCGATACGGAAGGCAAGCTGCTCGGCGTCGGATCGCTGCGCCTACAGATGAGCAAGGGCGGAGAGATCGCCGACATCAACATGGTGGTCCCGATCAACCTCCTGAAGCCGATCCTCGACGATCTCCTCAATCGCGGCGAGTTCAACCGCCCGCCACGCCCCTGGCTCGGCGCCATGTCGGCGGAAAGCAACGGCGAAGTGGTGGTCATGAGCGTCACCGAAAACGGACCGGCGGCCCAGGCGGGCCTGAAGCGGGGCGACGTGATTTCGGAGATTCGCGACGGTGAGGTCGACGGGCTTGCGGATTTCTACCGCAAGATCTGGGACAGCGGGCCTCCGGGTGCCGAAATCCCGATGCGCATCCTGCGCGATGGACGGGAGGCCTGGCTCAGGGTGAAGTCGGCGGACCGGAACGATTTCTTGCGGAAGCCGCAGCTGCAGTGACCTCTTCTCCCCAGCTTGAGAGAGAAGAGATTGATGCCGCTACCGTACCACGATCGCCCGGAAATCGTTGACATTGGTCCCGGTCGGCCCGGTATCGAACACGTCGCCAATCGCCGAAAACCCTGAAAAACTGTCGTTCCGGTCGAGCAATTTGCGGCCATCCAGGCCGCCAGCCCGCAATCGCCTCGCCGTCGTGCCGTCGACAAAAGCGCCGGCATTGGTTTCCGATCCGTCGATACCGTCCGTGTCGGCGGCCAGTGCGGTGATCTCATGCCCGTCGATCGCCAGCGCCAAGGCCAGCGCGAATTCGCCGTTGCGGCCGCCCCGACCGCCCTTCGCGCGCATCGTCACCGTCGTCTCCCCACCGGACAGCAGGACCGCCGGTTTTGCGAACGGCCGGTCGCGGAGCGACACCTCGCGGGCAAGCGCCGCATGCACCAGCGCCACATCACGCGCTTCGCCTTCGACGGAATCGGAGAGGATATAAGGCGTCACCCCATGGGCGCGGGCGACTTCGGCGGCCGCCTCCAGCGAGACACCGGCCGAGGCAATGACGAAATGATCATGGCGAGCAAAGATGGGATCGTCCGGTTCCGGCGCGTCGGCAGCCGGCGAATTCAGATGAACGATCATCGCAGCCGGCAGTTCCAGCTTGTACTGCTCGACGATCGCCAGTGCATCGTGACGCGTCGTGGTATCCGGAATGGTCGGACCGGAGGCGACGAAGGCCGGATTGTCGCCGGGAATATCCGAGACGATCAGGCTGACGACACGGGCTCTGGTCGCCGCCGCAAGCCGGCCGCCCTTGATGGTGGAGAGATGTTTGCGAACGACATTCATGGCCGAGATCGGCGCTCCCGAGGCAAGCAGCGTCTCGTTCAGGGCGATCTCGTCTTCCAGCGTCAGCCCTTCGGGTGGGGCAGGCAGCAGGGCGGAACCGCCGCCGCAGACGAGCGCGATGACGAGGTCGTTTTCGGAGAGGCCGGAAATTGTCTCGACCAGCCGTTTTGCGCCGGCGAGGCCCGCCGCATCCGGCACCGGATGCGAGGCCTCGAGTATCTCGATCGACTTCGTTTCACAGCCATAACCGTATCGGGTCACGACCACGCCGGTCAGCGGCCCGGTCCACACGCTTTCGAGTGCCGCCGCCATCTGGGCCGCACCCTTGCCGGCGCCAACGACAACGGTGCGGCCGTTCGGAGGCGGGGCGGGCAGGTGTTTTATGATGCCGGTCAGCGGATCGGCGGCCTTCACGGCAGCCTTGAACAGCGCCTCCAGCAGTTCCCGGTCCCTCATCGCTTTTCCTCCACTTCTCCGTCACTCGCGCTCTTTCGATCACGCTCGTCAACAACCGTCAACCGGGCTTGATCGCGCCGCCCCTTTGGCGCGGAACAAAGCGAGCGAGTGTCGGTTGTCCCATGGGCTCACCAAAACGAAGGAGCGAAAAGCATGCCTGAACATCTGAAAGAAGCCGGTTACCCAGGCCAGATCGACATCGGCGGCGACAGGTCACCCGTGACTTACAAATTGAAGGCCAGAAAAGAGGATGACGGCGCGTTCCATGTGGCGGTGAGCCTCAGCGCCCCGCGCGACTGGCTGCTGAAGCACGGCTTTCGCACGGAGGCCACGCTGGTGCGCCAAGGCGGCGCCGAAATGCCGGTGCATTTCGAGGAGACGCTCAACGTCGCCGACAATATCTCGGTGACGCTGCGCGCCGATGACGCGGTGCTAGCCTCGATGGACGAATTGCGCCGCACGTTTCCCGAGCTGCGACCGACCTGAATCCTCGGCAACTGTTTGCGCGCAGGAACCGCAACGTATAATCGCTGGTCCGACCGGTCGTTCGGCCGGGCATTCTTTTGACGGTTAAGGCGGCGAGATCTTGGAAAGGCTTGAACAGAAGACAGCGGCGCGATCCTGCGGCACCTGCACGCTCTGCTGCCGGCTTCCCGAAATCTCGGCGCTGGACAAGCCGCCGGACGCCTGGTGCCGGCACTGTACGGAGGGGCAGGGCTGCGCAATCTATACCGACCGGCCTCAGCTTTGCCGCGATTTCCTCTGTCTGTGGATGACGGACCCGGGTGTTCCAGAGGTTTGGCAGCCGCTGACATCGAAGATGCTCGTCTATGAGCAGGGCGCGCAACTGACGGTACTGGTCGATCCGGACCATCCGGATGTCTGGAAACAGGCGCCGTATCGTTCCGATCTCAACGATTGGGCCGAGGCTGCGCAGGCGCGCGGCCATTACATCATCCTGTTTTGCGGCGACGACGTGATGAAGATAGAGCCGGGCATTACCGCGCCGGCATGATCTCTGCGGCGGCCTGCCGGATGGTCTGCATCAGGATCGAGAGCGGCGTGGAGGGATTTGCATCGGCACGAATGGTGAGGCCGACCGGGCCGCGGGTCTCGCTCGTATCGATCGGCAGCGTCGCCAGAACCCCGTCCTCGATGTCGGCTGTGACCACTCCGGCGGAGATGATCCAGATCGCATCGCTCGACCGTACGAAGGCACGGCCGAAAGCGTCGGAGACGGTCTCCACCTGGGTCGGCAGGCTGGCCACGCCATTGGCGATCAGGAACTGTTCGACCGACGGCCGGATGATCGAGCCGCGCGTCGGCATCAGCACCGGATAGTCGGCAAACCCTTCGAAGATCGATCGCTTGCCGTCGAGCAGGTGGTGTCCGGTGCGGACGGCGAACACCACCTGTTCCGAGTAAAGATGTTCGAAGGAGAGGCCGGTCATTTTTTCCGGCAAGGCGAGCCGGCCGACCACCAGATCGAGATCGCCGACCCGAAGCTGTTCCATCAAAACGGCATTATCTCCCGTCACGATCTTAACTCGGCTGCCGGTCTTCTCGGCGAGGAAGAGTGTCATGGCGAGCGGCATCACCCGTGTGGAGACGGTTGGGAGCGCACCGATGCGGACCGGGGGTGCGGAATCGAACAGTTCCTGCGAGACGGAATCGATGCCTTGGCGGAGGGCCGTCAGCGCCGCGCCCGCATGGCGCAGAAAAACCTCGCCGTAGCGGGTGATGCGGATGCCGCGGCCTTCGCGCTCGAACACGGCGACGCCCAGCGCCTCCTCGAGCTCGCGGATGGTCTTGGTGACGGCCGGCTGGCTGACATGCAGAATTTCGGCTGCCTTGACCACGCTTTTTTGGCGCGCGACCTCGACAAATGTATGCAAGTGCCGAAACTTGACTCGGGAGTTGATCAAGATCAAATAACCCTGCGGTTAGGGGATCATGCTGAAATATCATTTTACCTAACCAGAAACTAGTGCAATCTATCAAAGCGAGAGGAGGCGCTGATGCAGTTTGTACACATCAACGACATTGTGATCCATTACGACATCCAGCGCGCAGGTGACGGAAAGCCCGTCATCGTGTTCATCAATTCGCTCGGAACCGACAGTCGCATCTGGCATCACGAACTGCCGAAGCTTGCCGAAGATTATACGATCCTCACCTATGACAAGCGCGGCCACGGGCTGTCCGGCCTTGGCAATCCGCCCTATTCGATCGCCGACCACGCGGCCGATCTCTCCGGCCTGCTCGACCACCTGCAGCTCAGCCAGGTCATCGTCTGCGGCCTTTCGGTCGGCGGGCTGATTGCGCAAAGTCTGTATGCCACCCGGCCGGACCTCGTGAAAGCGCTGATCTTCTCCGACACCGCGCACAAGATCGGTACGGCCGAAAGCTGGGCGGCGCGCATTGCCGCCGTCGAGCAGAACGGCATCGGCAGCATCCTCGACGCGATCATGGAGCGCTGGTTCACCGCACCGTTCCGCAAGCCGGACAATGCCGCCTACCAGGCCTATTGCAACATGCTGGTGCGCCAGCCGACCTCCGGTTACAGCGGCACCTGCGCCGCGATCCGCGATGCGGATTTCACCGAGGCCGCCAAAAGAATCGCGGTGCCCGTGCTCTGCATCGTCGGCCGCGAAGACGGCTCGACACCGCCCGAACTCGTCAGGTCGTTTGCAGACCTGATCCCCGGCGCGCGTTACGAAATCATCGAGGGTGCGGCGCATATTCCCTGCGTTGAGGCACCCGCCGCCCATGCCGCGCTGATCCGCGGCTTCATCGAACAACTCGAGGACTAGACATGGCCGATCCTGCCGCGCCATCGGAACGTTACGCTCAGGGCATGAAGACCCGCCGCGCGGTGCTGGGCGACGCCCATGTGGACCGCGCCCTGGCAAACCAGACACCGTTCGACGGACCGTTCCAGGAAATGATCACCGAAGGCGCCTGGGGCACGGTCTGGTCGCGCCCGAACTGGACGAAGCGCGAGCGCTCGATGGTGACGATCGCGCTTCTCGCCGCACTCGGCCATCACGACGAAGTCGCCATGCATATCCGCGCAACCGCCAATACGGGTGCGACAAAGGACGATATCTGCGAAGCCCTGATGCATGTGGCAATCTATGCCGGCGTACCGGCCGCCAATCATGCCTTCAAGATCGCCAAAGCCACTTATGCCGAAATGGACGCGGACAAGGCCGCGGGAGAGCAAAAATGAAGAACACACCCCCAGAAACCACACCCTTTTTCGCCCGTGACAGGGAATGGCATCCGCCGGCCTTCACGCCGGGCTACAAGACTTCGGTGCTGCGCTCGCCGCAGCGCGCGCTGATTTCGCTCGAAGGCACCAAGAGCGAGATCACCGGCCCGGTCTTCGGCCACAACATCCTCGGCGAGTTCGATAACGACCTGATCGTCAACTATGCGAAGCCCGGCGAGATGGCGCTTGGCGAACGCATCCTGGTCTACGGCCGCGTCATCGACGAGCGTGGCCGCGGCGTTCCGGGCGCGCTGGTGGAATTCTGGCAGGCCAATGCCGGCGGCCGATACCGCCACAAGAAGGAAACCTATCTCGCTCCGCTCGACCCGAATTTCGGCGGCTTCGGCCGCACGATCACCGACGAGGACGGTGGCTATGCGTTCAAGACCATCAAGCCCGGCCCCTATCCGTGGCCGAACGGCGTCAACGACTGGCGCCCGGCGCATATCCACTTCTCGGTTTTCGGCCATGGTTTTGCCCAGCGCCTGATCACCCAGATGTATTTCGAGGGCGACCCGATGATCTGGATTTGTCCGATCGTGAAGACCATACCGGACGAGAACGCGATCAAGGGGCTGATTGCCGCGCTCGACATGCAGAACACCATCCCGCACGACATGCGGGCCTACAAATTCGATATCGTCCTGCGCGGCCGTCGCTCGACATTCTTCGAGAACCGTAAAGAGGGCAACTGAGATGGTCCAGCCGCTCACCTATTTCAAGGAATCCGCTTCGCAGACCGCGGGTCCGTATGTCCATATCGGCTGCACGCCGAACTTTTCCGGTATTACCGGAGTCTACGACACCGATCTCGGCTCCGGCCCGATGGTCAACGACCAGACGCGCGGCGAACGCATCACCATCCGCGGTTTCATCTATGACGGCACGATGACCCCGCTCAAGGATGCGATGATCGAGATCTGGCAGGCGGACGCCGACGGCTATTACAACAGCCCGTCGGAAACCCGCGGCAAGGCCGATCCGAACTTCTTCGGCTGGGCCCGTCAGCCGGGCGACATGGCGACCGGCGAATTCGCCTTCGAAACGATCAAGCCTGGCAAGGTACCGTTCCGCGACGGCCGCCCGATGGCACCGCACGTCACCTTCTGGGTCGTCGCCCGCGGCATCAATCTCGGCCTCAACACCCGCATGTACTTCTCCGACGAGGAAGAGGCCAATGCGGCGGATCCTATCCTGTCGCGCATCGAGCACCGCGTTCGGGTTCCCACCTTGATCGGCAAGCGTGACGGTAATACCGTCACCTTCAACATCTATCTTCAGGGCGAAAACGAAACCATATTCTTCGATATCTGAGATCGAAGAATCAGGGTTCGCCCCGGGAGTAGATATGAGCGTCTCGGCTTTCGAGCATCCATTCCTGTCCGGTCTCGTCGGTGACGACGAGACCGGACAGCTGTTTTCGGTGAAAGCCGAGATCGACGCCATGCTGGCCTTCGAAACGGGCCTTGCCAAGGCTGAGGCGTCCTGCGGCGTCATCCCCGCCGAGGCTGCGGAGCGCATTGCCGCAGCCTTGCAGACATTTGAGCCGGACATGGCCGGGCTGCGAAACGGCACCGCGCGCGACGGCGTCGTTGTCGCCGAACTCGTCAAGCAGCTTCGCGATGCCGTCAATCAGCAGGCGGGTGGCGGCGAGGCCGCCAAGCACGTGCATTTCGGCGCGACCAGCCAGGACGTCATCGACACGGCGCTCATGATCCGCCTGAAGCAGGCCTGCTCTCTGTTCATCGAGCGGCTCGCCGCCCTCGAGAAGGTTTTCAATGACATCGACCAGACATTCGGCAGCCGGAGGCTGATGGGCCATACCCGCATGCAGGCGGCAATCCCGATCACCGTTTCGGACCGTATCCGCGCCTGGAAAGAACCGTTGACCCGGCATCACCAGCGGCTCGACAGGTTTTCCGAGACCGGTTTTGCCGTGCAGTTCGGCGGCGCTGCGGGCAGCCTCGAAAAGCTCGGGGACAAGGCCGCCGAGGTGCGCAAGGCGCTGGCCTGGGAACTGTTTCTGACCGACGTGCCGCAATGGCAGAGCCAACGCGACCGGCTGGCGGAATTCGCAAACATCCTCACGATGATTTCCGGCTCGCTCGGCAAGCTCGGCCAAGACGTGGCGCTGCTCGCGCTGATGGGCGGCGAAATGGAGCTCGCTGGCGGCGGCGGCTCCTCCGCCATGGCCCACAAGCAGAACCCGGTTGCTGCCGAGGTGCTGGTATCGCTCGCACGTTTCAACGCGGTACAGCTTTCCGGCATACAGCAATCGATGGTGCATGAGCAGGAACGCTCAGGTGCGGCCTGGACGCTCGAATGGCTGATCCTGCCGTCCATGGTGATCGCGACCGGCGCGGCTCTAAGGCTAGCAACGGAACTTGCCGGCAATGTCAGGTCGCTGGGCAAGGGCTGACGGCATCTGCATTGAAGGACGGGCAATTCTAGTATATTTTCGAAGAAAGATACTAGAGATGCTCCGGAGGTCGTAATGACCCTTTCCTACATGACCAGCGCCTCCTTCAACCAGAACCCGAGCAAGGCCCGCCAGGCGGCAAACGAAAATCCGTTGGTCATCACCGATCACGGCAAGCCGACGCATGTGCTTGTCAGCTACGAGGAATTCGAGGCCAACTGGAAGAAGCCGAAGAGTCTTGCCGAGGCACTGTATGATCCTAACGGCTCGGACCAGGATTTTGACCCTCCGCGGCTCAGTTTCGAGAATCGCGAGATCGAATTCTGATGCCATTCCTGCTGGATACCAATGTCGTCTCGGCAGCACGACGTTTGAAGAAGCAGGCGGCCGAGTTTCAGAACTTCATGGAAACATTTCCCATGAACGACGCCTTTATCTCGGCTGTCACCGTCATGGAGGTGCAATTCGGGATCCAGCAGGAAAGCAAAAAGGATCCTGAATTCGCGGCCAACCTGGCGCGATGGCTCCGATCCCATCTGCTTGTCGATTTCAGCGACCGCATTCTTCCCTTCGACACGGCGATTGCTCTTCGCACCGGCACCCTCCCCACCCCGAACAAGCGGCCGTCACCGGATGCAATGATCGCCGCGACAGCGTTGCATCACGGGCTGACCGTCGTCACCCGTAACATCTCGGATTTCGAGCCGCTTGGCGTGCCCTGCCTCAATCCCTGGACTTTTCAAGGCTGAACCGGCCAGGCTTGCGCGCCCTACTCCGTGATCTCGACCGGATTGCCGTCGGGATCCGAGATCACCGCCTCGTAGAACCCGTCTCCGGTCATGCGGGCCGGGGAGACGAGGATGCCCATCACTGCCGCCCTGGCGGCCATCTCGTCGACCGCCTTTCGGCTGCCGAGCGAAATTGCCATATGTGCGTAACCGGCGCGCTCCCGCGGCGCTTCCGGCGCAATCCACGGACCGGTCATGATCTCGATCGTCGCACCTTCGGAAAGAGTGAGGAATTTCGAGGAGAAGCCGGCGCGCCGACGGCTCTCATAGAGCGGGCTGGCGGTGGCGCCGAACATGTCTTCGAAGAACGCGACGAGCCTGTCGAGTTCCGGTGTCCAAAGCGCGACATGCGCAAGTTTCATAACTCATCTCCCTCATGCCGGCTCCCGAACCGTCGCCGCCTGTCTCTCGTCAAACGCGGCCTCGGTCCCGAGCGAAAAGACGCAACGATGCCATCTCTGGTAGTGCTGTTAAACATATCCTCAGCATTTTCCGCAATCCTTAACCATAGCGGGCCAACAGGATTTGGCCATGACCTCAAATGCAGCAATGGATCTTTCCAATGACCATTAAATTCAAGCTTGTCGCCAGCGTCGTCGGCCTTGCGCTTGCACTGGCTGCGACGACGACTGCCGCATTCATCGGAATGGACACGCTTTCGGCCCGCACCCGCGTGATCGTAGAAGATCGAATCGAGCCCATGGCGCAGATCAAGATGGTCTCCGACGCCTATGCGGTCACCATCGTGGACACCGCCCACAAGACGCGCAGCGGCGCATTCAGCTGGGAACTGGGCGAACAGACCGTCCGGGCAGCGCTTGTCACCGCCGACCGCGAATGGGCGGCCTACCAGGCAACCTACCTGACCGATCAGGAAAAAAGTCTTGTTCAGCGTTACCTCGGCGCTCATACCGAAACCACCAAGGCGGTCGGCGAGCTTCTGACGATCATGGGCAAGCGTGATCAGACGGCCCTGGATATCTATGTGACGAAGCGACTCTACCCGGCGATCGAGCCGCTTGCCGAACCGCTGAACGCCTTGACCAAGCTGCAGCTCGACGTCGCGCATAAGAGTTTCGAGGACGCGCTGAAGGACAAGGTCAGCCTCTTCGTCTGGATGACCGTGATCGGCGTCATCTCGCTGATCGTGGTCGGCTTCTCGATCCGGGTCGTGCTGTCGGGCGTCGTCGGGCCGCTGCAGCGCCTGCAGGATTGCATGCGGCGCCTCGCCGGCGGCGAACTGACGCTGACCATTTTCGGCATGGACCGCAGGGACGAGATCGGCGGGATGGCGGCGGCAGTCGAGATCTTCCGTCAGGCGGCGCTCGACAACAAACGGCTGGAAGACGAGGCCATCGAAGCCCGCAACCGGTCGGAAGCCGAGCGC
This sequence comes from Neorhizobium sp. 05N33, assembly GCF_056397445.1. Taxonomy (NCBI): domain Bacteria; kingdom Pseudomonadati; phylum Pseudomonadota; class Alphaproteobacteria; order Hyphomicrobiales; family Rhizobiaceae; genus Neorhizobium; species Neorhizobium sp. 05N33. Next base: position 871,413 of record NZ_JBFTNK010000001.1, on the reverse strand, counting down.
ATCGCCGCGCAGGAACAAGCCGAAACTGACGCATCCCAGAGGCTCCGCGTCGCGACATCAGGCCTTGGCGGCGGCCTGCGCCGGCTCGCCGCAGGCGATCTTTCCTTCCAGCTCGACGAAGCTTTCTCGGCGGATTTCGAGGCTCTGCGCCACGATTTCAATACCTCGATCGCCCAGCTCGCCAGCACGCTGGCGCAGATTGCCGGCAGCGCCGAGGCAATCGACGGGGGAACCCAGGAAATCAGCCAGTCCGCATCCGACCTGTCGCGCCGCTCGGAGCAGCAGGCCGCTTCACTCGAAGAGACGGCCGCCGCACTTGATCAGATTACCGCGAATGTCAGTTCCGCGTCCAAGAAAGTCGACGAGACGCGCCAGATCGCTGCGGAAGCCAATTCGTCCGCCGCCCGTTCCGGCGAAGTTGTGGCCAATGCCGTCGAGGCGATGCGCCGCATCGAGGAAAGTTCCAGCCAGATCTCCAACATTATCGGCGTCATCGACGAGATCGCCTTCCAGACCAACCTTTTGGCGCTGAATGCCGGCGTCGAGGCAGCGCGCGCGGGTGAGGCTGGCAAGGGCTTTGCGGTCGTCGCACAGGAAGTCCGAGAACTCGCGCAGAGGTCGGCGAACGCTGCCAAGGAGATCAAGGCGCTGATCCAGAACTCGACAGTCGAAGTCGGCCATGGCGTGAAATATGTCCGCGATGCGGGTGAATCGCTGAAGTCGATCGAGGGCTATATCGTCACCATCAACGGCCATGTGGACGATATCGCCCGCTCGGCCCGTGAGCAGTCGACCGGGCTTTCGGAGATCAATTCGGCCGTCAACCAGATGGACCAGATGACCCAGCAGAATGCTGCCATGGTCGAGGAGACGACGGCAGCGAGTTCCGGTCTCGCCGACGAGGCTTCGAAGCTGCGCCAGATGGTCGGCCAGTTCCAGCTCGGCGTCGGCTCGCCCCAGGCCGGGCGGCGTCGCCGCGCCGCCTGAGGCGAAGCTTGCCTGGCTCGCAGCCAAACTGATAAGCCGTGCCAAGGCGATCGAGAGGCTGCATGACTACGGATATCGGGCAGGGACTTTGGGATTTCGCATTGCGGCTTTATGGTACGCCCGGTGTCGGCGAAGCCTGCCTGCTGCTTCAGGACGAAAGCGGCGTCGACGTGCCGGTGCTGTTGTTCTCCGCCTGGCTCACGATGAATTCCGCGGCGCTTTCGGCCACAGAGATTGTCCGTATCGACGGCCTCGTCGCCGACTGGCGCAATGAGGTGGTGAAGCCGCTCCGCGCTGTGCGCCGGCGGTTGAAGAGCGGGCCGCATCCGGCACCCACCAAAGAAACGGAAACCCTGCGCAACGGCGTGAAGGGTGTCGAACTCAGCTCGGAAAAGATCGAATTGGCGGTGCTGGAGGCCGAAGGACAGGCGCTGATGGCGGCCGATGGTTCAACGGGCGATGCAGCTGGCAATCTCAGAAACGTCGTGAGGTTTTTCCGGGGAACGGAGCCGGATGAGACGACCGCCACGGCGCTTGCGGTCATCGAAAATGCGCTCGCTGCTCTTTAGAGCCGACATCCGGAGCACAAGATCAGTGCTGGCCGGGTGAACCCGGGCCGTCCTTCCAGCGCTTGACCATCGGCAGGTGGATATCGAGGAGATCGAGCGCCCGGCCGACGGTCTGGGTCACCATTTCATCCAAGGACTGGGGCTTCGAATAGAAGGCCGGCACCGGCGGCATCACGATTGCGCCGTTGCGGGTCGCCTGGTCCATCAACGCGATATGGCCGGCATGCAGCGGCGTTTCGCGAAACAACAGCACGACGCGCCGGCGTTCCTTCAGACAGACGTCGGCCGCGCGCACGATCAGCTCGTCATTGTAGCAGTTGGCGATGCCACTCAGCGTCTTCACCGAACAGGGTGCGACAAGCATGCCGGCAGTGCGGAACGAGCCGGAGGAGAGCGCAGCGCCGATATCCTTGTGATTGTAGAGCACGTCGGCCAGGCTCTTGATCTCGTCGGCACTCATGTCGATTTCGTCGATCGCGGTGCGAAAAGCAGAGGGCGAGATCACCGCATGGGTCTCGATATCCTCGACTTGCCTCAAAAGCTGCAGGGCGCGAACGCCATAAACGACACCGGAAGCTCCGGTGATGGCGATGATGATGCGGCGCATGGGACTTTTCCCTGAACAATCTATCGCGACGCCTTAGCGCCACTTTCCGATGGGCGCAATGCGGCGATCGTCGATTGCTCGCATGTGTTCGGCCGCGGCCTCGCTGCTGATTGATTCCACGCAAAAAACTCGCCGACGCGTTCTTCGAAAAGCTTGCGATGCGTGCCGTGATGGTTGATCATGTGGCCGATGCCGGATTAGCGGAGGCTATTGCGACGGCGGCTGTTGCCGCGCCAGTCATGTCAGCTGCACCATCGGCACCTATTTCCCCTGCGGCTCCCGAAGCTGCCGGACCGTCTGTCGCGCCTGCGGCAACGGCCGTGCGGCCTCTCAGCCGTATGTCCTATATCGCCGCCGGCACCGCCGTCGCTGTCATTGCCATCGCGGCTCTCGCCGCCCGATTTTTAACAGGAGGGGCTCATGTCCCGCATCACTATCACCGTCAACGGCACGCCGCAGACGCGCGACGTCGAAGACCGGACGCTGCTCGTGCAGTTCATCCGCGAGCATCTTGGCCTCACCGGCACCCATGTCGGCTGCGACACCACCCAGTGCGGCGCCTGTACCATCCATCTCGATGGCGTGGCCGTGAAGAGCTGTACGGTGCTTGCCGTCGCCGCCGACGGTTCGAAGGTGACGACGATCGAGGGGCTGGCCGAAGGCGGCAAGCTGCATGACGTGCAGCAGGCTTTCCGCGAACATCACGGCTTGCAATGCGGTTATTGCACGCCGGGCATGATCATGGCCTCGGTGGACATGATCCGCCGCCATGACGGCATGCTCGACGAATATACCGTGCGCCACGAGCTCGAAGGCAATATCTGCCGCTGCACCGGCTACCACAACATCGTCAAGGCAGTGCTGGATGCCGCCGAGAAGCACCGCGCGGCGCATGCCGTCGCGGCCGAATAAGCGGGGAGGATCACGCCATGTACGCAACGACCTACCACAAGCCGAAGACGCTGGCCGAGGCCGTCGATCTCTACACGAATTCCGACGAGCCCTCCTATCTCTCCGGCGGGCACACGCTGATCCCGACGCTGAAGAGCCGGCTTGCCGCGCCCGCGCACCTGATCGACGTGCGCAACATTCCGGAGCTGTCGGGGATTGAAGTCACCGCTGACAAGGTGATCATCGGCTCGGCGACCAAACATGCCGTCGTCGCCGCTTCCAAGGAAATCAAGGCCGCCATCCCGGCGCTTGCAGGCCTTGCGGGTTCGATCGGCGACGTTCAGGTGCGCCACATGGGCACGATCGGTGGCTCGACCGCCAATAACGACCCGGCAGCCGACTATCCGGCCGCCGTGCTGTCGCTTGATGCGATCGTCCATACGGACCGCCGCGAAATCCCTGCCGAGGACTATTTCCAGGGCCTCTACACGACCGCATTGGAACCCGGTGAAATTCTCGTCCGCGTCGAGTTCAAGACCCCGGAAATCGCCGGCTACGCAAAATTCCGCAACCCGGCCTCTCGCTATGCGATGGCTGCTTCCTTCGTGGCCAAACATCGCGACGGCCATATCCGCGTGGCGATCACCGGCGCCGGCAACGAGGGGGTGTTCCGCTGGACCGAGGCCGAGGCGTTGCTGACCGGGAACTTTTCGGCCGAAGCGCTGGATGGGCTGACGATGGACCCGTCGCGGATGATGGGCGACATGCACGCGCCGGCCGACTACCGCGCCCATCTCGTCGCCGTCATGACCCGCCGCGCGGTGCAGAACCTCGGCGGCACGCATATCCTCTGAGGACAGATGCCCTGATAGAGAAAGGCCGGCGGAGCGACCCGCCGGCCAGAACCATCGCGGCAGGCCGCGCAACTGAAATATGCTATCTTCAACAATCCTGGGGCATGCCGAATGTCGCGGCGATCCGGCCGAGTACGTCGATCAGAACCGCCTTGTCCTTGCCAGCGATCTCGTCAAGACGCCGATTGTAGACGACTGCGATCGCGTGCAGCTGCTCCTGCATGCGGCGGCCATTTTCGGTGAGCCTGACGCTATAGCTGCGTTGGTCGTCGGGGTTCGACTGCCGTTCGATCAGTCCGCGATGGGACAATGCCTTGAGGCTGGAGGTGAGCGTCGAGCGGTCGCGGCCGCAGATGCGGCTGAGCTCCGACGGGGTCATGCTTTCCCGTTCGGCAAGCACTGTCAGAAGCGCATACCACCCGGGCTTCAGATCCGCCTTGCCGGCCGCCCTGGCAAAGGCCTGGAAGGACGTCTCCTGCGCCACCCTCAGATGATAGCCGATCAGGTTCCGGAACATGGCCGGGACAGGCATCTCGCCGTCCGCGGATTCCGTATGCGTGTCCTGCCGCGTCGATGCTTCCACCGCCATTTTCGCACTCCTCCCAATATGGACCCTAGTAGGAATAGGGGAGTGCAGCAAGATAGTTTGACATCAAATTACCTTGCCTTGACCGATTGTCCGACAAAGCCGGGCGGACTGCAAGCAAGCAATGGACATACGGCTGTCGCGGGAGCGATCTGCGGCCGCGTCGAGGCTAAGCAGAACCCGCGCCGGATAACGGCGCGGGCGGGGAGCAGACCTACTCAGCTGCCTGGTATCGATCGGCAGCGGGAGAAGGTTTCGGGCCGAGCGCCGCGATCAGGGTGATCAGCGCGGCAAGCGTCGCGACGAAGGCGACAGCGGCGGAATAGGGCTCCCAGCCGAAGGCCGGAGCGCCGCTGAACACGGCAGACGTTGCCGCCAGCACCACCCCACCACCGATCTGGAAAGCGGCGAAGAACATGCCGGAGGCAAGCCCCGACTTGTCCTCCTCGATATCGGCCAGCGCCGCGACCTGGATGGACGGGAAGGTCATGGCATAACCGAGGCCGAGCGGGATCTGCGACAGTATGACGAGCAGGATCGGGTCGATATGGCCGAGCGACAGGACCCAGAAGATGTAGCTGATCGCCTGCAGTCCGACGCCCGCCGTCATGAAACCGGTTGTGCCGCGGTTCTGGGCAAGCGTCGCGAAGCGAGGTGCCAGGAACATCACGAAGGCACCGGCGCCGGCAAAGCAGAAGCCGGTCGCAAAGGCCGACCAGCCATAGACATCCTGGTAATAGAGTGTCGCGGTGAACTGGAAGCCGATATAGGCGCCCTGATAGAGAAAGCCGACGATATTGGCATGGGTGAGCCTGGCGCGGCGGAACATCGCCAGCGGCACCATCGGGTCTTTATGGCGGGCTTCGATGGCGAGGAAGCCGAGGATCAGCACGATTGCGGCCACGAGCGAGCCCCAGGTGAAGATATCAGCCCAACCGGCCGAGGCCGCATTGGTGATGCCGAACACGAAAAGCAGCAGACCGGGGGTGATGGTGATTGCGCCGGCCCAGTCGAAGCCGGGACGCGGCCCGGTGCGCCGCGCATCGAGCGGCAAGGCTATCGGTGCCAGAAGCAGGGTCAGGATTGCGACCGGCGCGCCCATCACCAGCGTTGCCCGCCAGCTGATCAGCGTCGCGGCCCCGCCGAGCACCATGCCGAGCACGAAACCGGCGGCCCCGGTGGAGGCGAAGAGGCCAAGCGCCTTGGCGCGCTGCGGACCTTCGCCGAAGACTGCCAGCAGAAGTGCCAGCGCGGCCGGTGCCGTGAAGGCTGCAGCAATGCCCTTGACAAGCCGGGCCGCGATCAGCGTCGGCCCGCTATCGACGAACCCACCGCCAATGCTGGCCGCCGCAAAGACCGCCAGCGACCAGAGGAAGACGCGGCGATGGCCGAAAATGTCGGCCACCCGGCCGCCGAGCAGCAGGAAGCCGCCGTAACCGAGCACATAGGCGCTGACCGCCCATTGCAGGGAGGTGGCTTGCATGCCGAGCTCGGCCTGGATGGCGGGAAGTGCGACGCCGATTGTGGAGACATCCATCGCGTCGAGAAAATTGGCGGTGCAGAGCAGCAGCAATGCAAGCCCCGCAGCCCCTCGGAATTGAGGATTGCTCATGGGATTGTAATCCTTGTTCATGCTGCCCCCGGAGCGGGGAGGTCGAACCGGGCCGGCAGAGGAACGAGAAATTGTCCATCTTCGTGACCTATTGCAAATTGATAATTGTCATGTCAGGTATTACTGGTGATGATGAATGATGCGACCCTTCGAAAGTTCGACCTCAACCTGCTTCTGGCCTTTGCGGTGCTAATGCAGGAACGCAACGTCAGTCGCGCCGCCGAGCGGCTGCTACTCGGACAACCGGGTCTGTCGGCGGCCTTGAAGCGGTTGCGCGAGGCGCTGGATGACGACCTCTTCGTGCGTGTCGGACGTGGCTTGCAGCCGACGCCCCGGGCGTTGGCGATCGCACCTGTGATCGAGGACGCGCTTTCGAACATCGAACGGGCGATCCGGCCGCCTGCCGCGTTCGATCCCAAAAGCTGGGAAGGCGAGTTCCGCGTCGGCATGTGCGACAATCTCGAATCGGCTTTCTTCGGCCCGCTCGCCGCCCGTCTGCGGCAGCTCTCGCCCGGATCGCGGCTGATCGGCGTCGCCTCGGAACGACGCGACGTTTCGCGCATGCTGGATGACGGCGCCTTCGATTTCAGCGTCGCGGTGCATGGCGAGCCGCCCTCCTGGCACGTCCGCGCGCCGCTCTTCACCCAGTCGTCCGTCTGCATCTACGACCCCGCGCAGATCAAGCTCAAGGCGCCGCTTGGCCTTGACGCCTATGCCGATGCGCCGCATGTCGCCGTCTCCTTCGAGGGCAATTCCTCGACCAGCATCGACGTAGCACTCGCCGGTCACGGTAAAACCCGCAATGTCGTGGCGACGGTGCCGCGCTTCTCGGCACTGCCGACGGCGCTACGGGCCATGCCGGCCATCGCCACCATTCCGGAATCGATCGCTCGCTGCATGGCCCAGCTTCACAATCTGGCGATCGACCTGCCGCCGATCGACCTGCCGGCCGAGCCGGTGAGCATGCTCTACCGACGCGTCGACCATGCGGACAGCCGTGCCTCATGGTTTCGCACCCTCTTCGTGGAGGTCGCCGGCGCGGCGCTTGAAGCCTCCGGCTGCAAGATGGGAATTTCGCAGATCGCAGCTTGAGTCCGGCAAGCGGCCGGTTTTCGGAAATCAACACATGACGGCTTGATGCCGCTTGCCCGGCATGGTCTGTTGAGGATGAATATTGAGCCGCCACAGGGTCTTGAGCCCATTTTCCAGTGATGAGAGTGACATGAGAGACTTCGAACTACCCGGCCGTTCGCTCGCAGTCGGCCGCACTGCGATGGCCGCCACCTCACAGCCGCTGGCGACGCTCACCGCCATCGACATCCTGCGCAATGGCGGCAATGCCGTGGATGCGGCGGTTGCCGCCTGCGCCGTGCAGTGCGTCGTCGAAGCCGGCTCGACCGGCATCGGCGGCGATTGTTTCGCTCTCCTCTCGCTCAGCGGCACGGACGAAGTTCTGGCCTATAACGGGTCAGGCCGGGCCCCGGCTGCCGCAACCGTCGAACATCTCCGTTCGCTCGGCGTCACCAGCCTCACCCGCACCTCGCCCCACACGATCACCGTGCCGGGTGCGGTGGATGCCTGGACGCGCCTCGTTGCCGATCACGGCCGCATGAAAATGGCCGATATTCTCGCCCCGGCCGTCAAGCTGGCGCGCGACGGCTATGTCCTACCGCCGCGCACCGCGCACGATCTTGCCGCACAGGCAGAGATCCTGAAGGACGACCCGGCTGCAAGCCGCGTCTTCCTCGTCGACGGCAAGGCGCCGCCGGCAGGTTCGATCCAGTATCAGAAGCAACTTGCCGATACGCTGGAAGCTATCGGCCGGGAAGGCAGGGACGCTTTTTATCGGGGCCCGATCGCGGAAGGCATGGTGAGCTACCTGAACGGCATCGGCGCGCTGCATACGCTGGAGGATTTCGCCAATGCCAAGGGCGAATATGTGACGCCGATCAAGACGACATTCCGTGGCCACGAAATCCACGAATGCCCGCCCAACGGCCAGGGCATCATCGCGCTGATGATCCTCAACATCCTGTCGCATTTTCCGGGCGAGGGCGATCCGCTGGCGCCCGAGCGGCTGCATATCGAGGTCGAGGCGACGCGATTGGCTTACGCGGCGCGAAACCGTTTCCTCGCCGATCCGGCCAAGGTCGAGGTGCCGGTCGACTACCTGCTTTCGGACGAACTCGCCAGGCAGTTGGCCGGCATGATCGATCCCGACAAGGCGATCACGGACCTGCCGCCGTTCGACGAGGTGCCGCACAAGGACACCATCTATCTCTCCGTCGTCGACAGCGATCGCAATGCCATCAGCTTCATCAACTCGATCTTCTTCGTTTACGGTAGCGGCCACATGGATCCCAAGAGCGGGGTGATGTTCCACAACCGCGGCTTCAGCTTCTCGCTCGATCCGGACCATCCGAACGCAATTGCGCCGGGCAAGCGGCCGATGCACACGATCATTCCCGGCATGGTGACGAAGGACGGCCGTGCCGTCATGCCCTTCGGCGTCATGGGCGGCCAGTACCAGGCCATGGGCCACGCCCATTTCCTCTCAAAAGTCTTCGACTACGGCATGGACCTGCAGAGCGCCATCGACCTGCCGCGCCTCTTCCCGCTGCCCGGCACCAATCAGGTCGAGATGGAAGCCCGGCTGCGCAACACGGTTGGCCCGGAATTCATCAAGCGCGGTTTCGAGGTGAAGGCGCCGGAATCGGCGATGGGCGGCGCCCAGGCGATCTGGATCGACTGGGAAACCGGGGTGTTGTGGGGCGGCTCCGATCCGCGCAAGGACGGCATGGCTCTCGGCATCTGAGCCTGCCTGCCAACCGCATCAAGATATTTGGCCGAATATAACGCTGGCCAAAACCTCCTCTCCGAGATATCCAAGGGAATATCTCGCTTAGGGATTAGAGAGGAAATCATGAACATTGATCGTCATTCCTGGATCAGGCTCGCGGTGACATCGGCGGCAGCCGCCTTCGTAATGCTTGCCTCCTTCGCCGCTCCCGCCGCCGCGCAGGAAAAAGTCACCGTTTTTGCGGCAGCCAGCATGAAGAACGCGCTCGACAACGCCAACAAGGCGTGGAGCGCCCAGGGAGGCAGGCAAGTCACGGTTTCCTACGCGGCAAGCTCGACGCTCGCCAAGCAGATCGAAAACGGCGCGCCGGCCGATATCTTCATTTCAGCCGATCTCGACTGGATGAAGTACGTCTCCGACAAGAAACTCGTCAAGGACGACACCCGGTTCAACTGGCTGGGCAACCGCATCGTGCTGGTCGCCGCCAATGATACCGCCAATCCGGTGGACATCAGGCCGGGATTCGATCTCGCGGGACTGCTTAAAGGCGGACGGCTGGCGATGGGTGAGCCGAATGCGGTTCCGGCCGGCAAATACGGCAAGGCAGCACTCGAAAAGTTGGGCGTCTGGTCGTCGGTCGAAAAGAGCGTCGCAAGTGCCGAAAGCGTACGCGCAGCACTCGCGCTCGTCTCGCGTGGCGAAGCGCCTTACGGCATCGTCTATCAGACGGACGCAGCGGCCGATCCGGGCGTTACCATCGTCGGCGTCTTCCCGGCCGACACCCATCCGCCGATCGTCTATCCAATCGCCATTCTGTCGGAATCGAAGTCCAGGGATGCGCCTGCCTATCTCGACTACCTGAAGTCGGCCAGGGCCGCGCCGTTTTTCGAAAAGGAAGGTTTCATCGTTCTGAAGTAATCCGTAAGAGCTCCAGCGAACTCATCGAAACGGCCCATTTCAGGGCCGTTTTTCGTTTCCGACGAAGCCATTCTGGAGAGCGAGCTGGTGCGGCTCAGCCCGGCCGGATTCCGATTTCAACAGACTTCACGCAGTTGTTTGTTCTCGAATCCCGAACATTCCGTTTGGAAATCATGCCCTAGCGACCTTGGACCCGCTCTCCCATTTCAAGGCTCGGAAGCAAACAACGTGCTTCCGTGTACCGTTCGACGGAACCCGAATCCCAAGCGGCTCCGTTTCAGTCAAGGAATACGATAATGAAGACAGTACTTTCCACGCTTGCCGCAGCCATGATCGCTTCGGCTTCTTTCGCCGGCGTCGCTCTTGCAGAAGGCGACTATTATCAGGGTGCCTCCAAGGGACAGGCAGCCGCCCAGACCAACGACAAGGTCGACAATGTCAGGACCGGCAGCATCGATCGGGTCCGCACCTACGACAATCGCGGCGACCAGCCGATCTTCAAGCATGAAAGCCGCGACAATCGCTAACCGCAGCTCATCCAAGATACCGAATGTCGTCCGCCAGGCAGGTCGCAAACTTTAGCCCCGGACGAACTCTGAAAGGACTAGGACAATGAAGACTTCCATCTCCGCTATCGCCGCCATGATCGCCGCCGCTTCCTTCGCAGGCTCGGCTCTCGCCGAAGGCGACTATTATGAAGGCACCTCGAAGACGCATGCTTCCGCCCGGATCAACGGCGGCAATGTAGACGGCGTCCGCACCGGCAGCATTCAGATCCGCGACAACGATCGCCAGGAAAACTCGTCTATCTTCGGCGACACGAGCCGCGACAACCGCTAACCAATCGCGCAAAGAGACAAAGGCTTAACGGCCTTCGTCCGAGGCAATCCATCTTGTGAATGCGATGGTGCAGGGAGAGCAGCGGTCAATCCGGCGCTCTCCCACCGCCTTTTCAGTATGCTTCCGATAACTTTCCCGCGAAGACCTAGCCATCCGATCCGTCTCGATATATCCAAGGTGATATATTGCATTGCGGCTGCGGGTGGGACAGGCGTTTGGACTTGCTGGTGCTGAGTGACGAGGAATGGACCGCAATCAGGCTCAGCCTGAAGGTTTCCTCCGTCGCGATGATCGTCAGCCTGCCGTTCGGCCTTCTTGTCGCCTATCTGCTCGCCCGCGGAAAATTCTGGGGCAAGTCGATCCTGAACGGCGTCGTCCACCTGCCGCTCATCCTGCCACCGGTCGTCACCGGTTTCCTGCTGCTCGTCCTGTTCGGGCGACGCGGCGTCATCGGCGCCTTTCTCAACGAATATCTCGGTATCGTCCTCTCCTTCCGCTGGACCGGCGCGGCACTCGCTTGCGGCGTCATGGGCTTCCCGCTGATGGTGCGCTCCATCCGGCTCTCGATCGAAGCCGTCGACCGCAAGCTCGAAGAGGCGGCGGGTACGCTCGGCGCCGGTCCCGCCTGGGTGTTCATGACCGTGACCCTGCCGCTCATCCTGCCGGGCGTGATCGCCGGCATGATCCTCGCCTTCGCCAAGGCAATGGGCGAATTCGGCGCGACGATCACCTTCGTCTCCAATATTCCCGGTGAAACCCAGACCCTTTCGTCGGCGATCTACACGTTCACGCAGGTGCCAGGCGGCGATGCCGGCGCGATGCGGCTGACGCTGGTCGCGATCGTCATTTCCTTCGCCGCGCTGCTTGCCTCCGAATTCATGGCCTATCTGGTCGGCAGGAGGGTCGACATCGAATGACCCTTATCGTCGAGGCACAGCAGACGCTGGGAGAATTCGTGCTCGATGCGAGCTTTACGTCGGAAGGCGGCGTCACCGCTCTGTTCGGGCGTTCGGGCTCGGGCAAGACCTCGCTGGTGCGGGTGATCGCCGGGCTCTCGAAGCCTGACCGTGGTCGGCTGATGGTCGATGGCGAAGTGCTGCTCGACACCGAGAACCGCGTCTTCGTGCCAAAGCACAGACGCCGCTTCGGTTACGTCTTTCAGGAGGGCCGGCTTTTTCCGCACCTCTCGGTGCGCCAGAACCTTGGCTACGGCCGCTGGTTCGCGCCGAAGACAACGCCGCCCGAGAATTTCGACCACATCGTCGAACTGCTTGGGATCGGCGCGCTGCTCGACCGGCGGCCGGGAAAGCTATCGGGCGGAGAAAAACAGCGCGTCGCGATCGGCCGGGCGCTGCTGTCTGCGCCGCGCCTGCTGTTGATGGACGAGCCGCTCGCCGCGCTCGACGACCAGCGCAAGGCCGAAATTCTGCCCTATCTCGAACGTCTGCGCGACGAAACCTCGACGCCGATCGTTTATGTCAGCCATTCGGTCTCGGAAGTGGCGCGGCTCGCCGACAAGGTGGTGATAATGAAGGACGGCCAGGTCGAGGCGGTCGGTACGCCGTCCGAAGTCCTGTCGCTGCCGTCGGCCGACCGCCGCGATGCCGGCGCGGTGCTGACCGGCGTCGTCGAGGCAATCGACATCCCGCACCGGCTGGCGACGATCCGGCTGGCGCAAGCGCAGATCGTCGTGCCGAACGCGCATGCCGAAGAAGGCCGGAGCGTCCGCGTGCACATCCCCGAACGGGACGTGATGGTCGCGACCCAGCGGCCGGAGGGCTTGAGCGCGCTTAATATTCTTGACGGCATAATCGCCGCGATCGAGCCGGACGGCGACGGCATGGCCCGCATCCGCATCCGCTGCGGCGGAGATATCGTGCTCGCCCGCATCACCGCGCTTTCCGTCGAACGGCTCGAGCTGAAGCTGGAAAAGCCGGTTTATGCGGTGATCAAGACGGTGGCGCTGGAACGGTAGCGTGGGTTGATCTTCAGACAACTGTGAACTATAGATTACACTGATCGAAGTCCGCAAAACGGCAGCTTTCTCAAAGTGGTTCGGCGAACTTCGCGACCATAACGCCCGAATGCGGATAGTTACGCGGATTCGCCGTATGGAGATTGGCAATCTGGGGGATGTAAAACCTGTCGGCGAAGGCATCAGCGAAGCCCGCATCGCCTACGGCCCCGGCTACCGGCTCTATTTCATACAGCAGGGCCAGGAGATCATCATCCTGCTTTGCGGCGGCGATAAGAGCACCCAGGGCAAGGACATCGCTTCGGCAAAACAGATGGCGAAGGAGATATGACAGTGCCTATAGAAACGACGAAATGGGATGTTCAGGACTACCTGAAGACGCCTGAAGAGCGCGTTGCCTATCTCGAAGCGGCTTTCGAAGATGGCGATCCAAAGCTTATCTCGATCGCCCTTGGAGATGTTGCCCGTTCCATGGGCATGACCAATGTCGCCAAGGAAGCGGGCATTACACGCGAGGCGCTCTACAAGGCGCTGAGCGATAAGGGAGATCCGAAGCTCTCCACACTTCTCGGTGTTCTGAAGGCCCTCGGGCTCCGGGTGACTGTCACTTCCGCGAACGAAGCGGCATAGGGTTCGGTCCAGCAGGCGGCAGAACTGTCCTTCGAAGAAATTTTGCACACGCGTACATTTTGTCATCCCGGTGTTAAGGAGCGCCGCTAGACCACTTCCTGTTGATGATCTTCAGCGCTTCCGCAAGCCCCGGCCGACAGGTCTTTCAGGGTTCGGAAGAAGCCATTTCGCTCTTCGGGGAGTAAACCATGACTGTTCTTCCGATACTCAAATCCGCCACGCTCGCGGCCGTGCTCTTCGCCTCGACCGCGGTCTTCGCATCCGCCAAGGATGTCACCATCTCCGTCTGGTCCGGCGGTTCCGGGCCGAACGACAATTACCGCACCGATGCGTTCGACATCGCTGCCGATATTCTCGAGCGCGAAGCGGCCATCCGCGGCGAACAGCTCAACATCATCGTCCAGAAGACGCCCTATTCCGGCTGGGAAGACTTCAAGCAGGCCCTGACGCTGGCCGCGGAAGCCAAAAAAGCTCCGAATATCGTCGCCACCGGCCACGAAGACATCGGCCCCTGGGCCCAGGCCGGCCTCATCGTTCCGGTCGAGAAGTTCATCGACCTCGATAGCTGGCCGATCAGCGACATCTATCCGAACCTGATGGAGATCACCTCCTTCAACGGCACCGTCTACGGCATTCCGCAGGACGCAGAATCCCGCCCGTTCTTCTTCTGGAAGCCTTACATGAAGGCGATCGGTTATTCGGACGCCGATATCGAGGCTCTGCCGGCCAAGGTCGAAAAGGGCGAATATACCCTGAAGAACGTCCTCGAAGACGCCAAGAAGATGCAGGACAAGGGCCTCGTCCAGGCGGGCTACGGCTTTTATCCGCGCACCAATAACGGCCCGGACTACTGGCAGTTCTACACGTCCTTCGGCGGCGTGATGGAAGAGCAAGGCAAGCTCGTCTTCGACAAGGCCGCGATGAAGCGTACCTACCAGTATTTCGCCGATCTCGTGAAGGCCGGCGTCACCAAGAAGAACCATATCGGCATGCCGGGCGACCAGTGGTGGAAGGAAGTCGCCACGGGCAAGGCCGGCATCTGGCACGGCGGCACCTGGCATTATGCCCGCCTCGTCAACCAGGAAGGCCTGAAGGACTTTTTCGGCAACGTTCAGTTCACCCTGACGCCGGCCGGCGAAGGCGGCAAACCCAACACGCTGACCCACCCGCTCGCCTACCTGCTGATGGCCGGCCATACCGAAGAAGAGACCCAGATTGCCGCCGACCTGATCAAGATCGCCTCCGAGCCGCGCATCAACGCGCTGCATGCGATCAAGTCCGCCCATCTCGGCATCTCTCCTTCCGAAACCAAGGTCGACCTCTACACCGCCAACCGTTGGGCTTCGGAAGCCACCGAGCGTCTGCTGCCGCACGCCAACGCCATGCCGAACAATGCCGATTTCGGCAAATACTGGACGATCATGTGGAAGAACCTCGAAGCATCCTGGACCGGCGCCAAGACCGCCGATGCCGCGGTCAACGATGCCGAAACCGAGCTGAAGTCGACGCTCGGCGCAGCGATCATCATCCGCTGAAGCAAGCGCCCTGTGTCTCCACCGGTTGACACAGGGCGTCGACCTATCCGGGCGAAACTCCTTGCCCCGAACTGCGGGCGGCGCTCGCTCCGCCGCCCGCACCCCATTCGTTTCCCAAGGCTTCACCCATGCGAACGTCACGAACGCTCGGACTGGTGATGATCGCGCCCGCTGCGGTCATGATCCTCCTGTTTTTCCTGGTGCCGGTCGTGCTGACCGCCATCTTCGCCATGACCAACATGACCACCGCGACCGGCATTTCCGGCGGGGCCTGGCAGGTCACGCAAGGTGCCGTCAACCGCCTGAAGACCGACATGCCGGACCTTGCGGGCGGCATTGCCGAGCCGCGCTTCGTCATTGACGAGGAGGGCCTTGTCGCCCTTGAGGCCCTGAAGCTCAAGACCGGATTCACCGCCGAGCTGCGATCCAGCCACATGGGCGAGGTCTTTCCCTCGCGGCGCGAGGCGGAGCGGGTGATCAAGGCGCTGAAGGACAGGCCTTCGACCCGCGAGGTCAAGCAGATTTCCGACCTCTTCAACCGCTCGGTTCTGAATACCCGTTTCGAGACCCGCGACGAGCTGATGGCGAACCTCAAGAAGCTCGGCTTCGCGCTGACGCCAGCCGAACAGCAGACGGTCGCCAAGGCCACCTATACCGGCTGGGTGTGGACGACGGAAAACTTCCGGATCATCGCCAATTCGCCGGACATGGCGTCGATCTTCCTCAACACCGCCTTCTACGTCGCCACCACGCTGCTCGTCTTCAACGTCAGCTATGCACTCTTCCTCGCCATCACCACCCACTACATGCCGGCTTCGACCGCATCCGTCTTCCGCGCCATCTGGCTGCTGCCGCGCATCACGCCGGTGGTCATCTACGTGTTGATGTGGAAATGGCTGACCTGGGACAGCGGCTTCATCTCGATGTTCATGGGCCAGTTCGGTTATCCGCCGAAGAACTACCTGCTCGACAGCGCCTATAATGCCTGGTTCTTCGTGATCCTGATCAACGGCTTCATCGGGGCCTCGATGGGCATGCTGGTCTTCTCTTCCGCGATCAAGGCGATCCCACAGACGCAGTTCCATGCAAGCGAGGTCGATGGCGCCAGCCGTTGGCAGCAGGTTCGCCACATCATCCTGCCGCAGCTTCGCTGGCCGATCCTGTTCGTCACCTGCTATCAGACGCTGTCGCTACTCGCCTCCTTCAACGAAATCCTCCTCTCGACCCGCGGCGGGCCGGGGCGGGCGACCGAAGTCTGGTCGCTCGCCGCCTACCACACCGCGCTCAACAACTATACCGGCAACCTGGAATACGGGCTGGGCGCCGCCATGGCGCTGGTGCTGGTGGTGGTCGGGATCGTGCTGTCGCTCATCTACCTGCGTATCTTCCGCTACGACACGCTGATCTCCAAGCCGCTGATCGAGGATTGAGCATGGCCGAAAAACCGCAAATTTCGTCAAACACGACCTCGGCGAATTTCTCGAGCCTCCCCGTGATCCTGCTGCTCGGCCTTTTCAGCCTGCCGCTGCTGGTGATGTATGCCTATCTCTTCATCGACACGATCAGCGACACGGAAGTCGGCTCGCTGATCCCGAACGAGTTCACGCTGCGCCACTGGAGCTTCCTCTGGGAGACCAAGACCGGCAAGCCGAATATCTGGCTCGTCACGCTCAACACCTTCATCTTCGCAAGCTGCATCACCGGCGTCATCCTCACGGTCTCGTCGATGGCGGGTTACGTTCTGTCGCGTCTCAACGTACCGGCACGCGGCTTTTTCCTCGCCGGCGTCATGGTGCTGCACGCTTTCCCGTCGGTGACACTGATCATCGCCATCTTCATCGTGCTGCAGTGGATCGGCCTCTACAATTCGCTGATCGGGGTGATCCTGGTGAAGGCGGCGATCGACCTGCCGCTCGGCATCTGGCTGATGAAGGGTTTCTACGATACCGTGCCCTGGGAGATCGAGATGGCCGGCACCGTCGACGGCGCCTCGCGCTTCACGGTCTGGCGCCGGCTGGTGCTGCCGCAGATCAAGCCGGCGGTGATGGCGCTCGGGCTGTTTTCCTTCCTCACCGGTTGGAGCGAATTCATCCTGCCGCAGGTGCTGGCGCCGGGCGCCAAGGTGCAGGTCCTGTCGGTTTATCTGGCGGGCCTGATCATCGACGACAACAATTTCGATTTCGGCACCTTCAAGGCCGTCGGCGTCTTCTACGTCGTGCCGGTGCTGATCCTCTATGTCTTCTTCCAGAAGCATCTCATGAACATCTATGGCGGAGGCACCAAGGGCTGATGCGTATACTGCTCGACAAGTTTTCCAAGAGTTTCGGCTCCACCAAGATCACCGAAGACATGGATCTCGAAGTCGGCTCCGGCGAAATGCTGGCGCTGCTCGGACCTTCAGGCTGCGGCAAGTCGACGACACTGTTTGCCGTCTGCGGCATTCATCGTCCGACATCGGGCCGCATCCTGTTCGGCGACCGGGACGTCACCCATCTGCCGAGCCAGGAGCGCAATGTCGGCGTCGTCTTCCAATCCTATGCGCTTTATCCGCATATGACGGTGGAGGAGAATATCGGCTTCCCGCTGATGGTGAAGCGGGTTGCCTCCGCCGACATCAAGAAGCAGGTCGCTGGCATCGCAGCCCTTGTCCATATCGAAGATCTCCTCGGGCGGCGCCCGGCGCAGCTTTCGGGCGGTCAGCAGCAGCGCGTCGCGCTCGCCCGCGCCCTGATCCGCCGGCCGGACGTGCTGCTTCTCGACGAGCCGCTCGCCAATCTCGACGCCAAACTCCGACTCGAAATGCGCTCGGAAATCCGAAGGCTGCAGAAGGAAACCGGCATCACCGCCATCCTTGTCACCCATGACCAGGTCGAGGCGATGTCGATGTGCGACCGCATCGCCATCATGAAATCGGGCGAGATCGTCCAGATCGCTACGCCGTCGCAGATGTATAACGATCCGCGCACGTCCTTCGTCGCCAGCTTCCTCGGCAATCCGCCGATCTCCTTCCTCAAGGGCTGGGCTCAGCAGGGGGCCTTCATGCTCGGTGAAAACGGTTTGCGCCTGCCGCTCGCCGCGGTTTCGGGCATTCCCGACGGCACCGCGCTCAGCCTTGGCGTCCGCCCGGAACATTTCGGCACGGCGGGCGGTGTGCCCGTCGAAGGCAAGGTCGTGTTTGCGGAAACTCAAGGCCGCGAAAATCTATACGATGTCGTTCTGCCGGACGGCTCCGTGCTGCGCTCAATCCAGCCGGTGCGCGACGATGTGAAGCCGGGTGATAGCGTGCGCTGGAACCTCGACAGCGCCTCGACCTTTGTCTTTGCAGAAGACGGCCGGAGATTGTGATGGAGGCTTTGATGCGCGACTTCTCCGCATTCTTCCAGAAATACGGCTGGCCCGAGAACAGAGGCCGGCTGCCGTTCTGCATTGGCCATCGCGGTGCGAGCGGCCACGAGCGGGAGAACACACTCACCGCCTTTCGCCGCGCGGCCGAGCTCGGCGCCGAAATGTGGGAACTCGACACCCAGATGACCTCGGACGGCGTGGTCGTCGTTTCCCATGACGATCATCTGCAACGGGTCTTCCAGCAGGACCTCCACATCTCGCAGATGACTTTTGCGGAGCTGCGCGAGGCGGTGCCGGATGTGCCGAGTTTCGCGGAAGTCGCCGCGCTCGGGCGGGAGACCGGTTGCGGCCTCTATGTCGAGCTGAAGCGGCCGGGCACCGGTCCGCTCTGCTGGCAGCACCTGAAGGACATGGACCAGCGTTTCGCCTGTCTCGGTTCCTTCGATGTCGCCCAGGTGCGTGAACTGCGCGACCTCGGCTGTGACTACCCGCTCTCCGTGCTGATCCGCGTCGGTCATGATCCGCATGCGGCAGGCGAGATGGCCGGCGCCGACATCCTCCATCTGTGCTGGGAAAAGGCGAGCGATACGCCGCAGGAATTCGTCTCAGAGGACCTGATCGACAGGGCTTTTGCCGAGGGCAAGGAAATCGTGCTCTGGCACGAGGAGCGGCCGGATGTCCTGAAGGACATCATGGTCCTGCCGGTGCTCGGCATCTGCACCGACCTGCCGGACCTGATGCGGCCCAAGGAGACGAGCGGCATTTCCCTTTCCCGGGAACCACGCCGCGTCACCTCCTTCGATGTCGCCCGCGCAGCCGGCGTCTCGCGCGCCGCCGTGTCGCGCGCCTTCACGCCGGATGCCAGCGTTTCGGAAAAAACCCGGCAGAAAGTATATCAGGCAGCCAAGGAACTCGGCTACCGGGTCAACTATCTCGCCCGCAGCCTCACCAACAAGCGGTCCGATTTCGTCGGCCTGGTGGCGGCCGGCCTCGATAATCCGTTTCGCACCCAGCAGCTCGAAAACCTGGCCCGCGCGCTGATCGCCCGCAATTACCGGCCGATCCTGCTGCCGACTTCCAAGGAAGCGGACAGCGCGACCGTCATCGGTCAACTGCTGCATTACGCCGTTTCCGGCGTCATCATCACCTCGGACGCGCCGCCCTCGCACATCTTCGAGGAATGTGCGGTCGAGGGCGTGCCGATCGTGCTGGTCAACAAGGGCGAGGATTTTCCATTTGTGGACCGCGTCGTTTCCGATGACCGGATGTCGGGTTACACCGCGGTCGACCATCTCGTCGAAGCGGGCGCCAAGAAGCTTGCCGTCATCGCCGGTACGGCCGTCTCCTACTCCTCGCGCCGTCGCGCCGAGGCTTTTCAGAGCCGCTGCCAGATGCTCGGGCTCGATGCACCGCTCATCCCGGTTGCCATCAACGACTACGCCCATGGGCACGAGGCGGCGCAATCGCTGATCGACATGGGCATCGACGGGGTGTTTTCGGTCAACGACTACATGGCCTGTGGTGTCCTCGACGGGCTCGCCAAGGCCGGCCGGAGCTACGGCTCCGTCAAGGTGATCGGCCATGACGACATCCCCCAGGCAAGCTGGTCGGCCTATGACCTCACCACATTCGTACAGCCCTGCGACGTGCAGGCGGAACAGGTGATCGATCTCCTGACCAGCCGGATGTCCGAACCGGACGCCGTGGCTAGGGTGGAATTCACGCCCGTGACGCTGATCAAAAGAAGAAGTGCATAAATGGCATCTGCATTCGATCTCTCCTCCCTGCAATCGCGCGAAAGGACCGCAATCGAGGTCGCCCGCCGGGTCGGCATGGAGGCTGCCGCTTTCCGCGCCGAGGCGCTTCCCGAAACGCTCGGCGTCCAAAACAAGGGCCTGCAGGATTTCGTCACCGTCGCCGACAAGCGGGCGGAAAAAGCGATCCGCGCATCCCTGCTCGGCAAATTTCCCGATGATTCCTTCATGGGCGAAGAGGGCGGCGGGCGCTCGGGAGAGGGCGGCACCTGGGTGGTCGACCCGATCGACGGCACCACCAATTTCATCCGCGGATTTCGGCACTGGGGTGTCTCGATCGCGTTCGTCTCCGGCGGCGAAATTCTGGTCGGCGTGATCTACGACGCCGCGCAGGACCGGGTTTTTCACGCGATCCGGGGTGAGGGGGCCTTCAAGGAAGGCAGGCCGATCGCAGCGGCCAAGACCAGTGATCCCAACCACGCGATCGCCATTCTCGGCCATTCTCGCCGCACCGACTTCGAGGACTACCTCGCCATCTCGCGCAAACTCTACGAGCGCGGCATCGACTATCGCCGCATGGGGGCGGCCGCGATCGGCCTCGTCCGCGTCGCCGAAGGTGTTTCCGACCTCTATTACGAACGGCACCTTTCCTCCTGGGACATGCTCGCCGGCGTGCTGATTGCCGCGGAAGCCGGTGCGACGATCGCCGTGCCGCCGCTCGAGGATCTGCTTTCGCGGGGCGGTGCGGTTGTCGCCTGTTCGCCGGGGCTTGCCAGCGAATTCGCTTTCTTGATGGAAATGGAAGGCTTGGCTCCCGCCCGGCAGTAGGACAGACAGATAGCGGCAGGGGCATCGACGCGACATAGACGATCCGCAGCGACAACCGTCCCCTTCGCCAATCCAAACGGGGCCGGGCCGCTCCCGCCGATGAGCGCTCAACCGCCTGGCTTCACCAGCCTATATCTGTCAAGGCGAAGTCGTTCCCCTTATAGGCAACCTTGGTCCTGTACGCCTTTGCGCAGGCATAGGAGAAGCAATCTCCCATATTGAGCTTTGCGGGGTGGTTGACGATCTTGCCGAAGTCCTGTGCGGCGTCCAGGGCCTTTGTCCCCACGTCTCCGCTGATCATGATGTCCCGGGCCTCCAGATCGGCAATGAACTGGTCCACCAGACGGCGAGACTCCGTCAGCATTTCGGGGGTGGCGGGCTTGTCGCGGCCACTTACCCCAGCCTTGCGGCGTGTCAGCGAAAGCGAGGCCTCCATCCTCACCACGGATGACACATAGAACGGGCCAGGATCCTGGCCGATACGGTCCAACAACTCATCACGGTCCTGCTCTTCCGCAAGAATAGCCACGATCACGGATGCGTCGATGAACAGCATCAGTCTTCGTCCCACATTTCATCGGTCTCGCGCTTGTGGTCGCCGGGTGCGAATGGTCCCGCAGCGCGGGCCATCGCCAGAGATTTTGCCAACCGGTCGCGAATGGGCAAGCTAGCTTTGCGGCTGGCGATCTCGTGCTTCAACGCCGTCTTCACGGCGTCTACTTTGGACGTCTTGATGAGGCCCACAAGCTCCTCCGTGAGCTTGTCGACTTCTGGGTCCTTGATGTAGAGAGGCATCTGAGCATATCCTTTGGAGGATATTATAATATCCTCGTTTTTATATCCCTGCAAGTTGGTTGCTTTTCGGCGTTATCCGAAATGGCTAACCTATTGTTTTTATTGTTTATGTGGTTCGCTGGTATTCGGATTTCACCTCTGCTAAATGACATCCATGCCATTCGAAGACAAAAAGAAAAGCCGGGTGACGCTTCTCGACGTGGCGCGGCGCGCCAATGTGTCCCGCGCCACCGCCTCGCTCGTCATCCGCAAGAGCCCGCTGGTCGGTGCTGATACGCGGGCGCGTGTCGAGCGGGCGATGCGCGAGCTCGGCTATGTCTATAACATGGGGGCCGCCCGGCTCAGGGCCGAGCGCAGCCACACCGTCGGCGTCATCGTGCCCAATCTGACGAACCCGTTTTTCGCCGAACTGCTGTCCGGCATCGAGGCGGTGATCGATTCGGCCGGCATGGTGGTGATCCTCGCCAATAGCGGCGATCTCGTCGAACGCCAGGACATGGTGATGCGGCGGATGCGCGAGCACGGCGTCGATGGCGTCATCGTCTGCCCGGCGGCCGGCACCGAACCTGCGTTCCTTCACCAGCTCGCCGACTGGGATCTGCCCCTGGTGCAGGTGCTCCGCCAGATCTCCGAGGAAGTCGATTATGCCGGTTCCGATTATGCGGCGGGCATGCGCCAGGCGGTGGATTATCTGGCATCGCTCGGCCACCGGACGATCGCTTTTGCCGTCCACGGGCCGATCCATTCCGCCTATCGCGAGCGCGTCGAGGGGTTTTGCGATGCCATGCAATCGCGCGGGCTCGATCCGAACATGATCGTCGGTCTGCCGATCCAGATCGGCGAGATCGCCGATGCCGCGCATCTCCTCTTCGGCGAGGGCGAACAGCCGACGGCGGTGATCTGCTTCAACGACGTGATCGCGCTCGGCCTTTCCGCCGGTCTCTACGACCGGGGCCTGAAGGTCGGCGAGAATTTTTCGCTGATCGGCTTCGACGACGTGACCGACGCGGAGGCGATGCGGCCGAGGCTCACGTCCGTTTCCACCGGACCGGTGACAATCGGCGGGAATGCGGCCCGGCTTCTCCTCGACCGGTTGGCCGATCCCATCCGCCCACCCCGCAGGGTTGTGAACGAAACGGTTTTGCATATCCGTCAATCCTGCGGGCCGGTCGCCATTTCGGCTTTGCAACAATCCCGTTAGCTTTCGGTTGACGTCCGGACTGAAAGCTTTTAGATCGATCTAAATGAACAGACGCCGCAGAGGAGTGGCGCCCTTTCGACATCATTGGGGAGGTCCCAAGTTGTACAATTTCAATTTCGAGCCCGTATTTGCGGGTTTCGACCAGCTTCTGCTCGGCGCCTGGCTGACGATCCAGCTTTCGGTGGCGGCGATGATCATCGGTCTGATCGTCTCGATTGCCTGCGCTGCCGGCAAGACGTCCGGCATCGCGCCGCTGCGCTGGATCATTGATGCCTATATCGAAATCATCCGCAACACGCCGTTCCTGGTGCAGATCTTCTTCATCTTCTTCGGCCTGCCGTCGCTCGGGATCTTTCTGACGCCGAACAGCGCGGCGTTGGTGGCGCTGGTCGTCAATTTCGGCGCCTACGGCACGGAAATCATCCGCGCCGGCATCGAGTCGATCCAGAAGGGGCAGATCGAGGCCGGCACCGCGCTCGGCCTCTCGAAGCTGCAGATCTTCCGCTACATCATCATGAAACCGGCGCTGCGCACCGTCTATCCGTCGCTGACCAGCCAGTTCATCTATTTGATGCTGACCTCCAGCGTCGTCTCGGCAATCTCGGCCGACGACCTTGCCGCCGCCGGCAACAATCTGCAGTCGCAGACCTTCGCGAGCTTCGAGGTCTATATCGTCATCACGGTGATGTATCTCGTCATGTCGGTCGGTTTCTCGACGATCTTCTCGGCGATCGAGAAGGCCGCCTTCAAATATCCGTTGAGCCGATAGGAGCCTGGCCATGCCATTGATCAGACCTTTCGGCATCAACGAATTCTGGATCATCGTGCTTGCGGCGCAGTGGACCATCGCGCTGTCGGCGATCGCCTTTGCTGGCGGCGGCATCGGTGGCTTGCTGATCGCGCTCATGCGCGTCTCGGATGCGAAATGGCCGCGGCTGATCGCCACCGGCTTCATTCGCGTCTTCCAGGGAACGCCGCTCTTGATGCAGCTCTTCCTGGTGTTCTTCGGCATGAACATCCTCGGTTTTGCCATCAATCCGTGGCTTGCCGCAACCGTCGCACTCACCCTGCATGCGAGCGCCTTCCTCGGCGAAATCTGGCGCGGCTGCATCGAGGCGGTGCCGCCGGGCCAGCGGGAGGCCGCGACCGCGCTCGGCCTGCGCTACTATAACCGGATGCGCTACATCGTCCTGCCGCAGGCCTCGAAGATCGCGGTGGCGCCGACGGTCGGCTTCCTGGTGCAGCTGATCAAGGGCACCTCGCTTGCGGCGATCATTGGTTTTACCGAACTCACCCGCCAGGGCCAGATCATCAACAACGCCACGTTCAGTCCGTTCATGGTGTTCGGTACGGTAGCCGCGGTCTATTTCGTCCTCTGCTGGCCGCTCTCGGTGCTGGCGCGGCGCATGGAACTCAGATTCTCCCGCGCAACGGCACGTTGACGGGACCCGAGCCGGAGGGAGGAAACCGGTGCAACAGAAAAGGGTAGGAACATGAACTTTTCCAGACGCATGGTTATGGCCGTTATCGGCGCAGGCCTGATGATGGGCGCAGGCGCCTCCACCGCATCGGCGCAGACCGTCGAAAGCATCAAATCCGCAGGCACCGTCAAGATCGGCATGCTGGTCGACTTCCCGCCGTTCGGGATCATGAACACCTCGAACGAGCCGGACGGCTATGACGCCGACGTCGCAAAGCTGCTCGCCAAGGAATTCGGCGTGAAGGTGCAGATCGTTCCGGTCACCGGCCCGAACCGCATTCCCTACCTGCAGAGCAATCAGGTCGACCTGCTTGTCGCCTCGCTCGGCATCACCGAAGAGCGCGCCAAGAGCGTCGACTTCTCGCAGCCCTATGCCGGCATTTCGATCGGCGTGTTTGGCGCCAAGGCGACCGAGGTCTCCAAGCCGGAAGACCTGTCCGGCAAGACGATCGGCGTCGCCCGCGCCTCGACGCAGGATACCGGCGTCACCAAGATCGCCCCGAAGGATGCCAAGATCCAGCGTTTCGACGACGATGCCAGCGCCGTTCAGGCCCTGCTGTCCGGCCAGGTACAGCTGATCGGCGTCTCGAACGTTGTCGCCGCCCAGATCGAAAAGGCAGCTCCCGGCCGGTTCACCCAGAAGCTGCAGCTTAGCCAGCAGGTTCAGGGCATCGCCGTGCGCAAGGGTTCGAGCGAGTTGTTGACGGCTGTCAACGCCTTCATCGCCAAGGTGAAGGCCAATGGCGAACTCGGCAAGATCCATGAAAAGTGGCTCGGCGCTCCGCTGCCGGACTTCGTCGCCAACGCCAAGTAAGACCAGAACCACGCCCAGAACTGAGATCGAAAGGGAGTTCCTCGCAATGACTGAGGTGAACGCAAACGCATCGGCCGCGGCCACGCGAGGAACTTCCGAACTCGCCGTCAGGATGGAAGGCGTCAACAAATGGTATGGCGGTTTTCACGCACTGAAGGACGTCGAACTGTCGGTCAACCGGGGGGAGCGGATCGTCATCTGCGGCCCTTCCGGCTCCGGCAAGTCGACGCTGATCCGCTGCATCAACCAGCTGGAGACGATCCAGAAGGGCAGAATCGTCGTGGACGGCCATGACCTCACCGCCGGCGGCAAGAACGTCGATATCGTTCGCCAGGAAACCGGCATGGTCTTCCAGCAGTTCAACCTCTTCCCGCATATGACCGTCCTGGAAAACTGCACGCTGGCACCGATGAAGGTGCGGGGCATTTCGAAAGTCGAAGCCGAAAAGATCGCCCGCAAATACCTGGAGCGGGTGCGCATTCCCGAACAGGCGGAAAAATATCCCGCCCAGCTTTCCGGCGGCCAGCAGCAGCGCGTCGCGATTGCCCGCGCACTGTGCATGAACCCGAAGATCATGCTGTTCGACGAGCCGACCTCGGCGCTCGACCCGGAAATGGTCAAGGAAGTGCTGGATACCATGATCGACCTTGCGAAAGAGGGCATGACCATGCTCTGCGTCACCCATGAAATGGGTTTTGCCCGGCAGGTCGCCGACCGGGTGATCTTCATGGACCGCGGCGAGATCCTCGAAACCGCCGCGCCGGAAGAATTCTTCGGCAATCCCAAGAACGAGCGCCTGAAGATCTTCCTCGGACAGATCTCCTGAGACCGCTGCCATCCATTGAAATGAAGGAGTTCCGGACGTGAAACCAGACATCCTGCTTGTAGAACCGATGATGCAGTTCATCGAGGACCAGCTCGACGCAGCCTATACCGTGCATCGGCTGTATGACCCGGCGCAGAAGGCAACGCTGGAAGCAGCGTTGCCGAACATCCGCGCCGTCGCGACCGGCGGCGGCACCGGCCTTTCCAATGAGTGGATCGAGAAGCTGCCCTCGCTTGGCGTCATCGCCATCAACGGCGTCGGCACCGACAAGGTCGACCTCAAATTCACACGGAGCCGCAATATCGACGTCACCACCACGCCCGGCGTTTTGACTGATGATGTCGCCGACATGGGCATCGCGCTGATGCTCGGCGTGCTGCGCCATGTCGCCAAGGGCGACGCATTCGTGCGGGCCGGCAAGTGGGGCAACCAGAGCTTCCCACTCGGCAACAGCCCGAAGGGCAAGCGTGTCGGCATCCTCGGCCTCGGCCAGATCGGCAAGGCCTTCGGCCGCCGCGCCGAAGCCTTCGGCATGGACGTGCGCTTCTGGAACCGCTCGCCGGTCAAGGACACGACCTGGAAGTCCTGCGCCTCGCCGGTGGCACTGGCAGAGGACAGCGACGTGCTGTGCGTCATCGTTGCCGCGAATGCGCAGACGAAGGACATCGTCAATGCCGAGGTTCTGAAGGCGCTCGGACCGAAAGGTATCCTGATCAATATCGCCCGCGGCAGCGTCGTCGATGAGGACGCGCTGCTTGCGGCCCTCAACGACGGCACGATCGCCGCCGCCGGGCTTGACGTCTATCTCGACGAACCGCGCATCCGCGAAGACTTCTTCACCGCGCCGAACACCGTGCTGATGCCGCATCAGGGCAGCGCCACGGTCGAGACCCGCGTCGCCATGGGTGAGCTGGTGCTTGCCAATATCGCCGCCCATTTTGCCGGCGAAAAGCCGCCGACCACCGTCAATTGAGCAATTCCAGGAAAAGTGTGAAGCGGATTTCCGTTCGGAATTGCGCAGCGCAAAAGTGAGCCGGAGAAACAAGATGATCATCCGTCAGGCCTTTTTCGAAGGCATGATCCATGCCGGCCAGGAAGAGGCGTTCAAGACCTATGTGGCCGAGAAGCTGATGCCGATGTGGCTGGCTTTTCCGGGCATCAGGGAAGTGCGCGTGCTCTACAATATCGAGCGCGACGAAGGTGCACCGTCCTACCCGATGGTGCTGTCGACCATGTACGAAAGCCGCGAGGCGCTGGCTGCGGCCCTGGAATCGCCGGTGCGCTACGAGAGCCGGGACATGACCAAGGGGCTCCTGGACATGTTCGACGGCCGCATCCACCACCACGTCTTCGATCTGGCGCTGTCCTGAGTTCATCGACCGCCGGTCAACCGCCGGCGGTCTTCGTGCCTGAGCCGGGCGCGCGATAAGCGGGCGTGTTCGGCTCGAACAGTTCGATCAGGTTTCCGGACGGATCCTCCAGTAAAATCTGCTTGCCGCCCGTTCCCTGGATGATCTCGTTGCGGAAGCCGCAGCCGGCCAGTTTCAGCCGTTCGACCATCCCATCCAGGTCGTCGACGGTCAGATGAATGCGGTTCCACCCGCCGGGTGCCTGCTGCTCTCCGGACGGCATCGGCGCACCGCCGCCACCCCGCGGGTTCGGCTGGGAGAGATAGAGATGCATGTCGCCACGCGAGATTTCCGCGAAAGGCGGGGCAGGGTGCATCTCGAGCTTGAAGCCAAGGTGTGCAGTGTAGAAATCGATCGCTGACTTTACGTCGTTGACGATGTATCTGAAGCATGCGGCCATTGTCTGAGCCCTCCCGGTGTCAGATGGATATCCGAAGGCAAAGCCTAACATTCCCGCGACGGAGGACAAGCGTCATCCGCCTTCCTCCGCGAAAGCTGCGATCAACGCACCGCAACCGCGTAGAGGCGTGGGGAAATCCCGAAACTGCGGGTGAAGATGCGGGTCATGTGGCTCTGATCTGCAAAGCCGCTGCCCAGCGCCGCCTCAGCAAGTCCCGTGCCGCCGGCGATCAGTTTTCGCGTCAGCTGGATGCGCCGCTGGATCAGGTAGGCATGCGGGGTAAGCCCCATCACCCTGTCGAAAGCCCGCAGGAACTGGAATTGGCTAAGGCCGGCAAGGTCCGCCAGATCAGCAAGGCTGACCGCTTTGGCCGGATCCTCATCAATGCGCTGGCGCACTGCCCGGATCGCTTGCGGTACCGGTTTCGGCTCCGGTGCGTCCCGCATCACCTCGGCCAGCAGCGTCAGCAGCAATTCCTGGCGGCGGAGTTCGGCGCCGGCTTCCTCGGCGGTCATCGCCGTGAACAGCTGCCGCATCGTCTTGGCCTGCGGCGGTTGCCGCAGCACCGGATCGGCAAATTCGAAATCGCCGGGCCTGCCCTGGCGGATATCGGCGACGGCACGGACGATCACATCCGGATCGAAATAGAGCATCTGCCAGAAACGCCCTTCATCGCCGATCGGCGCGCCGTCATGCACTTCGCCGGGGTTGACGGTGATGACATCGCCCGGTCCGGCCTCCACCGGACCGCGTCCACTTGCGGACTTCTGGGCGCCGCTCTCGATCACGCCGATGCCGTACTGGTCATGGGTGTGACGGGCAAAATGGTGGTCGGAGCGGGCCACGACCGCCTGCACGCCGGCCATGCCGCATCGAAACATCCGAAATCCGTTTCGTCCCTTCGCGCGCATCGGCTCCTCGCGTTTGAGCCAGCATAACCCCGCTCGAGAAGATCACCAACCGGCAGCTTCACTCGGCTTACAGAACGGTGCGCACCCGCCAGAGTTCGGGAAACAGCTCGACCTCCAGCATCTTCTTCAGATACGACGTTCCCGACGTGCCGCCGGTGCCACGCTTGAAGCCGATCACCCGTTCCACCGTGGTGACGTGATTGAATCGCCAGCGGCGGAAATAGTCCTCGAAGTCGACCAGCTTTTCGGCGAGTTCGTAAAGCTCCCAATAGGTGCCGGGCGCACTATAGACCTGTTTCCAGGCCTCCAGCACCTGCTCGTTCTCAGGTCGTTTTGTGCGCCAGTCGGTTCTGGCGGCGTCTTCGCCGATATCGAAGCCGCGCCGGGAAAGCAGCATCAGCGCCTCGTCGTAAAGGCTCGGGTGGGCAAGGATGCCCTCCAGCTTCTCGATGATATCGGGCCGATGCGCATGCGGCCCGAGCATCGCCACGTTGCGGTTGCCTGCGAGGAACTCGATCGCCCGATACTGATAGGACTGGAAACCGGAAGACTGGCCGAGCGAGGCGCGGAACTCCGTATATTCGCTGGGCGTCATGGTGCGCAGCACGTCCCAGGCATTGTTGAGCTGTTCGAAAATCCGGGCGACGCGGGTGAGCATCTTGAAGGCCGGCTGCGGATCATCGTTGCGGATGGCCTCGATCGCCGAGGTGATCTCGTGGATCGCAAGCTTCATCCACAATTCGGATGTCTGGTGCTGGATGATGAACAGCAGTTCGTCATGCGCCGCCGAGATCGGCTCTTGCGCGTCGAGCACCTTTTCGAGATGCAGGTAATCGGAATAGGACATCTTCTCGCGAAAAGACATTTCCGCGCCGTCTTCGCTGGGATCGTAAGGTTTCGAGCTCATAATGTCCTGATATGTCTTTCGCGGTCTAGAATTCCACTTCCAACTCGACGATTTCGTCCGGTTCCGCAAGCGCCCCTTCGGTCCATTCGAGCATCAGCGGCCAGGCGAGGACAGTGTCGGCGTAGGCCGCAAGCTTCGGTTCAAGCTCGACCGCATAGGTGCGGAAGCGACTGCAGACGGGCGCATACATGGCATCCGCCACCGTCGGCTTTTCGCCGAAAAGCCACGGGCCACCGCTCGCTTCCAGGCACTCGGCCCAGATCGTCTTGACCCGTTCCACATCCGGCCGGGCGCCGGAAAAGATTTTGAAGCGTTCGTGCCGGGCCTTGAGGTTCATCGGCAGGGCCGAGCGAAGATTGTGAAAGCCGGAATGCATTTCCCCGGAGACCGCACGACAACGGGCGCGGTCGGCGATGTCGGCCGGCCAGAGACCGGCATCCGGCGTGATTTCGTTCAGATATTCGGCAATCGCCAGCGTATCCCAGACGTTGACGCCATCATGGGTCAGCCGCGGCACCAGCACGGAGGGCGACAACAGCAGCAGTTCCTGGCGCGCATCGTCGTTCATCTCGACCAGCATTTCCTCGAAATCGAGGCCCGCCATGCGGCAGAGGAGCCATCCGCGCAGCGACCAGGAGGAATAGTTTTTCGAGGAGATCGTGAGTGCCGCCTGCGTCATCAGTTTCAATCCTTGCCGGACAATCATGCGTCCGGTGACAATCTTCTCGCATCGCGAGA
The DNA here is from genome assembly GCF_056397445.1 of Neorhizobium sp. 05N33. NCBI lineage: Bacteria > Pseudomonadati > Pseudomonadota > Alphaproteobacteria > Hyphomicrobiales > Rhizobiaceae > Neorhizobium > Neorhizobium sp. 05N33. Next base: position 841,201 of record NZ_JBFTNK010000001.1, on the reverse strand, counting down.
CATATTGCACTAGCATTTTTGCACTGCCGCATTTTAGCGGCGCGCGGGGTCATGTTCATGCTCTATCAGGCCTATCAATTCCAGGACGACCTCCTCGCCCCGATGCGGGATATGGCCCGACGCCTGCAACTGATGTCTTCGGCCCTGTTCTTCGGCGCCGGCACCGAAATGGGCCGGCATGCCGCCGCAGCACTCGAACTAATGTCCCGCTTCAAGATCACCCACGAGCGGCCGGAATTCGAGATCACCTCGGTGACGATCGGCAATCGCGACGTGCCGATATCAGTCGAGACGACGCTCGACCTGCCCTTCGGCCGGCTCCTGCATTTTGTGGCCGATGTCGATACGCCGCGCCCGCGGGTGCTGGTGGTCGCGCCGCTCTCCGGCCATTTTGCGACGCTGCTGCGCGGCACCGTCCAGACGCTGCTGAAGGACCATGACGTCTACGTCACCGATTGGGCCAATGCGCGGGACGTCTCTACATCCGCCGGCCGCTTCGGCATGGACGACTATGTCGATTATGTTATCCACTTCCTGGAAGAAATTGGTCCGCGCGGGCATATCCTCGCCGTCTGCCAGCCCTGCGTCCAGGCGCTCGTTGCCGTCGCGGTGATGTCGGAGGCGAAGAACCCTGCGACCCCGCGCACCATGACGCTGATGGCCGGACCGGTCGATACCCGCGAGAGCCCGACCAAGGTCAACGAACTTGCGGTCTCGAAGCCGCTGTCGTGGTTCAAGAGCGAACTGATCACCGGGGTACCCATGGGTTTTCCGGGCAGCGGCCGGCGCGTTTATCCCGGTTTCCTGCAGCTCGTCGCCTTCATGAGCATGAACATGGAGCGCCATGTCGAGGCACATCGCAAGCTCTACCGCCACCTAGCCAAGGGTGAGACCGCCGAGGCGGACAAGATCAAGCATTTCTACGACGAATATTTCGCCGTGCTCGACATGACCGAGGAATTCTACATCGAGACCATCGACCGGGTGTTCCAGAGGGCGGAGCTGGCGAGCGGCAACTACACCCACCATGGCCGCAAGGTAGACCCGAACCATATCCGCGCCACGGCACTGCTGACCGTCGAAGGCGGCCGCGATGATATCTGCGGGCTCGGCCAGACGTCTGCAGCCCACGACCTCTGTCATTCGCTGCGCCCGCATCTGCGCCGCCATCATCTGCAGGCCAATGTCGGGCACTATGGCGTCTTCAGCGGCCGCCGCTGGGAGAAGGAAATCTATCCCGTCGTCCGCAACATGATCCTCGCGATGGAATAGCGCGACAGGCGCCAGCCTTGCACCTTCGCTTGCATACGATCACCCATCTGTTGTATGCAATGAAGGGGTAGGAGAAAAAAGATGAGCAGCAGGGATCCGGTTTTCGGCTGGTGGGATGCTCCTCCGTTTATCGGCGAGCTGATCCAGTCTTTGTCCGGCCGCGGCCGGGCCTTGTTCGGCCTTTCGTCGCCGCCGGTGCAGAACCGCGACCTCACCGGCCTTGCCGAGATGATCCTGTCGCGCCGCGGCGAAGTCTCCGGCGCCATTCTTGCCGAAGCCTTCCTCGAAGCCTACCGCCAGGCAAGCGTCCCGGACCGCGATGCCTTCATGCGCGCGCTGCTGGACCATTTCGGCCCGGATCGCACGATCCTGGATGCCGCGGCGGCGGCCTATAACGCCGAGCCAAGCGCAGAGAATATCGCGAGGCTGCACGAGGCGGCGGAGCCGCGGCGGCAAGAGCTTTTCCGCCGCATCAATTTCGCCAAGCGCGGCACCGCAACGCTGGTCGAAATGCGCGAACACCTGATGGACATGTTGGCCAAGGAACCGGCGCTGCAGCCGGTCGACCTCGATTTCTGCCATCTCTTCTCCTCATGGTTCAACCGGGGTTTCCTGATGTTGCGATCGATCGACTGGACCACGCCCGCCAATATCCTGGAGGCGCTGATCCGCTACGAGGCTGTGCACGATATCGACGGCTGGGACGATCTGCGCCGACGGCTGGCGCCGGCCGACCGCCGTTGCTTCGGCTTCTTTCACCCGCAATTGGAAGACGAGCCGCTGATCTTCGTCGAGGTGGCGCTGACCGACCATCTGCCGGCCTCGGTCGACGCGCTCCTCGCCCGTGATCGCCAGCCGCTGGAAGTGCAGCAGGCGACGACGGCCGTCTTTTATTCGATTTCCAACTGCCAGCGCGGCTTGGCTGGCATTTCGCTCGGCAACTTCCTCATCAAGCAGGTGGTGAACGACCTGAAGCGCGACCTGCCGCGGCTTGAGAATTTCGTGACGCTCTCTCCCATACCGGGCTTCGGCGCCTGGCTGCGCGGCGAGAGCCGCGCCACCGACAGCGCGGAGATCGTAGAGGAAAAACAGCGTCTCGTGGCACGGCTCGAAGGAGATTGGGCATCGGCCGGCGAGCGCGAACTCGACCAGATCCAGCGCGCCATGCTGCCGCTCGGCGCACATTACCTGCTGAACGTCCGGCGCGGCAACGGTCGGCCTGTCGATCCGGTCGCGCGATTCCACCTCGGCAACGGCGCACAGGCCGAGCGGCTCAACTTCCTCGGCGACCGTTCGCCGAAGGGCATGCGCCAGTCCTACGGCCTGATGGTCAACTATCGCTACCGGCTCGGCGAGATCGAGAAAAATCATGAAGCTTATGCCGAAAACGGCCATATCGCGGCGACGCCGGCGCTGCGAAAACTGGCCCAACCGGTTTCCCAGGAGGTGTTTTGATGGCTGGTAATCTCTACGACGCGCTGCTCGGCGGGCTCGACCGGGAGGATCGGCTGCTCCTGACGGACGAGACGGTCGGCGCCATGAGCTACCGCGCCTTCGCCGATCACTGCGCGCGGCTTGCCGGAGCCCTTCTCGAAGCCGGCCTGCAACCGGGCGACCGGGTCGCCGTCCAAGCAGAAAAGTCGGTCGCGGCATTGGCGCTCTATCTGGCGACAGTCAGGGCAGGGGGCATCTACCTGCCGCTCAACATCGCCTATACGCCGGCGGAAATCGAATATTTCCTCACCGACGCCGAGCCCTCGGTCTTCGTCTGCGATCCCTCGAAATTCGAGGCGCTGCAGCCGATCGCCAAGGCGACCGGCGCCAAAGTCCTGACGCTCGACCCGGCAGGCAAGGGGACATTGACCGATGCCGCCGCCGTCGCCACGCCGATAACCGAGACCTCAGAGCGGGGCGGAGCGGATATCGCCGCGATCCTCTATACGTCCGGCACGACGGGGCGTTCCAAGGGCGCCATGCTCAGCCACGACAACCTCCTGTCGAACGCGACGTCGCTGGTCGAAAGCTGGCGCTTCACGGACAAGGACGTGCTGATCCACGCACTGCCGATCTTCCACACGCACGGGCTTTTCGTTGCCACCAATGTCGTGCTCGCCTCGCGCGCCTCGATGATTTTCCAGCCGAAATTCGATCCGAACAAGATCATGGAGGCGATGCCGAAGGCGACCGTGCTGATGGGCGTGCCGACCTTCTACACCCGGCTGTTGCAACATCCGGGGCTCAACAAGGACAGTACCGCCCATATGCGCCTGTTCGTCTCGGGATCGGCGCCGCTTCTGGCCGAAACCCACGAGGAATGGCAGGCGCGCACCGGTCACGCCATCCTCGAGCGCTACGGCATGACCGAGACCAACATGAACACCTCGAACCCCTATGACGGTCGGCGTGTCGCCGGCACGGTCGGGTTCCCGTTGCCGGGGGTCCAGGTTCGGGTCACTGACGCCGAAACAGGCGCCTCCCTCGGCACCGAGGAGATTGGCATGATCGAGGTGCGCGGCCCGAACGTGTTTTCGGGTTACTGGCGCATGCCGGAAAAGACCGCGGCGGAATTCCGCAAGGACGGCTTCTTCATCACCGGCGACCTCGGGAAGATCGACAAGTACGGTTATGTCCATATCGTCGGCCGGGGCAAGGATCTCATCATCACCGGCGGCTACAATGTATACCCGAAAGAGGTGGAGATGGAGATCGACGCCATGCCAGGCGTTACCGAAAGCGCCGTTTTCGGTGTCAAGCATCCGGATTTCGGCGAAGGCATCATTGCCGCGATCGTCCTGAAATCAGGTGCCCAGCTGACCGAACAGGAGGTCATCAAGGCGCTCGATGGCCGCCTGGCGGGCTATAAACGCCCGAAAAAGGTGGCATTCATGACCGAATTGCCCCGCAACACGATGGGCAAGGTGCAGAAGAATGTCCTCCGCAATCAGTTTTCCGGAACTTTCGAGCCCACAGCCGCCGCCGCAAAATAGCAAATCGCAATTTTGGGACTTGACGGTTCATGTATACGCGTGGACTATGATTGCATACGAGCACGGAACATTTCGGGAGGAAGTGGGATGTTGCAACAGGGAAAGCCGGACAGCGCTCAGCCGCTCGTCACCGTCCACAATCCGATGGGTTACCCGCCGAAGGTCAGCCGCAAGCAGCCGGCTGACCGCCCGACAAGCCTCGACGGCAAGGTCCTCTATCTCGTCGACAGCCGCTTTGACGATTCCGTCGAGCTCCTGAAGGAGGTCGAGGCCTGGTTTGCACGCAACATGCCCTCGGTGGACGTGCGGATTCGCCAGATGGCGAATACCTATTCCAAGGATGACCCGCAGCTCTGGGAAGAGATCAAGGCGAACGGCCATGCCGCGATCATCGGCGTCGGCCATTGCAGCACCTGCGCACCGGCCGTCACCACCCATGCGATCACGCTGGAAACCAAATACGGCGTACCGACCGCAGCCATCCACACCGAGAAATTCGACAAGGTCGTTCGCTCCGTCGCCAAGATGGGCGGGCTTTCGCAGCAGCCGCTGGTCTTCGTGCCGCAGCCGGTGATGGGCAAGACGCCGGAAAAACTGCGCGCCTATGTGGAAGGCACCGATCCGATCAGCGGCAAGCCGGTGATGAAGGAAATCATCGAGGCTTTGACCGTTGGCCTTTCGGCGAGCGCCGAGGATGCGCAGTTCGAGCGCAGCACGCCGCGCCTCATTGAACCGGACACGGAAGACAATCTCCACGCCACGTTCCTGCGCAACAGCTGGACCGACAAGCTGCCGATCATCCTGCCGACCGACGCCCGCGTCGCCGACATGCTGGCGGCGACCTCCCGCAAGCCGGACGAGGTGGTCGGCCACATGCAGCCGACCACCAATCGCGGCCTGTGGGAATACACGGTCGAGAAGGTCGCCGTGAACGCCGTCATGGCCGGCGCCTCTCCCGAATATTTTCCGGTCATCCTGGCATTGGCGGCAGCTCAAGTCTCCGCGCGCGGATCGACCTCCTCTTCGGCAGCGGCCATGGCCGTCGTCAACGGGCCTGTTCGCAACGAGATCGGCATGAACTGCGGCGTCGGCGCGCTCGGCCCCTACAGCCATGCCAATGCCACGATCGGCCGCGCCTTCGGTCTCCTGTCGCAGAACCTGCAGGGTGGCTCGGTCGTCGGTGAAACCTTCATGGGCTCGCTCGGCAACAATTATACCTACAACAACCTCACCTTCGCGGAAAACGAGGAGCGCAGTCCGTGGGAGCCGCTGCATGTGCAGAAAGGTTTCGACGCCGGGACGAGCACCGTCAGCATCTTCCACGGCTGCCGTTCCACGACCTTCAGCCTTGGCCTGCGCAAGGAATATTGGCGCGAGCACGTGCGCGACATGCTGCTCGGCACCGATGCGATCACCGCGCCGACCCTCGTTCTCGACCCGATCTGCGCACGGCAGTTCATCGATCGCGGCGGGTTCGTGAACAAGCAGGATCTGCTCGACTTCATCTATGAGACGGCGCAGATGCCGGCCGGCCGTTACTGGGATCTGCAGCTCGTCCAGAATTACATCTATCCGCGCGCCACCTTCGGCGAGGAACCGATGGCCGGCAAGCTGAAGCCGGGCAAGGACGAACTTGTCCATATCTTCCGCCCGCAGGATATCAATGTCGTGGTCGTCGGCGGCGAGTCCAACGGCTACTGGCAGATTTACGGCGCGCATTACCGCACGACCGTTTCCGTCGACGATTGGCGCTGACGATGAGCGCGAACGATTACGACATCGTGGTGATCGGCGCCGGCGTGGCGGGGCTTAATGCCGCCATCGCCTCGGCCCGGCACGGCGCGCGCACGATGATCGTCGACATGCTCGGCGCCGGCGGCCAGGTGATCAATGTCGACCGCATCGACAATTTCCCGGGACCTGCCGAAGGCATGTCCGGTTTCGAACTCGGCCCGATGCTGCAGATGCAGGCGGACGAGGCAGGCGTCGAATTCGCGCTCGATACGATCGAGACCATCTCGAAGACAGATATCGGCTTCCGCATCGCCGGCGCCGAACTTGATCTGATGGCGGGCGCGGTGATCATAGCGGCTGGCTCCGCCAAGCGGACGCTCGGCATTCCGGGCGAAGCGGAATTCGAAGGTCGGGGCGTTTCCCATTGCGCTTCCTGCGACGGACCGCTGATGCGCGGCAAGCAAGTCTGCATCATCGGCGGCGGAGATTCCGCACTCGACGAAGCGCTGGCGCTGGTCCCTCATGCTGCCCGCATCACGGTCATTCATCGCGGCTCGCGCCTCCGTGCCAGCGCCGCTTTGCAGACGAAAGCCAACGAAGCCTCCAACATCGAAGTCAGACTGAACACGGTGGCCACCGCGATCCGCGGCGAAGGCGGCGTCAGCGCCATAACCGTCCGCGATCTTTCGACGGGCGCAGAGAGCGATCTCCCCTGCCATGGGGTCTTCGTTTATGTCGGACTTGAGCCCAATACGTCTTTCCTCCGCGACACGGTAACGCTCGCGGCCGATGGCCGGATCGTTGTCGATCTCGACATGCAGACCTCGGTGCCGGGCATTTTCGCGGCCGGAGACATCCGAGCCCGCTCGGTTGCGCATCTGGCGGCCTCGGCAGGCGACGGCGTGACGGCAGCAGTTTCCGCGGTGCGCCATCTGGCACAGCGTCAGGGTAATACTCAACAGGCAGGACCGCGTGACATCGCGGCCGCATCGGCAGGATAGGCCCATGAATGTGCTGCTCAAAGGCAAACAGGGCAAACCGAGCGTTCGCGACGCGATCGAGCAGGATATCGTCACCGGCTTTTATTCCCCCGGCGACCGTCTCGAAGAGGCAGGGCTCGCGGCCCGCCATCAGGTGTCCCGCACGCCGGTGCGCGAGGCGCTGATCCAGCTGAGCACTATGGGCCTCATCAGAATGGTGCCCAATCGCGGCGCCTTCGTCACCCAGCTGACGATCACCGAGCTTGTCGAGATGTTCGAGGTAATGGGCGAATTGGAAGCCATGTGCGCCCGGCTTGCCGCCCGCCGCATCCGCCCGGAACAGCTGAAATTGCTCGAAGAGGCGCAGGCTGCCTGCGCCACCGCCCAACAGGCCGGCAATTCGGACGATTATTATTACGCCAACGCCGAATTTCACCGGGTGATCTACGAGGCGAGCGGCAACGGCTTCCTGGCGGAAAACGCCCATGCGCTACAGCGACGGCTGAAGCCTTATCGGCGCTTGCAGCTGCGGGTGCCCGGCCGCGTCAACAGTTCGCTGTCCGAGCACGACGAGGTGCTTGCAGCGATCCGGGACCGCGACGACGCCCGCGCCCGCGATGCGATGCGCAACCATGTCGTCATCCAGGGCGAATATTTCAGCGACTTCCTGGCGCTGATGCGCCCGGTGGAACGCCAGCTGATCCCCGGCGAATGATGAGGAACATCGCCACCGGGATCGATTGCGGCAGAAGGAAAACGTGAATTTCTGAGCTCGGGAGGGTCGAGCTTGTTGCCGGCAATGGGCCGGATCAAAGGGAGGAGAGATCATGAAGCATGCCATTACCTATGTGGCCGGCCTGGTTCCGGCATTCTTGCTGGCAGCCGGTCTTGCCGGCGCGGCTGAAATGACGGCCGGCGAAAAGCAGCTCTACGACGCCGCCAAAAAGGAAGGTTCGGTCACCTGGTACGTCTCGCAGACGACCACCGAGTTCGCCGACGGCATGTGCGGCCTGTTCAAGGCGAAATATGCCGGCGTCGGCTGCAATGTCGTGCGCGCCTCCGGCCAGGTCATCTTCCAGCGCCTCGTGCAGGAACTGCAGGCAAAAGCCGTGCAGGGCGACCTGATGTCGACCAATGACGACGGCCAGATGCTGCAGCTGAAGGAACAGGGCGCGCTTGCCCAGTTCGCACCGGAAAACCTCAAGGACATGGTGCCGGAACTTCGGGCGCTCGCCGACAAGGAAAACTACTGGATTACATCAGGCGTCTCGCCTCTCGTCATCGCCTACAACACCAAGCTGGTGACCGAGGCGGAAGCCCCGAAGAACTGGACCGACCTCGCCGATCCGAAATGGAAGGGCCAGGTGGCGATCGGCCATCCGAGCTTCTCCGGCAGTGTCGGGCTCTGGACGATCCTGATGAACGACCTCTACGGCTGGGATTTTTTCACCAAGATCGAGAAGAACAAGCCGCAGATCGGCCGTTCGGTGGCCGATGGGCATAACCTTGTCGCCTCGGGTGAACGCAAGGTGGCACTGGCGCCGCTGCCGCTGATCCTGTCGGACTCGATCCTCAAGAAGGTGCCGATCGGCGTCATCTACCCGACCGACGGCGCACTGCTGCCGCCCTCGGCCACCGCGATCATGAAGGATGCGCCGCATCCGAATGCCGCACGTTTGTTCGAGAACTTCCTGCTCGGACCGGAAATCGCCGAATACTTCGCCAAGGACTACCGTTATCCGCTGCGGGCCGGCGTGCCGCTCGCCGAAGGCATGCGTCCGCTCAACAGCTACAAGACGAAGTCGATCGCGACGGCCGACGGCATCAAGAAGCTGCCTGAGGTGCAGGAGAAGTTCCGCGACACGTTCGGGATCTGAACCGTATCCGGAGGCCGGCAACATCTGGCCTCCGTCCATCACGCCTGGTGGCGTGACCTGTTTCCGACGCCTCCAGTGACAAAGCGAGCGCCGATCATGACGAGTGTTTCCCATCCCGCCACCACGACCTGGTCGGACGACCAGCCGGTGAAGGTGCGTGTGCCCTGGCACCAGCGGCTGCAGCCGGCCAATCTACTCTGGCTGTTCCTCGCCGGCATCCTGGTCGTGCTGATTGTCGCGCCGATGTGGACACTCGTCGTCTCCAGTTTCACCGATGCCAAGACCGGCGGCTGGACGCTTCACAACTATGTCGAGGCCTATGGCAAGGAACGTCACATCACGGCGCTCACCAATACGCTGAAAATGGGCGCCGTCGTCGTCGTGCTGAAACTGGCCTTCGGCGTGCCGCTCGCCTGGGCCTGCACCCGCACCGATATGCCGGGCCGCAATTTCGTACGCTACAGCGTGTTCGGCGCCTTCATCATGCCGCCCTATCTCGCCGGCGTCGGCTGGATCCTGCTGGCCGGCCCCAATACCGGCTGGATCAATCGCGTCTGGCACAGCCTCTCCGGTTCCACCGAACCGCTGGTCAACATCTTCTCCTTCGGCGGGCTGGTGCTGGTCACCGCGATCGGCGGCTTCTTCCTCGTCTTCGTGCTGGTGAGCTCGGCCTTCGAGATGATCAATTCGGAGATGGAGGATGCCGCCAACATCCTCGGCGCCGGGCCGTTCAAGACGGCGATGAAGGTGACGTTCCCGCTGGTCATGCCGGCGATCATCGGCGCAGCTCTTCTGTCCTTCCTCGGTGCGATTGCGCTCTACGGCGTGCCGGCGCTGATCTCGATCCCGGCGCGCTACCCGGTCGTGGTCATCCAGCTCACCGAGTTCTTCTCGTTCCCGCTGCGGATCCAGGTGGCGGCCGCCTATTCGATCCCGCTGCTGCTGATCACCGCCGTGATGCTCGGGCTGCAGAAGCTGATCCTGCGCCGCAAGGGTTATGTCTCGGTCAGCGGCAAGGGCGGCGAGCGCCGTATCGTCAAGCTCGGCAGATGGCGCTGGGTGCTGTTTGGCTATTGTTTCTGCGTCGTGGCGCTGTCGGTGCTGATGCCGATGTTCGTGCTGCTTCTCGCCGCCTTCTCGGACTCCTGGACGGCCGGCTTCTCGTTCAGCAACCTGACGCTTTCCAACTTCCACTATGTGCTCTTCGAGCATTCCAGTTCGCAAAAGGCACTGGTCGGCAGCATCGGGCTCGGCATCGTCGCGGCGACGGTGGCGATCACGCTGGCGCTGTTCATCGCCTATATCGTGCAACGCAAGCTGATCCCCTTCTCGGGCCTGCTCGCATTCCTCGCGGTCTCGCCTTATGTCGTGCCCGGCATCGTGCTCGCCATCGGCTTTTATGCGGCTTATGCCCTGCCGCCGATCGCGCTCTACGGCACCTATACGATCATGGCGCTCGCCTTCGTCACCCGCTTCCTGCCGATCGCCTTCACCACCAGTTCGGCCGGCGTGCGCAGCATTCATCCGGAAATGGAAGAGGCGGTGCGCATTCTCGGCGGCGGGCGGGTGACGGCGCTCAGGCATGTGGTCGGACCGCTCCTGAAGCGCACGCTGGCCGGGGGCTGGCTGCTGATCTTCGTGCCGGCGGCACAGGAACTCTCGACCGCCATCTTCCTGGTCGGTCCCACCACGCGCGTCGTTTCCGTCGTGCTGCTCGATCTCAGCGAGGAAGGCGAGCTCGAAAAGCTCGCGGCGCTGGGTTCACTCTTGTTGATCATCATTGTCGCAGTCGTCGCCATCGGGATGCGTTATCTCGGACGCGACTTCATGTTGAGGAGAAGCTAATGGACGGACTTATCCTCAGGAAACTCGGTCGCCGTTTCGGCGCCGTCGATGCGGTGCTCGAATTCGACCTGCATATCAAGCCCGGCGAATTCGTCTCGCTGCTCGGCCCGTCCGGCTGCGGCAAGACGACGACGCTGCGGATGATCGCCGGCTTCATCGACCCGACCTCCGGCTCAATCGAGCTCGAGGGCAAGATATTGTCGGCGCCATCAGGCTCGGTGCCGCCGGAAAAGCGCGGCATGTCGATGATCTTCCAGTCCTATGCGATCTGGCCGAACATGACGGTCTCGCAGAACGTCGCCTTCGGTTTGAACCTGCGCAAGCTACCCTCCGACGAGGTCAAGAAACGCGTCGGCGCGGTGCTGGAAACCGTGCGGATGAGCCATCTCGCCGACCGTTACCCGGCCGAGCTTTCCGGCGGCCAGCAGCAGCGCGTGGCGCTTGCCCGCGCCGTCGTCATCCGCCCGGCGGTTCTGCTGCTCGACGAACCGCTCTCGAACCTCGACGCCAACCTGCGCGAGGAAATGCGCTTCGAGATCAAGCGCATGCATGACGAGTTCAAGATCACTTCGGTCTATGTCACCCACGACCAAGGCGAGGCGATGGTGACTTCGGACCGTATCGCCGTGATGAACAACGGCCGCCTTGAGCAGATCGACAGCCCTTACGCGCTCTACAGCCGGCCGAAGACCCGGTTTGTGGCGAGCTTCATCGGCCGCACGAATTTCCTCTCCGGCAATTGCGGCAACCACATGATCGACTTTGCGGGCTTCAGTGTGCCGCTGGCGATGATCGGCGAAGAGGTTTCTGGCGGCGGCCCGATCACCGTCTCCATCCGGCCGCAGGCGATGAAGCTGTCCGCGACCGAGGCTCCCCGGGAAAAGGCCATCAACCTGCAAGGCTCGGTGCGGCAATCTTCGTTCCTTGGCGAGACCTGGGACTACGTCTTCCAGTCGACGGACAGCGGGTTGCAATTCCGTGTCGCCGCGCCGCCGGCGGACGTCTTCGAGGTCGGCGCGCCGGCCTGGCTGCAGATTGATCCCGCGCAGATCGTGCCAATCGCGGATTGAGGCTCGCCTCGCCCGCTATTTCACTTTGAAACCCATCCGTCGCACCACATCGAGCAGCACGTGCCGGCCTTTCAAGGCCGGTGCGTCGGCAATGTCGCCCGTCCGTTCTGTGAGCGAACGGATTGAGGACTGGTCGACCTTGACGATATCGACTGGGAAACGGCTCATATAGCTCAGCGACGAATAACCGGTGCCGAGCTCGTCGAGCGCGATGCGGCAGCCGAAGCGGTGGTTCTGGAGAATGCGATGAGTGATATCGACCGCCGCCATGCAGAGCGCCTGATGGCGCAAGCCGGCCTCGACGCGCTGGTGATCTTCCAGCCTGAAGCCTTTCGGTACGCGATCGGCGCGCCGGCCGGTGTCGCGACCATGTGGGGCAGGGCGGGTGCCGCAATCGCGCTTGTGCCGGCCGATGCCTCGATTGGTCTCGCCGCAATCGCCAGCGACCACGCCGCCGGCTCAATCCGCAAGGCCGCGGCAGACGTGGACCTGCGCACCCATCGCATCTGGATCGACATGCTCGATCTAACGGGAGCCGAGAGCGTCGAGCAGGTCAACGAGGCCTATCGCCGGCTCGGGTCTTTCGGACCTCGGCCGGAAACGTTCGATCGGTCCGCCTGTTTCGGCCTGCTCGGCGATCTGCTGAACGAGCGTGGCCTTGATCGCGCTCGGATCGGCGCCGACCTGGAATTCATGCCGACCGCCGATTTCGAGGCCCTGAAACTGGCTTTGCCGACGGTAACCTGGACCGACGGCTCGCACGTGCTGCGCCGTCTGCGGGCCGTCAAGACGCCGCGCGAGATCGAACGGCTGCGTCGTGCCGCCAAGGCTGCGGAAGCCGGGCTCGCCCGCATGGCGGCGGCAGTGAAACCCGGCGCACGGCTCACCGAACTCTCTTGCGCCTGGAAGGCGGGCGCCCAGGAGGCCGCGGCGGAAGGCGGCTTCGGGCTGAGCGGCCACTGGGACTTCATCTCGATCGGCGCCGATCTTTCGGACATGGCGGCGGTCGTGACGCCGGGCGCGCTGATCAAGGCCGATGTCGGGACGCTGGTCGACGGCTATTCCTCGGACGGCGCACGCACCTTCACCCATGGCCTTGCATCGCCACTGCCGCGCGAAATCTTCAAAGCGCTGGAAAATGCTTTTGCAGCCGGGCTCGATGAACTTCGTCCCGGCAATATGTTCGGCGCGGTGCATGCGGCCATGCTCGCCTCGATGCGCAAGGACGGCTTCGCAGACTATGATCGTGGCCATTTCGGCCATTCGGTCGGCGGCAGCGTCGGCATCGAGGAATGGCCGTTCTTCTCCGCCGGCAATCCGGAAGTCATCCAGCCGGACATGGTGGTGGCGCTGGAGACGCCGTTCTACGGGCAGGGCATCGGCGCGCTGATGATCGAGGATCAGTTCCTGATCACCGAAACGGGAGCCGAATGCATGAACACGCTGCCGCGGACATTGCGCGATCTTTCGGCAGAATAGAGCAGACGAGTAAACCGACGTTGAACCTTTGGCGCCGGTCCTGTATCGGTGTCACATCCGCGGCGGGGACGCCGGGGAAAGGACACGGGCGAGGCGGAATTTCGATCTTCGATGCTGACGAAAAAGGGAAAATACGGACTGAAGGCGCTTGTCCACCTTGCGCAGCTTGAACCCGGCAAGACCGCCTTCGTCAGCGACATCGCCCAACAGAACAATATTTCCAAGAAATTCCTCGATGCGATCCTGCTCGAACTGCGCAAGGGCGGCATGCTGCGCTCGAAAAAAGGGCCTGGCGGCGGTTATGCGCTGTCCAAGCCCGCTTCCCAGATCTATGTCGGCCAGGCGGTCCGCATCCTGGACGGTCCGCTGGCGCCGATCCGCTGCGCCAGCAAGACGGCGTTCGAGCCCTGCGACGATTGCGACCACCCGGAAGACTGTCAGATCCGCCATTCGATGACGGAAGTGCGCGACGCAATCGCTGCGGTCCTCGATAACATGACGCTGGAACAGATGGTCGCCAAACGCTCGAGCGGCCTGCTCGACGACGCGCAGGCCGGCAGCAAATAGAGTTCAACCGGTTCGCCTGACGCCGCCGTAGCCGCCGCGCCTTTTGTGCGCGGTATTCCTTCAGAACTGTCCGTTCGGCCGCGGGACGTTGCCGTTCAGGTGAAAATCGCCGATCGCGTGATGTTTCCAGCGTACCGGATCGTGCACCGTATGGGTGCGGGCGTTGCGCCAATGGCGGTCGAGGTTCAGGTCCTCCTTGGTCGCAGAAGTTCCGGCAAGTTCGAACAGACCGTTGGTCGCGTCGAGTGCTGCCTCCGTCGTCAGGATCTTTGCGGCAGCGACGGAGAGCGAGGCCTCGATCGCAGTCTCCGAGGACGGGTTGATCTGGGCGACATCGACCTTGCGGCCGGCTCGTTCCAGAACCGCGCTCGCGGCTTCCAGTTTGACGGCGATCGAGCCGGTCCGCGCAATGGTCAGCGGATCGGCACTTGCCGTCTCGATGCCGACATTGCGGATGCCTCGGGATTTGCTGCGCACGAAGCCGACCATGTCGGCAAAGGCGGCGCGTGCAATCCCCAGGTCGACGGCGGCATGCAGCAGCTGGCCAAGCGAGCCGAGTGGCGCATGCCGTTCGAAACTCCGATAGTAGCTGATGACTGAATCCGGAGAAACGTAGACGTTGTCGATCAGCACGGTGCCGCTGGCCGTGGTGCGCTGGCCGAACCCGTCCCAATCGTCGACGATCGTCAGTCCTTCCGCATCGCGCGGCACGATCGCCATGACCGCTTTGCCTTCGGGATCGAGACCGAAGATGGCCACCCAGTCGGCAAACAGCGCGCCCGTCGAATAATATTTGCGGCCGGTAATTCGGTAGCCGACGCCTTCCGGCACAAGCCGGGTTTCGATATCGCCCGCGGCCTTCGTTCCGGACTCGGCAAGGGCATTGCCGAAATGCTCGCCGGCGAGCGCCCGGGCAAAGAAATATTTCTTCTGCTCCTCGCTGCCGGAAAGGCGCAAAGCTTCGAGAATCGAGAAGTGGTTCTGCGGGATCTGCCCGACCGATGCATCGGCCTCCGACAGAATGGCGATCACCTCCGCCAGGAAGGCATTGGAAATGTCGGCGCCGCCGTATTCGGCGGGCACGGTTATTCCCAGCAGGCCTGACTGGGCGACCAGTTCCATCTCGTCATGCGGAAGCAGTCGCTGCCGGTCGCGGTGGCTCGATCCCTCGGCGATCCGCGCCGAAAGCCCCTTCACCACCTCGATCGCCTGGTCCTCTGTCGCGAGGTACGGAGCCACTGCTCTGATCTTTCCTGCCAAATGGAAAACCCTGCTCATGCGCGCCTCCCGGATCAAGTTTGTCATTGAGCCACGCCATGGAGGGCGGGAGAAGGAATAAAGCTTCAATTGCACGCGTCGAACGAAGTGAATTTTCTCTTTTGGTGGCCGAAGAGAGAGTTTTGCGGATTGTCACGCCAAGTTGAGCGGAAGGAGAGAGAATTTCTCCGGGACGATGCAATCGGCGCAACAACGTTGCTTAGCATGTGAAACGGGAATGCCTACTTTAAGCCGATCAGCCGTTTCTCACCCCACAAGAGCGTCGTCCCATGGCAAGATCACTCCACCTTACCGCCTTCATGCGTCCCGTCAGCCTGCATACCGGCGCGTGGCGATATCCCGGCGCCTATCCGGATGCCAATTTCAATTTCGGGCATATCAAGTCCTTCATCCAGAAACTGGAGGCTGCCAAGTTCGACGCCTTCTTCATGGCCGATCATCTGGCGGTGCTGAACATGCCGGTCGAAGCGCTGAAGCGCAGCCAGACCGTAACCTCGTTCGAGCCGTTCACGCTGCTCTCGGCGCTGGCGGCCGTCACCGAGAAGATCGGCCTTGCGGCGACCGCCTCGACCACGTTCGACGAGCCCTATCACGTCGCCCGCCGGTTCGCCTCGCTCGACCATATCAGCAACGGCCGCGCCGCCTGGAACATCGTCACCACGTCCAACCCGGATTCCGCCCGTAATTTCGGTCTCGACGAACATGTGGAGCACGGCGAGCGCTACAAGCGGGCGCGCGAGTTCTACGACGTCGTCACCGGACTTTGGGACAGTTTTGCGGACGACGCCTTCATCCGCGATCAGCAAAGCGGCATTTTCTTCGATCCGGAGAAGATGCATGTGCTGGACCACAAGGGTGAGGAACTCAGCGTGCGCGGGCCGCTCAATATCGCCCGGCCGGTGCAAGGCTGGCCGGTGATCGTGCAGGCCGGGCAATCGGAACCGGGACGCCAGCTCGCGGCCGAGACTGCCGAACTGGTCTTCTGTTCGCCACGCGATCTCTCCGCTGCCAAGGCGCTTTATGGGGATATCAAGGGCCGCATGGTCGCTGCCTCGCGCAGCCCTGACCACCTGAAGATCCTGCCGGCCGCCTTCATCGTTGTCGGCGATACGATCGAGGAAGCGAAGGCGAAGCGGGCGAAACTCGATAGCCTGGTGCATTACGATAGCGCCATCGCCTCGCTGTCGATCGCGCTTGGCCACGACGCCTCCGGTTTCGATCCGGACGGTCCACTGCCGGAAATTCCGGAAACCAACGCCAGCAAGTCCGGCCGCGCCCAGGTCCTCAAACTCGCCGAACAGGAAAAGCTGACGGTGCGCCAGCTCGCCCAGCGGTACGGCGGTTATTCGGGCCTCGCCTTTGTCGGCACGCCTCAAACCATTGCCGACGAGATGCAGACCTGGCTTTCGGAAGAGGCAAGCGACGGCTTTACGGTCGTTTTCCCCTACCTGCCGCAGGGCCTGGACGACGTGACGCAGCGGCTTATTCCGGAACTTCAGCGCCGCGGCATCTTCCGCACCGACTACGAGGGATCGACGCTTCGCGACCATCTCGGCCTGCCGCGGCCGGCCAACCGTTTCTTCGCCTGAAGGGGACGCAAGAGCTCTTGCAAAGATCGGCATTTCGCCAACTGCCACATTTCAGACATAATAGTTTCCATCCCGTTGACGAATTAGTATAGGGTTTTGATAGACTACATTGACCCGAGCAGGGTTTGGCCCGAAAGTGAGTGGGCATGATGTTCAACCGACCGGAGGCTGACGATGATCGCTGGTGGCTTATCCCTGTTTGGGTTTGATCTGTTCGGACTGAGCCGGCGGGCGCCGGGTAGGGCAGACACAGAAAGCACCGAGCGCACGCCGCTTGAAAAGGTGCGCGAGGATGGTGACAAAAACCGCGATCCCGATCGCGAACATTCGGAAAGCTTTTTCTGGGGCATGTATCCCGTCTATTGAGACGGCTCGTCCCGCACCGGGTGTTTTACCTGGAACACATCGAAAGGCCGGCGAAGCGATCCGCTCCGCCGGCCTTTTTGTCTGGATGAAACGATATCAGGCCGTGGGCTGCTTGGTCTTGCGCAGGTAGGGCAGGACCGTATCGAACGAACCGAAGCGGGTGATCGCATCCTCGTTGGAAACGGCGGCGGTGATGATCACGTCCTCACCCTGCTGCCAATTGGCCGGCGTCGCCACCTGGTGTTTGGCGGTGAGCTGGATCGAGTCGATCGCCCGCAGGATTTCGTTGAAGTTACGGCCTGTGGTCATCGGATAGGTGAGGATCAGCTTGATCTTCTTGTCCGGGCCGATGACATAAACCGAGCGCACCGTCGCATTGTCGGCGGGCGTGCGGCCTTCCGAGCTTTCGCCCGCACCGGCCGACAGCATGTCATAGAGCTTGGCGATCTTGAGATCGCGGTCGCCGATCAGCGGATATTCGACGTCGAAACCGGTCGCGGTCTTGATGTCGTCCTTCCACTTGCCGTGGCTTTCGACCGGATCGACGGAGATGCCGATGATCTTGACGCCGCGCTTTTTAAATTCTCCCTCAAGGCCGGCCATGGCGCCGAGTTCGGTCGTGCAGACCGGCGTAAAGTTCTTCGGATGGGAAAACAGCACGGCCCAGCCGCTGCCGATCCAGTCATGGAAATGGATCGTGCCCTGGGTGGTTTCGGCGGTGAAATCCGGTGCGATGTCGTTGATACGAAGGCTCATGTCTTGGCTCCCTTGAATTGTTTCTATCGATTGCGCATTTTTGGATGGCCGGGACTCTAGCAGCCGGCCGACTAATCGGCGACCGGTATTGCCCGTTGATTATAGAGGATCTTGCGGATTCGCTCCTGCTCCTCCGGCGGCAGTTTGGTATTGTCGACGGCGAGGTCCGCGCCGACAGCAAGCCCCCGCTGGACGCCGGGCCGTGCGCTCAGGTCGTCGAACCAGCGCTTGAAATGCTTGAACTCGTTGATGTCCTGGCCCTGCGCCTGCCAGCCGACCGTCCACGGATAGCTGATGATGTCGGCGATCGTAAACTGGTCGCCGGCGAGATAGGGACGGTCGCGCAGCCGCATATTCAGCACGCCATAGAGACGGTTGGCCTCGTCGGTGAAGCGGCGCACCGCGTAGGACTGGTCGCCCTCGCGATCACCCAAACGGCGGAAATGCCCGGCTTCGCCGAGCTTCGGTCCCTGGTTGGCCATCTGCCAGATGACCCATTGGGCCACTTCGTATTTAGCACGCAAATCCTGCGGCCAGAGCTTGCCGGTCTTTTCGGCGAGGTAGAACAGGATCGCACCGGATTCGAACACGCTGATCGGCGCTCCGCCGTCGGCCGGCTGGTGATCGACGATTGCTGGCATGCGATGATTGGGATTGATCTTCAGGAACTCCGGCTTGAACTGGTCGCCGCGAGAAATCTGCACCGGGATCAGCTTATAGGGCGTGCCGGTTTCCTCCAGGAAAATCGAGACCTTCTTGCCGTTGGGCGTCGGCCAATAATAAAGATCGATCATTCGAGCTCCCCAGCATTTCCAATCGCGATGACAGGATACTATCCGCTTCCAAAGCCGAGGCCGACCCCGTTTGTTCCAAAATGCCGGTGCGAGAGAGTGTAGCTTTCCAAAGCAGGTGGAATTTTTGGCGAGTTCCATCATCCGCGAGATCGAAGGCGTCGACAACGGTCGCCGGGGCGAAAACATTCCCTCGGCGTTAACCCGCAGTCATCAGCGCCGGCATCAGCTCGTCTCCGGCGATCCGCCAGGTGTTGCGCCCGCTCGACTTTGCCCGATAAAGTGCACGGTCCGCGGTCTGAACAAGCGTTTCACGATCGCCGCCGGCGACACTTGCGGCGGCGATGCCGATGCTGACGCCGATACCGATCGAAAAACCCTTGATCTGGAAAGGTGCGCTGAAGGCCGATATGCACCGTTCCGCAAGATCGGTATCTGCCTGGCCCGTGGTCTTCACGAGGATGGCAAATTCGTCGCCACCGAGGCGGGCCACCAGATGTCCGGCTGCGGCCGAAAGCAGCCGCTCACCGGCCATCTTTAAAACCTCGTCGCCGGCGGCATGGCCGAACGTGTCGTTGACCGGCTTGAACCCGTCGAGATCGAGACAGTAGACGACGACAACGCCATCCTCCGCCTGCGGTTTGAGTGCCTCATCGAGAGCCTTGTAGAATTGCATCCGGTTCGGAAGGCCGGTCAGAACATCATGATGCGCCAACCGGTTAGCCTCGGCCTCCGCCAGCACCCGGTCGCTGACGTCGGCGATCGTCAGCAGCAGCCGCCGGTCGCCACCCTCGTGGAGCAGCCTGACATAGATGAGGACGTGGTGTTCCCGGCCCTTCGCCGTTCGCTGGCGCCAGACGGTGCGGGCTTCGCAGTCCCCGTCGAGATTACGAAGCCTGGCGGCGAACTCCTCACCCTGGCCTTCGGCATGCATGTCGCAAACGGCTTTGGCCAGAAGGACCGATCTCTCGTAGCCATAAAATTGAAGCGCCGCGTGATTGGCTTCAAGGATCGCAAGGCTGTCGCCGTCGCAGAGTAGCATCGGCATCGGGTTTGCCTCGAACAATTGCCGAAGCCATTCCTCGCGCTGCTTGAGACTGGTGATGTCTATGCGCATTCCAATGGCACCGCCATCCGGCGTGCGGCGATCGTCGTAGCGCAACCATCGGCCATCCTTCATTTGCCGCTCTTCCTGGGATGCGACCTGACGAAACTTGGCCATGCGTTCGCTAAGCCAGGCGTTCTGGTCCAGCACGACTTCCTGGATGCTGCCGCCTGCAAGGCTGATCTTCAAAATCTCCTCGAACGGAATCCCCGGCGTCAGGTATTCGGCGATATCCGCATAGAGTTCGGCGTATTTCTGATTCCAAAGAACGTATCGGTCCTTGGCGTCGAAGACGCAGACGGCCTGCGGCAACATCTCGATGACATATCGCAGACGAAGATTGGCCTCCCGAACGGCAAGCCCGGCCGATTTTTCCGGTCCGCCAACTTCTATCCAGACCACGGTGATCGGTTCACCCGAACCGGAACATGGCGAAACCCTGATGTTGCAGCTTCGTGTTTCTCCCGTCCTGCTGCGCAAGAGAACCGGTGAACCATCTGGCTTGTCGAGTGGCCATCCGGCCAAGAGATCGGCAACGTTCGTGCCATTCAGCGTGTCTGCTCCGTCAAAGAGTGCGCAGGCCTCGGCATTCGCGAACATGACAAAACCCGCTGCGTTCACGACGAGCGCGGCGAGTGGACAGGATTCCAGCAAGACCATTACTTCCGCACCAAGCATAGCTTCCTCAAGCACTGCCTATTCGACCGGAACAATTTCAGATGAGAGGTTAGCGGGAAGGATAAAATAAATCGCTAAAGTTCACGTAGCGCATATAGACGCCTACAAATGACAGGCCCCCACTCTGAGGAGCTCTTGCGGGGTCGTGAAAGCGATCTTCTACGTCAAGATATCCAGACCGTACGTATTTTAGTTAATATTAAATTATCAATCTAGTGCGACATTTTGTTCTGACCGCAATCAGGTCACCACCCCCAAGAGCCTCTGATCGGAGAGCCGCAGCATGAAACGCCCAAGCATTAAGCAAGCCCTCGTCCTAAAGCTTTCGATCATCAGTATCTTCATGGTAGGTTTATCCTACGTCTCGCTCAGCACGATCTCGACACTCAGCGCCAACGCTGAACAGATCGGGACATTCTGGATGCAGCGGTTGATGACGGCTCGTGAGATCAAAGGCAGTTTTCTCGATCTCAAACTCGTTTATAGCCAGTATATTCTCGACGATACGGCAGAGGAACTGGGCGTCGGGAAGCGAAAAATCGATGCTGCTGCTGCCGCGGTCGAAAAGGTGGTTGCCGAATATGAAAACGGCGTTCGCACGGAACGCGGGCGGGAACTGATCAATCAGATCAAGCCGGAGCTCAGCAAATATCGCCGCTTGGCGGAGCAGATGATCGCGCTTGATGACGCCGGAAAAACACCTGAGGCGGTCAGGTTATTCAAGACGGATATGGAATCGCAGGCCGAGCTGGTGAACAAGGGAATAACAAACCTGGTCACCTTCATTCTCAGCCAGGCTGAAGGTTTCGTGGCGGCCAGCGATGCCTCCGCGAAGTCCGCTTTCACATTGACCGCGGCAATCGCCGTGCTCGCGGTGCTGATCGTTCTGGCCGGCATCGTATTTGCAATCTCCGGCGTAGCCAATCCGATCCGGAGGATCACCTCCGCCATGAAACAGCTGTCGGATGGAGACCTCGAAAACGATATTCCCTATGCCGGTCGCGCCGACGAAGTTGGTGAGATGGCTGGTGCCGTTGAGATCTTCCGGCAGAATGCCCTCAATGTCGTGAGGCTCGAGAACGAAGCGGCAGCATCGCGCAGCGAGATGGAAGCATCACGCGCTGCAGCCCAGCAGCGCGCCGAACGGGAGGCTGAACAGTTACGCTTCGCGACCACGACATTGGGTGGAGGTCTCCAGCGCCTCGCAGCGGGAGACATCTCATTCCAGCTTTCGGAGCAATTTGCGGCCGAATACGAGACATTGCGCGAAGACTTCAACGCTTCCCTTCGGCAATTGGGGACGACGATAGGCGCGGTGCTGCAGACGGTGCACAGCATAGACAATGGCACCGGCGAGATTGCATCCGGCGCCCACGACCTTTCCAAACGCACGGAACAACAGGCAGCCTCGCTCGAGGAGACGGCCGCCGCATTGGACGAGATCACATCCAATGTCGCAATGTCGACGAAACGGACGGACGAGGCACGCAACGTGGCTCTGGAAGCCAATGTCAGTGCCCAGCGGTCAGCAGCGGTCGTGTCCGAAGCCGAAAAAGCGATGCGGCGCATCGAAGACAGCTCGCAGCAGATCTCGAACATCATCGGCGTCATCGACGAGATTGCCTTCCAGACGAACCTTCTGGCACTCAACGCCGGCGTTGAAGCCGCCCGTGCGGGTGAAGCGGGCAAAGGTTTCGCGGTCGTCGCACAGGAAGTCCGCGAGCTTGCCCAGCGCGCCGCTCAAGCGGCCAAGGAAATCAAAGGGCTTATCCAGAAGTCATCGACCGAGGTGGAAAACGGCGTGAAACTGGTTCTCGAAACCGGGATTTCGCTGAAGTCGATCGGCGAGTATGTGGTCCAGATCAATCAGGTCATGGACGCGATTGCCACGTCGGCGCGCGAGCAGTCGACCGGGCTTGCTGAGATCAATACCGCGGTTAATCACATGGACCAGGCGACGCAACAGAACGCGGCAATGGTCGAACAGTCGACAGCGGCTGTCGCTTCCTTGTCGTCCGAGGCGAGCCGTCTGCGAAACCTGGTCAATCAGTTTCAGCTGGAGAGCAACAAGGGTACAGACACCCAATCGCACGCTCGTTCCTTGCAGAACAACTGGCCAGTCGAGGTCACCGCTCCGCGCCGTGTCGCGCAAAGATGACACGGGCCGCGTCAGATCGATCGCGCGCGAATGCGCAGTCGGCCGGCTAACGACTTCCTGCATGGATTTACCGGTCTTTGCCCGCTCATCCTTAACCCGCGTGAGCGGTTTCGGCTCAATATCTCAGTGTAACCGCACATGATGTCGGCCAAAAGTTGCGACGAGTTTGGAGGACGTCGTGTTCCCAGATGCCGGTATGACGCTTATCCAGCTAGCCTCCTACCGGAGACGCCCGCGCGTGCAAGCGCCATCAGCATTGGACCAACCGCAAACTCGCCTCTTTCGGTTCGTCGGGTCAGATCGCGCAGATAGCCACCCGCCGAATTGATCTGCTCTCCCCTCTCGAGAATGCAGGCAAGGACAGTCGCTGCATTTTCCCGTCCCATCGCCGTGCACGCCTCTTCGTAGGCCGAAGACGTGATCCCCAGCATGGTTCGAACAACGACAGCGGCAGCCATCAAGTCGCGCCAGTTGTCGATCCTGCCGCTTGGTCCATAGTCGGCGATCTGCGGGCAGGACTGTAGCACGAGCCCAAGCGGGAAGGATTGCAGGGATTTGGCTGCTGCGGTCTCCGTATGGGTCGACGTTTGCCTGTTTTGCCTGCTTTCGACCGGTTCACTCAGCGGTTCAGGATCATCCGATGACGGCGCGGCACGTTTCATCTCGAAGCGAGGTTCAGATTCATAATTGTATTTAAGTTTGGAATTCTGTTTGTGGCGCTCAATTTGAGACTCACTGGCGTCGATTTTTTCAGTTTTTATCCAGCTTTCCAGAAGGTTGACGATCTTCGAGCGCAAGGTCGCCATGTCTTCCAGGATGGGGGAAAGGTTTTTGACTGTGGCGACACGTGGAATCCGCGCCACCAACGTTCGGAAGATATCGAGGATCGTTCCCCAGTCACCTGGGACGCCGTCTTGGGAGGCCGCCGTGATCAGCTTTGCGACATCGCGACGGCAGACAGTGAGCCGGTCTCGGGTAATCCGCAACAGCTCCCGTTCGGCAATCACCTGGGCGGCGAGGCTCTCGATCTCGGCAGCTCTGGCCAGAAGCGGAGCGAGGCTGAAGCCGAACGCCTCATTGATCTCTCCGGCCCTGCTGCGACGCGCATAACGTTTCCCGTTGGGGCTATCCTTTCGCAGGATCAGGCCGGCCTCTATGAGAACGGCAAGGTGTCGCCTGAGGGTCGCGGCGGTCATGCCGCGGGCGCGGAGGGAAAGCTGCGCGTTTGAGGGAAAGACCACCAGGCCTCTCGCCTCGCAGAGCTCGTCGTCCGGGTAAAAGGTCAAGAGCGCGTCGAGCACCGTCAATGCGCGATCGGTCACGCCCAGTGACGGTCTTGCTTCGCAGACCGCCCTGAACAGTTTCCATTTGTTACGGCTGATTCCGGGTTCAATCTTCTCGGCAAGCTGCTGATTTGCCAGCATGCCAAGCGACATCGCCCGCCGCCCAAAGGGCGTCGTTACATACCTGTTCTCCATCTGCCTTCACTTTCGCTAAGGCAAAAGAAATCCACTCGCCCAAACGGCGCCTAAACTCTTGACAGTGATTCGAGGAAATGCGATTCTTGATTTGCTAAGATCTGAGAAGGGCTTCCACGACTTTGTCGCTTGGGGGCCTTTTTCTTTTGCGGTTTACGCTCCTTTGTTTTGTTGGAATTCTGCAAAGAGGGTTACGAGCCTCTCCTGCACGAATTGGTCGAACCCAGGCGCCGCCTTGTTGTCGAAGACAAAGGTCGCGCTCGATGCGGTCTTCTTGAACTGGACCGGTACTCCGGAAATTTGCGCCTTGGCAGCAGGGGCTGTTGTCAGTGCCGGCCTTTTTGAGGCAAAGGCTAGAGCCCGATGGAAGCGCTCGTCGCTTGACAGCTGTCCCGAGTTGTCCGCGGACAACTGCGCCAGAACGACATCAGGCTCCACAGTCTCAAGGCGCTCGCCCAACTCCAGCCAGCGCCTGCGGCCGATCTCCGGCGCAGCACCGATGGCTGTAACCAGGGCGATCGGCACCTGCCGCGTCACGATCAACATCTTGGAGAGTGCCGCCTTATCCACTCCGAGCGCCGCCATGATAATATCGCGGGTAAAACCTCGTTGTTCGAGCCGCAAGGCAAAAAGAGCCCGCTCAATATAGGATAAATTCGTCCGGGCACTGTTTTCCTGCCCTTGGCTGACCACCAGCTGGTCATCCGTGAGATCGCGGACCACCGCCCGCACACTGAGGCCGAGTTTCTTCGCCGCCGCCAGCCTGCGATGGCCGTAGGCGACCTGATAACGGCCTTTTGCCTGCGGATGAGGCCGCACAAGGATGGGTACCTGCTGACCATGCTCGCGGATCTGCTCCACCAGCTCATTCAGCTGAACGGGGTCTATCTCCAGTCGATCCTCGACGAAGGAAGCGTCAATCAGGACGGGATCGATCTCGACGACGATCTGACCCTTGGCCAGCTGCCGCTCAAGATCGTTCGCCCGTTCGACCTTTTCGGTGATATTGCCAAGCGTCCTGGTAATCCCGCCTACAGGCGCGGAATTGCGGGCTTGTGGCACAAAACCGGCAATAGGCCGGTTGTCCCTCGGAGCGACCGGTTCGGGGCGCGTTGCGCTGGAAGAGGAAATCTCGATGAGGTTCTTTCTGGCCATCTAGCTACTTCCTTCCCCATGTGGCTCGGATATGGGCCTCGATCTCTGAATTGACGAGATTGAGCGACTCCCAGGCCCGATCGTATGTGCCTCGCACGAATAGCGATCGTTCCACTTCATACAGCGTTTGCTTGGTCACCCCGGCATCGGCGATGGCGGTCGATTTCAGCATCGCGTTCTGAAGCATGCGGTTTCCGAAAATAGCACGCATGAAGCCGGTCATCTGGCTTTGCGGGCCGTCATTGGGTTCGAATCTCGTGACGAGATAGCGCATCCAGTCATAACTCGTCCTGCCTCCGGCCCTTTCGACCACGGACATGAGCTCGCTCGTCATGGTCAGGAACTGGGACATCGACATGACGTCGAGCATTTGCGGGTGCACGGTGATCAACACGGATGTCGCCGCGCAGAGCGCCGACATCGTCAGAAACCCGAGCTGCGGCGGGCAATCGACGACCACGACATCGTAGAGGCTTTCGATCTCGGTCAGGGCCTCGCCTATCCGCGCGAAAAACATCGTCTCCGCCGTGCCGGATGCCATTGCCTTGGGCGTCTCATGTTCGAACTCCATGAGTTCGAGATTTCCAGGGATCAGATGCAGATTGGGCGTATAAGTGGCGCGCACGATATCGGCGATCGGCCGCGGATCTTCATAACGGATCGCGCCGTAGAGCGTTTCAGCTTCTCCGACATCCAATTCCGGCTGATGGCCGAACAAGGCGGAAAGAGAAGCCTGCGGATCGAGATCGACGGCCAGCACCCGGTAGCCTCTCAGGGCCAGATATTGCGCCAGATGCGCAGCCGTGGTCGTTTTCCCCGAACCGCCCTTGAAGTTCATGACCGATACGATTTGAAGCTTGTCGGCGCCCTTCCGGGCCGGGACATATTTCGGAGTCCCGTTTCTCTCATCAAGAACCCGGCGGATCCGGTCCATATCATCCGCGCCATAGAGACGGCGCCCGTTGGCGAGAGGACTTGGGCCATGGCCTTCGGCAGCGACCTGCCGGAGATAACCTTCGCCGATGCCTATGAAGCCCGCGGCTTCGGCAGGAGAGAAGAACCGCATCGTCTTTTGGGAAAGAGGCGGAAAGATCTTCGCTTGATGCTGTTGGAGCTGATAGGACAGCTCCTGCGCATCTGTTGCCAGAAGTGAAGGAAGATGCTCTTGATCGTCCTGGATAACAAGACTCGGTTGCATGTGGTTTTCCCAAATAACTGCGCAATTTTTACCGAAAGCGCTCTAACTGCGCAGTTATATTATGCGCCGATTCGTTACCGATTTACAAACGCTTAACCAAGCTGTCATTTTCCGCTGTTTTGCTGGCCAAATTGGCATTCGTGGGCACTTGAGGCCGGTCGGATTTCGGGCGAGGTGGCATCGCGCCTCGGCTCTTTGAAACGAGTTGTCCGCGGACTACTACTCTTGGAGGTTTGTTTGCGATGGTATGCCGAGCAGAGGAATTCCGCCCCTGGAGGACGTTTCCGTGGTGAAGTAGTCCGCGGACAACTGCGACGCCTCCGGCAAATCGAACCGTGCGACCCCCGGAAGAAGACGTCTTTTCACCGAACGACACTCTCCCGCGTTTGGCTGCTTGTATGCCACGAGAGTGAGTGCTGCGACTGGAGCAACGTATTAGCTCACGGTCGGTAAGGCTGGCGCGGGTTGGATCCAGTCATCCGCTGTTCTCCGCCTTTGCGAGAATATCCTCGACGGCTGTTTTATCCTGTGGTCGATCTTCTTCGTATCCGGCTTGGATTTCTTGTCCGGCGGTCTTCGGATTGGTGGGGCCGGCCAACATGGCGCGCCGACGGAGGCCGCGAAGCAGCAGATCTTTCGACGAGACACACGAACCGAGGTCATGGCCGGTATGGCCATTGCTGTCGACGACCGCATGCGTGGCTTCAACTGTTGCGCATGACGGCGAGTTGATGAGCGGCAACATCACTGCTCTCGTGGATAGGTCGCCCCAATTGGAGATCTATCGGAAGACATTCCCGGTCATCGCGCGCATAAAGTACTCCCGCGATCACTCTGTCCGGCTCGGCTGCATACTGTCCTGGTCCAGCCCATAAAAACGCACTCAGCTTCCCCTGCTGCTGCCGCGGAGGGACTTTGCTCGGCAACAACAGAAAACCTCGGCGGACGCTCGATCGATGCCGCACGATTCCTCGCTTGCTTTGCCGCGTGATTTCCTTTCGTCGAAGACGCGAACGGGCGATCCGCTGCCTGTTCTGCTCTCAGGGCAGTCATGAGCTTCAAGAAGAGACTGATCTGGCAAGCCGCTTGGCTCCAAATCACTGAGGCAGGTATTCGCTCCATGATCGCCGGATGTGCTTTGCGGCATGTTTCCGGGCTCGCTTTCAATTCTATTCCTGCGGCGGAAGGCAGGCGAGGGAGCTCGCTGGATATTGGTCAGAATGACAAAATATCGGCGCTCTCGCGGCTTTTGACTTTACCTCTCGTGCCATCTGAAGGTAACAAAACGTCGGATGGATAGGTCGACGAATCCGCATCTCTCGGGTAGAGTGGTACAAATGCCGAGGGTTCTCTTCATGCGACGAGTTTCCCTTGGAAACAGATGAAATTGCTCGCCGACGGGCCGTGCGGTTTTAATCGGAATTTGGCGGAAAACCGCACTCATGATCTGAGCTTGGGCGAGATTATCTCCCGAACCGAAGTTCGAGGAGTTTATCCGGTGCAGTGCCCACGCGAATGTCCGCGCCGGAACAAAGCGCTTAGATATGGGCGGTCTGCGCCGCGTTGATCGATGAGATGAAGCTCTTGGTGCGTTCCTGCCTCGGATTACCGAAGATCGCTTCCGCCCTGCCGGACTCGACCACGTTCCCGCTCTCGAGAAAAACCACGTGATTGGCGATCCGCGAGGCAAGGCGCAGGTCGTGCGTCGCCATCACCATCGTCGTTCCTTCGGCTGCAAGGCGGCCGAGCACGTCGATGACCTCGGCGGAAAGTTCAGGATCGAGGGCCGAGGTCGGTTCGTCGCAAAGAAGAACCCGCGGCGAAGGCGCAAGCGCCCGGGCGATCGCCACCCTTTGTTGTTGCCCGCCGGAAAGCTCTGACGGCCAGGCATCGGTCTTATGCGCCATTCCCACCTTGGTGAGCAGTTCGCTGGCGCGGTCATGGGCCTTTTGGCGCGGCCATTTCAGAACCGTCGTCAGTCCCTCCATGACGTTCTCGATCGCCGTTCGATGCGGAAAGAGCTGGAAGTTCTGGAAGACCATGCCGGTCTGGCGGCGGATCTTCTGGATCGACTTCCAGCCGATCTTCAGGCCGGGCTCGAAGTCGAGCTTTTCCTCGCCGATGCGGACGGAGCCGGCGGTCGGAATTTCCAGCAGGTTGATGCATCGCAGCAGCGTGCTCTTGCCACCGCCCGAAGGGCCGATGAGCGCAGTCACGCTTCCCTCGGGAATGCCGAGGCTGATGTCCTTCAGGATGACCGCGTCGCCGAACCGCTTTTCGATATTGGAAAGCTCGATCATCGGTTTGACTCCATCATGCCGCCATAACGGGCGAAACGCTTTTCAAGCCTGTTCTGCAACGATGACAGCACCGAGCTCAAGACCAGGTAGATCAAGGCGGCCTCGATATAGAGGATCAGCGGCTCATAGGTCGTCGCGACGATCCGCTGGGCGGCCTGGAAAAGTTCCGGCACCGTTATCGCGGCGGCAAGCGAGGTATCCTTGACCAGCGAGATAAAGGTATTCGAAAGGGGCGGCACCGCGACACGCGCCGCCTGCGGCAGGATGGTGCGGCTCATCGCCTGGCGCCATGACATGCCGATCGAATAGGCCGCTTCCCACTGCCCCTTCGGCACCGAGGAAATGACCGCGCGGATAATTTCGGAACTGTAAGCACCGATATTCAGGGTAAAGCCGATCAGTGCCGCGGGAAAGGCGTCGAGCAGGATGCCGACGCTCGGCAGGCCGTAGAAGATGACGAAGAGCTGCACGAGAAGCGGGGTACCGCGGATCACCCAGACGTAAAACCGTGCGATCATCGCAAGCGGCGCCGGGCCGAACAGCCGCGTCACCGCTGTGATCAGGCCGAGGACGAGCCCGAGCAGGAAGGACAGCAATGTCAGCGGAACGGTAAAACGGATGCCCGCCCACAGAAGGGTCGGAAGTGAATCCGACATCAATTGAAGCCAGTGCGGCACGATGTGATCCTCAAAAAATGACGTCCGGCGCGGGCGCCGGACGCTCTAACTATGTAGGTCAGGAATGGGAACTCGGCAGCCTATCTGGAGACGTCCTGCCCGAAATACTTGTCGGAGATCTTCTGATAGGTGCCGTCAGCCTTGATGTCCGCCAATGCCTTGTTGATGGCACCGAGCAATTCCGGCTCGCCCTTGCGGATGATGATGCCGGAATAATCGGCATTGTCCTGCTGCGCGGCGATCTTTACCGGCGCGTCGGGTTTCTGCTTCTTGAAATCGAGGAAGGAGAGGCTGTCATTGATCGTCGCGTCGGCGCGGCGTGTGAGCACAAGCTGGATCGACTGGTCGAAGCCATCCGTGCCCACCAGTTCGGCGCCTGCTTGTTCGGCGATCTTGCCGAAATTGCTGGTCAGAGACTGAGCGGATTTCTTACCCTTGAGGTCTGCGAAACCCTTGATGTCGCTGTTGTCCTGGCGGACGATCAGCACCGCCTTGGACGCGATGTAGGGATCGGAGAAATCATATTTCTGCTTGCGGGCTTCGGTTATGCCAACCTGGTTGATGACGGTGTCGTAACGCTTGGCATCGAGCCCTGCGATGAGGCCGTCCCACTTGCCTTCGACGAACTCAGCCTTGACGCCGAGTTTTGCCGCAACGGCTTGCCCGATCTCCACGTCGAAACCGACCAGCTTGCCGCTTGTGTCATGGAAGGTGAACGGCGCGTAGGTTCCCTCGGTGCCGATCTTGAAGACGCCCGCAGACTTGACGGCGGCAAGATTTTCGCCGGCGAGGGAAGGCATAAAGGCTGCCGCGTGAATAAGGGCCGCCGCGACAATGGTTTTCAACCGAAACATTAGGTCATCCTTTCAGCAGTGCTTGCTGGCGACTAGATGACAGAAAATAGGACGTCGGGATTGAAAGAAAACCGCAAAAAAAGCCGGCAAATGCGAATATTTTACTCACGCACGGGAGCCCCCCTATCCCTTCTCCAAGGATAACGACGGGTGGCAGCCAACCGGCAGTCACGGCTTTCGTCCTCGCAGGTAGATACACGTCACGGCTGTGGATTTAGGTCGCTCGGCCGCGTCGATGCCGGTGGCGCGCTGAATTCAACGCAAAAAATTCCAAACACCCTGAATACCTTAGCGATGAACATACCGTTTTTCGCGCGCAATCGCCTCCGGCGCGATTGACATAAATCAATGACAGCCAGATTATATTCAACATGGATACGACATATTCAAATAGAATACAAGAGGAAAGCGGCGGCGTCCGCCCACTCTCCACGGTCCTGAAGACCATGGCGGTGCTGGACGTGCTGGCATCGAGCGCCCGCGGCATGAAACTGCCAGAGATCGCGTCGGCCATGGAGCTCTCTCGCCCCACCGCTTATCAGCGGCTGTTGACGCTGATCGAAGCCGGCTGGGTCGAGCAGGATCACGAGATGCGCTATCGGCTTTCGATGCACGCCTGCCGGCTTGCCGCGGCGGCCATGGAGCAGGCCAATCTCGGAACGCGGGTTCAGCCGATCATCGAAATGCTGGTCCATCGGGTGAAGGAAACGGCTTCGCTGGCGGTGCTCGATCGCGGGTTGCCTTGCATCGTCTCGCGCGTCGAATCCGAAAGCGTGCTGCGTGCGGAACAGAAGATCGGCACGACCATGTCGCTCGAAGGTTCCGCATCCGGCCGCATCCTGACAGCCTTCGCAGACGAAGTGACGCTCGCCCGCCTGCAGGAAAGCGGTGAACCGCTCGCTTCGCAAGAGCTCCTGGGCGAGGCCCGTGCCAACGGTTACGCCTTGTCGAGCGGCTATACCCATAGCGGCGTCGTCGCCATCGCGGCGCCGATCTTCGATCTCCGCGGAAAGTGCACGTCGACGATCTCGCTGGTCATGCCGGAGACGCGCTTCGACCTCGAAAGCTTCCGCGAGCCGCTTCTCGAAACCGCCCGGACCATCACGAAAATGCAGCAGGGAGAACGTTGACGGTCATGACCGCGACTTCCGAACAGGTGGCAAAGCCCCGACCGCGCCCGAGCCAAGAGGTGATGAAGACCTCACGGCTGGCGGCAATCCAGCCGAGCCGGCTCAGCGGCACCCGCGCCTTCATGAACAAGATGATCCGCGAGCGCTGGGACATCTCCAATGTCCTTTTCGACGTGGACGAAAACGCCGAAGGGACCGTCGTTTATTCCATCAAGGCGCCTGACCAGGAGTTCTCGTTCATCGGCTTTTCCCGTCCGCCGAGCCGGACGGCTCGCACCGGCCGTATCATCGGCCAGGCCTGGGACATGATGGGCGCGCTGATCGAAGGGCCGGCGACCGAAATCGAGATCGAAACGGCGCGACGCGAAATCCCCAAGCTCTATACGGGTCGGGCGACCGCCGGCACGCTGATCTGGTGCCGGTCGAACCGCTCGATGCGGGTCTTCGACCAGACGCTCGAAGCGCTTGCCGAAGGCCGCCAGCCCTCCGTCGCCGATCTTTCGAAGGTCTGCTATCTGATGCGCAATACCGGCCTGGACGGCAACGGCACATTCGGGACGCGTTCCTTTCCGTCGCTCGGTGCCCGTCATGCGCTCGGTGGAGTCCTGCAGGCGCAGTTGCTGACCGCCTACCTGATGCGCGAATTCTCCTGCGACCTCGTCGAACATCTGGCGGCCAAGAAGTCGGAGACCGCCGTGCGCCTCGACCCGCAGCTTCGCCGCTATATCGGCGTCGGCAATGGTTCGGCGCTTGGCCTCATCTTCTTCGTTCACAAACATCCGCGCCTGATCGACGGGCTTCTGTCCGCGCGCGAAGGCGCGATTGCGATGGCCCGCGCGCTGAAGCTCGATGCGTCGGATCCTCGCGTCGCGAGACTGCTCGAACTTCTCCGCCAGGCAATCGTGTTCCGCAAACAGGACCAGATGGTCTACGAGACGTTTGCCTCCAGCGCCCACGTGGCAGCCGATATCGAGAAGGTGGTGGCGGCGCTCGAAGAATTCCGGCGAAGCGGCACGGTGTTTGGTCGTACGACCGATTTCCCGTTTGATGTGCTTACTGCCGAATTCGAAACCGACCTCCTGCCGGAAGCTTTCGAGACGTTCCTCTCGTTGCTGATCGAATTGGTGCCGGAAGAAGCCGACGGGCTATTGGCAGCCATTGATGCTCCCGACGAATTCAGCGTCGCGCCAACCGAGTCGGTCGAACAGCTGATGGCCCTCGTCCATGACGACTATCGGTGGGCGCTCGATACCGACATGGCCGCCCCCGGGGCCTATAAATATGTCTGGTACAAATCGGAGACGGCGGAGGAGCCGCGCCGCGGCGCCCGCGAGGAAGTCCCCGATGCGCTTGACCTCGGCCTCGATGTCTGCGGCGGTATCCAATCCCTTTTTGCCGATCTCGGCAGGGCCGAAGGTTCGCTCAGCATCGCCCGTTTCCTGATGAAACATCCTGAACACCGCTATATGGTCGCGCGCATTCAGAGCCTGCGCGAGCGGGACTATCACACGCCTCGCGCCAACATCAACGCCGAGGCTTTTGTGCCGATCGATCTCGTGCGGCTGATGAATGTCGGGGTCCACGGCATCGACAAGACCCGTGATTTCCTCAGCCGCAACCTGCGCGGCGTGCTCTATCACGGCGCACCGACCCCCGACGATCTGCGCGCCGGCTATACCGGCACCTGGTATTACCCGGCGGAGCCTGTTCTATGAACTCGTCGCATTCATCTCCCTCCATGCGCGTCATGCCCCGCGAAATGCGACTGATGTCCGAGCGGATATTCTCGCTGAGCAGCCTGCCCAAAGGCTTCTTCCTGGCGGTCGGCGACATCCCGATGTATTCGCAAAAGCTTGGTCTTGGCGGCTTCAAACTGTTCGAGCAGCGTTTCGAGAGCTTCAAGTCGGCGGCTCCTGGCCGTATCACGATCGCTTCCGAAGACGGCAACCGCATGACGCTCGATGCTTGCGGCGAACACGCGTGGTTCGTGCTGCCGACGGCGATCGATCTTCTCGGTGAGTTGACGGCCCGGTTCGGGTCGGCGGAACTGACCGTCACAGGGGCCACGGATGCCGAGGAACTTGCGCTTGCCACGCGTTTCGGTGGTCGGTCGGGGCTTTCGATCTCTGTATTCGGCGACGTGCTGAAGGCTGTTCCGGCAGCTGTCACCGGCGACGTTCGCAAGGACGATCCTCTTCTTTGGTCGCTTCTGGACAACGGCGCCGAGATCGAGAGCGATCTCTGGTGGCGCATCTATCACCTGGCAAAGCAGGCGCTTGCGACCGACAGCGTCGTCTCGCGCCGCCATGCAGGTCCGATGATCGTCAACGAGGACGGCACGGTCATCGGCCGCAAGGACAACGACGACGAGACGGACGTCTCCTTCCTGTCGTCCAGCATTTCCGAACGTATGAAAGAGAGCGCGAGATCATGATCATCGACGGTTTGCAATGCGGGCATTTCGATCGCGCCGCCTTTCAATCCTTGAGGGCGGGGAATGTCGGCGGGGTCGTCAACACCTGCGGCTTCTGGGAGGGCACCGTCGAGTCGATGGATTCCATCGGCCGCTGGCGCGACCTAGTGCGCGAAAACTCCGATCTCGCCGAGATAGCCCTTACCGCAGACGACATCAGCCGCATTTCAGACGCAGGCAAGCTCGCCGTCATCATGGGTTTCCAGAACGCCAATCTCTTCGAAGGGCGGATCCGCTTCGTGGAGATGTTTGCCGAACTCGGCGTGCGCGTCGTGCAACTCACCTACAACAACCAGAACGAACTCGGTGGCTCCTGCTACGAGGCCGAGGATTCGGGCCTCGCCCGCTTCGGCAAGGAAGTGGTGCGCGAGATGAACGCCGCCGGCATTCTGGTCGATTGCAGCCATGTCGGCGACCGCACGACACTCGATGCGATCAAGGTGTCCGAAAAGCCGATCGCCGTCACCCACGCCAACGCCCAGTCGTTGTTCATGCACAAGCGCAACAAGTCGGACGACGTCATCCGGGCGCTGAAGGATACCGGCGGCGTGATCGGCTGCGCCGCCTATCGCAACATCACCGGCGACGACTTCTGCGCCTCGATCGAAGCCTGGTGCACGATGGTTGCCCGCACGGTGGATATTGCCGGCATCGACTCCGTCGCGATCGGCACCGACAAGAGCCACAATTTCACCGCTCCCGATTACGCCTGGATGCGCAAGGGCCGTTGGACCCGTGGCGAGGACTATGGCGCCAGCGCCGCGGGCAAACCGCTCAAGGCCGCGCCTCCGGAATGGTTCCAGAAGGTCGAGGACATCAGGGTGATCCCCGACGGCCTCAGCGCCGTGGGCTTCTCGGAAGAAGAAGTCGCGAAGATCACCCACAAGAACTGGCTGCGGCTCTACGAAGCCACCTTCAGAAAATCATAAAAGAGGAGAACTGCAATGACTGGAATGAAGACATTTCTCATGCCTGACCGCCGCCGTTTCCTGAAGACGGCCGGCGCTGCGGTGACCGCTTCGCTGGCCGCTCCCTATCTCGTTCGCGCGCAGGAGAAGGTCCTCTACGTGAACACTTGGGGCGGTCCCTGGGAGGCTGCCGCAAAGACGCATCTCATCGATCCGTTCACCGCCGAAACGGGCATCCAGGTGAAGACGGTTTCCCCCGTTTCCTTCGCCAAGCTCGCCCAGCAGGTGAAGACCGGTACCTACGAATTCGACGTCACCACCCTCGGCGGCGGCGAACTGGTGCGTGCGAACCAGGCTGGCATCATCGAAAAGCTCACCGAGCCCTACAAAGGCGGCCTCTTCGAAAACGGCGTCGCTTCACATGCGTTCGCCACCGTGATGGCCTGGCGCAAGGATAAATATAAGGACACTCCGAAGACCTGGGCCGACTTCTGGAACGTCGAGAAATTCCCCGGCGGGCGGTCGCTGCAGCGTTATGCGTCGCGCGTCATCCCGATCGCGCTTCTCGCCGATGGCGTCGCGGTCAAGGATCTCTATCCTCTCGATGTGGACCGGGCCTTCAAGTCGCTCGACAAGATCAAGCCGCATATCCGCGTCTGGTGGACTGCCGGCGCCCAGTCGACGCAGATCCTGCGTGACGGGGAGATTGACATGATCGGCATCTGGCACGGCCGTTATTTCGAGGCCGAGAAGGCCGGCGCTCCGGTTGCCATGACCTGGAACCAGGGCGAGATCGAACGCGCCTACTGGGTTGTCGCCAAAAAGAGCCCGAACCTCGAGAACGCCAAGAAATTCGTCGAATTCGCGACCAGTGCGAAGCCGCTTGCCAGCTTCTCCAAGGCTGCGGACTACGGTGCGCTAAACCCGGCCTCCAACCAGTTCGTCGACGCGGCGGATGCCAAACGCATGCCGACCTCTCCGGACAACTACAAGCTAACCTTCGAGCAGGACATGTCGAACTTCGGCATCGACCCGGCGGAACTCGCCGAACGTTTCGAGGAGTGGGTCGCGAGCTGATCCGCTCTCCTGGATCAACCCGACCCGCTGGCCGGCATCGCGCGGAACGACCGCGCGATGCCGCAGCGACCCTGCCTGCCATAAAAAGGGAACGGCAATGGGCATCAGCCTTTCAAAACTGACGGAAAAGACGAATATATGGCCCTGGCTGCTGCTGGCGCCGCTCGGCATCTACATGCTCATCTTTTTCGTCGTGCCGCTCGCCGAAGTGGCGATCATGAGCTTTACGGAACCGAAGGTCTCGCTGGCGAACTACCAGAAGGTCCTGACCGGAGCGCTTTACCAGCGCGTCTTTCTGAACACGTTTGTGACGGCCGCTTTCGTGACGCTCTGCTGCCTTCTGGTCGGTTATCCGCTGGCCTATCTGATGGCGCATTCCAAGCCGCGCACGGCAATGCTGATCCTGCTGCTCGTCACCATGAGCTTCTGGACGAGCTTCCTCGTCCGCACCTATTCCTGGATGGTCCTGCTCGGCAATAACGGTCCGCTGATCGCCTTCCTGCAGATGATCGGCGTCGAAAAACCGCCGCAGCTTCTCTTCACCCGTTTTTCCTCGACGCTCGCCATGGTGCATATCCTGGCGCCCTACATGATCATGAACATCTATTCGGTGATGAAGAAGATCGACCCGGCGTTGATCCGCTCGGCGGAGAGCCTCGGCGCCAAAGGGTGGTCGCTGTTTAGGCATGTCTACCTGCCGCTGACGGCGCCAGGTATCGCCAATGGTTCGGTCCTGGTCTTCGTCATCTGCCTCGGTTTCTACGTGACGCCGGTCCTGCTCGGCAGTCCGCGCGAGCAGATGGTTGCCGGCCTGATCGGTCACCAGATCGAGGAGTTCCTCGCCTTCGGTCTGGGCTCCGCCATGGCGATGATCCTGCTCGTGGTGACACTCGTCATCCTCACCATCTATCACCGCCGTTTTGGCCTCGACAAACTCTGGGGGTGACCGAACATGAACACGTTCATGCGCTGGGCCGGTTTCATTGTCGTGCTCTTCATTGCAGCACCGCTCGTCATCGTCGTGCCGATGTCGTTTTCGAACGCGAGTTCCCTGCAATTTCCGCCGCCGGGTTACTGGCTTGGGTATTACCGCGCTTATTTCACCAGCATGGATTGGCTGATACCCACCTGGAACAGCATCCTCATCGCGACCGCAACAACCATCCTCACCATGGCCCTGGTGGTGCCCGCGACTTTCGCCCTGGTGCGCCACAAGTTTCGCGGCAAGGGGCTTGCCGACCTGATGATGCTGATGCCGATGGCGGTCCCCCATATCGTCATGGCGGTCGGCTATTATTCCTATTTCGGCGATCTCGGACTGGTGCACAGCCATCTCGGCGTCATCCTGGCGCATACCTGCCTGTCGGTTCCGATCGCCTTCCTCGTCCTTTCGGCCAACCTCAAGGGTTTCGACCGAAACCTTGAACGCGCCGCGCAGAGCCTCGGCGCCAGTCCGGCAAAGACCTTTCTGCACGTCACCCTGCCGATCCTGCGACCGGGGCTGGTCATCAGCTCGCTCTTCGCCTTCATCCAGTCATTCGACGAGACGGTGGTGGCGATCTTCATTTCGGGCCGCGACGCAGAGACCCTGCCGCGCAAGATGTTCGACAGCATCCGCCAGGAAGCCGACCCGGTAATCGCCGTCATCTCGACGCTGCTCTTCGTCGTCGTGCTGGTCGGCATCGCTGCTCCTTATTTCGCCAGCGCGCTGCGCAGCCGCGCTCCCAAGCCGAGCCGCCCGGCCGGCGCACATTGATCCTCCCAAGGACTCCCCCCAAGGATTTCCAATGACGAACTACCTGCAACTCTCCAACATCACCAAGACCTACGGACATTTCACGGCGCTCGACAACGTGAGCCTGTCGGTCGACAAGGGGGAGTTCGTGACCTTCCTGGGCCCGAGCGGCTCGGGCAAGACGACGACCCTGATGATCATTGCCGGTTTCGAAAAGGCGAGCGGCGGCAAGGTGGAAGTCGGTGGCCAGTCGATTTCCGAGCTTGCGCCGCATGAGCGCAATATCGGCATCGTGTTCCAAAACTATGCCTTGTTTCCGCACAAGACGGCGGTCGAAAATGTCTATTTCCCGCTGCAGATGCGTGGCGTCAGCCGCTCGCAGGGCTTGAGACAAGCAGAGGACATGCTGTCACTCGTCGGGCTCAAGGGTTTTGGCCATCGCCATCCCAAGGAATTGTCCGGCGGGCAGCAGCAGCGGGTCGCGCTTGCCCGCGCCCTGGTTTTCGAGCCTTCGCTGCTTCTGCTCGACGAGCCGCTCGGCGCGCTCGACAAGAACCTGCGTGAGCAGATGCAGATCGAGATCAAGCGCATCCAGCGCAGCCTTGGCGTGACGACCATCTTCGTGACCCACGACCAGTCGGAAGCCATGTCGATGTCCGACCGCATCGTGGTGTTCGAGAAGGGACGTATCGAGCAGGTCGCAGCGCCGCTGGATATTTACCATCGCCCGCAGACCTCCTTCGTCGCCGCCTTCATCGGCGAGAGCAACCTGATCTCGGCAATCATTACCAGCGGGGCCGGCAGGACGGCCGAAAACCCGACGCTTGGAGCCTTCCAATACGCTGGCGAGGATGCTCTTGCCGACGGCCAGAAGGTGACGCTTCTGATCCGCCCGGAGCACATCAAGCTGTCGCGCAGCCCGGTCGAGGGCCGCAAGAACGTCCGCATGATCGTCGAGACGATCGTCAATTACGGCGACAACGCCCTCGTGATTGGACGGGCAGGGGATATTCCCATGCGCGTCAGGGTGCTCGGTGCCGATGTGGTGATCATCAGGGAAGGCGAGGAATGCTGCATCAGCTGGGCGCCGGACGCGGTCTTCGTGATCACCAAATAGGGTTGCACTCGAAGCGTCTCATAACTTTGGCGAAGCCTCACGTCAGCAAACGCTCAAAGCACATGTTGGCCTCGGGGTCGAAACCCTATAGCAGCTCGTACTTTTTCAGGATCTCTCTTATTTTCTCGTCCTGAGCCTCGTCCGGAAGCAGGGCAGGCTGCCTGCTCGCGCCGACTGATTTGTCCTGAAGGTAAAGCGAACGCTTGACCATGGCGGGTGCAAAGCCCAGCGCATAAAGGTCGGTGCGAAAGGCGGTATAGATCGCCTGCTGACGCTCCGCTTCCGCAATGTCGCCGGAGTTGAAGGCCGCAAGGATGCCGGCGAGCACGTGCGGCAGGGCGTTTCCGAGCCCTGATATGCAGCCGGCAGCACCATTCTGCAGCGACCACAGGACGAGGTGGTCGGGGCCGGAATAGACCTCGAAGCCCGGGTTTTCTTTCGAGACCTGAAGGTAGGCTGCCAGCGTTTCCTGAGCGCCACCGGAATCCTTGATACCGGCGATATTGCCGTGCCTGGCAAGATTTGCTGCCGTCGCCGGCTCGATGTGGTTCTGGGTCCGGGCGGGGATGTCATAAAGATAAACCGGCGTCTTGACCGTATCCGCTACCGTCGAGAAATGGCGGATCAGCCCGTCCTGTGTGCAGGCGATGAAGAATGGGGTGATGACGGCGATGCCGTCGACGCCGATCCGGTCAAATTCCTTGGCGAGCTGTACGGTCTCGAAGGTGGCCGGCATGCCGGCATTGACGATGACTTTGGCGCGCCCCGCAACCTCGTCGACGACGTGTTCCGTCAGCTGGATCTTTTCTTCGTGGGTGAGAGCGGTGAAGTCACCATTGGTGCCGGCACACATGATGTTGTTACCCGCCGCCACCTGCCGGCGCACCTGGGCCCGGGTCGCCTCGAAATTGATCGTCTCGTCCTCGTTGAAGCAGGTCACGAGTGCGACAAAGGCATTTCTGGTCATTCAATCAACTCCGCTTATCCGCCGTTCGGCGGTGTGTCATGCACGTTTGAGACGGGCTGCCCGGTGTTCGGCCTGAACATCCGGATCCGGATCGAGGCTCGCCGCCAGGAGCGCTGTTGTATAAGCTTCACGGGGGGTCTCGAAGATCTCCCGGACCGTTCCCATTTCCACCACTTCGCCCTTCTGCATGACCATGACGTAATCCGCGAAGTCGCGAACGACAGGCAGGTCGTGGGCGATGAAGATGAAGGAGATGCCCATGTCCCGGCGCAGCTTGTCGAGAAGCGCAATGACCTGGGCCTGCACCGACACGTCGAGCGCCGATACCGCCTCGTCGCAGACGATCAGCTGCGGTTCGAGCGCAAGCGCACGGGCGATTGCAATCCTCTGCCGCTGGCCGCCGGAGAACTGGTGCGGATAACGGCTCATGTGTTCGGCCGAGAGGCCCACCTGCACCAGCAGTTCTGCGACCCGTTCCCGCCATTGGCGTTTCGGCAGGATATCAGGATGGATGGCCCATGCTTCCGATACGAGCTGGAACACCGTCATGCGGGGATTGAGCGACTGGGTGGGATCCTGAAACACCATCTGAAGGTCGCGCCGCAGCTTGTAGAGTTCCGATGACGAAAGCTGGAAAAGATCGCGCCCCTTCCACTGCGCCGTACCGGCGTCCGGCTCGTCCAGTCTCAAAAGAACGCGGGCGAGCGTCGATTTGCCCGAGCCGCTTTCCCCGACGATCGCCATGGTCTCGCCGGCCCTCAGCTCGAACGAGACGCCCTTCAGCGCATCGAAGGAGCCGTAGCGTTTGCGCACGTCCCGGACGCTGAGCAGCGGCTGGCCCGAAAGCTGTGCGACGTGCATCTCGCCCTTCCCGGGGGCGGCGCCGATCAGTTTTTTTGTATAGGGATGCGTCGGGTTCTTGTAGACGTCGCGGACGGTGCCGGTCTCGACCAGCTCGCCCTTTTCCATGACGACCACCCGATCGGCGATTTCGGCCACAACACCGAGGTCATGGGTGATGATCAGCACGCCCATGCCGGTTTCCCGTTGCAGCTCCTTCAACAGCGCCAGCACCTCGGCCTGGACGGTCACATCGAGTGCTGTGGTCGGCTCATCGGCGATCAGCAGATCGGGGCGCAGCGCAAGCGCCATGGCAATCATCACCCGCTGTCGCTGGCCGCCGGAAAATTCGTGCGGGTATTTGCCCATGGCGCCTTCCGGGTCCGGAATTCCAACGCGAGTCAACAGGCGCAGGGCTTCGCTTTTGGCCTGTCCGGTCGGCATGCCGTGGGTCGTCATCGCCTCGCGAATCTGCCATCCGACGGTATAGACCGGGTTCAGATGGCTGAGCGGATCCTGAAAGATCATCGCAATCCGCCGCCCGTTTGCCTCGCGGCGCGCCTGAGGCGGCATGGTCAGCAGGTCCTTGCCGTCAAGCAGGATCTGCCCGGCGCTGATCCGGCCGGGCGGCATGTCGATGAGGTTCATGATCGCCGCCGACGAAACCGACTTGCCCGATCCGCTTTCGCCGAGGATCGCCAGCGTCTCGCCGCGGTCGAGATGGTAGGAGATGTTGCGCACGGCATGCACGACGCCGGCGGCCGTGTGGAACTCGACCGAGAGGTTGCGGACTTCCAGCAGGTGCTCAGCCATTCTTTCGGCCTTTCATTTCCAGGCGCCAGCGCTGAACGGGGTCGAGCGCGATGCGCAGCCAGTTCGACAAAAGGTTGAGCGACAAGGTGGTCATGATGATCGCCAGCCCGGGCCAGAACGAGAGCCACCAGGCATTGGTCAGATACTGGCGCCCCTGGGAGATCATCAGTCCCCAGGTGATGGCGGGCGGCTGAATGCCGATGCCGAGAAAGGACAACGCGCTTTCGGCAAGCATGACATAGGCGAAGTCCAGCGTCGCCAGCGTGGTGAGCGTCGGGAAAACGACCGGCAGGATGTGACGGAACAAGATGCGGTTCTGCGAAGCGCCCATCACCCGCGCCGCCTGCACGAACATCCGCTCGCGAATCTCCAGCACCTCGGCGCGGGTGGTGCGCAGATAAACTGGGATGCGGGTGATCGACAGGACGGCGACCAGGTTCAGGATCGAGGAGCCCAGGAGATAAAGGACGATCACCGCGATCAGCAGCGAGGGAAAGGACATGATCACGTCTGCCAGGCGCATGATCACCTGCCCGACGCGGGGCGACGAAAAGCCGGCGACAAGGCCGAGCAGCGTGCCGATGACCGACGACAGGATCACCGCGCCGGCGGCGACCATGAGCGTGTTTTGCGTCGCAACGATGATGCGGGCGAGCAATGGCCGGCCGAGAGCGTCCGCCCCCATCCACCACACCCATTCACGGCTCCAGTCGAAAGGCGCGAGGTTGCGGCCGCGGAGGTTCTGTTTGGTGGCGAGTTCGCCGAGCCAGGATGGCCCGATCAGGGCAAGCACGATGACGACGAGCAGGAAGATCACCGCGCAAAGCGCGAATTTGTCGGCCCAGAGCATCCGCGCCATGCGGACCGGGAAGGAGGGCTCGTGCACGATCGTCGTATCGGAGGTGGAAACACTCATCGTTGCGCTCCTCAATGACGGATGCGCGGATCGAGAAGCGCATAGGCGAGGTCGATCAGCAGGTTCATGAGGAAGATCGCCAGCGCGGTCACCAGGATCGCGGCCAGGACGACGTTGAAATCCCGCTGCAGGATCGAATCGATCATCAGCTTACCGACACCGGGGAAACCAAAGATCGTCTCGACCACGACGGCGCCGTTCAAAAGGCTCGCTGCCTGGTCGCCGATAACGGTGATGACCGGCAGCATGGCGTTGCGCAGGGCGTGAATGAAGATGATCGGACCGGCCTTGACGCCTTTTGCACGGGCCGTCTTCACATAGGCAGAGGACAGCGCACCGATCATCGAGCCGCGCACGACCTGGACGATGATGCCGAAGGGACGGACGAACAGGACGCCGATCGGCAGGATCCAGTGCAGGATCGACCCAGTGCCGGATGTCGGCAGCCATGCAAGGTTCACCGAGAACACGACGATCGCGACGATGGCCAGCCAGAAGTCCGGCACGGAGGCCCCCACCAGCGAGATCATCGAGGAGAGCCGGTCGAAGAAGCCGCCGGAGCGAAAAGCGGCGAGCGAGCCGACGACGATGGCCGCGGCCGTGACGAGCGACATGGTGATCACCGCAAGCCAGAGCGTCCATACGAACGCTTCCGTCACCACGTCCAGCGCCGGCCGCGCCTTGCGCAGCGATTCACCCAGGTTGCCGGTCAGCACGTCTCCGACATAACGTCCGAACTGCACCATCAGCGGGTCGTTCAAGCCATGAAGCTCGCGGAACTGCTGCTTCATTTCGGCCGAAGCTTCGACGGGCAGGAAGAGAGCGGCCGGATCGCCGGTCAGGCGGGACAGGAAGAACACCAGCACAAGCAGTCCGACCAGTGAAATCAAGCTCGCCACGGAGCGCTTACGAATGAAACTGAGCATGTCGCCCTCGACTATTATGGCGGCGGATGGGTACCCGCCGCCTTTGGGTCGTGATTGGAAATCCGGGAGCCGGTTTCCGCTGACTATTTGATGCCGATTTCCGACAATTGCAGCATCGAATTTGTAGCGATGGTCGGTTTGAAGTCGATACGCGGCGAAACGCGCGAGAAGCCGACCATGTGGAAGAGAAGGGCGTCGGCAACCACGTCGTCATGCAGGTAGGCGATCAGCTGTGACCAGAGCTTGGCACGTTCGTCACCGACTGCCGCCGAAGCGCGCTTGATCAGGTCGTCGACCTTCGGATCGGAGAAGCCCGACTGCGTGCCCTGCGAGGCATATTTGAAGAACATGGTGAAGGACGGATCACCCTTGGAATTGTCGTGCATGGCGGCGACGATGATCGGGCCACGACCTTCCTTGAAGGGCTTGGAATAGTAGCTCTCGTGCTCGGCCACTTCGACGAACTTCAGATCGACCTTGAAGCCGACTTCCTG
This sequence comes from Neorhizobium sp. 05N33, assembly GCF_056397445.1. Classification (NCBI taxonomy): domain Bacteria; kingdom Pseudomonadati; phylum Pseudomonadota; class Alphaproteobacteria; order Hyphomicrobiales; family Rhizobiaceae; genus Neorhizobium; species Neorhizobium sp. 05N33. The sequence goes on along the minus strand of NZ_JBFTNK010000001.1, from coordinate 797,611 downwards.
GAGCTGCGACTGAACCGCTTCCATGATTTCGGTGACGTTCGGGAAGTTCGCCGTGCGGGCGATCAGCGTGATCGGCGTATCGACCTTTACGCCGGCGGCCTTTGCCTCGGCGAGAAGCTTCTTGGCGCCTTCGGGATCATAGGGGAACACCTTGACGTCCGGGTTCCAGCCTTGCGTGGTCGGCGGCACCAGCGCCGTCGCAAGCACGGCTCCTTGGGGCACCAGCGTGCCGATGAACGCCTGGCGATCGATGGCCAGATTGAGCGCCTTGCGAACCCGCACGTCGTTCAGCGGCTGAATGTTGTGGTCGAGGCGCAGATAGACCGTCTCGCTGTCGAGATAGGAGAAGTCGGTCTTGGGGTCGGTCGCATCGAGCTGCGAGATCGACGGAGAAAGGTCCGCTTCTCCGGCCTTCACCATCGCCGCACGTACGGACGGATCGGCGCGGAACAGGTAGGTGGCCTCGGTCACCTGCGGTTTGGCACCCCAGTAATCGCTGCGGGCCGCAAGCACGATCTGCTGACCCGGCGTCCAGTTCTTCAGCGCATAGGGACCGGTGCCGATCGGCTCGCGAATGAATGCGAGCGGAGTTTCTTCCGGAACGATCGTGACCAGCGACATCAGCAAAGGCAGGATCGGCTGGGCGGGATCGGCCTTGAAGTCGATCGTGTAGGGATCGACGACATTGGCGCTGATCTTCATGCCACCGAAATAGCGGCGGGATTCGCAGGCGTTCTTGTCGCTCATCACGCGGTCGAAGCTGTGCTTCACGTCCTTGGCGTCGAACGTCGTCCCGTTGGAGAACTTTACGCCCTGGCGGAGATGGAACCGCCAGCTGCCGTCCTGGGTCTGCTCCCATTTTTCGGCCAGGCGCGGCATGACGCCCTTCTTGCCGCGAACATCGAGCTCGGTCAGCGTTTCGCTGACGTTCTCCATGATGATACGGCCGATATTGGAACGGGTCGCCATGCACGGCTCCAGCAGATCGGCTTCTTCAGGCAGCACGATCTTGATAGGGCCGGACCCTGCGTAAGCCGGGGCAAGCGCAGATCCGAGGATCAGCGCGGTCATCAGCATCTTCTTCATGTGGTTCACCTCCCAAGTGAATATAAATTGATCAGACACCGTTCCGATCGACCTGCCGTGGCCCGGTGGATGAACGGCTGATTTGGTGATTGGCGAGCCGACCCGTGAAGGAAGACCGATGGCGATTTAGAGGCTCTATCGTGGGGCATTCGGACCTTGGACCGAATTTTCTCCCAACGGCAGGGCCACATATTTCGCTACACCGCGATCGCCTACTCCTCCTGTGCTATTCTCCTCCAAACCATGTTCCGTCGCGGGCAGTTTGTCAAATTGTTTTGCGATGTTATTTTTCTCGAAAATTTTGCGTTTGGAATTATCGTGAATTTTCATAATGTTGTGGTTGAATATGCCTCTCATAACTGTGGGCGATGTGCTTTATAAAACTTGACAACTTAGCGGTTATGGTAATTCTCGGCGCCGAGAGGAGAGCTTTATGAGCCCTGATGAAATAGCGTCAGCAATGATCGGCACGGTACGGATGGTGACTGCCGGAAGGCATGAAGCCTTCCTGCCTTCCCCCATGGTTCAGAACCATGCAAGCTTCCTGCATCTCCTGGCCGACGGCGCGTTGATCTGCGCCTGGTTCGGTGGCTCGCTGGAAGGAAAGTCCGACATATCCATTTTCGCCTCCGTCCTTCAGCCGGGCTCGGATCTCTGGGGTCCGCCGCAGAGGCTGAGCTTCGATGACGCACATTCCGAGCAGAACCCGGTTCTGTTTACCGCGCCCGATGGCCGGCTCTGGCTTTTCCACACGTCGCAGCCTTCCGGCAACCAGGACGAATGCCGTATCCGCATGGCGGAAATCCGGCGAGATCAAAGCGATACGACAAGACTGACGGCGGAAGCCGGCGGTTATCTCGATCTGCCGAAAGGATGTTTCATCCGGGCCCCGCTGACGGTGCGCGATGACGGCGCATGGCTTCTGCCGATCTTCCGTTGCGTTCAGCGACCGGGCCAGAAGTGGAACGGAAGCCATGATACGGCGGCGGTCGGGATATCGACAGATGCCGGGAAAACCTGGCGCCTCGAAGAATTGCCGCAATCGACCGGCTGCGTCCACATGAGTCCCGTCGCCTTGCCGGCAGGCGGCCATGCGGCGTTTTTCCGCCGGAGGCAGGCGGATTTCGTCTACCGGAGCGAAAGCGCCGATGGCGGCCGATCCTGGTCGGCGCCGGAGGCAACGGATGTGCCCAACAACAATTCCTCGATCGCTGTTATCCGGTTGAAGGACGGTCGGCTTGCGATGATCTGCAACCCGGTAAGCGCAGCCCAGTCCGAGGATCGGCGGGCTTCGCTTTACGACGAGCTCGGCGAAAGCGACGAAAGGCCGGATGCGGATCCCACAGGTGGTTGCGTGCCCGTCTGGGGCGTGCCGCGCGCGCCGGTTTGTGTCTGTATTTCGGATGATGGTGGGCTTAGTTTTCCAGTCCGTATCCTGATCGAAGACGGGCCGGGTACCTGCCTGTCCAACGATTCCACCGACGGCCGCAACAAGGAAATGTCCTATCCGTGGCTACTGGAAGCGCCGGACGGGACCCTGCACATCGCCTATACCTATCACAGGCGGGCAATCAAATACGTGAGCCTGGCTTCGGACTGGGCAGACGCGACTGACGGGAGAGTTTGATGAGCAATATCATTGGTATCACCATGGGAGACCCCTGTGGCGTCGGTCCGGAAGTAACAGTCAAGGCGCTGGCCGAGATGTCCGACGCCGATCGCTCCGCAACGCGGGTCTACGGCAATCTTGCGACGCTGGAGGCGGCGCGCGATGCGGTCGGGGTCACGCTCGACCTCATGCCTTACGTGGTCGACCTTCCGGTGGAGGGAGCGCCTCTGCCGTGGGGGCAGTTGTCGGCGGTCGCCGGCGACGCGGCGTTCCGCTTCATCGAGCGCGCCGTACGCGATGCCGAGGCCGGCTCGATCGGCTGCATTGTCACCGCGCCGATCAACAAGGAAGCGCTCAACCTTGCAGGTCATCACTACGATGGACACACGGGCATGCTGCGCAGCCTCACCGGTTCGGCAGCGGCATACATGCTGCTGGCGTCCGACCGTCTGAAGGTGATCCATGTCTCCACGCATGTTTCCCTGCAGGAGGCCATCCGGCGTGCTACGACGGAACGGGTTCTGGCGACGATCCGCGCCGGTGACGCGCATCTGAAGCGCATCGGTTATCAACGTCCGCGCATTGCGGTTGCCGGCATCAATCCCCATTGCGGCGAAAACGGTCTCTTCGGCACGGAAGATGACGATCAGATCGCGCCGGCCGTTGCGGCCGCCCGCGCCGAAGGCATCGAGGTCCACGGGCCGATTTCCGCCGATACGGTTTTCCACCGGGCCTATTCCGGCGCCTTCGATCTGGTCGTCGCGCAGTATCACGATCAGGGCCATATCCCGATCAAGCTCGTGGCCTTCGATACGGCCGTCAACGTCTCCGTCGATCTGCCGATCGATCGCACCTCCGTCGATCACGGCACCGCGTTCGATATCGCCGGCAAGGGGATCGCCAATCACGGCAACATGAATTCTGCCATCGCCTACGCGCGCAAGCTCGTGGCGGGGGTCCGGTAAGGAACGCGTCATGGCCATTGCACCCATCACACTCCACCAGCCGCTGCGCCTCGCCGTCGGTGCCGGCACGATCAGCCAGGTTGGCCCCTGGGCCGAAGATGTCGCCTCGACACTGGTGATTGCGACGCCGATCACGGCTGGTTTCGCCGACCGTCTGCAGTTACCCGGCCGATTTTCGGTATTCGACGCCATTCCAGGCGAGCCGGATACCGCAACTCTGGATGCTGCGCTGGAGTCCGCCCGAAAGGCCCGCCCGCAGATGATCGTCGGACTTGGTGGTGGATCGGTATTGGATGTCGCCAAGCTGGTTGCGGCGCTGTGGGATTCCAAGCAGACGCTTGAGGACGTTGCCGGTCCCAATCGCGTCGCCGGTCGCCGCACACGGCTTGTCCAGGTCGCGACCACCGCGGGCACTGGCTCGGAGGCGGGTATCCGCTCGCTCATCACCGATCCGGTCAAGCGGACCAAGATCGCGGTGGAAAGCCCGCACATGATCGCAGATTTCGCGGTGCTCGATCCTGAATTGACCTATTCGGTGCCTCCGGCTGTGACGGCTGCTACGGGTGTCGACGCCATGGCGCATTGCGTCGAGGCCTTCACCAACCGCCGTGCCCACCCGATGATCGACGGTTTTGCCCGCATGGGTTTTGGGCTGGTCGGCCGGTACCTGGCGCGGGCGGTGAAGGACGGGCAGGATACTGAGGCGCGCGAAGGGCTGATGCTTGCTTCCTATTACGGCGGCATTTGCCTCGGTCCGGTCAATACCGCGGCCGGCCACGCGATCGCCTATCCGCTGGGCACGCGTCTCAACCTGCCGCACGGGCTGGCGAATGCCATCGTTTTCCCGCATGTCCTGGCTTTCAATCAGCCGGTCGTTGCCGCAAAGACTGCGGAAGTGGCTGCAGCATTGGGCCTCGGCGATCACCTCTCCTCGGATGAATTGCGCTCTTCAGCCTACGACTTCTGCGGAGGGCTTGGCATCCAGATGTCGCTGGCGGCTCATGGCGCCAGGCAGGAGGAACTTTCCCTCTACGCTTCGGAGGCACATGCCATCCGCCGGCTGATGGATAACAACCCGGCCGAAATGAGTGTCCAGGATGTGCTGGGTATCTACGAGGCGGCGTTTTGAAGTGACGGTCATCCGGCTGTAGGTTGCCGGATGACATCTAGAGGTTTCACCGGTGCGAGGACTGAAACAGTCGTTCGCGTGAACCTTTCAAGTGGTCCAGCATCAGTTGCCGCGACGCTTCCTGGTCACCGCGAGTGATCGCATCGGCGATTGCCTCGTGCTCGCCGAACACTTTCGCAAGTCCGGTGGCTTCTCTTTTCACGGAGGCGCCGTGGAATTTCATCCCCACTGCAATGTGATCTTTCAGGGCTTCCATCGCCGTCGAGAAGTAGTTGTTCTGAGCCGCACGGGCGATGGCCAGATGGAACTGGTAGTCGGCATCTTCACGATGGGCCTGGCGGTTCGTGGCATCGCGCAGCAATTCCAAGGCCCGCTTTATCGCCGCCAGGCTCTCCTTGTCGTGACGCACTGCCGCCGCAGCCGCGGCCGCCGGCTCAAGCGTCATGCGAAATTCATAACAGTTGAGGAGATCGGCGACGTTTTCCAGCTGGCCGAATCCGAGCGGTTCACGCAGGCCGAGCGCACGTACGAAGCTGCCGGCACCGCGCCTCGAATAGATCAGTCCCTGCTCGCGCAACCGTCTCAGCGCTTCCCGGATCACCGGTCGCGACACTTCGAATTCGTTGGCTAGCTCGTGTTCGGTCGGCAACCGTTCATCCGGCTTGTATGCTCCCGACTTGATCGCGCGCAACATCCGCTCAAAGACGATATCGGGAAGGCCCTTGCGGGCAGTACCGCTCTCAAGCCCCATCGTTCAACCCTTCTCGCCCATGGCTATTCTTGCTATCTCGCACAATGTGCCCGGCGTGCCGAATCCGCCGGATTTGGCGATGATGCATTGGCCATCGATATAAGCCAAGCCAAGGCCCGGCAGACATTCGCCGAGAAGCTGGAATCTCGAGACATTCATTGCCTTCAGGACAGCCTCGGCAGTCGCCCCGCCCGAGAGAAGCAGAGTGGCGGCTGGTGCGGTCATGCCCGGGACTATGCTCGCCGCCATCCTGTCCGATACCAGAAGCGGCGGGTCGTCCTTTCCATCCGGCGTGGCCTGAACCAGCGTCACGGAATGCTGGGGTGGAACAACCCTTTCCAGACGCCCGTTCGGCGCGGCGATATAGTCAAGCACGACCGCCTGGCGCAGTTCCTCGACTTGCGCCAGCGTGATTGGATCTCTCGAGCCGATGACAAAAAGGGCAGGGCCCGGTTCAGGCAGGGCCGGTTCGGCGGCCTGACGGCCGGTCATATGACATGCCAGCGCCTCGGCGAGACCCCTGGCGCCGACAAAAAGATCGGTCCCGGCCTCGCGGCCAATTGCCAAAGCCGCGGACATGTCTTCCTGCGAAAGGGTATCGGGAATGATGGCCCGTTCGGCATGAACGCCAAGCGCATCGGCGACATTCAGCGGCTTGTCCAGGCCGAAACCTTCGACATGTCCGGTTCGGACATTCCGCCCGAAATCGGGTATCGCCGGAGCGACCAGCGCCAGGTGAAAAGGCGTGACGTCAAGCTCGGCAGCGATATTGCCCTTGAGGCGGGAATCGATCTTCTTGAACAGAACGATGTCCGATGGCAGGCACGACAGGGCCGCCGCAGTCGCCTGCCGCGCAGCCTCCGCCCCGACTTCACGAGATCCGAGGTTGATTGAAAGAACCGCGGGCCTCATTTGCAAGGCCCACTCGATAGCCTCGGCGCTCAGCGCGATTTCAGTATGCAAACCCCTGCCGGCAAACGGTGCTGCGCAATCAAGCGCGCCAGTCAGGTCGTCGGCGAGAATAACCAGCATATTAGACCACATGATCTGTTGTTATCTTTTTTGAGCGAAATATGCTCGTATTGTCAATTGTATAACTGCACTATTTGACAAATTCAGCCGCAGCTCGTGTGCCGGATCGACCGGCCGGGCCGTATTTTTCCGGGCCTTCACTTGCCGCAATTAGCGTCCCTAAACCGAGCGGATTTTGCTTGTCTGACGCGGGAGGTGGAGTGCGCCCGGCCAGTAGTCTTTTTGAAATCCTGCGCTAGATTAAAATGGCACTCTAAGGCAGGGGGCTTCGGTGGCGAGACAGGGCAATGACGTTCAGCGCAGTGGCGTGGATTCGGGCGACCTTTCAGACGTGAACGTCGCGGTGATGGCGGACGAAGATGCCCGCGCCCTGCTTGAAGCTCTCCTGGCGATGAGACGGGGAGACTTTTCGGTCCGGATGCGGTCCGATATGACCGGTGTCACCGGAAAAATTGCAGATACTTTGAACGATATCATCGCGGCCAACCAGAAAATGGCCGCTCAGCTTGAAAACGTCGGCCAGGTGGTCGGGCGGGATGGGCGCACCAGCACGCGGGTTAGATTTGGACTTTCCGATGGAGCCTGGGCAGACATGGAAGGGTCGATCAATACCCTGATCGACGACTTGCTGTGGCCGACGACGGCGGTCACCCGCACGATCACGGCGGTCGCCAAAGGCGACCTGCTCCAGACGGTTCCGCTTGACGTGGATGGGCGACCGCTGAAAGGCGAATTCCTGCGTTCAGCCGAGATCGTCAACACGATGATCAAGCAGCTGAGCGTATTCACGTCCGAAGTGACGCGCGTTGCCCGCGAGGTCGGCACGGATGGCAAATTGGGTGGGCAGGCTCAGGTTCCGGAAGTCACCGGCGTGTGGAAAGACCTGACCGAGAGCGTCAACTCGATGGCTTCGAACCTGACCGCTCAGGTCCGCAATATCGCGGACGTCACGATCGCGGTTGCCAACGGCGATCTTTCCAAAAAGATCACCGTCGATGTTCGCGGCGAAATTCTGCAGCTGAAGGAAGCCATCAACACGATGGTCGACCAGCTCCGCTCCTTCGCGTCGGAAGTGACGCGCGTTGCCCGAGAAGTCGGCACGGAAGGAAAGCTGGGTGGCCAAGCCCTTGTGCCGGGCGTTGCGGGCACGTGGAAAGATTTGACCGACTCGGTCAACGCAATGTGCGGTAACCTGACGGCGCAGGTGCGAAATATCGCCCAGGTGACGACCGCCGTCGCCCGCGGCGACCTCTCTCGAAAGATCACCGTCGATGTGTCCGGCGAAATCCTCGAACTGAAGGAAACCATCAATACGATGGTCGACCAGCTCAATGGCTTTGCCGGCGAGGTGACGCGTGTTGCCCGCGAAGTTGGCACCGAAGGCCGGCTGGGCGGCCAGGCTCAAGTGCCGGGCGTTGCCGGGACCTGGAAAGACCTCACCGACAACGTCAATTCCATGGCCTCCAATCTTACGGCCCAGGTGCGAAACATCGCCGAAGTGTCGACTGCAATCGCCAATGGCGACTTGTCGAAAAAGATCACGGTCACGGTTTCGGGTGAAATCCTGGAACTCAAGGAAACCATCAACACGATGGTCGATCAGCTGAATGCCTTCGCCTCGGAGGTGACGCGCGTCGCCCGCGAAGTGGGAACGGAAGGACGGCTCGGCGGGCAGGCAAACGTCCGCGGCGTCGCCGGCACCTGGAAGGACCTGACGGAGAACGTCAACTCCATGGCCGGGAACCTGACGGCACAGGTCCGCAACATTGCCGAGGTCTCCACGGCAATCGCCAATGGCGACTTGTCGAAGAAGATCACCGTCGACGTCAAGGGCGAAATCCTGGAGCTGAAGGAGACCATCAACACCATGGTCGACCAGCTTAACGCGTTTGCATCCGAAGTGACGCGCGTCGCGCGCGAAGTGGGGACCGAAGGCCGGCTTGGCGGCCAGGCGAATGTGCGCGGCGTGGCCGGAACCTGGAAGGACCTGACAGACTCGGTCAACTCGATGGCCTCCAACCTGACCGGTCAGGTGCGCAACATCGCTGAAGTTGCGACCGCCGTGGCCCAGGGTGACCTGTCGAAGAAGATTACCGTGACGGTGTCCGGTGAAATTCTGGAGCTCAAAGAGACCATCAACACGATGGTGGACCAGCTCAACGGCTTTGCCGGAGAGGTGACGCGTGTCGCCCGAGAGGTCGGGACTGAAGGGCGGCTCGGGGGCCAGGCGAATGTTCTGGGTGTTGCCGGCACGTGGAAGGATCTGACGGATTCGGTGAATTCGATGGCCGGCAATCTGACGGCCCAGGTCCGCAACATCGCCGAGGTCTCGACTGCGATCGCCAACGGCGACCTTTCGCGCAAGATCACGGTCGATGTGAAGGGTGAAATCCTTCAGCTCAAGGAAACCCTCAACACGATGGTGGACCAGCTCAACCGGTTCGCCTCTGAAGTGACCCGTGTGGCGCGCGAAGTGGGTACCGAAGGCAAGCTCGGCGGACAGGCTCAGGTACCGGGTGTTGCCGGCACCTGGAAGGATCTGACCGAGAACGTCAACTCGATGGCGTCCAACCTCACCGGTCAGGTGCGAAACATCGCGGAAGTGACGACTGCGGTTGCACGAGGAGATCTGTCGCGCAAGATCACCGTCGACGTGAAAGGCGAAATCCTGGAACTGAAAAACACCATCAACACGATGGTGGATCAGCTCAACGCCTTTGCCGGGGAAGTGACGCGTGTCGCACGCGAGGTCGGCACCGAAGGCAAGCTCGGCGGCCAGGCGCAGGTCTCGGGCGTCGCGGGTACCTGGAAGGATCTGACCGACAGCGTCAACTCGATGGCCGGCAACCTGACGGCGCAGGTGCGCAATATCGCCGAGGTCGCCACCGCGATCGCCAATGGCGACCTGTCGCGCAAGATCACCGTCGACGTTCGTGGTGAAATCCTGCTGTTGAAGGACACGCTCAACACGATGGTCGACCAGCTGCGGTCGTTCGCGGGCGAAGTGACGCGCGTGGCGCGCGAGGTCGGCACTGACGGCCGTCTTGGCGGCCAAGCGGTCGTGCCGGGCGTCGCGGGCACCTGGAAGGATCTGACCGATAACGTCAACCTGCTTGCGGCCAATCTCACTACGCAGGTCCGCAATATCGCCGAAGTGACGACAGCCGTTGCGCGAGGCGACCTGTCGCGTAAGATCACCGTGGATGTGAAGGGCGAAATTCTCGAACTGAAGAATACCATCAACACGATGGTCGATCAGCTGAACGCCTTTGCGGGCGAAGTCACGCGCGTGGCGCGCGAAGTCGGCACCGAGGGCAAGCTCGGCGGACAGGCGCAGGTACCGGGCGTCGCCGGTACGTGGAAAGACTTGACCGACACCGTCAACGTCATGGCCGCCAATCTAACCGAGCAGGTGCGCGGCATCGTCAAGGTGGTGACGGCCGTCGCCAACGGCGATCTCAAGCAGAACCTCACCGTCGCATCCAAGGGCGAGGTCGCCGCGCTTGCCGAAACCATCAACAACATGACCAATACGCTCGCGACGTTCGCCGACCAGGTCACGACGGTTGCTCGCGAAGTCGGTGTCGAAGGCCGTCTCGGCGGTCAGGCGAATGTGCCGGGTACCGCCGGCACCTGGAAGGACCTGACGGGCAACGTCAACCTGCTGGCCGCCAACCTGACCACTCAGGTCCGGGCTATCGCGGAAGTCGCGACGGCCGTCACCAAGGGCGACCTGACGCGGTCGATCCAGGTGGAAGCGCGCGGTGAAGTCGCCGAGCTCAAAGACAACATCAATACGATGATCGGCAACCTGCGCCTGACGACGGAGCAGAATACCGAACAGGACTGGCTGAAGACGAACCTGGCAAGGTTCACCAACATGCTCCAGGGGCAGCGCGACCTGACGCTGGTCGGGAAAATGCTGCTCTCTGAACTCGCGCCCCTCGTCGGGGCACATCAAGGTGTGATCTATCAGGTGGACGCTGAGGATCACCAGCCAACCCTGTCTCTGCTGTCAAGTTATGCGGACGGGGTCGGTGCGGCACATCCGCGGCGTCTGGAATTCGGCCAGGGGCTTGTGGGGCAGTGCGCCATCGATGCCCGGCGCATTCTGGTTACCAATCTTCCCGACAATGTCGTTCCCATCAGCTCTGGCGTTTTCTCGACCCTTCCCAAGAGCGCCATCGTTCTGCCGGTTCACTTTGAAGGGCAGGTCAAGGCGGTGATCGAGCTTGCGTCGGCCGGCGAATTTACCGAGTTGCAGCTTTCCTTCCTGGACCAGCTGACGACCTCGATCGGCATCGTACTCAACTCGATCGAGGCGACGATGCAGACGGAAGGCCTGCTCAAGCAATCGCAACAGCTTGCGACAGAACTTCAGACGCAGCAGAGGGAATTGCAGCAGACCAACGAGCAGCTTGAGCAAAAGGCGCAGCAGCTCGAAGAACGAAATGTCGAGGTCGAGGCGAAGAACCAGGAAATCGAGCAGGCCCGCCGCGCGCTGGAAGAAAAGGCAACCGAGCTGGCGTTGACGTCGAAATACAAGTCCGAGTTCCTCGCCAACATGTCGCACGAGCTGCGCACGCCGCTGAACTCGATCCTTATCCTCGGCCAGCAGCTCGGAGAAAATCCCGACGGCAACCTCTCCGGCAAGCAGGTGGAGTTCGCAAAGACGATCCATGGGGCTGGCACCGATCTCCTCAACCTGATCAGCGATATTCTCGACCTCTCCAAAATCGAGTCGGGGACCGTATCGGTCGATGCCGAGGAGATATTCATCACCAACCTGCTGGAGATGATGTCGCGGCCGTTTAGGCATGAAGCGGAAAATCGCGATCTCAGCTACATGGTCGAGATTGGCGAGGACGTGCCGAGAAGCATCATTACCGACTCCAAGCGGTTGCAGCAGATCCTCAAGAACCTGTTGTCCAACGCCTTCAAGTTCACCGCGCAAGGCGGTGTCACGCTGAAAGTCGCGCCGGTGACCGAAGGCTGGTCGCTGGATCATTCGTCTCTCAAACATGCGCCATCGGTGATCGCCTTCGAGGTCACCGATACCGGGATCGGCATACCGCCCGAAAAGCAGCGCATCATATTCGAGGCGTTCCAGCAGGCTGACGCTTCGACCAGCCGGAAATACGGCGGCACCGGGTTGGGCCTTGCGATCAGCCGCGAACTCGCGAACCTTCTTGGCGGCGAAATCCAGCTGCGCAGCACGCCCGGTGTCGGCAGCACGTTCGTGCTCTATTTGCCGCTGACATATGTGGGCGCTTCCCCCGCGTCGAGATCCCTGCCGGCCCACAGCAATGTCGTGCAACTCGCAGAGGCCGCCGCCGCACGTCGCGCCGACAAGCCCGCGGAACAGGTCGAAGACGATCGCGGCGAAATACAGCCCGGGGATGCGGTTTTGCTGATCGTCGAGGACGATCCGCATTATGCCCGCGTCCTTGTCGATCTGGCCCATGACAGCGGGTTCAAGGTGCTGGTGGCGACGCGCGGTGGCGAAGCGCTGAATTTGGCGCAGGAATACAAACCTGCCGCGATATCTCTCGACATTTTCCTGCCGGACATGCTCGGCTGGACGGTGCTGAGCCAACTCAAGCAGAGCGCGGCGACGCGGCATATTCCCGTTCAGATCATCAGCCTTGATGAGGACCGTCAACATGGCCTCACACGCGGCGCCTTCGCATTCATGAGCAAGCCGACCACGACCGACAGTCTCGGTAAAGCATTCCTGCGGCTGAAGAATTATGCGGAGCCGCGCCGCAAGCGGCTTCTTCTTGTTGAAGACAGCGAGGCTGAGCGGCTGAGCGTGACCGCTCTGCTCAGCCATGACGATATCGACATCGAAAGTGTCGGCTCGGGTGCAGAGGCGCTCGCCGCACTTAAAGAGGATCCGGCCGACTGCGTCGTTCTCGATCTTACTCTGCCTGATATGTCCGGTTTCGAAGTTCTCGAAAAGATCCGTGACGACGATGACATTGCCGAGGTTCCGGTGGTGGTCTTCACGGGACGCGAGCTCTCGCCCGAGGAGGACGCCCAGCTACACACCATGGCGCGCAGCGTCGTGGTGAAGGGCGTCGAGTCGCCTGAGCGTCTCCTGGACGAGACGGCCCTGTTCCTCCACCGGGTGGTGGCCGATATGCCGGCCGCCAAGCAAGCGATGCTCGAGGAACTTCACAGCTCGGACGAGGATCTGATCGGAGAGACCGTTTTGTTGGTGGACGACGACGCCCGCAATATTTTCGCACTCAGCAGTGTTCTCGAGCGTCGTGGAATGAGAGTTCTGACCGCGACCACGGGCAGCGAAGCCATCGACGTCATTCAGAAGGATCGCGCCATCGCGATCGTTCTGATGGATATCATGATGCCAGGAATGGACGGTTACGAAACGACGCAGGTGATCCGCTCGGATCCCAGATTCCGACGCCTGCCGATCCTTGCGCTGACCGCGAAAGCAATGAAAGGCGACCGCGAGAAGTGCCTGGAAGCGGGTGCGTCTGATTATCTGGCAAAGCCGGTCAATACCGAACAACTGCTATCCGCGCTCCGCATGTGGTTGCACCGCTAGGGGATATGGCCATGGACCCTGTCAACATCCTTCTCGTGGACGATCAGCCGGCAAAACTTCTAAGTTATGAGGTCGTGCTCCAGGAGCTTGGTGAAAATCTGATCAAGGCCCAGTCCGGCCGAGAGGCTTTGGAGCACCTCCTGCGCAACGATATTGCCGTCATTCTGGTGGATGTCTGCATGCCGGAGCAGGATGGTTTCGAGCTCGTCAGCATGATCCGGGAGCATCCCCGCTACCAGCATACGGCAATCATATTTGTATCGGCCGTCATGATGGCCGAACCGGACCGGCTGCGCGGTTATGCGGCGGGAGCCGTCGATTACGTCTCGGTACCCATCGTTCCCGAAGTTCTGCGGGCCAAGGTGCGAGTGTTCGCTGACTTGTACCGAAAGACGAGGGAACTTGAGCGGTTGAACGCTGACCTCGAGGATAGGGTTCGCGAACGTACCGCCGAGCTCGAAGCTTCCTCCAATCAATTGCGCCAGCTTAACGAAGAACTCGAGGAACGGATTGACCAGAGGACGCGCGAGCGGGAAGAGGCGATTGCTCAACTGTTCGAGGCGCAGAAGCTGGACACGATCGGTCAGCTGACCGGCGGCGTCGCCCATGATTTCAACAATCTGCTGATGGCGGTGCTGGGAAGCCTGAACCTCCTGAAGAAGCGACTTCCCACCGATGAGAAGAGTGAGCGGCTGGTCGCCAATGCGATACAGGCAGCCGAGCGTGGCGCGGCTTTGACCCAGCGATTGCTGGCATTCGCGCGCCGCCAGGAATTGAAGCCGCACGCGGTCGATTTCGCCGAGCTCTTCGAAAACATTCAGGACCTCCTGAGCAAGGCGCTCGGACCTGGGGTGGATATCAGGAAAGACATTCCACCACGGCTGCCGCAGTTGCTGGTCGACAGCAATCAGCTCGAGCTTGCCCTCCTCAACCTGTTCGTCAACGCCCGGGATGCCATGACCGGGGGTGGCACGATCGTGGTGTCCGCAGAGGAAAAAGATGTCACGCGGGCCAGCAGCCTGACAGCCGGCCGTTACGTGCGGATTTCGGTTTCCGACACCGGAGAGGGCATGGACGAAGCCACGGTGACGCGTGCGGCCGAGCCCTTTTTTACGACGAAAGGACCTGGAAAGGGAACCGGTCTGGGTCTTTCGATGGTGCACGGTCTGGCGGCCCAATCGGGCGGTATTCTGGACCTGTCGAGCGTCAAGGGAGAGGGGACGACCGTGTCCTTGTGGTTGCCGATCGCCGAAGATATTGGTGGGACGGCTCCATCGCCGGAGGCCGCACCCCAGGATGCTGCTCCCAATATGCCGAACGCGCTGACGGTGCTTGTGGTCGATGACGACGCGCTCGTCAGCATGGGAACCTCAGCCATGCTGGAAGATCTTGGCCATGTCACCACGGAGGCGCCTTCAGCCGCTGCCGCACTGGAAATCCTCAACTCCGGCCGGAGGTTCGACCTCGTCATCACGGACCATGCCATGCCCGGGATGACCGGGGCGGAGCTCGCGCGCCTGATCATCGGGTCCTATCCGGGCTTGCCGGTGATCCTGGCCTCCGGATATGTCGAACTACACGAAGATCACGGGCTTTCAGATCTCTTGCGCATGACCAAACCGTTCACTCAAGAGCAACTTCAGACGGCAGTCCATCGCGCGGTGGCCGAGCGGGCGTCGGCCGCCTGAGCGCCCCTTCCGGCTCTGTGATTTTTCGCAACCCGATATCTGCCTTGTTCAGACCGGCAGCCAACCCGCGGCGAGGGGGTGATCTGTAGCAAGCGGCAGGCGTACGATCAGGCCTTCCCTTGCCGATGCGTAGATTGCCGTAACAAGCTCGATCGAGTGATAGCTTTCCTGAAGCGACGGCAGATAGAGGTCCGGCTTCCCGGTGAGACGCGCATGGACATCCACGAATAGTCCCGGAAACCGTGGAAGGACGTCGGGTATTTCTCGGGTTGCCGCATCGATCTCGGGCTGCCGCGACGGGTCGGTGGCTTCGAACTTCCACGGTCCCGCCCCGATCTGATAGGCCTCTGCGCCTGACGTGACCGTGACGTGCTCGAAACACATCCTCAACCGCGAACTGTTTCCGGCCGCACCCAAGGTGACCGACGACGTGATCAGCGCGCCCTGCGCGGTGCGCATGGAAAGCACCGCGCAATCCTCGGTCTCAATGGGGTTGACGCGGGTGTCGAGGAAGGCGGCGACCTCCACGACATCTCCGACGAGATGAGTCATGAGATTGTGGATATGGCATGCATGGCTGACAAGTACGCCGCCGAGTTCGCCTTTCCACGTGCCCCGCCAGCGTTCTGCGTAATAGTCAGCTCCCCGCTGCCAATGTGTCTCCAGCGCCACCACGTAAGGCAGACCCAAAAGTCCCCGGAGCTTCAATTCGTGTGCCGCCCGGTAGCCGGCGCCATAACGATACTGGAAAACGGGAAAGACCTGCCGCCCCGTTCGTTCGGAAAGCTCGGCAATCCGGCGCACTTCGGTTATTGAACCGGCAAGCGGTTTTTCGCAGACGACGTGCTTTCCTGCTTCCAGTGCGGCAAGCGTCATCGGGGCGTGCAGTTGTGGCGGCAGGCAGATGTCGACCAGATCCACGAGGGGATCGGCGAAGACCTGGTTGATGTCGGGAACAGCCCGACTGCCCGGCGCCTGTTGCGCCGCGTCCTCGGCGCGAGGCAGGTTGAGATCGCACACGTAACGGACGTCGAACAGATCGGCCAATTCGGCATAAGCGGCGATATGCGCCTTGCCTATACCCGCGCCGATCACGGCGACCCTGACACGCTCCGTCATCGGTCTGTTTTCTCTTCCGCGATAAGTTGCGCCTGCAGTCCCAACCGCGTCGCGAGGAACGCATGAGACTGGCGCATTGCCGTCTCGGTTCGCCTTTCCACGTCGGCGGCCAGGCGGGCGAAAAACGGCTTTCCGGCGCCGCTCGCCTCGAACCGCTGCACGCCCGACTTGTCGACCAGAAAGACGTGGTCCTGACCGTCCCGACCGGCGATATCGATGTATTTGCGAAGTTCGATATAACCTTCCGTTCCCAGGATGGTCATCCTGCCGTCGCCCCAGACGGGAAGACCGTCGGGCGTCAGCCAATCCACGCGCGCATAGCCCCGGCCGCCATCGCCCTCCAGCAGCACCTCGCCGAAATCCTGAAATCCCGGCCGATTCGGATTCGCGACATTGGTCACATGGGCGGAAACGACGCGTGCTTCGGTCGATCCGGTATAATGCAGGAACTGATCGAACTGATGGGCGCAGATATCGGCGAGAATTCCGCCGCAGCGAGCTCTGTCCCAGAACCAATCCGGCCTGAGATGCGCATTCAAGCGATGTGGTCCGAGACCGACCGTCTGAACCACCTTGCCGATCCGACCTTGGCCAATCAGCTGGTCCGCCAGGGTGGCGCTCTCGACGGAGACACGTTCGGAAAAGGACACGGTCCAGCTTCGCCCGGTATCCGCGACGGTGCGTTGGATGTCTGCCAGCTGTTCCAGACTGGTGCAGCCGGGCTTGTCGACCAGAACGTCCTTGCCGTGCACCATTGCCGCCACCGCGATATCGGCGCGCTCGCTGTTGATCCCGGACGACAGGACAAGGACAATGCTTTCATCGTCGAGGATGGCCTGCATCGGCCGGGCCGGCAGATCCGGATAGGTTTCCTGGAACGTCTTGCGGACCGCCTCCGGCGTCTCCTCACCGGTCGTCCACGCAACGAGCGTGGCGCCGGCGTCCAGCATGCCGTTGATCATGCCGTAGATATGTCCGTGGTCTATGCCGATGACGCCGATCCGAAGGTTAAAAGCCATGGGAACTACCTGTTCAGGTGGATGCCGCGAGCGCGGAGCATGGATTGTATGTTGACCAACGAGCCCGTTTCTATGGAAGCGTTGGCAGCGATGCCGGTGAGGATGGACCAGGCGCCGGCAACATGATCGGAGGCACGGCCATAAGGATCGGGCTGCATGCTTTCCGGATCAAAGATATAACCCAGCATGACCGGATCCGCGCCGCCGTGATCCCCCGTCGCCTTCGGAACGGTGAGCTGGCGCGGAGGCTCGCCGGCCAGGTGGAGTTCGGTGGTGATCGCATCTTCGTCCGCATGGGCGCGTTTGCCGCCGAAAACCCCATGGACCTCGACATGGCGATGGGTAATGTCGCCTTTGGTGCCCTGGAACTTGATCTCCAGCCCTTCCCAGGGCGAATAGGCAGTCAGGGTGTAATTGGCGGTGACGCCCGAGGCGTAGCGGATATGCGCCTGCATCGTATCTTCGATGCCAATCTCCTCGTCGAATACGCAGAGATCGCGGAAATAACCGTCTTCCTGCTCAGCTTCCACATAGAGCTTGCGCAGGTTTTCGTCGGCGGCAAGGTCGAGCCGGAAATCGCACTTGTGGGCCACGGGACAGTCGCTGCAGCGTGGCCCACGGCCCACGAGACCAAGTTCCACCGCCGTTTCCGGTCGATAAAAGACGCGTCGGCCGGAGGCCAGGACTTCCGTCGGCGCGGTCCCCAGCCACCAGTTGAGAAGATCGAAATGGTGGGTCGATTTGTGGACCAGGAGCCCGCCGGAATTCTCTTTCTGGCGGTGCCAGCGGCGAAAATAATCGGCGCCATGAACCCGATCGAGGTGCCAGCGGAAATCGACCGCAGTCACGGTGCCGATCGCGCCCGAGGAAATCAGCTCCTTGATCTGGGTGCGTGCCGGTGAATAGCGGTAGTTGAAGGTGACTGTGACCTTTCGGCCCGTGCGCGCCTGGGCATCGACGATCTGCTTGAGACGGCTGAGATCGATCGTCAGCGGCTTTTCGCAAATGACGTCGCAGCCGGCCTCGAAGGCACGAACGATGTAATCGGCATGCAGGAAATCCGGCGTCGCGACGACGACCGTATCCGGCCTCTGTTCGGTGATCAGGCGGTCGAAATCGGCGGCAAGATAAGTCGCGACGCCGTTCGTCCCGGGTTTTGAGGCCGCTTGCGCCGCTTCGCCAAGGCGATGGGCGTTGCTGTCGCAAAGGGCAACGATCTCATGTTTATCGGCATAATCTTCAACGACGGAATTGCGGAACATCTGATGCCGGGAGCCGCATCCAACAATGGCGATCTTCACTGTGCTTGGCTTTCTTTCTGGATGGGTTCGATGCGTTTGCCTGCGCTATCGAAATAGTGGAGTTCGGAGAGGTCGAATCCGACGGTGACCGGATCGCCCATCCGGTAGGGCGTCCGTCCGTTGTCGCTGGCCAGCAGCACCTGGCCTGAAGACAGCGCGATATGCAGCAAGGTCTCGCTGCCGAGATATTCCACCAGCCGGATCGTGCCTTCGCCCGTGACATCGCCATTGCCGACACGCAGAGACGAAGGCCGCACGCATAACGTCAGCGCCGGATCCTCGGTCGGAAGCTCGGCAATCGAAAAGTCGGGCATGCCGGCCACCGACACAGTGGTCTTTCCTGACCCGCGGGTTGCTCTGGCCTGCAGCATGTTGATCTTCGGAGAGCCGATGAAGCCCGCCACAAAGAGGTTCTGCGGCCGGGTATAGAGTTCCTGGGGCGTGCCGAGCTGCTCGATCTTGCCACCGCGCAGGACCACGATCCGGCTTGCCATGGTCATCGCTTCGACCTGGTCATGGGTCACGTAGATCATGGTAGTGCCGAGGCGGGCGTAGAGCGAGGCCAGTTCCGCGCGCATCTGCACGCGCAGTTCCGCGTCCAGATTGGAAAGCGGCTCGTCGAACAGGAAAAGCTGCGGCTCGCGCACGATCGACCTGCCGATGGCGACGCGTTGCTTCTGCCCGCCCGAAAGTTGGCGCGGCTTGCGGTCCATAAGCTGCTCGATTTGCAGGATGCGCGCGGCGTCCGCCACCCGCCGCTCCACCTCGGTGCGCGAAACCTTGAAGTTCTGAAGACCGAAAGCCAGGTTCTTTCGCACGCTCATGTGAGGATAAAGAGCGTAGCTTTGAAAGACCATGGAAAGCTCGCGTTTCGAGGCGGGCAAGTCGTTGACGACCTTTCCGCCGATCGAGATCGTTCCTTCGCTAATGTCTTCGAGGCCTGCGATCATGCGCAGGAGCGTCGACTTTCCGCAGCCCGATGGCCCGACGAGAACAAGAAACTCGCCGTCGTGGATGTCCAGATTCAGCCCCTGGATGATGGACAGCGCCCCATAGCGCTTGCCGACGTTTCGAAGCGTCAATCCTGCCATGCGTCTTGTTCCCTATTTCATTCCGGAGGTGGCGATGCCGCGCACGATGAGTCTCTGGAACAGGACGAAGAAGATGACGACCGGGACCAGCGAAAGGACCGACATCGCGAACATCTGGCCATAGGCGGACTGCCCTTCCTGATCGAGGAAGAGGCGAAGCGCCAGCGGCACGGTGTAGCTCTTGATGTCGTTGAGGTAGATGAGCGGGGCAAGGAAATCCTCCCAGACCCAGATCAGCGAAAAGATCGCCGCCGTGCCCATGGCCGGCAGCGAAAGCGGCAATATGATTGCCCAATAGATCTTGAAGGGCGAACAGCCGTCGATCATCGCAGCTTCGTCCAGCTCGCGGGGTAGTTGCCGAAAGAACTGCACCATCAGGAAGATGAAAAAGGCATCGGAGGCGAGGAAGCGCGGCACCACGAGGGGCAGATAGGTGTCGACCCAACCGAGGTTCAGGAACTGAACATATTGGGGGATGAGAACCACGTGATAGGGGATCATCAGGGTCATCATCATCAGCGCGAAGAAGAAGCTGCGCCCGGTGAAACTCAGCCGTGCAAAGGCATAGGCCGCAAACGAGCAGGAGACCAGATTGCCGATTACCGACAGGCTCGTGACGATCGCCGAGTTCACGTAGAAGACCGTGAAGGATATCGGCAGCGCGTACCAGCCCTTCGTGTAGTTCTCGAACCGAAATTCGGAAGGCCAAAGCGTCAGGCTGCCGAAAATCTCGTTTTCCGGCTTCAACGAGGAAGCGAGCAGCCAGAACAGCGGATAGAGCATCACGCATGACACGGTGATCAGGAAGATATGCTTGAGGATCCGGCCGTTGCGATCGCGTTTGTCCCGCTTCAGCCGAAGCTCGTGAGCGACGCGCGCGGCCTCATCCACCTGGATGGCGATTTCCAGATCAGTCGCGCTCGTTTTCATAGTGCACCCAATATTTGGAAGTGAAGAAAGCGATCGCGGTGAAGGTCGCTATGATGACCAGCAGGAACCAGGCAAGCGCCGATGCATAACCCATGCGGAAGAACTTGAAGGCCTCGTTGAACAGGTAGACCGTGTAAAACAGGAGGCTGTCCGCCGGCGCGCCGGTGCCGTTGGAGATGATGAAGGCGCTGGAAAAGGTCTTGAAGGAATCGATGGTCTGCAGCACCAGATTGAAGAAGATCACCGGAGCAAGGAGCGGCAAAGTGATGCGGGTGAATTGCCGCCAGCGCGGCGTGCCGTCGATTTCCGCCGCCTCGTACAGATCCCGCGGAATGCCGCGAAGGCCAGCCAGAAAGATCAGCATCGGCGAGCCGAACTGCCACATGGCGAGCACGACGATCGTGAAGAGCGACGTGTCGGGATCGGTGATCCAGGAGGCACCCTGGATTCCCACCATCGCCAGAACCTGATTGACGACACCGTCGGCCGCGAAAAGCTGACGCCACAATATCGCGATTGCAATCGAAGAGCCGAGCAGGGACGGCAGGTAGAAGATGGCTCGATACAGGCCGATCGTCCGCAAGCCCTTGTCGAGCAACATGGCGACACCGAGGGCCATGATCAGGCGGGCGGGCACAGCCAGCGCAACATAGGTAAAAGTGACCTGCAGCGCTTTCCAGAAGCGCCGATCCCGCGTGAACATGTATTCGTAATTGCCCCAACCGATCCATCGGGGCGCGCTCACCATGTCATAGCGGGTGAAGGATAGATAAAGCGACGCAAGGATCGGCCCCAGGGCGAGCAGAAAAAATCCGATCAGCCATGGGAGAAGAAACACATAGGCCGGTGCATTGCGGGCAAAAAAACGTCTCATCGAAACGACCTTGTTATCGGAAGAGAGGCCCCGGCGGCAGGAATTGCCGGGGCCTTGATATTCCCGCACCGATTACTGGGCGCGCTCGACGATCGACTGGGCGTCTTCGATGAAGGTGCCAGCGGCTTTCGCAACTTCCACCTTGCCAAGCACGACGTCGGTGCCGGCACGCATGAAGGCGTCTCGCACCTCTCCGGCTCCCTTGGGGGCAGGCAGCGGCAGCGGGCCGACCTTGCTCTGAATCGCTGCGAAGTAGTCGACCGAGAGTTTTTCGACCTCAGTGAGCTTCGGGGTCAGCGCTGCACGGATTTTTGGCGAACAGGGAATGCCGCGTTCGAGACCGAGAATGCCGGTGATCTCGGGATCGTTGACCCAGGCATTCATATAGGCAATTGCGGCCTCCGTGTCCTTGGCGTCCCGGCTGAGGGACAGGAACATCGAGGGCTTGATGAACTGGCCAGGCTTGCCGCCCGCCTTGTGGGGCACCATGGCGGCACCGATCTTGTCTTTTGCCACCGACTGGATGCCGACCAGCTGGTTGGACCAGTAGTGGGACATGGCGGTATCGCCGACGGCGACGCCCGATTCGGCAATCGGCGGGTCGAGAATAACGGTCTTGTTCTTATCGCGAACGACCCCTGCCTTGCGCAGGTCGGCCCACATCTGCCACCAGCTTGCAACATCCCCGGCTGTCGCCGTGACCTTGCCGTCGGGGCTGTAGAATTCGCGACCGTTCTGGCGAACCCAGGATTCGAAGGTCTCGATCATCAGGGACAGGTCGTCCGAGCCCTTCATCTTGCCCCCGGACTTGGCGGTAATCTTTTCGCATGCCTTGGCGAAATCGTCCCAGGTCCAGTTGATCAGGTCTGCGTCGATGCCCGCTTCCTGGAAGGCGCGCGTATTGTAGACCATGACCTGGCTGTTCGAGCCGATGTTGAGGGCATAAAGCTTTCCGTCGACCCTGCCGCCATCGAGGGGGCCTTTGTCGAAGTCGGCGATCATCAGGCTCTTGCCGGTGAATTCATCGAGAGGCTTCAGAGCCCCGCGATTGACATATTCGAACAGGAACCGGTAATCCATCTGCACCAAGTCGGCCATGTTCCGGCCTGCGGTCTGGGTCGCCATCTTGGTCCAGTAGTCGCCCCAGCCGATCGTTTCGCCGGAGACGGCGATGCCGGCGTTCTTCTTCTGGAATGCGTCGATAACGGCAAAGGTGCGCTTGTCGCGCTCCGGATTGCCCCACCAATAGTGGCGGATAGTGCGCGTGGCAGCAAGCGCCGGCATGGCCGGAAGCGCAGAAGCGGCTGCCGCCGCTCCTATCGTGCCCAATAAAGTTCGCCTTGTCAGTTTGGTCATTTTGTCCTCCTCCTTCTAACTCCGGAGCGTCTGGTCGGCGCCGGATGCGTTGCGGTTGTTCCATGGTTTGCCGCGTGCCGGCTCCTCCTGCCGGACACGCTCCATTCTTCTCGGCGCAGCTCGCTACACGAAGCTGCGCAAAAGTTCAGTCAGGCAGAGCATCGCCATCGCCTGCCCGTAAGGCATGGATGTCAGCTTGATCTGCCGGTAGAAATCGAGATCGCCGCCCATCGCCGTGCCGAAAGAAACCTGCCGGAGCTCTCCCTCCGGGCTGATGTTATCGATCACGCCTTTCATGGCTTTCTCGGCGATCTCCAGATACTCGATGCCCAGATACCGCTTGCGCACACCCTTCATCAGACCATAGGCAAAGCCGGCGGTCGCCGAGGCTTCCAGATAGCTCGACGTATCGTCGATCAGCGTGTGCCACAGGCCCGATGGATGTTGGTGGAGTTTCAGCGCTGCCGCCTGCCGGCCGAGCAGGGACACGAGATGGCGGCGGACGGGATCGCTCTCAGCCAGGTCCAGGAGCTCGATGAATTCCGGAATGGCGATGGTGATCCAGCTATTGCCGCGTGCCCAGCGAGCGCGGGCAAAATTATGATTGCCGTCGAACGTCCAGCCGTGAAACCAGAGGCCGGTTTGCGTGTCGCAAAGATATTGGGCGTGCACCAGGAACTGGTATTTTGCCTCCTCCACGAATTCCGTGCATTTGAGCACGAGGCCGATTTTGGCAAGCGGCAGCACGCTCATCATCAGCGTGTCGTCCCACATCTGCTGATCATTGACGCTGTTATAGACGATATGCTGCAGCCCACCTTCGCGGGTACGCGGCATTTCATGCATCACCCATTCGGCCCATGTTTCCAGGTAGGGCCGCCAACGGGGATCCCCCGTCAGCTCGTAGAGATGGGCAAGCGTCAGAAACGGTGCGACGGTGTTGATGTTCTTTGTGGGTGTCCCTTCAGCAAGCCGGGCTTCAAACCAATCGACGATGATATCCATCACCTTCTGGTTGCCGGTCAGCTGCCAATATTTGAGAAGGCCAAAGAGTGCGACGCCATGGGTCCATTCCCAGCCCGCCCAGCCTTTGGTGTCGATAACCCGGCCGTCGTCGAGGCGCAGGAGGAATTCACCGGTGCGATCCTCGATATGGACAAGGTTATCGATCAGCCGATCGATGAGGCCGCACACATCGTGGCGCTCAATAAGATGTTGCTTTTGCCGCAGCAGCGGATGCATGCCGGACGTCCTCCATAAATATTCGGAACGATATTCCGGATTTTAAGAAATCATACTCTCCATGGCTTTTCAACCGTGTTTTTCTGTTGCACTCTGCGCCTGTTCCGCATGCTCACCTGTATCTTGACACAGGTTTTTTCAAATTCCAGAATAAGATTTCGAAAAAAATAGAACGCGCTATGTCAGAGTTGAACCCAAAAACCGAAAATGTCGCCGCCGTCCTCAAGGTTTTCGCCGTGATGGAGGCCTTGGTCGAGGGAAAGAAGGTGAGCCTTGCCGATCTCGCTCAACGAGCCATGACGTCGAAGACCACAGCGCATCGCCTGCTGCAGACCATGGTGGAACTCGGTTATGTGGAGCAGGATGCTGAGACGGAAAAATACGGCCTGACGCTGAAACTCTTCAGCCTGGGCGCGCGCTCGCTGACCGAGCAGACGGATCTGCTGCGTGTTGCGGACCAGGCGATGGGAAAGCTCTCTCGGGTAACCGGTGAGTCCGTCAATCTCGGTATTCTCGATGACCGCGACCAGAAGGTCGTCTACATCCACAAATACGATTCCGCCTACAGTCTCTCGATGAAATCGACGCTCGGGCTCCGCAACCCGCTGCACAGCACCTCGCTTGGTAAGGCGCTTCTTGCATGGCGCGACGACGACGAGATCCGGGAGCGGATCAACAAGATGGAATTGACGAAGCTCGCGCCGCGCACCATCACCGATCCGCAGGAATTGTTTGCCCAATTGCAGGTGGCCCGCAGTCGCGGCTTTGCCGAGGAGGTGGAGGAGAGCGAAGCGGGTGTGCGATGCATGGCGGCACCGATCTTCAACTATCTCGGAAAACCGATCGCCGCAGTCTCGATTTCCTTTCCGATGTTCCGCTTCGACGAAAGCCGGAAATCCGAGTATGCCGACCTTTTGCGCACGGCGGGGCTCACCGCCTCCGCAGGGCTTGGTTACCAGCCCGCAAAGAACTAACGCCTGGCGGCTTCAACACCCATCGGACATTGCGGAAGCGAGGCGGCTCAAAGAGCCGCCAGGATGCCGCCATCGACATAGAGCACCTGGCCGTTGACGAAATCCGACGCCGGAGAGGCCAGAAAGATCGCTGCACCGGAAAGCTCCTCCGGCTTGCCCCAGCGAGCGGCAGGCGTTCGGTTCGTCACGAAGGCGTCGAATACCGGATCGTCCATCAGCGCGCGGTTCATCTCGGTCGCGAAATAGCCCGGACCGATGCCGTTGACCTGAATGTTGTGACGGGCCAGTTCCGTCGCCATGCCGCGGGTCAGCATCTTCAGCGCGCCTTTCATCGTCGTGTAGGGCACGACGGTTTTGCGGCCGACCTCGCTCATCAGCGAGCAGATGTTGATGATCTTGCCGCCACCGCGTTCGATCATCCCAGGCAGCACGGCTTGCGAGGGAAGCACAGCGCCCATCACGTGGGTGTCGAACATCCGCCGCCAGGTTTCGGCGCTGTGCTCGAGGAAGGGCGCACGGATCTGAATGCCGGCATTGTTGACGAGGATATCGACCGCGCCGATGCCGGCGAACGCCGCCTCCGTTTCGTCGGCCCTGGTGATGTCGCAGACCATCCCCGAGGCCTCGTAACCCTCCGTCTTCAATTGGTTCACTGCTGCCGAAAGCGTCGCCTCATCGCGCCCGTTCAGCGTGACCCGCGCTCCGGCGGAGGCGAGTCCGCGTGCCATGGCAAGGCCGAGGCCGCGGCTCGAACCGGTGAGGACGGCATGGCGTCCCCGCAGATCGAAAAGTGGATGTTGGACGTTCATCGAAATTTCTCCTGCATGGCCTGAATACCGGGAAAGGCATCCATAAGATAATCGTGACGAGGTCAAGGTGCTGGATCAGACCGCGGCAATATCCTTTGTCAAGAAGCAAGGTGTCGCCGGGGCGGGTCGGGTAGGCATCGAAGATGCGGACCTTTACTATCCGCCCGGAGGTTTTATATAGATGACTAGAATTATCATGTTATGAGGCGCGCCTGAGCAGTTCGTTGCGGCGCCTGATAGTGGATATGATATTTGCAATGGCAGATGGCGAAGGATTCCGGTGTTGAGTTATTGGCATTCCATGGCTTGGCATACGGAGGGGATAAGGGTTGTCGCTCCGGTCAAGTGGCGTCGTTTCGACGGATTGGTGAGTGTCTTCTGGGAAGCCGAAAGCCAGTCGGGTGCCACAGGCTACTATTTGGCGGATGACCCGCGCATCATGATTTTCTTCAACGACGTGTCGTCTCGAATTCGCGTGTCGAACGGAGACGGCTCGCAGGGCTACCGCCCGATGACCCGCGCCGTTTATGTCCCGGCCGGCGTTCCCATGTGGACCAGCAGCGAAACCAAGCACCGATTTTCCCACCTCAACCTGCACATGCACCGGGATCGGTTGCTGCGGTTCCTGTCGCCCTCGGTTGGGGCCTCCGCCGCCTTGGCCGCGGTGCGCCGACCGGTTGAGCTTCAGGATGTCGGCGCCATAGAGACGCTGGCGGGCCTGCTGGTCGACGAGATATCGAGCCCGGCAAAGCACGCTGTCTATGCCGAAAGCCTGGTGGGCAGCATCGTCGCCGGCCTTCTCGACATACCCGACCATGAAGCCGAAAAGGCCAATGGCAGGCTTACTCAAGCGCAGATGAACAAGCTGGTATCGCGTTTCGACGGCTCGAACGACTGCCGCTTGACCGTTGCCGAAATGGCGGCGACCGTCGGTCTTTCCGAAAGCTGGTTCTCCAATGTCTTCAAGCAGACGACGGGCAGGACGCCGCTGCAGTGGCAACTCGCCAGGCGCATCGATCTGGCCAAGAAACTGCTGGTCGATAGCGATCTGGCCGTCGCGGAGGTCGCGGCCCAGCTGGGTTTCACCGACCAGGCACATTTGACCAAGGCGTTCAGGCAGATTGCCGGCGATACGCCGGCTGCCTGGCGCAGGATGCGACAGATCTGCTGATTTTCGGGCAAAGACCCATCAGACTTGCCAACCTCTTCCGCTAAGCGACTATCGCCGACGCGTCGAAAGACCGGTGCTCGACATCGCGGGAATTGACCATAGCCCCTGCCAGCTGCCGGAAACTCACGGTTCCAACCGGCTTACCTGACGGATCGACAACGGTCACGTCGCCGTCAGGTGCAGAGACGAGCGCGCGTATCGCTTCCTCGATCGTGACATTTGCTGGAATGGTGGGCTGCTCACCCCCAGTCCGGGAACGTAAGGGAGCCATGACCGCTTCGACCTGCACGACCCGTCCGCGGTTCACTTCTTTGACGAAATTGGCCACATATTGGTCCGCCGGCCTCAGGACGATGTCCTGGCTTGTACCTTGCTGTATGACCTCGCCGTCGCGCAGGATGGCGATCTGGTCTCCCAGCCGGAGAGCCTCATCGAGATCATGTGTGATGAACACGATCGTTTTCTTGATCTCGTTCTGGATGTCGAGAAGAACGGACTGCATGTCCATGCGGATGAGCGGGTCGAGTGCGGAATAGGCTTCGTCCATCAGGAGGACAGGCGCATCGTTCGACAAGGCGCGGGCAAGTCCGACGCGCTGCTGCATTCCTCCAGACAGTTGGTTGGGGTACTTATGCTCGAACCCCTTCAGCCCGACGCGCTCCAGCCATCTCATTGCGACGTCGGTCGCTTTGGAACGGCCGATGCCCTGAACCTCAAGGCCGAAAACGGTGTTGTCGACCACGCTCCGGTGCGGCAGCAAGGCGAATTTCTGAAAGACCATTGCCGTCTGATGGCGGCGAAAGTTTCGCAGTTCGTCCTTGTTCATCTTTACGACGTCCACCCCGTCCACCAGCACTTCACCCGCGGTCGGATCGATCAAGCGGTTGATATGGCGGATGAGCGTGGATTTGCCCGAACCGGACAGGCCCATGACGACCTGAATACAGCCCGATTTGATGTCCAAATTGATATCGCACAGCCCCAGCACATGGCCATGTGCATCGTTAAGCTCTGTCTTCGTTAGACCGTTGCGGACGGCATCGACATAGGCGGCGGGGTTGGCGCCGAAGATTTTGTAGAGATTGCGGATTGCGATGCCGCCCAAACCTTGCTCAGCCATGAACGATCTCCCGATGTTTCTGGAGCCGCTTGCCATAGGCTTGGCTGACCCGATCGAAGATTATGGCGATTCCAACGATTGCGAGGCCGTTGAACACGCCGAGGGTAAAATACTGGTTGGCGATTGCCTTCAGCACCGGCTGGCCAAGCCCCTGAACGCCGATCATCGAGGCGACCACCACCATCGCCAGCGCCATCATGATCGTCTGGTTGATCCCCGCCATGATTGTTGGCAGGGCAAGCGGCAGCTGCACCTTGAAAAGCTTCTGGGTCTCCGAGGTGCCGAAGGCGTCGGCGGCCTCCAGAACATCCTTGTCGACGAGGCGGATACCGAGATCGGTCAGCCGGATCATTGGCGGTATGGCGTAGATCACCACGGCGATGAGCCCCGGGACGCGGCCGATGCCCAGCAGCATGACGACCGGAATGAGATAGACGAAGCTCGGCATGGTCTGCATCACGTCGAGGATCGGGTTGACGACCCGCTGGACGCCGTTCGAACGCGCCATGAGTATGCCGATCGGCAGGCCGACGGCAATCGACAGGACGGTGCAGACAAAGATCATCGCGACAGTACGCATCGTATCGGTCCACATGTCGAAATAACCGATCAGCAGGAGCGTGATCAGACAGCTCAGTACGATTTTGACACTTCGGCTCGCAAACCATGCAATAGTGAGGATGATCGCCGTGATGATCGGCCACGGGGTCTGTGTCATGAAGCGATCGGCCGCCAGCAGAAAGCTCTGCAGAGGTGAAAACATGCTTTCGATCGTATCGCCATAGGCGCGGGTGAAAGCGCGAAATCCCTCGTCGATCGCTTTCTTCAAGTTGCGAAGCGCGTCGTCATCCATATGTGGAAATTTATAAAACCATTCCATTCGGTTCCCTTTCTCTGGAAAGAGCCGTGTGAGGTCTTTTTCTTCTTTTGACGGCAAGCGGAAGGGGCGATGCGTTTGGCACATCGCCCCAAGGTCCTGTTAGAGCGCTGCCTCGATCTTCTTAGCGGCGTCAGTTGAAACCCACTTGGTCCAGATGTCCTTATTTTCCTTCAGAAAATGCTTGGCGCCATCCGCACCGCTGGCCTGATTGTCCGTCATCCATGCCATGAGCTTGCCGATGGTCTGGTTGCTCCAGGACCGCTTTTCGAGATAGGTCATCACCTCGGGTCCTGCTTTTTCCGAAAAGGGCTTGGCGACCAAGGTGACGATCGTGTCGATCGGCCAAGAATTCGGCTTCGGATCCGGGCAATCGGCAACCGTGTTGCAACGCTTCCATTCAGCCGGATCGTTTTTCACGCCGGCCTCAAGTTTCACCATCGGGTATTTGCCGAGCAGTGCCGTCGGCGCCCAGTAGTAGGTGGCAAAACTCTTCTTCCGCTCATATGCCTTTGCGATGGCGCCGTCCAAACCGGCCGCCGATCCGGTGTCGATCAGCGTGAACTTGGCCTTTTCCCCGCCGAACGCCTTGAACAGCTGGGTTGTCACGACGGTGCCACCCCACCCCTGAGGACCGTTGAGGATTGCGCCTTTGCTTGGGTCTTCCTCACCCGGGAAGAGTTCGGGATGCTTCAGCAAATCCGGAATGGTCTTGATGTCCGGATGCGCGTCCGAGACATATTTCGGGATCCACCAGCCCTGATTGCCGCCGTCCGGCAATGGAGATCCAACCTTCACGATCCGGCCCTCCTGCGTGCCCTTCGCAACCACGTCGGGAAGCAGGTCGATCCAGGCCTCAGGAGCGATATCAGGCTGGCCCTTTTCCGCCATGGAGGTGATGGTCGGCACGGTGTCTCCAACCGTAATCTCCGCCTGGCAGCCGTAACCTTCGTTTAAGATGAACTTATCCAGATTGGAGATGACCTCCGCGCTTTGCCAGTTCATGCTCGCGATCGTGACGCGGCCGCACCCGGCAGCACTTGCCGCCGATGCGCCGGCGAACACTCCGACCAGCACGCAACCCGAAGCCAAAAGCTTATTCATAGCACTGTTCCCTTTTTTTAGCGGCTTGACGTAGAATGCGGGACGCCGCGGGTACCCGATTCACAAGTGCTTGGGAGCGTCTCCCAAACTCATCGATTTCTCGAACGCTGCCGTCAGTCCGCAAGCAATCGCTCTCTCGAAACCCGCAGCGCGCATTGTCTCGATTGCGACGGCCGTGGTGCCGCGGTAATCGAGGAAGGTCTGCACGATTTCAGTAGGACAGATCTCACGCATTTCCATGAGACGCCCTGCGCCAATGATAAGCGTGTTAACGGCACGCCTGGCCATCGCGACGGGGATGCCCCGGGAGATGGCATCTCGCATCATTGCGTCGGCAAGAAGCGCCGGAAAAGCGGGGCCGGATCCGGACAGGCCGGTGAAATAGTCCATATCGGTCTCGCTGTGCACCTCATCCTGAACACCGCAGGTTTCGAACAGGGCTCGGACAAATGTGCGTTCTTCTTCACTGACCTCCGGGGTTGCGATCCATGGCGTGTAGGACCGGCGGATCTCGACCGCTGCATTCGGCAACGAACGAACGACACAGGCGGTCTGATGATGGTCGCTCAGCGAGTCCAACGGAACGCCTGCCATGACGGAAATTAGCAGCTTGCCTTTCGCATCGACGTTAAGGTCACGCCAGTCAGCGGGGCGGACGCAGAGAATGATGACATCCGAGCGGTCGGCGAGGGCCTGATTGTCCAATGTCCAGAAAGCCTCTTCGAAACGATCCGGCCGCTTGCTGCGATAAGAGAGCGACAGGTCCTGAGGCCTGACGAAGCCGGCGTCCAGCACCGCGCCGGCAAGGGCGCTGCCCAGCCAGCCGTTGCCGCCGATCACGCCAATTTTCCAGCCCCCGCCAGCTTCCACCTTGCTCTCACCCTTGTTTATAGCCGTGCCGCGCGTAGAAGCGATCGAGTTCCCGCTGTTGCGGAATCTGACCGGTATATATTGCGATGTATTCGGGAATGCGCTTCATACGCAGTCCGATATCCTCGGTGGACTGCATGGAGATGTAGCCGATCTGGACCAAATAAGTTGTTCTCGCGCGAACGTCCGCAGGCTCTTCGTCAAAGCCGAACCGCACGAACATGCGGCTCAAAGCGTCTATTCGGGCCAGATCAGCCTGCTGCACTTCAACCTGAATTTCCGGAGATTGCAGCGCCCAACTGCGAATTGCAAACTCGAACTGGGAGTCGAAGAGATCTTTGTTGAGCCAGCAATCGAAGACATTCAGCATCGCTTCCGCAAGAGATTCCGCATATGCCTCGGACTGCTTCACTAGGTTGCCTGTGTTCTTGTCCCTCCAGCGCAGTATCAGCGCGCTCAGCAGTTCCTCCCGATCCTTGAAGAACCAATAGAAGCTTGTCCGCGATAGACCCAGCTTCTTGGCAAGCGGCAGGATCTTCACCGAATCTACGCCAGATTCGAGCAGCGCTTCGTAGGCGGCTTCAAGCCAACCCTCCTGAGAACCACGCCAGCCGCTGTCATTTACCGCCTGTTCCATAGGCACTTCCTAACAAATTCATAACCGCACTTCAAGTGAAATGTACATCAATGTCAACTGCAGGTACGGCGATGTTTTCAATATTGACACAATTGTACATTCCTGTTTAGCCTTATGCGCAAAGGCCAAAACCGGAGCCCGTCGCATGTCGAACGATCCCCTCCTTCAGCCCTACACACTGAAGCATCTGACCCTACGCAACCGTATCATCGTTACATCGCATGAGCCCGCCTATCCCGAGGATGGCATGCCGAAGGAACGTTACCGAGCCTACACCGTGGAGCGGGCGAGGGGCGGCGTGGCCCTGACAATGACGGCGGGATCGGCAGCGGTGTCGAAAGACAGTCCACCGGTCTTTAACAACTTGCTCGCCTATAAGGACGAGATCGTTCCGTGGATCCGGGAAATGACCGATGCCGTGCACGAAGAGGGCGCGGCTATCATGATCCAGCTGACCCATCTCGGCCGGCGCACCCGTTGGGACAAGGGCGATTGGCTGCCGGTGGTCGCGCCGTCCCATCATCGTGAAGCGTCGCACCGCTCCTTCCCGAAGAAGATGGAGGATTGGGACATCGAGCGCATCATCAGAGATTTCGCAGACGCAGCCGAGCGTATGAAGGCGGGCGGCATGGACGGTGTCGAGCTTGAGGCCTACGGTCACCTGATCGATCAGTTCAATTCGCCGCTCACCAACGAACTGGACGGGCCATATGGGGGCTCGCTCGAAAATCGCATGCGGTTCTGTTTCGACGTCTTCAACGCGATGCGCGAGCGCGTCGGAGACGATTTCATCCTCGGCGTTCGCTATACGGCCGACGAATGTCTCCCCGGAGGTACGGGAAAAGCTGACGGTATCGAGATTTCGCGACGGCTGCGCGACAGCGGTCTGATCGACTATCTGAACGTGATCCGAGGTCATATCGATACGGATGCCGGCCTGACGGACGTCATTCCGATCCAGGGCATGGCGAACTCGCCACATCTCGATTTTGCCGGTGAAATCCGCGCCGCAACCCAATTTCCGACCTTTCATGCGGCAAAAATCCCGGATGTGGCGACGGCACGGCACGCCATTGCCGCGGGCAAAGTGGACATGGTCGGGATGACGCGCGCCCACATGACGGATCCGCACATCGTTCGCAAGATTATCGAAAAGCGCGAGGAGGATATCCGCCCTTGCGTCGGCGCGAATTACTGTCTCGACCGCATCTACCAGGGCGGGATGGCTTTTTGCATCCACAATGCCGCGACTGGTCGCGAACAGACCATGCCGCATACCATTGCAAAAGCCGACACCCGCAAGAAGGTGGTCATTGTCGGAGCCGGGCCGGCTGGCCTCGAAGCGGCGCGCGTGGCCGCCGAGCGAGGTCATGCGGTCGTGGTCTTCGAGGCGGCCAACAATCCCGGCGGGCAGATCCGCCTCACCGCGCAGAACGAACGCCGCCGTGAGATGATCAGCATCATCGACTGGCGGATGAGCCAATGCGAGAAGCTTGGTGTCACGTTCCATTTCAACAACTGGGCGGATGCTGACATGATCGCAGCGGAAGAGCCCGACGTGGTCATCATCGCAACAGGTGGACTACCGCATACCGAGGTTCTGTCGAAGGGAAATGAGCTTGTCGTCTCCTCCTGGGATATCATTTCGGGCGACGTCAAGCCGGGCACCAATGTGCTGATCTTCGACGATGCCGGCGACCATGCCGGCTTGCAGGCCGCGGAATTCATCGCCAAGACAGGGGCCAGGGTCGAGATCATGACGCCCGACCGCTCCTTCGCGCCGGAGGTCATGGCGATGAACCTTGTTCCCTACATGCGCTCGCTGCAGAAACTCGACGTCACCTTCACCGTCACCTACAGGCTGCAATCAGCGGAAAAGAGCGGCAACCAGATCATTGCCCATGTCGGCAGCGACTATGGCGGCGTTGAAAAGCAACGGACCATCGACCAGATCGTCATCAATCACGGTACGATCCCATTGGACGACCTTTATTTCGAGATGAAGCCCGGCTCGAAGAATCTCGGTGAAGTTTCCTACGACCAGCTGATTTCCGGCGCGCAGCAAACGGCCGTGCGCAATCCCGCTGGCACCTATCAGCTCTTTCGGATTGGCGACGCGGTCGCTGCTCGCAACACGCACGCAGCGATCTATGACGCATTGCGGCTTGCCAAGGATATCTGAACATGGCCCGCAGCCAGGCCTTGCAGGATTTTCTGAATGCCACGATCGTCGCGTTCGACCGGTTTGTCGAGGATTCACGGGCCCGGCAGTCACAGACGCAGATATTTGCGCACCTGCAAACATCGCTGCCTGAGCGGGTGAATATCGCAAAGCGGCTTCCGGTTTGCGGCCTGTATTTGGAGAGTGTCTTGGCTGCAAAGGCGGAGCAACCCTCGTTGAACATCTTGCTCCGGCGCTTCGCAGCGTTGGAGGCGCAGCTCGAATGGAACTGTCGCTCGACCTATGACAATTCAGCCAGCGCAAATTTTCCGATGGGCCACGCCAATACCATGATTGTCGGGCCGGGCGGCCTCGAGGACCGTCCGGACGTGTGGCTTGGCGCGACCTTGATGGCGCCGAACGTGCGGTATCCGGATCACGATCATGCACCGGAGGAAATCTATCTCGTCCTGTCGGATGGCGAATTCATGCAGGGCGATTCCGGTTGGTTCACGCCGGGCATGGGTGGCTCTTTCTACAATCCACCTGGAATCCAGCACGCGATGCGCTCGGGCGAGGAGCCTCTCTTCGCATTCTGGGCACTTTTGCCCGACCAGCGGAAACATTGAGGCAAGGTGATCGATAGTTTCTTCGGTCATCCCTGCTATTGTTTAAGACCTTACCGGTCGACCACGAGGTCACTGAGTGGCTTCGAACAGCAGGGCAGGAATAACCCGGCATCGATCTCCCGCTGGCGGATCCCGCCATTGTGGTTCATGTCGACGGATCCGGACACCAGTTTTGATTTGCAGGTGCCACACACCCCGTTGGAACATGAAGAGGGGAGTTTCACGCCAGCTTTTTTCGCGCAGGACAAGATGGTTTGCTCGCCTGAAACATCGATTTTACGGACTTGCTTGGCAAACTCCACCGTGAACATTCTCGTGGCTGCTTCCTGGACAACTGGAAGGTCGATGTCGTCGATGACCGCAGCGTCGAAGCTCTCCTCGATATAATGGGACGACGGAACGCCGAGCCCTGCGGCAATCCCGCGGGCAGCAGCCATGAATGGCGCCGGGCCGCAGCACATGACGACACGCTCTGCAATGTCAGGTACGGCCAGCTTCATGTAGTCTGCCGAGATGCGCCCGGTAAGGCCAGGCCAATGGGCTTCGCCGGCGGTGAGCTCAGGCAGGAAATGCAGGCGGAGCTGCTTTCCTCTATTCGCCAGGCAGGCGAGCTCTTCCCGAAAGATCAAGTCCTTGGGGCTTCGCGCAGCATGCATGAATACGACGTCGATGGGCTCAAAGGTATCCGCCAGTTCGCGGACGATCGACATGACTGGCGTGATCCCCGACCCGCCAGACAGAAGCAGCAGTTTCTTGGCATTGGGCCGGATGAAATGTCCGAGCGGTCCATTGCCCTTCATCGTTGAGCCAGCTGTGACGTTGTCATGAAACCAGTTGGAAATCTTACCGCCAGGCATGCGTTTCACGGTGACTGAAAACGCGTTGGTGCGCTGCGGCGAGGAGGATATGCTGTAGCAGCGGCTTTCGGGCTCGCCGTCAATTTCGAGATCGAACAGGAAATACTGGCCGGCCTTGAAGGCGAACCTCTTTCCAAGCGAAGAAGCGAATGTGAATGTTTTTACATCGTGCGTTTCCTGGTGGACGTCGATGCAAACCAGATCCTCGTCCAAATCCCGGTTCCAGAATTCAGTTTTCTCGAGCTGATCGACAGATGCGAATGCGCTCCTAGTATCCATGCGCACGCATCCGATCGATGTACCAAGTGGCGAACTTGTCGAGATTCGTCTCCGAGAACGGCGAATAGGGACCGGGCACATAGGCAGGGTCTTCGACGCCGGCATGGGAGCGCGCGACGAGTTCCGCGTCTTGATCCGTGGTCGCCACCCAGACGTTCGTCAACTTCTCAAGGTCGTAGTGCACGCCCTCGACGGCGTCCTTGTGAACGAGCCACTTCGTGCGCACCAGCGTCTTGTCGGGCGAAATTGGAATGACTATCGCCACGATGGCATGGTCACCCATGAAGTGGTTCCAGCTGTTATGGCCCCAGAGATGCATATCGCCGAGGTCCTTGCGGGTCATCGTTCCTAAAAGTTTGGATGATGCCGCCGTAGCGTCCGGGGTCTGGGATTCGCCCGCACCGGAAATGATAAGGCGCTGCGTCCTGAAATTGGTCTCGCAATCGACGAGTTGTTCGATGGCGGCGGATGAGTAGCCGTCCGCTGTCCACTGAAGTGTCCGCTCTTCGTAAAGAGCAAGATGCTCTTCGGCCTGCGCCCTGTCCTCCGGGTTGAGTGTCTCGGGATCGAAACCGAAATCCAGATCGACGAAAGAGACGCAAAGCTCCGGGTGGTTCGCCGAGCAATGGTAACACTCACGATTGTTCTCCATCGTCAGCTTCCAGTTGCCGTGCTCGATCACATCGGTTTCGAATGCGACTTTGGAATTGCCAATATCGTAGGGCGCCAAGCGCTCGGTCATCGCCAACTCGAGCCGAGCAATATCCTTCGGCGGATTGTCGGCAAGGCAAACATAGATGAGGCCGCTGATCGACTTGAAGGTCACGGGCTTCAGGCTGTGACACTCTTTGTCGAAGCTCTTGCCCATATGGGGCGCATAG
Source organism: Neorhizobium sp. 05N33 (assembly GCF_056397445.1). Lineage (NCBI taxonomy): Bacteria > Pseudomonadati > Pseudomonadota > Alphaproteobacteria > Hyphomicrobiales > Rhizobiaceae > Neorhizobium > Neorhizobium sp. 05N33. The sequence goes on along the minus strand of NZ_JBFTNK010000001.1, from coordinate 761,479 downwards.
CTCAGTTCCCCGCTGAGTTCGTATGTCCAGGTGTGATAGGGACAGACCAGCTTCGAGACGATCGTCTTGCCGGGATTGAGGAGGCGCGAACCCCTGTGGCGACAGACGTTGTGCACGACGCGGATTTCGCCGTCATCGTCGCGCAGCAGGATCAGGCTGGTTTTGCCGATGTCGATAACCGCAGCGTCGCCGGGCTCGGGCACGTCGCATTCAAGTCCGACGCAGATCCAGTGCCGACAAAAGAAGACGTCGATATCCGCTTCGAACACGTCTGACCGGGTATACAGGCCCGCTGGCAGAGCATGGCCGTCAGCACGCGCGTCCAAAAGTGACGAGATCGAAGACGCAAGTTTGTTCAGCATGAAGACCTCTTTGCCAGCTTTCGGGCAAGAGTGACCTTGCCATGCAATTCGTTCAACGGCATAAATTGTTACGTTGGCATAATGAAAAGTAATGGATTGAGGGCGGGAGCATGCAGTTTCGTAAACGACTCCCATCCTTGACCGCGCTGCTGATGCTTGAAGCAGTTTTGCGCAGAAAGAGCTTTACCGCGGCCGCGACCGAACTTGGCGTCACTCAGGCGGCCGTAAGCCGGCAGATTGCTTTGCTTGAGGAAGAATTGGGACAGCCAATGTTTGTGCGAAAACATCGCGCAATCGAACCTACGCCTGCGTGCCGCATTCTGGGGGCGTCGCTGGCGCAGAGCCTTTCCAATATTGCGGAGACGGTCGAGGCGATCAAAACGTCCGGTCAGGATGTCGTCACAATCGGCGCGACGATCGCGTTTTCGTCTTTCTGGCTGCTTCCGCGTCTGGCCGACTTCCGTTCCCAAAACCCCGGGATCCAGGTGCGTGTCGTATCCCAGGATGAAAAAATCGATCTCGATAGTGGTGAGGTAAACATTGCCATTCGTTATGGAATACCGCCCTTTAACGATGGAACAGTTATTGCGTCAAAAGACGATTTCATAACGCCCGTATGTTCGCCTGATTATCTCAAACGCAGACAACCAGGCCCTTTATCATCGACAGACGAGTATATCGAAACTCACAGTTCCGACCCGTTGTGGTTCTCGTGGGCTCAATGGCTTGACCAGATCGGAGCATCCTTCGATTTCAAGCCGTCCCTGAGATTCAGTCATTATACCGAAACGATATTCGCTGCATGTAATGGCCAGGGGGTAGCACTCGGCTGGCGCGCGCTCGTTCAGGCTTTTCTTGATGCCGGAACATTGGTCGCGCTGCATGATCTGACTTACAAGGCTGACGGGCGATATAATATCCTGCTGCCACTCAGGGCACGACGAACGGTTGCCAGTGACAGAGCCGTTGCCTGGCTCACGGCAGCATTGCACGCATAACCAGAAGTATTGGCACCCGGACCAGTTCTCCATGTCGTCTGAGACCCGCCAAGGGTGATTTTTACCATCCGCGGCATCCTGCTCTACGAGTTCTGCGCGAATGGTCGCCGCAGCGGGTCGGCGGTCACCGCCGCAATATGGTGTCAGTGCCCCTGCCGACGCTCGCATACATGCCGGTCGTGCGGAATTCGGTAGGGTTGGTGCCGTAGACACGGCGGAAGACCTTGGAGAAGTAGTTTGCGTCCCGGAAGCCCGAGCGGATTGCCACCTCCTTCACCGGCATGCCGTCGGTCTTGGTCAAAAGCTTGATGGCGCGCTCCAGGCGTTTTTGCAGAACGAATTCGGCCGGCGGAACGCCTTCGCTGGCGGCGAAGATGCGTGAGAAATGCGCTCGGCTGAGGCCCGCGACCTTGGCTAGCTCCTCGACCGGCAGCGGATGTTCAAGATTGCTCGTGATGTGGCCGATGACATGCTGCATCGTCCGGTATTCCTCGCTGAAGATGGGATGTGAACCGAAGACGTCGTCATAGAGCGCCATCGCCGCTTCGTAGGCGATGGCCGACGCACGGCCCGGGGTCTCCGCGCCATTGATGAGACGCAGGCTGCAATCGGCCAGATGCTCGATGGTGCGCGGCTGCAGCTTGAGGATCGGGCCGGTCACCGCAAGGACGGAGCGGTGAATGCGAAGCGCTTCGTCGCCATTCATCGAGATCCAGAAGAACTCCCATCGGCCGCCATCCTCCAGCCAATAACGATGGTTATGCGGGACGAGAACCAACAGGGTTTCGCCTTCCTTCACTCGCAGCTCCCGGTTGTCGTATCTGAGGTTGCCGGCGCCGCCAATGGTGTGCTGGAGCACAGTAAACGGGGTCTGGCCGCGCTTGCGTCCATCCCAATCGTAGGCTGCATCCGTGCGGATCTCGTAGCCGGTGCTGGTCGGCATCGTGTGCAAAGTCTGCCGGCCCCGCGGCAACGAAACGGTCCGCATGACCGGCCCCCGCTCGATTAAATCCCGCAGCATAGAATTACCCATGAAAGCATAATCCTTCTCTGGCGGCCCCGCCGAATTTGCGCATAATCTGCCCCCGAGAGAGAGAACACCGCCAGCATCGAGGAACGGCGGGGAGGGGAATAAGCCGGATTTCTGGCCTTTTTTGGCGCAGCGCGCAAGCCCGGCGGCTATTCTTCTTCTCATCCCCAACGCCGGCATTTTCATCGCATCGAGGTCAGGATCATGAGCTTCAAAATCGCTATCATTGGCGCCGGCAGCGTCGGCTTCACGAAAAAGCTGTTCACCGACATCCTGTGCGTTCCCGAATTCAGGGATATCGAATTCGCGCTCACCGACATGAACGAGCATAACCTCCAGATGATCAAGGCGATCCTCGACAAGATCGTCGAATCCAACCGGCTTCCGACCAGGGTGACGGCAACCATCAACCGTCGCGAGGCGCTGACGGGTGCCCGCTACATCATCAGCTGCGTTCGCGTCGGCGGCCTGGAAGCTTATGCGGACGACATCCGCATCCCGCTCAAATACGGTATCGACCAGTGCGTCGGGGATACGATCTGCGCCGGCGGCATTCTCTACGGCCAGCGCAACATCCCCGTGATCCTCGATTTCTGCAAGGACATCCGCGAAGTCGCCGAACCGGGCGCGAAATTCCTGAACTACGCGAACCCGATGGCGATGAACACCTGGGCTGCGATCGAATACGGGAAGGTCGATACCGTCGGTCTCTGCCATGGTGTCCAGCATGGGGCAGAACAGATCGCCGAGGTTCTCGGCGCCAAGTCGCGCTCCGAACTCGACTATATCTGCTCGGGCATCAATCATCAGACATGGTTCATCGATCTGCGCCTCAACGGCCGAAAGATCGGCAAGGACGAACTCGTCGCCGCCTTCGAGGCGCACCCGGTTTTCTCGCAGCAGGAAAAGCTGCGCATCGACGTCCTGAAGCGCTTCGGCGTGTATTCGACGGAGAGCAACGGCCACCTGTCCGAATACCTGCCCTGGTATCGCAAGCGGCCGGAAGAGATCACCAAATGGATCGACATGTCCGACTGGATCCATGGCGAGACCGGCGGGTACCTCAGGCACTCGACGGAAACGCGCAACTGGTTTGAAACGGAATTCCCGCAGTTCCTCGCCTCGGCCGAAAAACCGATCGATCCGTCCAAGCGCTCGAACGAGCATGCGAGCCATATTCTCGAAGCGCTTGAAACCAACCGCGTCTATCGCGGCCACTTCAACGTCAAGAACAACGGCATCATCACCAACCTGCCGGCCGATGCGATTGTCGAGTCGCCCGGTTTTGTCGACCGCTTCGGTATCAATATGGTCTCCGGCATCACGATCCCGGAAGCCTGCGCAGCGACCTGCATCGCCTCGATCAACGTGCAGCGCATGTCGGTGCATGCAGCCATCGGTGGCGATATCGACCTCCTGAAGCTGGCCGTCCTGCACGATCCCCTGGTTGGCGCCATCTCAACTCCGGAAGAAGTCTGGCAGATGGTCGATGAGATGGTCGTCGCCCAGGCCGGTTGGTTGCCGCAATATGCCGATGCCATTCCTGCGGCCAAAGAGCGGCTGGCCAAATCGACGGTGAAGACCCGCGATTGGGCCGGGGCGGCACGCCGCAACGTCCGCTCGATCGACGAGTTGCGCGCCGAAAAGGCGGCGCTCAAGCAGGCCGTCTGAGAGTTCGGGAGGACGGGTGGCGATGGGGCTCCGGGAGGGAGCCTGTCGCCGCAAGCCCGCATCCGGATCGTTTGAGGAGAACCGGGGTATTGCGAAGTGCTCCGCAACAAGAGGGAGAAACGATGACAAATTTCCGCAACCTTGGCAGTCTTGCCGGACTGGCGCTGAGCGTCTCGGTCTCGGCTTTGAGCGCCTATGCCTCCGAGCCCGCTGCTCCGCCCGTTCCGGCGCAGTTCCCGGCGGAAGGCAAGATTAAATACGTGTCCAGGGATTCCATTGAAGAGTTCAAGGCACTCCCCACCTATCACGAGCCCGATTGGGTGACGAAGAACTTCGTCGACAGCGGCAAGCTGCCGCCCGTTAAGGACCGCCTGCCCAAGGTGCCGCTCGTCTTCAAGACGGAGAACATGGTGGATGGCCCCGGCGTGTATGGCGATACCCTGCGGCATGTCATCGGCGGCCGGCCTGAAGGGTGGAACTATGGCGCCGGCCAGACCCAGGGCTGGGGCGGCATCGATATCGGCCTGTCCGAGTGCCTGACGCGCACTGCGCCGCTCTTCCAGGTGGAAGCCAAGGATACCGAGCCGCTGCCGAACCTTGCCAGGAGCTGGGACTGGTCCAAGGACGGCCATAAGCTCACCATGCATCTGGTCGAAGGCGCGAAATGGTCCGACGGCGTTCCCTTCAATACCGACGACATCATGTTTTACTGGGAAGACGAGGTCATCGACCCGAATGTCTCCCCGCTCGGCGGCGGCGCATCGCCGGAAGCGTTCGGCCAGGGGACAACACTTCAGAAGATCGATGACTATACCGTCGAGTGGACCTTCAAGGAGGCTTTCCCCAAACAATATCTCTATACGATGGCCTATCCGGGCTTCTGCCCGGGCCCGTCGCATATCCTGAAGCCGCAGCATCCGAAATATTCGAAAAACACCTACGATCAGTTCAAGAATGCGTTCCCGCCGGAATTTTTGAACATGCCGGTAATGGGCGGCTGGGTGCCGGTCGAATACCGTCCGGACGACATCATCGTGATGCGCCGCAATCCGTATTACTGGAAGGTCGACGAGAAGGGCAATCAACTCCCTTATCTGAACGAACTGCATTACAAGCTGTCGACCTGGGCCGACCGTGACGTACAGGCCGTTGCCGGATCCGGCGACATTTCCAATCTCGAGCAGCCGGAAAATTTCGTGGCATCGCTGAAGCGCGCCGCCGAGAAGACCGCCCCGGCACGTCTTGCCTTCGGCCCGCGCCTGATTGGCTACAACATGCGCATGAACCTGTCCGGTAACGGCTGGGGCGAGCCAGACGCGCGCGGCCAGGCCGTTCGCGAGCTGAACCGCAACGAGGATTTCCGCAAGGCGATCACCATGGGCCTCGACCGCAAGGCGATCGGCGATTCGCTGGTCAAGGGTCCGTTTACCGCGATCTATCCGGGTGGCCTGTCCTCGGGCACCAGTTTCTACGACCGCAACTCGGTGGTCTATTACCCCTTCGATCTGAATGGCGCCAAGGCGCTGCTGGCGAAGGCCGGCCTCAAGGATACCGACGGCGACGGTTTCGTGAACTTCCCCGCCGGAACCGTCGGCGGCAAGGACGTCGAGATCGTCCTTCTGGTCAACAACGGCTACGCGACGGACAAGAGCCTCGCGGAAGGCGTCATCGGCCAGATGGAAAAGCTCGGGGTCAAGGTCATCCTCAATGCGCTCGATGGTCCGAAGCGCGACGACGCTCACTATAGCGGCCGTTTCGACTGGCTGATCCAGCGCAACATGCCGGAACTTGCCTCCGTGGTTCAAAACACCGAGCAGCTTGCACCTGTCGGTCCGCGCACGAGCTGGCACCACCGCGCCGGCAAGGACGGCAAACTGGACCTGATGCCCTACGAAGAAAAGCTGGTGGCTATCGTCGCCAAGTTCCAGACTAGCCAGGACAACAACCAGCGCGTCGACCTGATGAAGCAGTACCAGAAGGTCGCAACCGAGAATGTCGATACGGTCGGACTGACGGAATATCCTGGTGCGTTGATCATCAACAAGCGCTTCTCGAACGTGCCGGAAGGAACTCCGATCTTCATGTTCAACTGGGCCGAGGACTCCGTCATCCGTGAGCGCCTGTGGGTCGCTGCCGACAAGCAAGGCAAATATGAGCTGTTTCCCGAAAGGCTGCCCGGCAAGCCGGGCGAAAAGGGCCCGATCAACTGAGAGCTCCCCTCCCAACCGAGGATTCCGGCCGCGCGTGAAGCGCGGCCGGGCAAGATCAACAAGCCGGCCGCACCGACAGGCGCGACTGGCGGCAAGGAGAAGCGAACCGTCCGATGTTACGATTCCTGCTCGTGCGCATAGCGTCCGCGATCCCCGTCCTGATCATTCTGAGCATCGTGACCTTCGCGATCATCCAGGCGCCGCCCGGTGACTATGCCGATTACATCCGCTCGCAGCTGATCAACCAGAGCGGCGCGTCCTTCGCACAGGCCGACGAACAGGCTCGGGCCTACCGCATCGCCCATGGCCTCGATCAACCGATGGTCATCCAGTACTTCAACTGGATCAAGGGCATCGTTACACAGGGCGATTTCGGCTACAGCATGTTCTACAACAAGCCGGTGGCCGACGTCGTCGGCGAACGCCTGCCGCGCACGCTGCTCCTGGCGCTCGTCTGCCACATCCTTGCGTCGGTGCTCGGCATCGGCTTCGGCATCTGGGCGGCAACCCGGCAATATTCCTGGATCGACAGCCTGCTGTCCGGCATCTCATTTCTCGGCATGACGGTGCCGCGCTTCCTGATGGCGCTGATCATCGTCTACCTGCTCGTCTTCCAGCTCAACGTTTCCGAAATCGGCAGCTTCTTCTCGCCGCAATATGGCGGTGCGCCGTGGTCCTGGGCGAAATTCGCCGACCTTGTCAAACACGTCTGGCCGGTCGTCGCCATCGCCACCTTCGGCGGGCTCGCCTACAACATGCGCGTCATGCGCGGCAATCTGCTCGATACGCTGAACGCCCAATATGTCGAGACGGCAAAGGCCAAGGGGCTTTCAGGCGGTGCGGTCGTCATGCGCCATGCCGTGCCCAATGCCCTGCACCCGCTCGTCATGTATCAGGGCGTCGTGCTTCCCTACATGCTGACCGGCGAGATCGAGACGGCGATCATCTTTTCGCTGCCGACCGTCGGGCCGGCGATTGTCGGCTCGATGGCCGTCGGCGACGTCTATGTGACGGCGACCTTCATGATGGTGCTTTCCGCCACGCTCATTGTCGGCAACATCATCGCCGACATGCTGCTGGCGATGCTCGACCCGCGCGTCCGTGCCTACGGAGGAGCCTGATATGCTCGCCTTCGACTCCTCCCCGCCATTGCCCCACGGGCAGATGTCCCTCGAACAGACGGCCAAGAACGCGCCGCACGGCAATGAAAGCTACATGGCGCTCGTCTGGCGCCGGCTGCGGCGCTCCTGGACCGGAATGATCGGCCTCATCCTCGTGGGATTGCTGCTGATCATGGCGATCTTCGCTGAGTTCTTCGCGCCGATGGATCCGAAGGCGACGGATGTGGGCTTTGCCCCGCCGCAGATAATGAGCTTCCACGACAAGGACGGCAACATCGTCTTCCAGCCGCGCGTCTATGGACAGACCGAGTCCGCGGAGCTCGACCCCGTGACCTTTCAGCCGGTCGTCGGTCCCGACTACGACAACCCTAACCGTCTCGGCTTCTTCGTGGCGGGCGCCGAGTACAGGCTGTTCGGACTGATCCCGACGAACCGCCATTTCTTCGGTTCCACCACCGGCCAGCCGGTGCATTTCCTCGGCACCGACAAGTTCGGCCGCGACGTGCTGTCGCGCGGCATCATCGGCTCGCGGATTTCTCTGACGATCGCACTCACCGTCGTCTTCATCGTCACGGTGATCGGCACCACGGTCGGCATGGTATCCGGCTATTTCGGCGGTTCGTTCGATACCTGGGTGCAGCGCTTCGTCGAAATCGTCCTCGCCTTTCCGCAGCTGCCGCTCTATCTGGCGCTGACCTCGCTCATCCCGGTGACGGCGCCGACCAACGTTTTCCTCGGCTTCGTCATCGTCGTGATGTCGGCGCTCGGCTGGGCGCAGATGTCGCGCGAGGTGCGCGGCAAGACACTGGCGCTCGCCCGCATCGACTATGTCCGGGCGGCCATGGCCGTTGGCGCGACCGACCGGCGGATCATCTTCCAGCACATCTTTCCGAACGTCATGAGCCACGTCATCGTCGCCGTCACGCTGCATATCCCGAGCGTCGTGCTGCTCGAATCCTTCCTCGGCTTCCTCGGTTTCGCCGTGAAGCCGCCGCTGATCTCCTGGGGACTGATGCTGCAGGATACGGCAAACTATTCCGTGATCGGCACCTATCCCTGGATACTGGCGCCGGTCGGCTTCGTGCTCATTACGGTTTTTGCGTTCAATGCGCTCGGCGACGGGCTGCGCGACGCAGTCGATCCTTATTGAGGTGGTCCAGATGGCTCTCGCACTCGTCAACAGCTTCGCCCCGCCCATCCGCCTCGATCATGCCGGCCGCACGGAACAGCCGGTCATCGATGCCCGCAACGTCGCCGTGAACTTCAAGGTCGAGCACGGCACGGTGGAGGCCGTGAAGGATATCTCCTTCCAGCTCTACCGCGGCGAGACGATCGCCATCGTCGGCGAATCCGGATCGGGCAAGTCGGTAACCGCGCGCACCGTCATGGGGCTGCTGTCGAAGCGCGCCGTGGTCTCGCCGCAATCGACGGTCGCCTATGACGGCGCCAACATCCTGAAATTCTCCGAACGTGAGCGCCGCAAGCTGCGCGGCGATCGTATCTCAATGATCTTCCAGGAGCCGATGAGCTCGCTGAACCCGATCTACACGATCGGCAGCCAGATCATTGAAGCCATTCGCGTGCATCGCCGGATGAGCCGGAAACAGGCCGAGGCCCGTGCGCTTGAACTGCTGAGGCATGTGCAGATTCCCGATCCGGAAGCGCGCCTGCGGCAATATCCGCATCAGCTCTCCGGCGGTCAGCGCCAGCGCGTGATGATCGCCATGGCGCTGTCGAACAATCCGGACGTGCTGATCGCCGACGAGCCGACGACGGCACTCGACGTCACCGTGCAGGCGCAAATCCTCAACCTTATCCGCAATCTCCAGAAGGAATTGCGGATGGCGGTGATCCTGATCACCCACGACCTGACCGTCGTGCGGCAGTTCTCCGATTATGTCTATGTCATGCAGCATGGCGAGATGTGCGAGCACAACATCACCGAAAAGCTCTTCGCCAATCCGCAGCATACCTATACCAAGCACCTGCTCGCCTCAGAGCCCCGCGGCCAGGCCAATCCGCTGCCGGAGGGCTGTGACGTCATTCTCGACGCCAAGGGGGTGCGCGTCTCCTTCATGCTGCGCCATGGCACCTTCTTCAAGCCGGAGCTGAAGGAGCTTGTTGCGGTCGACAGCCTCGATCTGACGCTTCGCCGCCATGAAACGCTTGGAATCGTCGGCGAGTCCGGTTCGGGCAAGACAACGTTCGGACAGGCGCTTCTGCGGCTGAACGACACCGACAACGGCGAGATCTATTTCGACCGGCAGCCGATCCACGGCCGTTCGCGCGTCGAAATGCGGCCGTTGCGCTCGCGCATGCAGGTGGTCTTCCAGGATCCGTTCTCGTCGCTCAATCCGCGCATGACGATTGGCCAAATCATCGAGGAGGGGCTTGTCGTCAACAAGCTCGGTGCGACGAAGGCCGAACGTCTCGACCGCGTGCGCGAGGCGCTCATCGCGGCTGGTATGCCGGGCAACATCCTGTCGCGTTTCCCGCACGAGTTTTCGGGCGGCCAGCGGCAGCGTGTAGCCATTGCCCGAGCCATCGCGCTCGAGCCTGAATTCATCCTGCTCGACGAACCCACCTCGGCTCTCGATCTCTCGGTTCAGGCGCAGATCATCGAACTCTTGCGCAAGCTGCAGGACGAGCGGGGCCTCAGCTACCTTTTCATCTCGCACGATCTGAAGGTCGTGCGTGCCCTCTGCCACCGGGTCATTGTCATGCAGCACGGCAAGATCATCGAAGAGGGTCCCGTCGACGAAGTTCTATCCCACCCCAAGACCGCCTACACCGAACGGCTCGTCAAGGCCGCTTTCGAGGTAGCATAATGATTGCCGAATGCCGGAGGTTATAATGGCACGAAATCCCAGGATCGCATTTATCGGAGCAGGCTCGACCGTTTTCATGAAGAACATCATCGGCGACGTCCTGCAGCGCCCGGCGCTGTCGGGCGCCACCTTCGCCCTGATGGACATCAATCCGCAGCGTCTCGAAGAAAGCGCGATCGTCGTCAACAAGCTGATTTCAACACTCGGCGCCAAGGCGAAAGCCGAGACCTATTCCGACCAGCGCAAGGCGTTGGCGGGCGCCGACTTTGTCGTTGTGGCCTTCCAGATCGGCGGTTACGAACCCTGCACGGTGACCGACTTCGAGGTCCCCAAGAAGTTCGGCCTGCGCCAGACGATCGCCGACACGCTCGGCATCGGCGGCATCATGCGTGGCCTGCGCACCGTGCCGCATCTGTGGAAGATCTGCGAGGACATGCTCGCCGTTTGCCCCGAGGCGATCATGCTGCAATATGTCAACCCGATGGCGATCAACATCTGGGCGATTTCGGAGAAATATCCCGCGATCAAGCAGGTCGGCCTCTGCCACTCGGTGCAGGGCACGGCAATGGAATTGGCGCACGACCTCGATATTCCCTACGAGGAGATCCGCTACCGCTCGGCCGGCATCAACCACATGGCCTTCTATCTGAAGTTCGAGCATCGCCAGGCGGATGGCTCCTACAAAGATCTCTATCCGGATCTGGTCCGTGCCTACCGTGAAGGCCGCGCGCCCAAGCCCGGCTGGAACCCGCGCTGCCCGAACAAGGTGCGCTACGAGATGGTGACCCGCCTCGGCTATTTCGTCACGGAGAGCTCGGAGCATTTCGCCGAGTACACGCCTTACTTCATCAAGGAAGGCCGCGAGGACCTGATCGAGAAATTCGGCATCCCTCTCGACGAATATCCGAAGCGCTGCATTGAGCAGATCGCGCGCTGGAAGGGGCAGGCGGAGGCCTATCGTTCAGCCGACAAGATCGAGGTCGCGCAGTCGAAGGAATATGCATCGTCGATCATCAATTCGGTCTGGACCGGCGAACCCTCCGTCATCTACGGCAACGTGCGCAACAATGGCTGCATCACTTCGCTGCCCGACAATTGCGCAGCCGAGGTTCCCTGCCTGGTCGACGCGTCGGGCATCCAGCCGACCTTCATCGGCGACCTGCCGCCGCAGCTCACGGCGCTGATCCGCACCAACATCAACGTCCAGGAGTTGACGGTTCAAGCACTGATGACCGAGAACCGCGAGCACATCTATCACGCTGCAATGATGGACCCGCATACGGCAGCGGAACTCGATCTCGACCAAATCTGGGCGATGACAGATGAACTGCTTGCCGCTCACGGCGACTGGCTGCCGGCCTGGGCCCGCACCGGCCGCAAGGTTCAGGCTGCCTGACCAAATCCCTCCCGGTCCAGCGCCTCAAGAAGTCTCGCGGCCTTGCCGCGGGACTTTTTGTCCTAGGACCGGAGGATCACCACGTCTGGCGCAGCGTCGCATAGATTGCTCGACCGGGATTGTAATAATAGGCGCCGCCGTCATCGTTGGCGATATGCTTTTCGTCAAACAGATTGCTGGCATTGACCTGGAGCGTTGTGTTCTCCTGGATCTTGTAGGTAAAGGCGGCATCGAAGACGATGGCGCCGTCCGATTTTCGGCTATTTGCGTTGTCGAAGTAATACGAACCCGTATAACGAGCCCCCAGCCCGAAGGTCATATCGCCGCGGCTTCCGTCGCCTTCTATCGTATAAGTGCCCCAGATCGAAGCCAGGTGCTCCGGAACCTGCGCGAAGCGCTTGCCATCGTAGGAGCCGCCGTTCTCGACGATCTTTGAGTCGATATAGGAATAGGATGCGATGAGGTTGATATTGTTCGTCACCTCCGCCTTGCCCTCGAGATCGATACCGCGATGGCGGATCTTGTCGACCGTCGCCGGCAGGTACGTCGGAGCTTCATAGGTCGTGATGTTCTCCATCGTCAGGTCGTAGACGGAAGCGGTGAACAGGGCGGGGAAGGCATCCGGGCGATATTTGATGCCGGCTTCATACTGCGTGCCAACCGTCGGCTCGGTACCCGCGCTCGGCGGCGCGACGGATTCGGCATAGCTGACATAGGCCGCAAGTTCCTCGGTGAGCTTATAGCTCAGGCCGAAGCGCTTGGTGAATTCGCTAAAGTCGCCAGACGCCGAGGTGCCTGTAAGCCGGTCTGTTTCCTTGAGGTCAAGCCAATCGTTGCGCAGGCCGATGCTCGCCGTCAGCTTGTCGAAAAAGGTCAGATCCTGCTGCAGATAGATCGCCTTGGTCTTTTGGTCGCTGGCCACGCTGGCGTACGGCGACAGCGATCCGGGTCCGCCCGAATAGACCGGATTTTGCCAGTTTATGGCCGGAGCAGCGGTGTAGAAGCTGTCATTCTTCGACTCGAACTTGTTATACTCGACGCCGAGCAGCGTACGGCTTTCCACATCGTTAAAATTCGTCTCGTAGAGCAGATGCGCATCGACGATGAATTGTTCGGATGACTTGTCGCTGCCGAAGTAATTTCGGTCAACCATGCCCGTGGGATCGTTAGCACCCAGCGCATCGTAGATATAGGCATAACCGAATCCGGTATCCGACTTGCTGTAGCGCGCGTTGGCGTTGAAGGTCAGGCCATTCCCGAAATCGTGGTCGAGCGTGACACTGTAGGTGTTCCTGTTCGTCGTATCGTAGTTGTAGTCCGGCTCGCCGAAGAAGCGATCCCTGTCGAGATTCGTCCCCCTCGGATGGCCGCCGCTGCTGGGTGTGCCGTCCTTGTCGAGATGATCGAAGACGAATGAGAGGCTCGTCGCAGCCGTGGGGCGCCAGGTCAGGCCACCCATGATGAAGTTTTCGTCATCCTGCGAGTAGTCGTACTCGGCGTCCGACCGCTGCAACTTGCCGGTCAGGCGGTATGAGAGGGTGTCATCCTCGGTGATATTGTCGCCGAAGTCGAAACCGGTCTCCTTGTGGCCGAAGGAACCGCCGGTGCCGTAAATCTCGCCGAAACGTTCGCTCTTCGGCCGCTTGGTGACATAGTTCACCGAACCGCCGGGATCGGAAACCCCGAAGCCCGTGGAGTTGGCGCCCTTCAGTACCTCGATGCGCTCGAAGGCAAAGGGTTCTTCCCGGATCCCGCTCCAGGTTCTGCCGATGACTAGCCCGTCGCGATATGTAAAGGGCGTGAAACCGCGGATCTTGAAATAGTCGTAACGGTCGTCCGAACCGTAATAGTCCGTGACCACGCCGGCGGTATATTGCACGACCTGCTCGATGCTGTCCGCACCGCGCTCCCGGACTTCCTTGGACGTGATGACGGAGACGGACGCGGGCGTTTCCAGAATATCCGCCGGCATCTTGCCGACGCCGGTCGTCTTCGTCGCGACGATCGACTTCGAATCGTTGTCGGTATCGAGGCCAGCGCCGCTGCCCTGGATGACGATCGGTGCGAGTGTCGTATCGGCGTTCGAATTTTCCTGGCCAAGCACGACGGTCGGCGTGAAGGCGACAAGCGCCGTGCAAGCCAGAAGGGCCGCATTCCGGTAGCGGATAAGGGCCGGTCTCGAACGAGCGCTTGTTCTTTCGTTGTCCATATTCACGTTCCAGAAGTTGATTAGGCGGGAGATCGCCGAGACTGATGCCAGGTCTGGGGGAACCATCCCGAACGACATCCGCGCAACCCGCCCGCGAGGGATTACCCCCCGGTCATGCGGCCGCAATGGCTTGGTCTGATATACCCCGGGATGGCTATTAACTTGAGCATGTTTGTCCAGTATTGTAAATTCTCCGTGCTTTGTAGGATCCCACGGAAATCTCAGTGCTCTTGTCGGTGCAGGCCTGGGGGGCGGTTGACGTGGCTCTCTTAACCTGAAAGTGAAAGTCCACTTAAGGTCTGCGGAGTTTGATGATGCTGCGGTTACTGGTTTCGGCCGTGAAAATGGCGGCGATAGCCATCTGGATTGTTGCGTTCGGCAGCGCCGGGGCAGGCGCCCGGGCTGCCGAAGGAACAACCTATCCCGTCACCATCAAGCACGCGTTTGGCACGACGATCATCGCCAAGAAGCCTGAAAGAATTGCGACCGTCGCCTGGGCAAACCATGAAGTGCCGCTGGCGCTCGGTGTCGTGCCCGTCGGCTTCGCCAGGGCCAATTTCGGCGACGACGACGGCGATGGGATATTGCCCTGGGTAGCCGAAAGGCTGGCAGCGCTTCACGCCGCCAAGCCGGTGCTTTTCGATGAAGGGGACGGCATCGATTTCGAGGCTGTCGCCGCCACCAGGCCCGATGTAATCCTGGCGTCCTATTCCGGCTTGAGCCAATCGGATTACGATACTTTGAGCCAGATCGCCCCGGTCGTCGCCTATCCCGAAGCGCCCTGGTCGACCGACTGGCGTGACATGATCCGCTTGAACAGCGCAGGCATGGTCATGGCCTCCGAAGGCGACGCATTGATCGTCAGGATCGAAGCCCACATCGCCAAGGTGGTTGGTGGGCACCCTGAACTCCGGGGTAAATCCGCGATGTTCATTACTCATCTCGATGCGACTGACCTGAGCACCGTCAACTTCTATACGACGAACGATACCCGGGTGAGGTTCTTCGAGGATCTTGGCCTGAAATCGCCCAGGAGCGTCGTCGAGGCTTCGAAGTCCGGGAAATTCGCAGGCTCCGTCAGTGCCGAGCGCATCGATGTCTTCGACGACGTGGATATCGTCGTCACCTATGGAAACCGGAAACTGCTTGATGCGCTGGCGGCGAACCCCTTGATGTCGAGAATGCCGGCCGTGGACAAGGGCGCTCTTGTCATGCTCGGCCGTAACCCGATCGGCACGGCGGCAAATCCGACACCGCTTTCGATCTCATGGGTCTTGAAGGACTATGTGGATCTGCTTGCGGACGCGGCCAGAAAATCCAAATGACGGCCGGCAGCATACGATCGTTCTCTCGGTCGCTCGTCTCTCGACGTTCGAACCGGACCCGCGGTCTCTGGCTAGCCGGATTGGTCCTCACCCTTTCCGCTCTCTGTGCGCTCTCCGTCACGGTCGGCACCCGTGAGGTGGCCTGGAGCGATATCGTCGCGGCACTCGCGGGGCGGATCGACAGCATCGGGCAGGCAGCAGTGAGCGTGCGTATCCCGAGGACCGTGCTTGCCGTACTTGCTGGAGCCGCGCTCGGGCTTGCCGGGGCGATCATGCAGGGCGTGACCCGCAATCCTCTCGCCGATCCGGGCATTCTCGGCGTCAATATGGGGGCATCGCTGGCCGTCGTGACCGGCGTGGTCTTGTTCGATATGTCCTCCGCGCAGGGTTATATCTGGGCTGCGATCCTCGGAGCCGGGTGTTCGGCGGTTTTCGTCTACACGATAGGATCGCTCGGGCGCGGCGGGGCGACGCCGTTGAAGCTGGCGCTGGCCGGAGCCGCAACGTCGGTTGCCTTCTCCTCCATGGTGATTGCCGTGGTGTTGCCGCGCGCCGATATCGCGGGCGGCATCCGCTCCTGGCAGATCGGCGGCGTGGGCGGCGCGACCTTCGAGCGCATTGTTCCGGTCCTGCCGTTTCTTGCCGCCGGTTTCGTGGTTAGCCTTCTGTCGGCGCGAAAGCTGAATTCACTGGCTTTGGGCGATGATGTCGCGGCAGGGCTCGGGGAACACGTCGCCGTGGCCCGCGCTGTCGCCTCGCTTGGTGCCATTCTCCTGTGTGGGGCAACAACGGCAGTCTGCGGGCCAATCGGCTTTCTGGGACTGGTCGTACCGCATGCCTGCCGTCTGCTGGTCGGGATCGATCATCGGTGGTTGCTGCCGTTTTCCGCGCTTGGCGGCGCTTGCCTGCTGCTGGCGGCGGATGTCGTCGGGCGTATCGCCACCAGACCTGCCGAAATCGACGTTGGAATTATCACGGCCCTCGTCGGGGCTCCGTTCTTCATCTGGATCGTCAGGCGGCAGCGGGTTCGAGAACTGTGACAGTGCTTTCCCCAACTATTGGTCTCATCGTTGAAAATCGCCGCCGGCGCACGCGCCGGCATGTTCTCGTGACAACCATTTTATTGGCTGTCCTCGTCATTCTTTTTGCGGTGACCCTGTCGCTCGGCCAGTCCTTCACGCCGCCCGGGGACGTCATGCGCGTCCTGCTCGGGGAGGATGTCGCAGGTGCTGCCTTTACGGTCGGCAAGCTGCGGCTGCCGCGCTCGGTCCTTTCCGTTCTCGCCGGACTGGCCTTTGGGCTCGGCGGCGTCACGTTCCAGCTCATGCTGCGCAATCCGCTGGCCAGCCCGGACATCATTGGCATCACTTCGGGCGCAAGTGCTGCGGCCGTGTTTGCCATCGTTGTCCTGTCATTGAGCGGGCCGATCGTTTCGGTCCTGGCGGTTGGCGCCGGCCTTGCCGTGGCGCTGCTGATCTACGCATTGTCATTCCGCAACGGGGTTGCGGGGACCCGGCTCATTCTCGTCGGGAATGGCGTCTCGGCCATGCTGGAAAGCGTCGTCGCCTATATCCTCTCCAGCGCTCCGGCCTGGAACCTGCAGGAGGCCATGCGCTGGCTGACCGGCAGCGTCAACGGCGCGCAGCTCGGCCAGGCGCTTCCGCTTCTCCTAGTGCTGGTCACATTTGGCGGACTTCTGCTCAGCCGGGGGCGCGACCTGGAGGCACTTCGCCTGGGCGACGACATGGCTGCGGCCTTGGGGGTCAAGGTGGCAAGGACCCGAATGCTGGTCATGGTTGCGGCGGTCGGGATGATCGCATCCGCGACGGCGGTGGCGGGGCCGATCGCCTTTGTCGCCTTCCTGTCCGGACCGATCGCCGCCCGGGTCATCGGACGTAACGGATCGTTGCTGATACCGGCGGCATTGATCGGGGCGATACTCGTCCTGGGCGGGGACTATGTCGGTCAATTCCTTCTGCCAAGCCGTTATCCGGTGGGTGTGGTGACCGGAGCACTCGGCGCGCCCTATCTGATCTATCAGATCGTGCGCGCCAACCGGATGGGAGGTTCGCTATGACTGTTCATTCTCTGACCGCGAGCCGGCTTTCGGCCGGTTATAACGATGCCGAAATTTTGCACGCGCTGGATCTTACGGTGCCGCCCGGCAAGATTACCGCTGTCGTCGGCGCCAATGCCTGCGGCAAGTCCACGCTCTTGCGCACCATGTCCCGGCTCATCTCGCCCAGCCAGGGGCATGTGTTGCTGGACGGCAAATCGATCCATCGTATCCCATCCCGGGAGCTGGCCCGGACACTGGGGCTACTTCCCCAGTCGCCGATCGCGCCGGAGGGCATTACCGTCGCCGATCTCGTCAGCCGCGGGCGGCATCCGCATCAAGGCCTGTTTTCACGCTGGACGCGCAAGGACGACGAAGCCGTCGAGAGCGCGCTGACGGTGACCAGAACCGTCGAGCTTGCCGAGCGGCCGGTGGACGAGCTTTCAGGTGGGCAGCGCCAGCGCGTCTGGATCGCCATGGCGCTGGCACAGCAGACGGATGTTCTGCTGCTCGACGAACCGACGACCTTTCTCGACATCAATCACCAGGTCGAAGTTCTCGATCTGCTGACCGATCTCAACCACGCGCGGGGAACCACCGTCGTCATGGTCCTGCACGATCTCAATCTCGCGGCGCGTTATGCGGATTACCTCGTCGCGATAGCCGAGGGGCGGGTGCATGTCGCCGGCAGGCCCGAGGACGTATTGACGGAAAAGAACGTGCGGCAGGTCTTCGGGCTCGAGAGCCGCGTCATTACCGACCCCACATCGGGCCGGCCGATCATGCTGCCGATCGGCCGCCATCGGATGGCGGAGGGGCAGAATCTAAAGGAGAATCGGTCATGAATGCAGTTCAGTCGCTCAAATTGTCCGGCGTCGCATTGCCAAAGGATGCCGAACGCATGCTCGACGAAATCTGTGAGCACTTCATCGAGCATGCCGACGTGCAGCGGAGCAAGGACCACGCCCTGCTGAAGAGCAAGAACAGCACGACGAGCATTCGGCTGGCAGACAGCAAGCTCCTAATCGAACTGGCATGCGAGTCGGAAGCGGCGTTGCAACTGAATCGAACGATGATTGCGGAGCACCTGTTCTACTTTGCAGGGGAAGATCCTTTTGAATTGACGTGGTCCGAGCATTCGTCCCTCGCGGTGCTGCCGAACATCCACGAGGTGACGGTCGTCTCGGCGGAGGATGTCACCCCTCAAATGCGGCGGGTGAAGTTTGCTTGCGCCGATATCGCGCCGTTCGTCGGTGGCGACATGCACGTCCGCCTTCTGGTTCCCCCGAAGGGCAGGCCGCCGGTCTGGCCGGGAATCCGCCAAGACGGGCGCGTCGCCTGGCCCGAGGGAGAAGACGAACTTCTGGTTCGCATTTACACGATCCGCGCCGTCGATATCGAACGCCGGGAATTGTGGATCGACTTCCTGCAGCATCCATCGTCCCCTGTGGCGACACCTGGAGCCGACTTCGCCCGCGACGTGCAGCCCGGAGAAAAAGTAGCGCTGCTCGGGCCTGGAGGCGGAAGCCTTCCGGCGGCACAGTCCATTCTTCTGGTCGGCGACGAAAGTGCTCTTCCCGCCATCGCCCGAATTGCGGCCGAGGTGACGCCGGGCACCCGGATGCAGGCCATCATCGAAGTGCTGGATGAAGCGGAGGAACAGCCGCTTCCGTCGGCGGGTTTATTGGAAGTCCGCTGGCTGCATCGGCGGAGTTATCCGGCTGGAGCCAAAGGCATTCTTGCAGAGGAAGCCAAGAAGGCGATCGCCTCCGTCGATGACGAGACCTTCGTCTGGGTCGCCTGCGAAAAGGCGGATGTGCGGTCCATCCGCGCCCTCCTGAAAAGCCGCCGGCACGACAAAAAGAAAATGTATGTGGCCTGGTATTGGGAACAACATTCCGCCTGATCCTCGGTACATCGGGCGGCGGTGAGCCTCGTTTAGCATTCGTCGTGTAAAGAGGCGCTTGCCGTCTCAACAGAACGGCCTGCAACTCTCGACCGTAGCCTGAGGGGCGATGTCCATGTCACTCTCGGGTTCTCTCCTAGCGCATCTGGCACAATGCGCTAGCTGGCGCCGAATTTATTGTCCTTCTCGCAAAAATAGAAAAGGCGGCACAACCGGGAATAACAAATCCTTTAATTATTTCTCCTAGGATCACGGAGTTGGAGGGGTAGATGAAGGATTTTCTGGAAAGCAAAGCCGGCAGGCAGCTGGCGCAAGTGACGGCAGTCGCGATGGTTTTGCTCATCGGCTGTATAGCTTATGACGACCTGCTGCTGGAGCTGGTTCAGTCGATCAGTGCGGGAAAAGCCCATCTCATCATCATCGTACTCATCGTTGCAGGGCTTGCGAGCTTCGCCTATTCGGTGCTGCGCATTCTCGATATGCGCAGTGAAATGATGAATCGCCGGAAGGCCTTCAATGAGGCTGACCATATCGCCACGCACGATCATCTGACGAAACTTCCCAACCGCTATGCCTTCGACAGGTTCGTCCTTTCGCACCCCGATGAAAGGCAGCAGGAAACGGACGAGGATAACGGGCGGCAGACCGCAACGGTGTTTTCGATAGATCTCGACGGCTTCAAGAAGGTCAATGACCTTCTCGGCCATCAGGGCGGCGACGTCCTGCTGAAGGAAGTGTCACGGCGCATCTGCGCATTGGCCGAATACGAATGCGTCTTCCGTTTCGGCGGCGACGAGTTCGTCGCCGTGGCTCGCAATCTCTCGCCCGAAAAGGAGGAGCTTTTCGCGCAGCTGCTCATCCATTCGGTTTCCCGGCCGGTCCGGATCGGTACCCTGCTGACGGAGGTCGGTGCCAGCGTCGGTTATGCGCGCCTGCCGGACCACGGTAGCTCGCTCGAGGAAGTCTGCCACCGGTCGGATGTCGCGCTGTACGAGGCGAAGGGCCGGGGTCACAATCAATATTCCCTGTTCCAGCCCGAAATGCAGGAGAAGGTCTCCGAGCGGGCCAAGCTCGAAGGCGACCTTCGCCGCGCCATCGACGAGGGCAAGATCGACCCGTTCTACCAGCCGCTGATCAACCTCAGAACGGGTGAAATCTGCGGTTTCGAAGCGCTTGCGCGGTGGAACAAGGACGGCGTATTCGTCTCACCGCAACAGTTCATTGCCGTGGCCGAAGAGACCGGCCTCATTACCACGCTCTTCGAGCAGCTTCTGTCGAAAGCCTGCCGCGATGCGCAGCTTTGGCCGGGAACATTGTCGCTCTCCTTCAACGTGTCGCCGGTCCAGATGGAAGACAGGCTGCTCGCAAGCCGTGTTCTCCACATCCTGCAGCAGACCGGCCTACAGGCGTCCAGGCTGGAAATCGAGATTACCGAAAATGCTCTGATCGACGACCCGGACCTTGCCGCCGCGACGATCGAGCAATTTCATGCCGCCGGCATCCAAGTGGCGCTGGATGATTTCGGAACCGGATATTCAAGCCTGGCGCAGTTGGCGCGCTTCAAGTTCGACAAGATCAAGATCGACAAGAGCTTTGTCTCAAGCTTTACCCACAACGACAAGAACGCCAAAATCATCGACGCCGTGCTTGGCTTAAGCCGCAGTCTCAACCTCAAGACCACTGTCGAAGGGATCGAGGAGAACGCCCAGCTCGCCTACTTCCTTGGCCAGGGCTGCGATATAGGGCAGGGCTATATCTTCGGCAAGGCAATGCCTCAATCGGAAGTGGCCGGCTTCGTCAACAACCGTAGGCAGGCATTGAGCGCCTGAGCGAAGCCTGTTCGAGAAAAGGCGAGCGGAAGGTCCTGGCCGAGAAGTATTGGCGGTGTCGCCATCTTCGCGGCCAGGAGATTTGATGTGAGGCGGGAGCTATACGGCTGCCCGAGCCTCCGGCTCAAGCTGTGACTGAAGCACGAAGCCGTTCTGCGGGCGCTTGAGGCCGAGGTTCTCCCGCAGGGTCGTTCCTTCATATTCATACCGGAAAAGGCCACGCTTGCGCAGGATAGGCACGACCTGGTCGACGAAATCCGTCAATCCGGCTGGCAGGATCGGTGGCATGATATTGAAAGCGTCGGCAGCGCCATTCTCGAACCATTCCTGCATCGCGTCGGCAATCTGTTCCGGCGTGCCGATCACCGTTCGATGGCCGCGAGCGGTCGCAACCGCCAGATAGAACTGGCGCAGCGTCAGATTGTTGCGCGATACCAGATCGGTGACCAGCTTGAGGCGGCTTTTGTTGAGTTCCGTATCCTGCGGCAGGGGCGGAGCGGGATCGTCCAGCGAATAACCGGAGAGGTCGACGCCCTTGTAGTGGCGGGCAAGGATGTTCCAGGCGATCGAGGGGTGAACGAGCGACTGGATATAGTCGTAGTTCTCTTGTGCTTGCCTTTCGGTGCCACCGAGAACGGGGAATATGCCGGGGCTGATCAACAGGTCGTCCTGGCTGCGTCCATAACGGGCAAGCCGCCCCTTGACGTCGGAATAAAATTCCTGGGCGTCCTCGAGCGTCTGGTTGGCGGTGAAGATCATCTCGGCGGTTCGGGCCGCCAGCTCGCGGCCGGGTTCCGATGCGCCGGCCTGGACAATCACCGGATAACCCTGCACGGGACGGCCGACATTGAGCGGACCGGTGACAGAGAAGAACTGACCCTTGTGGTCGACGAGATGCACCTTGTCCGGGTCGAGATAGACGCCGCTTTCCTTGTCGCGGATGAAGGCGTCGTCCTCGTAGCTGTCCCACAGCCCTTTCACCAGATCGACGAATTCCTCGGCGCGCGCGTAGCGGTCGGCATGGGCGGGATGACCGGGGATGGAGAAGTTCTTGGAGACATCCGCGCCCGTCGTCACCACATTCCAGGCCGCCCGGCCCTTGGAGATATAGTCGAGCGAGGCGAATTTGCGCGCCAGAAGATAGGGGTCTTCATAGGTGGTGGATGCCGTGGCGACGAAGCCGATATGGCTGGTGGCCTGCGACAGGGCGGCCCACAGGGTCACGGGTTCGAAATGGGCACCCTGCGAGGAACGGCGAAGCGCCTCCGGGTCCTTGGCGCGCTCCCAGCCGGCCGGGCTGTCGGCCACGAAGACCAGATCGAACTTGCCCCGTTCCGCCGTCTGCGCCAGTTCGCGGTAGTGATCGATATTCAGTCCCGCGTCGGCCTGCGAAGCCGGATGGCGCCAGGCGGCCACATGATGGCCTGTCGCCATGATGAAAGCCCCTAGCCGCATTTGTCTCTTCTCATTACTCATTGGCGTGTCCCCCGTTCGAGGCGTTGAGATTGAGCTGACCCTTGCTGGTCATGATGACAACTTCCGTTGGATTTCAGGCGGCTCGCCGTCCGGGAGTTTCCACCCCGAGCCGGCTCAAAAGCTGGGTGCGGATCTTTGCAAAGCGTGGATCGCCATGATCGCGCGGCGTCGGCAGATCGATCCGCAGGTCCTCGATCAGATGACCTTCGTCGAGAACCAGTATCCGGTCGGCGAGCGAGATTGCCTCGTCGACGTCGTGGGTGACGAGCAACACGGCCGGCCGGTGCCTTGCGCACAATTCCCGCAGCAGGTCGTGCATCTTCAGCCGCGTCAGTGCGTCGAGGGCGCCGAACGGCTCGTCGGCCAGAAGCAGGGACGGCTGGCGGACCAGCGAGCGGGCAAGAGCTACCCTCTGCTGCTCGCCGCCCGAGAGCTGGTTTGGCCAGGCCGCTTCGCGCCCCTCGAGCCCGACTTCGGCCAAGGCTTTTCTGCCTGCTTCCTGCCCGGCAGCCCCCGGCAGACCGAGAGTGACGTTCTGGATCACGGTGCGCCAGGGCAGAAGACGTGCATCCTGGAAAACCACGGAAAGGTTTTCCGGAGTTTCAAGCGTGCCGGTTCCCTGGACGTCGTGATCGAGGCCGGCGAGCGCCTTGAGGAAGGTGCTTTTGCCGGAGCCGCTCCTGCCGAGCAGGGCAACGAACTCCCCTTCGGCGATATCGAGATCGACGCGATCCAGGATCGTCTTGGTGGCGAACCGGCGCATGAGGTTGCGGACATGCACGGCTCTGGATGCAGACTTCAGTTGGCTAGAGTGCGGCGCCATGAGAGGACCCTCCGTTCGAGCAGGCGGACGAGACCGTCCGAGACGAGGCCGAGCAGTACATAGACGACCAGGCCGACGAGGATGACATCGGTTTGCCCATAGTTGCGGGCGAGGTCGATCATGTAACCGAGCCCGCTGGTGGCGTTGATCTGCTCGACCACGACAAGCGAAACCCAGCAGAGAGTGACGGCAAACCGCAGGCCCAGGAGAAAGCCGGGCAATGCGCCGGGCAGCACCACCTGAAAGATAAAATCCTTCTGGCTCATGCGCAGGGTCTCGGCCAGTTCGACGTAGCGGCTGTCGATGCCGCGCAGCGCATTATGGGTGTGGATGTAGATGGGTATGATGACCGCAAGGGCGATCGTGGTGACCTTCATGCCTTCGCCGATGCCGAACCACAGGATCAGCAGAGGGATCAGAGCCAGCGTCGGGATGGCGCGCTTGATCTGAACGGGGCCGTCGATCAGTGCTTCGCCGATCCGGGAAAGACCGGCGGTGACGGCAAGGATCGTGCCGATGACCAGACCGATGCTGAGGCCAAACAGGGCACGCGTCGCCGATGTCACGAAGTTATCCTGCAGCCGGCCTTGCTCGATGAGCCTTCCAAAAGCCTCGACGACCGTCCAGGGCGCAGAGAGTATGCGCGGGTCGATCCACCCGAGAGCGGAGCCGCCTACCCACAGCAGCACCAGCAATGCCGGCCCGATTTGAAGCCCGAATGGTATCGCTGGTCCCGGCCCCAGTCTCCGGCGGCTCCGGGCGGTGCGAGGCCTTGCCACGGCTGGAACGGTATGTGCACTTTCACGGCTGGACTGCCGGGATGATTTCACCTCATCCGCATCCCAAATGGTTGCCATGCTTCGGATCTCCTCTTGGATGATGCAGGGGGATTACTGGCTCTTCGCCAAGGCGGCGGAGGCGGTCTTTTCGAACCGGTTGTCGAAGATCTTTTCCACGTCGAAGGGCTTGTAGCCGAGCTCCGCCGCCAGCAGGTTGATCGTCTCCTGGTGCCGCTTTTTCACCTCGTTCCAATCTCCCGAAACAACCTGCTCCCCGGTCAGCTTGACCAGATATTCGCCGTCATCCTGGCTCAGACCCTGCTGGCCGACATAATATTCCTTGATCCAGATCTCCGGATTCTTGTTCACCCACTCGGTGGCGCGTGCCCAAAGCCCGACATATTCGGCGAGAGCCGCGGCCTTCGCCGGATCGTCGAGCACCCATTGCGGTGCATAGAGATGGCCCGGATCATCACGCAGTCCGTGTTCGACGAGCGTCGCGCCATCGCCGCCGTACTGGGCGATATAACGCCTTATATAGACGCCCCCGAGCGGCGCGACATCGACCTGCTTGCTGGCCAGCGCCTTCGGATAGACATCGCCGGTGCTCGGCAGTTCGACCAGGGTGACGTCGCTTTTCTTGAGGCCTGCGGCATGGAGGGCGCGCAGAACGAGTGCTCCCTGGGCCTGGCCGGGGCTGAAGGCGATGCGCTTGCCGCGGAAATCGGCCAGCGTCTTGATGCCAGCGCCGGGCGCCACTCCGAAGCGGTAGATGGGATTGGCAATCGGGTCGCGGCGTTCGCGATAGGCGATGTTGCGAACCGGCAGGTTGTTCCAGTTGGCGAAGATCGAAGGGATTTCGGCCACCGACCCGACGTCGAGCGCCTTGGCACGGAATGCTTCCGAGGTCTGCGGGCCGCCACTGATATTGGCCCATTTGACTTCAAACGACAGTTCCTTGATCAATCCGGAGACCTCCAGCGCCTTCTGCGTCACCGGATCGCCGACCGTCAGGACCGTTCCGGGCGGCACCTTCGGAAGAAGGGGCGCGTTCGTCTGGGCCGCGACCACCCCGCTCATGGTGCCGAAGGCAAGCAGGCCGAGCAGGACCGTTCTCACAGTTTTTACCAATGTCATCGTTGATCTTCCCCTCATCGGTTGCAGGACACGAAAGTCGATGCACGGAAGGGTGGGATATTTTCTATAAAAGAAATAGACTATTTAATTTAAGAATGCGGCGGATAGTGAAATATCATCCCAACATGTCGACCGAGGACACGAGAACCGGCGACCCGGTGCGGCATTTCGTTTTCTTGCTTGGACGCTACAGGGCCTGCCCATGATACGCCGAAAGCGCCGGCACATCATCTATAAGCCTCTGCGCCAGGGTCTGCTGCGTGGCGACGTCGCCGCGATAACGTGCCTCAAGAAATTCGCGATGGACGTTCCGTGCCGCCTCGGAAGTTTCACGAAGCACGGTGCAGACGGGAACCTCTTCCGTCTTGCCTTTAACCGTGATGCGGTCGAGTTCGAAGACTGCGAAAATATCGTCCACTGCCTGTGCGGTCCTCTCACCTAGCAGCAGTGGCACGCCATAAGCCTTTGATGCGGATTCAAGTCGAGCTGCCAGATTGACGGCGTCTCCAAGCGCGGAATAGTCGAAACGGCTCGTCGAGCCCATGTTACCGACCACGCATTCGCCAGTATTGATGCCGATTCCGATCGCCAGCGGATAATAAGTCCGTCCTGCCGCCTCCGCTTCGGCCTCCAGATCGTCGTTCAGCGCCTGCATCGAGTCGAGCATATCAAGCGCGGCGGCTACCGCATGGGCCGCATGTGCAGCGTCGTCGAGCGGCGCATTCCAGAAGGCCATCAGGCAGTCGCCGATATATTTGTCGATCGTGCCGCCATGCGAAAGCGCAATATCGGACAGCGGCGTCAGCAGCCGGTTAATCAGCATCGTCAACTGTTGCGGATCGTCCTTGAGTTGCTCGGCAATGGTGGTGAAGCCCCGTACATCGCAGAACAGGATCGAAAGCTCGCGCTTCTCGCCGCCGAGCTTCAGCTTGGATGGATCGCGAGCGAGTTGATCGACCAGGGCAGGCGCCAGATATTGCGAGAAAGCTCGGATGATCTGCCGGCGGCTCTTCCGCTCCTGGGCGTAGTCGAGCGCTGCCTGTGCCGCGGTCATGCCGGCAAAGGCGAGGGACGCCGCTATAGGTGACAGGAAGACGCGGCCGAAACGCAGGGTGACGTAGCTGCCGATGAACAGCACGACGATCACCACCGCGCCGCCCGCCACCGTGTGCCAGCCCGTACCCTTCCAGATGAGCACCGCCGCCGCCACGACCGCGACCAGAAGCAGCAATTGTCTCATCGGGCGACTGGCTTCGGTGATTGATTTCTTGAGCCGCAGGTTGTCGAAAATGGTCGCCTGAACTTCGGCGCCGGCCAACAGCTTGCCGTCGTGAATCGTATGGGAGGTCGGGAAGGCGTCGGCTCCGCCATTGTCGATCGACGGTGCATTCTGCAGGCTCAGCCCGACGATGGCGATCCGGTCCTTGAACAGCCCCGGCGGCAGGAAATTTTCAGGATCCAGAGCCTGATAATAGGACACCGTCGGATAGGCGCGGGGACCGCCGAACACCTGAATAAGGCTTCCAGGCTCCGGCTGATCCACCTCGATGCCCGCGGCCGTCGCGACCACGGCGGCAAAGCCGTCGACAAAGTCCGGCATGTCCCGCAGCACGCCGTCTCGATGCAGGCCGACCGAGGCGATGCCTGTTGGCGCTTGCCTGTCGGAGAACATCTGCAGCGGCATGACCCGGATGAACTGGTCGGCCTGGTTAGAGGTTACGAGCGTCTCGTCGCCCGCCAGCACGACATCCGGCCCGAGCGTGGCGGCAAGCGCCTCGTCCTCGGCCGGCGCAGACGGTTCGGAAAAAATGATGTCGAGGCCGATCACTTTGGCGCCGGCGGCGCGCAGCCGGGAGACCAGCTTTGCATGCAGGCCGCGTGGCCACGGCCACTGCACGTTGACCTCCGCGAGCGACGGCTCGTCGATCGCCACGACGATCGGCCCTCCCTGCGCAATCGGCTCAGCCGGGACGGTCGAAAGATAGTCGAATGCCCGATAGTCGATCAGCGGCCATCCCGGCAGGCGCGTGAGGAGCGCTGCCGCAGCGAAGAAGAATGCCGCCAGAATGGCAACCTGCACGCTGCGCGACGAGAAGAAGCGCAGCGTTGAAAAGGAGAAACCGCGCCGGCCGGCCATTAGAACCGAACTTTGAGCGTGCCCCGGAAGGACCGGCCCCAACCGGGTGTGTTGCCGTTGAGCTGAATGTTCTCATCCAGAAGGTTATAGGCGGCGAGTTCTAGTTCAAACAGCTTGTCAAACGGCTCCCAGGTAAGGCTTGCATCGAGCGTCCAGAAATCATCAAGATTGAGGCCGGCCTCGTTGACGCGTTCCCCCACATAGTTTGCCGCGATTGTCGCCTTGACGTTCGCTTCGTTCACCCAGGTGAGCGCAACCTGACCAGCCCATTCGGGAATATAAGGTATTTGCCCGCCGGCAAGGGGCACGCTGCTTCGGTCGTCGGTCTCAGAATAGGCGATGGTTGAAGACAATCCAAAACCATGACCAAGCAGAAAGTTGGCGCTCAAGCTG
This sequence comes from Neorhizobium sp. 05N33, assembly GCF_056397445.1. NCBI lineage: Bacteria > Pseudomonadati > Pseudomonadota > Alphaproteobacteria > Hyphomicrobiales > Rhizobiaceae > Neorhizobium > Neorhizobium sp. 05N33. The sequence goes on along the minus strand of NZ_JBFTNK010000001.1, from coordinate 733,793 downwards.
GTGCGATTGATTGTCCCTCTATCTATATCCGCTGTGGTAGCCAGCAGAGGTATGGAAATGCTCGCATCACGAACCTCTTGATGCTGGAATTCTGCTGCAGTGAAAACATTTGGCGTCCATTCTGCATCCCAACGGACCGCGTAGACATCGGAATACCCCGTCGGATTGATGCTGGCCTGGTTCTGTTGCAACCCCACAACTCCGATCGGCGACAGCGTCGGAGTTGTCGTATCCAAACTGTTGCGCATGAAGCCCCCGCGGAGCCATTGGCCTTCGCTGGGCGACCAAGCGGCACCTATACGTGGCCCCAACCGGAATTCGCTCGTCGCGTCGTTATCGAGATATGTTCCAAATAGAGCATACTCCAACTTCAGGTCGGGACCAACCTCATGAAGAAGATCAACATAGACGCGGCCGATAGTACTGCGGTTCGACGCTTCACCCTCCGCAAATCCTCCGAACAAAAGATCTTCATCTCGTTGGAACTGGCGCGCGTCCACCCATCCCCCCTCGATCCCATATCGCCAAGTGAAATCGCCAACCGCAACATTGTGGTTTGCTGCCGCAATGTAGCTGTTTTGCTCCAGTTCGCCTGTCGAACGTCGAATAGGCAGAGGGAGGCCGAAGACATCGGCCTCCTGATAGAATTCCGAATCCCGGCGGAAACCGCTGTACATGATCGCCAAATTCACCACATCCCGGTAGCCAAGCGTATGGCTCCAACCAATTCCGGCGTTCGTCCCCCTTGCGTTAAAATCCTGCCTGTCGATGGCCGGGAGACCGAAAAAGGGATCGATATCCGGGAACTCGATATTCAAGTCGGCTTTTGAGTGGTTGAAATAAGCCACTATCCGATCGTATGGGGTCGGGCTGGCGGTGAGATAGCCGTTGCCGCCGATGACCTTATTCTCGGTGTCGAGGTCCGATGGGCCTAAGAAATCCCGGCTGTCCGGCACCTTCTGCCATTGCAAATTCCCATAGAAGCTGATCGGGAACGGCAGGTTGCTGTATCCCTGGATCTCCCCCTCACCGATATATCCGAGTTCTCCGCCGGCAGTGTTGATCCCTCCGCCGATCGAACCTTCGAAGAACGGCCGTCTCATGATGTTGGCGGAGCGCGAGCGGCCGGAAATGATATGCGGCTCGAGCATCAGGCCCTGCAGGAAGGACGAGAACGCCTGCCCGTTCGGCGCGTTGGTGATGACGTTGTCGCCGTAGAAGTAGTTGTTGACGAAGGGGTTGGCGCTGCCGTGGATGCTCTGGTCGATATAGGCGGTGCCGGCGAACGGATCGAAGGCGGCGTCGCTGTAATATTCGCCCCAGGCGTTCATGCCCTGCAGTCGGAACGCATCGTTCAGCGTCGACCCGGCCTGCTGGTTGGCGCCGAGCGAGGTGAAATCGCCGCCGCGGGCTTTGGAGCGCTTGAGATATTCCTGCGCGTTGCGGATGGCGCCTTCCGAATCGTAATTGTCGATCGCGATTGCCGTGCGCAGGGCGGATATTATCGGATCGTTATCGTCGAGCCGTTCGGCATTTTCCGTCGCCTGCTCGGCCGGCACCCGGTCGCCTTTTTCGTAATTCGCGGCCGCAAGCAGCAATTGCGCTTGCGAATAGGCCGGATTGGCCACGCTTGCCGCGAGCAGGTCGTCGACGGCCTTGTCCAGCTCTCCGGTCTGCAGATAGTAGCGACCGCGCGCCACGAGCGTGATGTCGAAGGCCGGATCGATGGCGAGCGCTGTGTCGATCTCGCGCTTGGCATCCTCGATCCGGCCGATATCAAGATAGAAGATCGCCAGGTTGGAATGGGCGAGCGGGTCCTGCGGATCGAGCTCGATCGACTTCTTGAAGGCGGCTTCGGCCTCGCGGTTGGCGTTTCGTGCGGCCTGGATGTTGCCGATCGCGTTCCAGGTCGTCGAGCCCCCGGGTGCGACCTTGATGGCCGCTTCGAGGTCGGCGAGCGCGCCCTGATAATCGCCCTTGAAGCCCGCGCGGAAATGCGAACGAGCCTCGAGCGCCGTCGGCTCAGCGGGATCGATCGCAAGCGACCGGTTGAGCGCCTCCTCCGCCTGGGCGCGATCGTTCAGCAAGACCGCAAGCCAGCCGCGATAGGCAGGCAGTTCCGGATCGTCCGGATACTGGCGCTCAGCCTCCTTGAGGACCTTGATTGCCGCCCCCAGGTCCTGCAGGAAGCCGAGCGCGTAGGCGCGCAGAAATGCGCCGTCCGGTCCCCCCACCTGCGGCGGCAGTGCTTCGACCCGGTTGGGATCGGCAAGCGCCCGGGCATAATAGCCGCCGTAAAGTGCGATGCCCCGTCGTTTGGAATCCAGGCCGCGCTGCGCCTTCTCGAACAGCTTCGCGGCTTCCGCATAGCGGGTTTCGCTTGCGGCGAGGACTGCCTCGATCAATGTCACTCGGGCCTTCTGCGAGGCGGAAAGCCGCTGGCCCTTGGCCTTGGCAAGCGTCTGCCGCGCCCGCTGGCGACCCTCGAGCGAAAGCTGGGCCTCGGCAAGCGAGACCCAATCCTCCGCGCTGCGCCGTTCGGCGGGGATCGCCGTGATGCGATCGGCATTGCGGCGCATTTCGGCAACCGGTTGGGCTGACGGCGGCATCCGCTCGAATGCCTGGCGCGGCGGCAGGAAGAACAGCATCTGCTCGCGGTCGTCGGAATCGACGATGACGACCTTGTGCGGCGCCTGGCCGATCGAGGCGACGGCTCCCTCGCCCTGGCGCACTTCGACGCTGCCCTGCGGATTGCTGAGCTGCACGATGCCCTCGAGGACGTTGAGCGAGGTTTGGTCGCCCTTGACCGTCATCGTCCAGTCGGTGCCACGGATCGCCGCGGCCGCCGCCGGCGTCTCGACCCGGACACCAGGCCCGCCGCGTTCCGCGCGTGCCCAGATGGTACCGGACTGAAGCTCCAATATGGTGTCGGCGCTGGTGCTGGCGGTGATCTGCTTGACAACCAACGAGGAATTGCGGCCGAGCCGGACCTGCGTCCGATCGGAAAAGAGGATCGCCAGCTGGCCGGTCGCATTGGTACGCAGCACGTCGCCGGTGACGAGGTCTTGCTTCAGGTCGACGAACTGCCAGCTGGACACGTCGATAAAGCGGACTTCCTCGCCTGCCTTGCGCGCAATGACTGCCCCGGCAGGCTGCCCCGATCGTTGCACAGGCTCTGCCGCTGCCGGCGACGCTAGTCCGCCAGCAAGTATAGGCAGCGCGACCGCTGCAAGATAAAAACGATTGATCGCCCCCGACATGCTTCACCACTGCTTTTAAACCTGGCAAGTGTCAAGATAGCCTTTAGAAACGGCATTGCTTTTCGGCCAGAGTGTATTAACAGGGAAACAGTTCGGAACTGAGGAAAAGCAAGTTGAGCGACTTCGACAGCGCGCCGATCGAGATGCTCGAAATGCCGATGGCGTCCGGTGAGATCACTGAAGAGTATTTCAATCACGTCCGTAAGATAAACGACGTGTTTTATGACCAGATCAAAATATCCGATCAGAAGGCTGCCTATATTTTTACCTTCATGCTGGCATTTTTGATCTCTTCGAGCGAGGGGCGCGGCGTCTTCACCTTGGCGCGGTATACCGGGGGCACGTGGCTTGCGGTGGTTGTTTCCGCATTGCTCGCCATCGCGTCAGTTTCCTCAATTCTTTCAGCCATCCTCGTTGTGTTGCCTCGGCGGGTGGCGAAATCCACCTCGCTTTTTTGGGGGACATGGCCGCAGCACCGGGCAATATTCGAGCACGCGGCGCAGCGCAGCGACGTCGGTTATCTTTTCAAGGAATACCTGGACAATGCCGACGTGTTGTCCCTCATCGCCCGGCAGAAGTACCGATGTGTCTCCTATGCATTCCGCGGGATGCTCTTCACGGTAGTTTCATACGTCCTGCTTCTTCTGATCACCTGAAGGACGATGTCCAAGCCTGCCCCGAGCGCAAGCCCGATGGTTCCGGCCCCCGATTGCGGCCGCCACGATGAGGCCAGGCTTTGTGCCGCGCGGCAGTTCGCGCTCTTCAGGAAGAAGTCCCGTGTAGCGACTGGATTTCTCGCAGGCGCCAGGCGCGCGGTGTCTCCCCGGTCTGCTTCAGGAAAAAACGCGAGAAATAGGCGGGATCGGCAAAGCCGAGGCGATGACCGACTTCCTGTACGGATGCGAGCGAGAAGACGAGCTCGCGCTTCGACTCCTCGATCAGCTTGGCGGCGATCAGATCGTGCGCCGTACAGCCCGCCATCGACCGGACGATGCGGTTGAGATGGGTCAGCGAGATGCCGAGTTCGTCCGCGTAAAAGGATATCGGCTTATGCGAGCGGAAGTGCTGCCGGATCAGGCCGCCCAGCATCTCCATCCGCCGTTCGCCTTCGTTCGCCGGGAGCTGGTTGAGGTCGTCGGCGCGAGAGATGCGCGCCGTCAGCCTCAGCGCGAGCTTTACATAGGTAGCCAGAAGCTCATTGCGCCCGCTGTTGCGGTGGTCGAATTCCTCGCCAATTCGTTTCACTGTTTGCATCACGTAGGCAGCATCGGCGTTCGACGGGTCGAGCGGGGTGAGGTGCGGTGTGGCGAGCCATTCGCCGAAGCGGCTGCGCTCCCCCGGCGGATGGTCCAGATGAGAGCTCAGGATCGTGACGACCAACCCCTCGATATCGCGGGAGAACCGGAAGCCATGGTTGAGGGCAGGGGGAACAGTGACGATCGACGGCGGGCGGATGGCATGCGTCTCGGTGTCGAAGGTCGCGTCGCCCGATCCCGCCTCGATGTACAGTATCTGAAAGAATGACTCATGCCGATGCAGGCGGATTTCCCATTGGTGGCGGCTGCTTCTCGCCTTGATGGTTTCGCAATGCAGCCAGAAATCATGCCGCTTGCCCGGATCCTCTCCATATAGCTGGTAGGTCGGTATGTGCCTGTTCATCGGATGCCTCCGGTCGCAATGTTCGGTTTGTCCAATTTTTTGGCTTGAATGTCCATTGCCGCCAACGCGGAAGCCGAGCACAATTTACCAAAACAAAAACATTCGGGAGGAGACGCATGAGAACGCAGGTCGCCATTATCGGCTCTGGACCGTCGGGTCTCCTGCTCGGCCAGCTTCTGACGGAAGCGGGTGTCGACAACATCATCCTCGATCGTGTCGGCAAGGAGTACATCCTCGGCCGCGTCCGCGCCGGCGTGTTGGAGGAAGGCACGGTCGAGCTGATCGACCAGGCCGGGGCCGGTGCCCGGCTGCATGCCGAAGGTCTGCCGCACGAAGGTTTTTCGCTCGCCTTCGACGGGCGCGACCACCGGATCGATCTCCATGGGCTGACCGGCGGCAAGCGCGTCATGGTCTATGGCCAGACCGAAGTGACCCGCGACCTGATGGAACGTCGCGAGGCAGGCGGAGCCCAGACGATCTATGAAGCCGGCAATGTCACGCCCCATGATTTTGACACCCGCTTACCCTTCGTCACCTACGAAAAGGACGGCAGCACGCATCGCATCGACTGCGATTTCATCGCCGGCTGCGATGGTTCTCACGGCCCCAGCCGCAACGCCGTGCCGAAAAGCGCAATCCGCGTTTTCGAGAAGATCTATCCGTTCGGCTGGCTCGGCATCCTAGCGGAGGTCGCTCCGGTCAACCATGAACTGATCTATGCCAATCACCCACGCGGTTTCGCGCTCTGTTCGATGCGCTCTGCGACCCGCAGCCGTTATTATCTCCAGTGCGCGCTCGATGAGAAGATCGAGGACTGGAGCGACGACCGGTTCTGGGACGAGCTTCGCCGCCGCTTGCCGGTGCACCACGCGGAAGCGCTGATCACCGCGCCGTCCTTCGAGAAGTCGATCGCACCGCTGCGGTCGTTCGTTGCCGAGCCGATGCGGTTCGGCAACCTGTTCCTCGTCGGCGACGCAGCCCATATCGTGCCGCCGACCGGAGCCAAGGGGCTGAACCTTGCCGCAAGCGACGTGCATTACCTCTTCGACGGGCTGCGGGAACACTATTTGGACCATTCCGATGCCGGCATCGACGCCTATTCCGAAAGGGCATTGGCCCGCGTCTGGAAGGCGGTGCGCTTCTCCTGGTGGATGACGACGATGATGCATCGTTTCCCCGATACGGGCGAATTCGATCAGAGGATCCAGGAAGCCGAGCTGGACTATCTGACCCATTCGCGGGCGGCCTCGACGGCGCTTGCGGAGAACTATGTGGGCCTGCCTTTTTAAGGACGCGCGCCCCACGAAATCGGCAATCAAGAGGCTTTAGTTTTTCGTGGCGGGCCTGCTTAAATTTTTTTCGGATTCCCTCTTGAATCGAAAATCGCTCAAAACCAGATCATTTTCGTCGGCAGCCTAAAAGGGGCCGATCGAACCGGAGGCGCAGGTTTCCGACGCGTCTCCATTCCATGTTGCTTTACGGAGGATATGGTTATGAGAAACGAACTTGATTTCGCACCACTCTACCGGTCCAGCATCGGCTTCGACCGCATCTTCAATCTCCTGAACAATGCGCAGCGCCTGCAGGCTATCGATACTTGGCCGCCCTACGACATCGTCAAAACCGGAGAGGACGACTATCGCATCCAGATGGCCGTCGCGGGTTTTGCCAAGGGCGACCTCGACATCACCCAGGAGCGCAACGTTCTCGTGGTAAAGGGGCAGAAAGCCGAGGAGAAGGACGGTGAATACTTGCACCGCGGCATTGCCGGACGGACATTCGAACGCCGCTTCGAGCTTGCCGACCACGTCAGGGTTGAGAACGCCTCGTTGATGAACGGCCTTCTCTCGATCGCCCTGAAACGTGAAGTGCCCGAGGCCATGAAGCCGCGCAGGATTGCGATAGGAGACAGTTCCTTTCAGCAGGCGCCTCTTCAGATCGAGGCCGAGCGCCAGGTGGCTTAAGGAGAACGTCTCGATGAAGTTCCCGACAAAGCCGTTCACGGTCCAGATCAAAAAACGTCGAAGCATCAAGACGAAGGACGCTCGAAAGGGCGTGTTCTCGAAGCTGCTGGACAAGGTCCGTTCCGAAACGGCGGCTCCGGCAGCACGATCCTGAAGCGACGTTTTCGACGCAGAAAAGGGGCCGGCATCTCAGGCCGGCCCTGCATCCGGCTTCGATCATTCTCGAACCCATCATGGATCAAGGATCATTCCGGCTCACATGCTCAGGCGCTTACCGCTTCCAGCGTCGAAAAGATGCAGCGCAGACGTGTTGCCTCGGACATGCATGACATCGCCCACACTCATTTCCTGGTCTCGAGGAAACTCCACGGCCAGCATCCTCGTGTGCCCGACTTCAATATAACCATAGGTCTGACTGCCGAGCTTCTCGGCCACCATCAATTCGCCGCTGAACCAGGCCTGCTCGGCCGGACATTGCGTCAGGTCTTCCGGCCTTATCCCGAGGACGATGTCCTCGGCGCCATGGCCTGACAATTCAAGCCCGTCCAGCTTCACGGTTCTTCCAAGCACTTGAGCCTCGCCTCCCGATCTGGAGAGCTTGGCCGGGATGGTGTTCATGGTCGGACTGCCGATGAAGCGGGCGACGAACAGGCTCGACGGCTTGTGATAGAGGTCGAGCGGCTTGCCGACCTGCTCGACCACGCCTCCGTTCATCACCACGATGCGGTCCGCAAGCGTCATGGCCTCCACCTGGTCATGGGTCACGTAAACGGTGGTCGCCTTCATGCGGCGATGGAGCTTTGCAATTTCGAGGCGCATCTCCACGCGCAGCGCTGCGTCGAGGTTGGAAAGAGGCTCGTCGAAGAGAAATGCCGCGGGCTCGCGGACAATCGCGCGTCCCATCGCGACGCGCTGGCGTTGTCCGCCAGACAGTTGCGCAGGGCGCCGATCGAGGTAGTCCTGGATCTTCAGGATGTCCGCGGCCTGGTTGACGCGATTGTCGATATCAGGCTGATCGCCGCCGCGCATCTTCAGGCCGAAAGACATATTTTCCCGCACGCTCATGTGGGGATAGAGCGCGTAGTCCTGAAATACCATGGCGATGTTGCGCTCGGCCGGCGGTAGCAGGTTCACAGTCCGGCCTCCGATATCGAGTTCACCGCCGGAGATCTCCTCCAGCCCGGCAATCATGCGCAGCAGGGTCGATTTTCCGCAGCCGGAAGGACCGACGAGGACCAGGAATTCGCCGCTTTCTATCTCGATGTCGATGTCGTGGATGACCCGCAGAGCACCATAGGATTTCTGGATTTTCTTCAATGCAATGCCGGCCACGTTTTTCCTCCTCCACACGACTTTGGCGCTTGACGCCAATTATCGATATCAATATCAATAATGATAAGTTTAGAAATGCGCAACCGGCTGGATCGACTACATGGCGTATTTTTCGTCTCGACCGACATCGACCAAACCCCCCAAGGCAGGCGCCGCCTTCAACGCCTTGAAGCGCGACATCATGCTCGGAACGCTGGCGCCCGGAACCGGGCTGACCGAACTGGAGCTGGCGGCACATTTCCAGTGCAGCCAGGGAACGGTGCGTGAAGCGCTGCTTCAGCTCCAGGAGGAGGGGCTTGTTCGTCGGCAGGGGCATCGAGGCACGCAGGTTTCGGAATGCACCGAAGACGAGGCGATCGAAATGTTTAGGCTGCGCCAGCAGATCGAAGGCAGCGGCATGGCGCGTGTGATGCGTGCGCCGAGCCGGACGCTGGTCAAGGAGCTCAACGGCCTTCTTGAGAAGATGCTTGTCGCGGCCGGAGCGGGAGATGAACTGGAACTCGCTTCGTTCGACCGCGACTTCCATCGCCGAATTTTCGAGGATGCCAATCTGCCGGCACTCGACCCGATCCTGCATCGCTGCCTCGTTCACAATCACCGCTTCAAGATTTCCCGCAGCCCGATGGCGCGGGATCTCGAGGCGACGGCGCTACGCCATCGCAGCATCATTGACGCGATCGAGGGCGGCGATGCAAGGCGCGCCACCGCCGCCATGCATCATCATATCGCGACCATCGTCGACTTTGGGCCGGAAGTCTTCCCGGAGGTGATCCAGTGAGCAACGATATCGAATTGTCGGGTGTCTTGTCGGACGAGATGGCGGCGCTCATCGAGCGGGTCCTTGCCGAACTGGGACCGTTACCGGATCCGACAATGCTGCCGCCTGCGCAAGGTCGGGCGCAATCGCTTGCCGCCAATGTTCGCTGCAACGTCAATCTGCCGGCGATGGAAAGTGTGACCGAGGTCATGGTGGCGGAAGACCCAAGCCTTGGTTCGGCACGTTGTCGCCTCAAGGTGCTCGTCCCTCCCGGCGGCGGGGCAGGCGCCATCCTTTTCGTACACGGCGGCGGTTTTGCCTTCTGCTCGCCGGAAACCCACGAGCGCTGCGCCCGGGTTCTGGCACTTGAAAGCGGCCTGCCGGTCGTCATGCCTGATTATCGGCTGGCGCCGGAAAATCCCTATCCGGCGGGCCTCAAGGATGTCGTTGCCAGCCTGCGCAACTTCTTCGAAGTGACGGCCGATGCCGGTATTCGCCGCGGCCCGTTGCTGATTTCGGGCGACTCCGCGGGCGCGAACCTTGCTCTTGCGGCAATGCTGCATGAGCAAGCGGAAGGCCGCGCATTGCCGGATGCAGCGCTGCTCTTCTACGGCTGTTACGCGCGGAGCTTCGCGTCGCAGTCCTATGTTCGCTTCTCCGAAGGCCCTGGGCTGACGCGTGGCAAGATGCAGCGCTACTGGTCGTTCTATTCCGGCGAGTGCGCGATCGAGGAGGATCCGCTCGCCTGTCCTCTTGTGGCTTCCGATGCGGCCCTGGCCGCGCTGCCGCCGCTTTATCTGATGGTGGCCGCCGTGGATCCGCTGCTTTCCGACACATTGGGCCTGAGCCAGCGCCTCAAGGCTCTTGGCCGTGATGACGAGTTGCACATCGTGCCGGGCGTCATCCACGGTTTCCTGCAGAACACCAACGAACTTTCGGCCGCAAGGGAGGCTCTGGCGGCCGCGGGCAATGCAGCAAGGCGACTAACAAGACGTCCATGACGTAAACAATCAGGAGGAGGAGACTATGAAATTTCTGAAGACACTCGCGCTCGGGGCCGCTCTCGCGGCTTCGGCCGCTTTCAGCCAGGCCAAGGCGGAAACCGTCCGCTTCTGGTACCATTTCGACAATCCGGCGAACCCGATGTCGGATCTGGTCAAGAAATTCGAGACAGCCAATCCCGGCATCAAGATCGAAGCCGAGAACGTGCCGTGGAACAGCTACTACGACAACCTCTACACCGCGCTGGTCGGCGGCAACGCGCCTGACGCGGCCATGGTGAAGCTCTTTGCCCAGCCGCGGCTCGCCGAAATGGGCGCGCTGGAACCGATCGGCAAGCAGATCGACAGCTGGAAAGGCAAAGCGGACCTTCTGGATAACCTGCTCGAGCTGAACAAGGGGCCTGACGGCAAGCAGTATTATCTGCCGATCCAATATGTCGTCCTCTATCTATACTATCGAACCGACCTCTTCCAGGCAGCCGGCCTGCAGCCGCCGAAGACCTGTGAAGAATTCCGCAACGCGGCCATCAAGCTGACCAATGCGCCGCAGACCTATGGTTTCGGCTTGCGCGGCGGCAAGGGCGGCTGGGACCAGTGGGGTGCATTCGTGCTCTCCCAGGGCGCCGAGCTGAAGCCGGGCGGCTTGACCAAGCCGGAGGCGATCGCCGCAAACCAGTGGCTGGTGGATCTCTTCCAGAAGGACAAGGTCATTCCGCCGTCCGCACCGAATGACGGTTTCCAGGAAATCGTCGCTGCCTTCAAGTCCGGCAAGACGGCGATGACCATCCACCATATCGGTTCGTCCAAGGATCTCGTCGCCGCACTCGGCGACAAGGTCTCGGCCGTGCCGGTTCCGAAATGTGGCAATGGCCAGTGGACTTCCTACGGCGACGAGTCGCTCGCGATCTTCTCTTCGTCCTCGGTGAAGGATGCGGCCTGGAAGTGGATTTCCTTCCTCGCAGAGGGCCAGAACAACGTCGCCTTCAACAGCGCGACGGGTCAGCTGACGGTCACGAAGAGTGGTTCCGCCGACTGGAAACTCCATGAACGCCGTTTCGTCGAAGCGACGGTCCAGTCCTTGCCATTCGCAAAAGTGCTGCCGCAGACCTCGGCGGTCTCGGAATTCGTCAACACGGCCTGGCAGACGAACATGCAGCAGGCGCTGACCGGCCAGATCACGGCGAAGAAAATGATGGAACAGCTGCAGACGCTGTTTGCTCAGTAAAATCTCCCGGTCCCGGCAGTGATGTGTCGGGACCTCCTTCTCCGCCGCGGTCCACAGGCAGGATAAGCATGTCCCTATCGATCTCTTCCCCCACCCAGCGCCGCGGAGCGTCTATATGGCGTTCCGAGCGGCTGCTTCCCTACCTGCTGCTTGCCCCCGCCGTCGTGGTCACCGTCGTCATCGTCTTCATGCCGATGGTGCAGGCGGTGTTCACCAGCTTCTACGATCTCATCCTGTTTCGGCCGAACGCCAGCAAGTTCGTCGGTTTTGGAAACTACGTGAAGCTGTTCAACGATCCGGTCTTCTGGACGGCGCTCTGGAACACGATCATCTGGATCGGCCTGACCGTGCCGCTGCAGATGGGGTTGGGGCTTGTCGCAGCGCTGCTTCTCAACCGCGAATTTCCCTGGCGCGGTCTTGCGCGCGCCCTCATCATCATTCCCTGGGCACTGCCGAGCGTCGTGATCGCGCTGATGTGGCGCTGGATCTATGATCCGAATACCGGCGTGCTCAACGATATCCTCATCTATCTTTCGATCGTTCGCTCGGCCGTGCCGTGGCTGGCCGACCCGAATGTCGCGCTCTACGCGATCATCGCGACGCTGACCTGGCAGGGTTTTCCTTTCTTCGCGGTTATGATCCTTGCCGGCCTGCAGGGCATTCCGCGCAGCCAGTATGAGGCGGCCTCGATCGACGGCGCCTCTACGTGGCGGCAATTCGTGCATATCACCTTGCCGGGGATCGCGCCGGTGCTGGCAACGGCCGGGCTGCTCCGGGTGATCTGGGTCGCCAATTCCATGGATGTCATCTTCGTCATGACCGGCGGCGGTCCGGGTTATGCGACGCACACGCTGCCGCTCTACGCCTTCGTCAAGGCGCGCCAGAATCTCGATTTCGGATATGGCACGTCGATCGCCGTCACCTTCACCATTCTTCTGGGTGCGTTCGTGGCTCTCTATCTCGCCCGCACCATGCGCGAGGTGGAACGATGAGACAGCAGAGCACCCTTCGCCGGATCCTCACAACGGACCTGCCCGTCCTGGTGATCGTCCTCTTCGCCATGGCGCCGTTCGCCTGGATGATCCTGACGTCGCTGACGCCGACCGCCGCGCTTTCTGCGACCGGAGTATCGCTCTCGCCGCGTGGCTGGAGCCTCGACAACTATGTGCGGCTGGTCGAGCAGACGTCCTTCCTCAAGAACATGCTCGACAGCCTGATCATCGCCGGCGGCACGGTCGTCGTCGGACTGATCGTCTCGGTTACGGCCGCCTACGCCTTCTCGCGGTTCCGCTTCCCGGGCCGCAAGCTGTTGATGCTGCAGTTCCTGCTGATCAACATGTTCCCGATCGTGCTGCTCATCCTGCCGCTCTTCGTGCTGATGCGGCGCTTCAACATTCTCGACACCCATTTCGGCCTGATCCTTGCCAATGCAACGGTGGCGATCCCGTTCGCAGTGTGGATGCTGACAAGCTATATCGGCGCCATCCCGAAGAGCCTCGACGAAGCAGCCATGACGGATGGGTGCTCGCGGCTGACGGCGCTGCGCAAGATAGTCCTGCCGCTGACCATGCCGGGCATCATCTCCACCGGCATCTACATCTTCATCACCGCCTGGAACGAATATCTCTACGCCCTGACGCTCGGCGGGCGAAACGTACGGCCGGTCACGGTGGCGATCCAGACGCTGATCGGCGAGTACCAGATCGAATGGGGCCTGCTGGCGGCCGGCGCCGTCGTCGGCGCCATGCCTGCAACCATCCTGTTCCTTCTCGTTCAGCGCCGCCTCGTCGGCGGCCTGACCCAGGGTGCAGTGAAAGGGTGAGAAATGGCCGGCGCTGAAAGAGTTCTGCCCTCATTCCTGTGCTCGTCACAGAGATGAGGGAAGCAAACATTCGCCAGAAAGAACAACAGAACTATCGAGGAATTTGAAAAGGAAATGACAATGAACCCCATCGGGTTGATTTCCATGCAATATGCGAGGCCTTTTACGGCCGAGCATTTCCCGCTGTTTGAGAAGATGCGTGAGCACGGTTTTGATTTTGTGGAGCTTCTGGTTCCGGAGATCGGCGAACTCGACATCGGGGAAACAAAAAGGGCGCTCGACGATGCCGGCCTCGGCGTGGTGCTCGCCGCCCGCGTTAACCTGCAGCGCAATCTCGCATCGGCGGATGCCGAGGCCCATCGCGCCGGTATTGACTACCTGAAATACACGGTCGATTGCGCCGCCGGCCTGGGTGCGAAGATCGTCGGAGGCCCGCTGACCGGAAATCCGCTGGTTTTCGCCGGACGCCCCCCTCAGCCGGTCGACGAAACCGAAAGGCTGGCCCGGAAGGAACGCTGCGTCAGGGGTCTGAAGGAGACTGGCGATTATGCGGGCAAGGCCGGCGTGCTATTGGCCGTCGAACCGCTGAACCGTTTCGAAAGCGATGTGCTCTGCACAACGCAGCAAGCGATGGAATTGCTGGACGCGGTCGATAACCCGGCCGTCAAACTGATGCTCGATACCTTCCACATGCACATGGAAGAAAGCTCGATCGCCGAGGCGATCCTCCTTGCCGGTGACCGTCTCGTGCATTTCCAGGCCAATGAGAACCACCGCGGCTTCCCGGGAACGGGAATGACCAACTGGGTCGAGGTCTGCCGCGCGCTTCACGAGGTCGGTTACAAGGGACCGGTATCGCTCGAGCCGTTCCGGCGCAGTGACGACCGTTTCGGCGTGCCGTTTGCCCAGTGGCGCCCGCCGCACGAGGACGAAAGCAATCGCCTCGCAGCCTCCAGCGCATTCATGAAATCTCATCTCCTGCTTACGGAATATCGTCGATGACTTTGAAAATCGGTTGGATCGGTTGTGGTATCCACGCAACCCAGATGCTGCTTCCCCAGCTCGTGCGCCATGATGTCGAGCTCGTGGCGATGTGCGATATCGACGGCAAGCGTCTGAAGGATGCCGGCCGGCAATTCGGCGTCGCCAATCTGACGACAGATGCCCAGACGCTGCTTTCGACACCCGGAATCGATGCGGTCGGAATGGCTGTCGGGCCGGATCAGCATCTTGCCTTCGGCAAGGCGGCGCTCGAAAGGGGCCTGTCGGTCTTCATGGAAAAGCCGCCGTCGGGTTCTGCCGCCGGTGCGCGGGAGCTTCTGGCCGCCTCGGAAAAGGCAAAGAAGCCGCTGCTCGTCGGGTTCATGAAACGATATTCGATCGGCAACCGCATGGCGGCGAACATCGTGAAATCCGGACGCTTCGGGGACGTGCTGGGCCTGACCGGCTACTACATGACAGCCCCCGGCTATTTCGTCGGCAACGTCGATTACACCGGCTTCTTCCTGCACCACTGCGTCCACTACATGGACCTTGTGTCCTTCCTGGTTTCACCGGTTCGTTCGATCTCCACCCGCAAGGTCGAAAAGACCCCGGGACGCCTGCTTTTCCATGTGGCTTTCGAATTCGAATGCGGCGCGATCGGCAATATCGCCATGGGTACAGTCCAGTCGCGGGGCACTCCGGTCGAGCGGATCGAGCTGATGGGCGACCATCAGCGCATCGAGGTGGACGACGTGATCGAGATCCGCTGGCACCGCAACCCGCCCTTCAAGATCGACGACCTCGGCGCGACGCTGAAGGAGGATTGCGATACGCTGACCTGGAAGCCGAATTTTACGGCGGCCGCCAACGAGGACCCGAAAGGATATCACGCATTGCTGGCCGACGTCGTCCCGGCCCTGGGGGGAGCTTCGACGCCCGCCCCGACGATCGCCGAAGGCGTCATCGCCATGGAGCGGCTGGAAACGATGCGGCGCGAACTGGCACTTTGATCTGACGCGGCCGGCACGACGAGAATTTCCCCGCCCGACGGTTTGGGATCTGTGAAAGATTTCGGCGAAACCTCTACCGATGCCGCTTGTGCTGCCGGTGAAGGATAGCGTTGCCTGTCGTCTGCATGTGGTCGTCTCCTTAAATTGGACGCCCGGCTTTCAATCGAGGATCGCCGGGCGAAGCGTCGTTTCGCACCATTGGCGGAAGCTCGTGGGTGTGGTGTTGTCAGCACTTCGCGCGACGCCGAGGTCGAGGCCGCGGTTCTTCGCGTCTGCCATGTCTGTCATTCCCTGGGCCATTGCTTCGGAATACCCGAACTGCAAGAACCGGGCTTTATAGGCGTCGAGCGGAATCTGCTGGAACCGTATCGGCCTGCCGAGCACATCGGACATGATGTCCGCCATGTCATTGAAGGAGATGTTCTCTGGACCGAGGACCGCGACTTCTTCTTGACCTGTCCAGGTCTCGTCGAGCAGCAGTCGCGTTGCGACGGTCGCGATGTCGCGGGTAGCGCAGCTCGGCAATTTCAGGTCGCCGTCGATCGGCGAAAAGAACGCTCCTTGGGCCTTAATCACCGCAGCCTGCATGAGGGTGTTGTCCATGAACGACGGCATGGTCAGCGCCCTAAAATTCACACCAGTGGCAGCGATCAGGTCGTCCATCGCAAGCGAGGCCGTGACATAGCCGGCCTGGTTGGCGAGCGGGGTCGTTCGACCGAGCGCACTGACGCTGACGACGCGTTTGACGCCGCAGGCCTTCAACGCTTCGGCAGCCGGCTTACTAAAATCGACATAGGCGGCCGTGACGCTGTCTGCCTTCGAGTCGGCAGGCACCAGCCAAAAGACTGCGTCGGCGCCCTCGAATGCCTGGTTCACGACATTGGCATCGGCATGGGAACCCGAAACGATCTCAACCCGGTTGCGAATGGCATCGGATAGCCTGGATGGATCGCGGACGATGACGCGTACGGCGGCGCCGTTCTCAAGCAGATTCTCAACGAGCTGATGGCCGATATCGCCCGTAGGGGTCGTGACTACAATCATGGCAGGCTCCTTATGTCCTCGTGGGGTCGACATCGTTCCTGGTCCGGGACCAACGCCGTAGCTCGCCGAAACAAATAAGGCGTTGCTCGCAGACGATCCATGCTCCATGGTCTTGATTATCGTCGCGATCGTCCGGAAAACGTATGGATCCCCTGTCCGAGCTTCTCACCCTGCTAAAACCCAGCAGCACCATTTCGTCCGGCTTCGATGCCGGCGGGGATTGGTCGGTCCGGTTCGGCGACCAGCAACGCCAGATCAAATGTTATGTGATCCAGTCGGGCGGGTGCTGGTTGGCCGTGGATGGCGTCCGCGATCCGGTACGCCTCGAGCAGGGTGACTGCTTTGTGCTTCCGCGCGGATTGCCGTTCCGGCTTGCAAGCGACCTCAATCTGCCCTCGATCGGTGCCTCCACGATCTTTCCGCCAGCCCGTGCCGGCGGAATGGTGACCATCAACGGAGGGGGTGGGTTTTCCCTGACGGGATCCCGCTTTGCGGTCGGTGGTCATCATGCCGAACTGCTGCTGGAAATGTTGCCGCCCATCGTGCACCTCAGCCAGGAAGCGGAGCGGGACGCCTTGCGCTGGTCGATCGAACGCATGATGCAGGAAGTTCGTTTAAACCAGCCTGGCG
Source organism: Neorhizobium sp. 05N33 (assembly GCF_056397445.1). Lineage (NCBI taxonomy): Bacteria > Pseudomonadati > Pseudomonadota > Alphaproteobacteria > Hyphomicrobiales > Rhizobiaceae > Neorhizobium > Neorhizobium sp. 05N33. Next base: position 717,105 of record NZ_JBFTNK010000001.1, on the reverse strand, counting down.
GCTACCTCATGGCGCAACATCTTGCGCATATGATGCTGCTCCAGGCGCTTCGCATGCATCTCGCAAACGGTCATCAGGGCACGGGATGGTTCTTTGCCTTGTCGGACAAACGCCTGAGCGGCGCAATTCGGGCCATTCACGCTGACCCTGCAAGACATTGGACGTTGACGGAGCTTGGCGAGACAGCTGGCATGTCACGCTCGGTATTTGCGGAACGCTTCAGGGCAACTGTCGGAGAGACACCGATCGACTATCTATCGCGATGGCGCATGCTTCTTGCCTGCGACCGGCTCGAAAAGGGAAATGATCCCATCTCCGTTGTCGCGCCGGCGCTCGGCTACCAGTCCGAGAGCGCCTTCAGCAAGGCGTTCAAGCGAGTGGTCGGGTGCTCGCCGCGACAATATCGCGGACAGGTGGACACCTCTCCTGAAACACAGCTCGCACCCTGATCCGGATAGACAGCGTCTTTCGCTACGGCGGAGACGTCGTCGGCTCGGAGTGCACGGTGCTACAAAAAACTTGCGTCGAACAATTCGTGGGAATAGCTCGCGTGGGTCACGCCCGCCTGCAGATCCGCCTTGGTGAGTTCGTCGACGAACACGCCATTCTGCATGACGAGGACCCGATCGCACATATGGGAGATGACGGAGAGATCGTGACTGACGAGAATGAACGTCAGATTGCGCTCCTCCCGCTGGTCCGCCAGCAGATTGAGCACTTCCGCCTGGATCGAGACATCGAGCGCCGAAGTCGGTTCGTCGAGAAGCAGGATCGGCGGTGACAGGATCAGCGCCCGTGCAATCGCTACGCGCTGACGCTGGCCGCCGGAGAGTTCATGCGGGAAACGGCCGGCGAAATGCGCCGGCAGGCCGACCTGTTGCAGTGCCTCCGCGACCCTTGTCCAACCGTCGCCAGCGCCCATCGACCTGATGGGTTCGGCGAGTGCGGTGCCGATGCGGTGGCGTGGATGCAGCGAGCCGTAGGGGTCCTGAAACACCATCTGGGCAAGCTTCAGCTCGTCGCGTGTCCGCACCTTGCCGACCGGTTTGCCGTCAAACGATATCGATCCAGTCCATGCGCCCTCGAGGCCGGCAAGCGAGCGCAGCACCGTCGATTTGCCGCAACCGGATTCACCGACGATGCCGAGCGCTTCGCCGCGGCTCACGGCGAAACTGACACCGCGAACGACATGATTGCTTTTATCCTTGGAGCCATAGACGACATCGAGGTTTTCGACCTTGATCATGGATTGGTCTCCACTTCGATCGATTTGCGATCGAGGACTTTCAGGCGTCTGACGGGATGTTTGGGATCAGGCATCGCAGCGATCAGGCCCCGGGTGTAGGGATGCGCTGCATCTTCGAGCTTGCTCAGCGTTTCGACGACGCGGCCAGAATACATGACCAGAATGCGCTCGCAAAAAGCAGCGACCATACGGATGTCGTGGCTGATGAGGATCAGGCCGGAATTGTTCTCCCGCACCAGTTCATCGAGCAGCGTCAGAACGTCCTTGCGTACGCTGACGTCGAGCGCAGACGTCGGTTCATCGGCGATCACGAGCTTGGGGCGCGCCAGAAGCATCATCGCGATCATCACGCGCTGGCCCATGCCGCCGGATATCTGGTGCGGGTAAAGAGACAGGACACGATCGGGATCGTTGATGCGCACCCTCGCCAGCATGTCGCGGGCGTGCGCAACGGCAGCCTTGCCACCGACGCCAAGATGCAGCTTTGCAGCCTCGGCAACCTGTTTTCCGATGGTTAGGACAGGGTTCAACGAATAACGCGGATCCTGCATGATCAGGGCGATATCCTTGCCGCGAAGAGCGCCCATCTGCCGTTCGGTCTTTTCCAGCAACGGGCTGCCGAGGAAATCCATTCGCTCGGCGGTCACGCCGGCGCGCTGCGGCAAGAGCCGCATGATGGCGCGGCCGGTGGTCGATTTGCCCGAACCGGATTCACCAACGATGCCGATGCGCTCCCGCCCCACATCAAAGCTGACATTGGAGACCGCCGGAATGGAGTTTCGGCCGAAGCGGACGTTCAGGCCGCGAACGGACAGGACGGGCATTTCCTCAAGATCTGGCATGGCGCGGGTCCAATAGATCGCGAAGCGTGTCTCCGGCGATGTTGAAGGCAAGGCTGGTCAACAGAATGGCGACGCCGGGCATCACCGCGACCCACCAATAATCGAGCATGAATTTTCGCCCGCTGGAAATCATCGCACCCCATTCCGGCAGCGGCGGCTGCGCGCCGAGACCGAGGAAGCCAAGGGACGCGGCCGTCAGGATGATGCCTGCCATGTTGAGCGTCAGCCGCACGATCACCGAGGGGATACACATCGGGGCGATGTAGAGAAACAGGATGCGCAATGGCGAAGCGCCATAAAGCCTTGCGGCCGCCACGTAATCCGCATTGCGCACGACGAGTGCTTCCGCGCGTGCAAGTCGGGCGATCGGCGGCCAGGCCGTCAGCGAAATGGCAACGATCGCGGTTCCCAAGCCTGCCCCGAGAGCCGCGGCGAAGGCAAGCGCCAGGATCAGTGACGGAAACGACAGGACTATATCCGTGGCCCGCATCAGAATGGCATCGGTGCGTCCGCCGAAAAAGCCCGCGACGACGCCGATGACGAGGCCGATCGGGCCGACAATCACCGAGACGGACAAGACGGTCTGGATGGTGATGCGCGTGCCGTAGACGAGACGGCTGAAGATATCACGTCCGAATTCGTCCGTGCCGGCGAGATGCGCGAGGCTCGGAGGCTGAAGCGCGTCGCCCAATGTCTGGGCCGCGGGATCGTAAGGTGCGATCCACGGCGCAAAGATTGCGACCACGACCAGAATGGCGAGGATGATGAAGCCCACCATGCCAAGTGGTTCGTCGGCGAGTTTGCGCAGAATGCGGGAGGTCGAGTTCCATATCCGGGTGCCGATTGCCGGCGGCTGAATGATGGCGTCGTCCTGAACGATATTGCTCATCGTGCGGCCTCCCGGGTGCGCGGATCAAGAAGCGCGTAGGCGATGTCTGCAATGAAATTCAGGAGCATGAAGATGAAACCAACAATGATCGTCGCCGCGAGAATTGCGTTCATGTCGCCGATCATGAGCGCATTGGTCATGTACTGACCGATGCCGGGCCATGAAAACACGATCTCGGTGACCACGGCGCCTTCCAGCAGGTTGCCGTAAGAAATCGCGAGGACCGTGATCAATTGAACCGCGATATTGGGCAGGACGTGGCTGATGACGGTGCGGACCGGACCGACGCCCTTGGCGCGCGCGGCGATGACATAATCCTGATTGAGCTGCTCCAGCGTGAATGCCCGGGTCATGCGCGTGATATAAGCCATGGCCATATAGGCAAGGATGCAGGCCGGCAGGATGATATGCGACAGGGCGTTCCAGAATATGTCCGTCTCGCCTTCGAGCAGGCTATCGACGAGCATCAGTCCCGTGGTCGGTTCGATCAGGCCTTCATAGAAGACATCGACGCGACCGGGGCCGCCGACCAGGTTGAGGCCGGCATAGAAGATGACCAACCCCACGATACCGAACCAGAAGACCGGGATCGAATGCCCGACCAGCGCAAAGACACGGGCAAACTTGTCGATCGCGCTATCCCTGAAAAGACCGGCGGCCAGGCCGAGGGGAACGCCGATCAGAGTGGAAATCAACACCGCGAGCGTTGCAAGTTCCAGCGTTGCCGGGAATGCCTGGGACAGGTCCTTGGTGACCGCGTTACCGGTGAGGATGGCTGTGCCCATATCGCCGTGCAGCAGTCCCCAGACATAGACGAAGAATTGCTGGTAGAGCGGCAAATCGAGGCCAAGCCTGACGCGCATGGCCTCGTAGGCTTTCGGATCGGCGAGTTCGCCGACAATGGCCCCGACCGGATCGGTCGGCATGACGCGACCGATCACGAAGGTGACGCACAACAGGATGAACAGGCTGACGATCAGATGGATAAGTCGTCGTCCCAGCTCGGCTAACGAAAGTTCCTTCATGATCGGCTGCCTGATCTGACGCTAAGTTACTTATCGGTCTTCGTGACGCCTTCGAGACGTGTCGTCTGGCTCGGATGCCCGATATAACCCTGCACACGGCTCGTCAGAACGATCGGCTCATATCGTTCGAAGAGCGGCAGAACAGCAGGCTTCTGGGCAACGAACATTTCCTGCATCTGAACGTAAAGGGCGCCGCGCTTCTTCGCATCCGGTTCCAGCGCAGCCTTGGCGGTGATGGCCGTCAGTTCGGGAATGTCCCAGCCGGAGCGCCATACGAAGTTGCCGGCATTGTTGGCCTTCAGCGAATTATCCGGGTTGCTCGAGAATTGCTCCATCGCGCCCAGGACGTTCGGCATATAGGCACCCGTCTGCGGGATCAGCAGATCGAAATCGCGCGCCCGGTGCGCGGCGATGATATCCGCACCATTACCCTGCATGATATTGACCTTGACGCCGATCTGGCCGAGCGACGCCTGGATCGCGGTCGCAAGATCGATGCGCGGCGTCTGGGCAATCGTCTTCAGGTTCACCGTGAAGCCGTCTTTGTATCCGGCTTCGGCCAACAGCGCCTTTGCCTTTGCCACGTCCAGCTTCCAATCCGGGCTCGGAATGGCAAATTCGAAGTTTTCCGGAACGGGAACCGTGCGTGCCCGGCCGTACGGCCCCATGATGGCCTTTTCCATGCCCTTGTAGTCGATGCCGTAGGCAATCGCTTCGCGGACCTTGGGGTTGGAAAGCGGCTCCTTGCTGGCGTTCATCGACAGGACGTAAAAGCCCCCTGTTGGGACGCGCTGGATTTCATAACCCTGCTTGCCGGTGAAGGTTGCAAGGTCGGTCGCGGTCAGCGCACTTGCGATGTCGATATCGCCACGCTCGAGCATCAGCCGCTCGACCTGGCTCTCAGGCACATGGCGCACGATGACGCGGCGCATCTTGGGCGGCCCTGCGACGTAATTCTTGTTCGCATCGAGGATGACGATCTCGTTCGGCGTCCACTTGTTCAGCGTGAAAGGGCCCGAGCCTGCCGAATTGGTGCGCAACCATGCATTACCCCAGTCGTCGTTGACGACGTGGCTCTTCAGTTCCTTGCTGTCGACAACGCTCGCGATGACCATTGCCAGGCGATAGAGCAGGAGCTCGGAGGTGACCTCGCCGGAAAGGTCAATGCGGACGGTCTTCTCGTCCGGCGCCGTTACCAGCTTTTCGACATTGCCGCCGTTGTAGCCGACGCGCTTGAGATTGGCGGCGGCGGCCTGGTCGAGTTTCAGGAGGCGGGTAATCGAGTAGACCACGTCCGCGGAGGTGACCGGGTTGCCCGAGGCGAATTCCGCCTTGCGCAGATGGAACGTGATGCCCTTGTCGTCGATCTCCCATTTTTCGGCAAGCTGCGGGGAAATCTTTCCAGAACCGTCGGTGGAAACCAGGCGATCGTAGAGGTTTGCCATGATCTCGTTGGCTTTGGCTTCCGTCGCCTGATGCGGATCCAGCGAGAGAACCTGGGCAAGCGAAGTCGCAATAACAAGCTGATTGGCCGGCGTCTCGGCAAAAGCTGCTGGCGTGCCGAACGACATGACAGCGAAAGCGGCGCCGACGAGCAATCGAGTGCAAAGATATTTCATTGTAACTCCTCCCAGAGCTGACCAAGGGCATCGCCGCTTGTTTTAAGCGTTGTATGATGACTTAGCGGACTTTATGGGGGATGGCAAGCATTGCCGAAATAGCCCATCAGGCTGACTTCCGGACCTTCGGCGAGCCTCCCCGAAGATCTTCAGGGCAAGCTATCCAAGGATAACCGTTTGATAATGCGCGTGATCACGCGATCTCTCGCGAAAAGCCTGAAAGACTATCTGCCGGTGGCGAGAAGTGGCCCCGTAATATGTCCGTCCGCCCGTCTGAACGCCGGACCGCACGAAGATGCTCGACAGTCGATAAAAATCATAATAGGTCGTATGATATGTGAGAGGCTCGGGAGGACGTTAAAATGTATGTTGGCACACAAGTTGGCGCGAGAGATGATGACGACTACCGTGTTTTCGCTCAATTGGGGTTGAAACACATCTGCGCAGACCCGCCCGGCGCGCCTTCGAGCTGGAAGCTGGAAGATCTCGAGCGTCATCGCGACAAGATCGAGAGCTTCGGGCTGATCCTCGACATGATCCAGCTTCCGCTTCCCTCGCAGCCCATCGAGAAGGCGTCCTATCCGGATATCCTCCTCAAAGGCCCCGATCGCGACCGGCAGATCGACGCCGTGTGCAGGTTGATCGAGGAAACGGCGAAGGCCGGAATCCCGTCTGTGAAATACAATCTCAACCTGATCGGCATCCCACGTACCCAGATGGAACCGGGGCGAGGCGGGTCACTCAACGAAGCATTTCGATGGGACAAAGCTGACCAGCAGGCCGAACCAGGCCTGGCGGGTGTGCTGTCCGAAGACGAAAACTGGGAGCGGATCGACTATTTCCTGGAACGGGTGGTGCCTGTCGCGGAGAGCAACAAGGTGCGGCTTGCCTGCCATCCGCATGATCCTTACACCCCGCCCGGTTACAAGGGCGTTACTCGCGTGCTCGGCACCGTCGAGGGTTTGAAAAAGTTCGTGCTGATGCGCGAGAGCCCCTATCACGGTCTCAATTTTTGCCAAGGCTCGATCGGCGAAATGCTGGACAATCCCGGGCAGGAAATCGACGATATTATTCGTTGGTTCGGGACACGCGGCAAGATCTTCAATGTCCACTTCCGTAACATCGCGGGCGGAAAACTTTCCTTCATGGAAACCTTCCCGGACGAGGGCGACATGGACATGGTGCGCTCCCTCAAGGTTTATAAAGAGGTCGGCTATCGCTACATGATCATGCCGGATCACGTTCCCACGATAAGCGGCCGCGATCCCACGGGCGTGGCCTTTGCTTTTTGCTACGGTTATATCGCTGCCCTGCTCGAAGCGATGAAATAGCGACTTCGATGGCCACCTATGCGCCACGAACGTTGATCGAAGCTGCCGAGCTCGGCGGCTCTTCGGGCTCAGCCCGTCTTGCAACAGAGCTTGGACTTCCATGCCGGCAATCTAACCGGCTCCGTATGGAGCCGGACGGGACTGAGACGAATGCCCACTTGGGCGGCAGACTTGAATAACTGGCAGCCATTGCCAGGTTTAAGTGTGCAAAAGATGCTGCCTGAGCAGACGTTCGCCGGCCAGGCTGCTATTTCCAGCTTGTATAATCACTTGCGACGCAGCCAAACGGCGCTCGATCATGGCCGAACCGTTTTTTCAGCTGGCCGCATCCCCATTCGTTCAACGGCGCCGGCATCAGGTTGTTGATGTCCATCCCCGGGCTTTGAAACTGCGTGCTCGAACTGGTCACATACCAAAGCCAGAAACCGAACACGCCGACCACGATCACCAGCAGGGTGCCGAAAAACATTTGCAGCCGCTTCCCGACAGAAATGGTGTTTTTTGCCTCGTCGAGCAACACCGGTCTGCTCTGGCCGTCGTTAAACTGCACGAATGGGGCAAGCGCAGCGTCACGCTCGTCTCCAGTCAGCCCGATACGCTGCAGACGATCATCCAGAAGTACCGGCAAGGCGGTATTACCGTGCCTGACGGCCAGCCCGACGGCCTTTCCATTCGCTTCGCCGACAATCAGCGGCTCTTCGCCGTCCCTCATCCGCGTGTAGACCGAGCGCCCCGTCTTATCGCCGGCGAGCTTGTCGTTGTAGGTGATATTGAGAAGGTTTCGCTTCCGGTCGAAAGCGGTGATTTCGACCGGCACAGGCTTTAGGAGCGCTGGCCGCCGCAGCTGACGTTTGACATGCCAGATCCGCAGAGCCAGAAACAGCATTCCCAGGCTCATGCCGCCGACCAGCGCGGTGAACAGGCCAAGGGTGATGATCCGATTCCAGAGCTTGTCCAGGCCAAGGCTCATGGTCGCCAGTTCCGGGTGATCGATGGAGATCACAAGATCCGTCTCGTAGTCTCCCGTATGAAAGTCTACGAACATGATCTCCACATCAGAGCTGTAGTTTCGTCCGTTGTAGCTGTAGACGAGCCGCGCCTCGCAATCGGTGAAGATGGCCCTGCGGGTCGTGCATCGCCCGTTTTGCACATCCCCATCGTCCATCACCAAGGGGTTCCGGCTGATCTGGAAATCGCGCAGGACCCCCGGCGCTTGCCAGAGGACCAGGAAAACAGCCAGTGCGAGAATGATGGGGGCCAACCAGAAGTAAGCTCCAGGTGTCGAGATAACGTCGCGGGCGATTGAGAGCGGGCGGTTCGGCAAAATGAGAGCGGGCATAATGGCGGCTTTCAACTATGTCGTTCGACGGTTGATCGGACTGATCTCTAGTGTCGCATCGGTGAAGCAATCTGCTTGTTATAGTACCTCTTCAAAAAGCCCGCCTTGGTTAGGACAATTCGTCGATTCGCGGAATAGATGTTTTCCCGCTTATTCGCCTATAGGTAGCCGCCGCCCGTCGGCACCACGAAGACCGACAACACGATTGTGGATGAAGGGATGCCGATCTTGCAAAACTGGTGGTCATTGGAACGCCGGCTTGCCGTTGCTTTCGCACCGACCGGCCGGGCGGCCGAAGGCACTCGAATCGGAATTTGGTTCGACGACCTCGTTATCGGCGTCAGTCATGAATGTGCGGCTACGCGGCGGCAATGTCTCGCGCGCCGATGCCGGCGATCCGTTGCAGGTCTTCGATTGCGCCGGGACCGGCTGCAAGAACCGGAGCGCCCTTGGTCAGCCGTTCGCCTTCGGCCGGAAACGGCAGGTACCAGCCGCCCGCTTCCTTGACGATGCAGTAGCCGCCGAGGCAGTCCCAGGCGTGCATGTACGGTTCGTAATAACCGACGAGACGACCGGCGGCGACATAGGCGAGCATCAGCGCGCCGGAGCCGAGCCGCACAAAGTTGCCGCCGGCTCCAAGCAGATCGGAGACGATCTTGGCAACCGAAGCGGGGGTGACGTGATGGTTGGCGCCGATCCCTGTCAGCGCGTTGCGGATGGTCTTTTTCGGATCGAGCGACAGCGGCTTGCCATTGAGCGTGGCGCCCTGTCCGGTAGAGGCAGAATAGAGTTCGTTGTGACAGGGTACGTAGATCACGCCCACCACCGGCACCTTGTCGTGCACCACGGCGATCGAGACGCACCAGTTCGGCATGCCGCTGACGAAGGGGCTTGTGCCGTCGATCGGATCGACCACCCAGGTATAACCGGAGCTTCCCCCGACCAGACCATATTCCTCCCCCAGAAATCCGTCTTCGGCGAAGTTTTGGGAAACGCGATCGCGAATGAGGTTCTCGACTTCCCGGTCGGCGATCGAGACGACATCCTGGGGATCGCCCTTGGTTTCGATGACCAGGGTCTCGCGCTTGCTGAAATAGTCGAAGGCGACCTTGCCGGCCGCCAATGCGATCTCTTCGGCCAACGCGTGTCGGTCCCTGATTTCCCGTTCATGTATATTCATGACAATATCCTTGTCGTCATTCCGCGATGATGGCGATCCCCCGGTTCTTCAAGCCGATCGCGACTTGAGTCCCGGGGGCAAGGGGACGGTCGACCGACGGGTCGACGATGAACAACGTCCCGCCGCTCGTTTCCGCCTCGTATTCGATATGATCACCGAGATAGGCCGCATGGCTGATCCGCCCGGAAAAGGCAGCGCTCTCGGCCGGCTCCAGGGTGATCGCGCTCGGTCGCACGGCGAGCTTGCCGCGACCTGTCTTTGCGCCGCGCGCCGGCACGACATGCCGCAAGCCCTCGATGCTGACCGTCGCGTGCGCGCCCGAAATGTCGATGATCTCGCACGGCAGGACATTCGCCTCGCCAATGAAGTCGGCGATGAAGGTCGAAGCCGGTGCTTCGTAAAGTTCGCGCGGGCTGCCGGCCTGGGCAATTTCTCCGTCTTTCATGACGATGATCTTGTCGGAGACGGCCAGCGCCTCGTCCTGATCGTGGGTCACGTAGACGGCGGTGAACTGCAGCCGCTGCTGCAGCTCGCGGATTTCCGTGCGGACGCGCCGGCGAAGGCGAGCGTCGAGATTGGACAGCGGCTCGTCGAGCAATAACACCTGCGGTTCGAGCACCAGCGCGCGGGCAACGGCGACGCGCTGTTGCTGGCCGCCGGAGAGCTCGGCCGGGAGGCGGCGACCCATGCCGGCAAGGCCGACGAGCTCGAGCCCGTGCTCGGCCTTCTGGCGTGCTTCCTTCTTGTTCAACCCGGAGGATTCCAGCCCGTAGGCGACGTTGTCGAGCGAGGTCATATGCGGAAACAGGGCATAGGACTGGAAGACCATGGAGACGTCGCGCTCGTTGGCCGGCAACATGGTCACGTCCTTGCCGCCGATCAGGATGCGACCGGAGGTCGGATGTTCGAGGCCCGCCAGCATGCGCAACGTCGTCGTCTTGCCGCAACCGGAAGGTCCGAGCAACGTCACCAGCGTGCCGGGCTCGACGGTCAGCGACAGGTCGTGGATGGCGGTAAAAGCGCCGAAGGTCTTGCGGACATTTTGAAAGACGACCGAACCAGGACTTTGCATCATGCGGCTTTCTCCTCGGAAAAGGCGGGGATTGTTTGGCTGGCAATGCCGGCGACGCGGTTTTCGCGCCTCAGCCGCCGTTCACCGACGATCAGCTGGAAGCCGGCGATGACGCCGATCATCACCACGATCAGCATCGAGGAATAGGCGATCGCCACACCATATTCGCCGTTCTCGACCAGGCCGACGATATAGGACGTCGCCATGTTGTATTGGGCGCTGACGAGGAAGACGACGGCGCTGATCGAGGTGATGGCGCGCACGAAAGAATAAACCAGTGCCGCGGTGATAGCCGGCCGCAAGAGCGGCAGGATGACCTTGCGAATGGTACGAAAGCTGTTGGCGCCCAACGTCATCGAGGCCTCGTCCAGGCTCTTGTCCAGCTGGCTCATGGCAGCGATGCCGCCGCGCACGCCGACCGGCATGTTGCGGAACACGAAGCAGGCCACGAGAACCAGCGCCGTGCCGGTCATTTCGAGCGGCGGCAGGTTGAACGCCATGATGTAGCTGATGCCGATAACCGTGCCGGGAATGGCAAAACTCATCATCAGCGCGAATTCGAACAATTCACGGCCGGCGAATTTCTGCCGGACGATGACGTAGGCAGTCGCAAGTCCCACGGCGGCGGTGAGCGGAGCCGAGATGAGAGCGATTTCCATCGTCGTCCAGAACGAATTCCAGGCGACGCCCGTCCAGGCAATCGATCCGTCGCGCATGGTGACGGAGAAGGCCTTGGTGTAGTGGGCGAGCGTCAGCGTGTTGTCGAGACCCCAGGTCTTCACGAAGCCGCCGAAGATGATCATGCCGTAGACGACCAGCGTGAAGATCATCCACGGAATGACGATCGCATGGACGCCGATGGAAAGGCCGCGGGGTAGCGCAATGTGCGAGCCGCTATCGCCCTTGCCGGTGACGGTCGCGAAATTCTTGCCGGAAAGCCAGACACGTTGGGCAAGGAAAGCCGACAGCGTGAAGCAGAGCAGGATCATGGCAAGCACGGCGGCGCGGGACGGATCGTTCTGCGAGCCGACGACAGCGAAAAAGATTTCGGTCGAAAGCACGCCGTGGCTGCCGCCGAGGACCAGCGGGTTGCCGAAATCGGCCATGCTTTCGATGAAACCGATCAGGAATGCATTGGCGAGGCCCGGCTTCATCAGCGGCAGCGAGACCCGCCAGAAGGTGCGCCAGCGGTTGGCACGCAAGGTCTGCGAGGCTTCCTCCATCGACGGGCTGACACCCTCGACGACGCCAATCAGCACCAGGAAGGAGATCGGCGTGAAGGAGAGGACCTGGGCGATCCAGATGCCGGTAAGCCCATAGAGCCAGCGGCTCGGTTCGACGCCGAGGAGCGACGAAAGCTCCTGAGTGACCACGCCGGCGCGCCCGAAGAGCAGGGTGAGTGCGAGGCCGATCACGAAGGGCGGCGTGATGATCGGCAATACGGTCAGGAGCCGCAAGCCTTTCTTGAACGGAAAGCGGGTACGCGTCGCAACCAGCGCAAAGGCGAGCCCGAGGGTGGTCGAGCCGGCCGCGGTCAGGATCGCCAGAAACAGCGTACGCCAGGCAATCCCGCAGCGTGCCCCGCCAATCAGGCAATCGAGGCTCCAGATCGACGAGTCCGCGATATTGCGGCTGAAGCCGTCGAAGTTCGCCGAACCGTTGAAATCCTGGAAAGCGCCGATGAACATGCTGCCGATCGGGTAGAAGACGAAGACGGCGACGAGGAAGACAAGCATGGAAATGGTCGAAACGACGAATGCATCGCCACGCATGGCGCCGCGTTCCGCAAGGCCGAAGGAGAAGATCAGCACGAAGGAAATCGAAGCAAGAACCGCACCGGCGCCCATTGAGGACTGGCCACCCACAATCTGGCCGAACAACGTTTCGCTTATGGTCCAGGTCCATCCGGTGGCGCCGATCGCAAGGCCCTGCAAGGAGAGAAACAGCACGCCGAATCCGCCGGCCCAGGCGAGAATTGCGCCGCGCCCCATGGGATCGGCAACGAAACGTGCGACGAGCGCCACGGCGAGGGCGAAAAGCACGGCCAGCAACCACCAGCGGCCGTAGATGGTCATCTGCAGAATGCCCGGCGCGACCGCATCCGTGCGGGGAAAGTCAGGCAGCCACGAGAAGGAAAAGAACCCCTTCTCGATCCGGTACCATGGCAGGACAATCGTGGCCGCGATGGCAATGGCCAGCACGATGTCCAGTCTGCGGTTGCGATTGTCCATGGCCGACAGTGACCTTGCTTAACAGGAGAACAGGTCCGCCGCACCGGGACGAGCCCTGGCGCGGCGGAACGATTGACGTCAGTTGGCGTTCGCGCCGATTTCCTTGTCCCAGCGCTCCAGGAGCTTCTTGCGGGTGTTCGGATCGCCGTATTTGGTGAAGTCATAGTCGATCAGCTTGATGTCGGAGAACTTCGGCGATTCCTTCGGGACTTCTGCCTTGGAATTCGACGGCAGCTGGAACGACTTGGCTTCCTTCATATGCGACTGCACATCGGCCTTCAGCGCCCAGTCGTACCACTTCTTGGCGTTTTCCATGTTGCGGGCGCCCTTGACGATCGACATGGAGCCGATTTCGTAGCCGGTGCCTTCGCATGGCGCGACCGACTTTACGGGGAAGCCTTCCACGGCCACAGCCACGGCATCGTGCATGAAAACGATACCGATCGCGGTTTCGCCGCGGCCCGCGGCCTTGACCGGAGCCGAGCCGGACTTGGTGTATTGCGAGATGTTGGCGTTAAGCTTCTTCAGGTAGTCATAGGCCTTGTCCTCGCCCATGATCTGTACGAGCGTCGCCAGCGCGGTATAGGCGGTGCCGGACGAATTCGGATTTGCCATCTGGATCTCACCCTTGAAGGAAGGATCCAGCAGGTCGGCCCAGCACTTCGGCTCTTTGTAGTTCTTCTGCTTGAAGCGGTCGGTATTGTAGCCCCAGCCGAGCGCGCCGGCGTAAACGCCGACCGTGCGGAAGCCCGAGGCCTCCGCCTGCTTTTTCGCCCAGTCGTTGAGCTCTCCGAGCAGCGGCGATTTGTACTCCTGGGTCAGTCCCTCGGCGGCCGCCTGCAGATGCGGGTCGCCCGTGCCGGCCCACCAGATATCGGTTTTCGGGTTGCGCGCTTCGGCGCGTATCTTGGCATAGGTTTCGCCGGACGACAGGCGGACCATGTTCACCTGGATGCCGGTTTCTTTCTGGAACATCTGCTGCATCATTTCGCAGATGACGACATCCGCGGAACAGATGAGATTGAGTTCTTCAGCCGCACGGGATGCCGTGGCATTCGTCATAAGGCCAGCCGCGAGCGCAGTCGCAGCCATAAGAGCAAGGCGCATGATTTATCCTCCCAGATTTGGTGACGCCTCCACATCACCCGCTTTGCAAGCGTGTGCAATGGTTCCACGTACTTGCATCGCTTGTCAATAACCTATCGCTGAAGAATTCCAGCAGCATTGGTTGCCCCCATCATATATTTGTTGCACTCGTTTGCAAAAATAGGCATGAGATGGGCAAGGGAGGGGTGGCGATGAGCCGCAAGATTTTCGTCAGCGCCAAGGAGGTCGCCGATCGGGCAGGGGTGTCCCGGTCCGCTGTGTCGCGCACCTTTACGCCCGGCGCCAGCGTGTCGGACGAGACGCGCCGCCGCGTTACGGAGGCCGCCGAAGAACTTGGTTATCACGTCAACCACCTCGCGCGCGGGCTGATGCGCAATGAAAGCGGTATCGTCTGCCTGATCGTGTCGGAAATGGACACGCCCTATCGCGCCAGGCTCGTCCGCGCGCTGACCCAGCAGCTTCAGGTCACGTCGAAGATCGCCATGCTGATCAATACCGACCGTTCGGACGATAGCGTCGATCAGGCATTGCGGCAGGCGATTAGTTATCGCGCCGATGCCTCAATCATTCTCTCCGGGATGCCCGACAAATCGATCACCGACCTCTGCCTGAAGAGCGGCCAGCGCCTCGTGCTCATCAACCGTGACGAGGATCGGGAGGGCGCGCTGATGATCAACCTCAATGACCGGCAGGCGGCGCGACGCGCCTTCATCGCGCTGTTGCGCGCCGGTTGTCGCAGTTTCGCCTTTGCCAATTCAGAGGCGATGACACCAAGCCTGATGGCGCGCGAGGAGGGGTTCTGCGCCGCCGGCCGCGAACATGGGTTCGAGGTTACGGTGGAGCGTTTCGGCCCGACGACCTACCAGAGCGGCGCTGTGCTGGCGCAGCGGCTTCTCACCCGCGAAAAGCGGCCGGATGCGATCTTCTGCGTCAACGACCTGCTGGCCTGTGGGCTGATGGATGCGGCCCGCCACCAGTTCAACCTCGTCATCCCCTCGGATGTCTGCGTCATCGGCTTCGACGACATCGAGCAGTCGTCCTGGTCTTCCTACAACCTCACCACATTTGCCCAGCCGATCGATCGAATAGCGACCGAAGCCGTAGCCTGGCTTGACCGCCTGCCCGCGGAACTTGGCAACTCTCAGAAGATGCACGCCGAACTGGTTTGGCGCGGATCGGTTCGGGGCGGCTGATTGCGATGCCGCGTTTAAGAGCAGAGCGAAAGATCGAAGCAATCAGACTGCAAGTTGGTTCGAGAGGCGATCCAGATCCTCCGAAATTGCTTTTGCCGCGGATTTCAGGATGGGGGCATACCGCTCGCAAGCTTCCTGCTCCGACTTGAATGCCGATTTGAAGTAGGTCAAACCGATGCTCGCCAGCACCCGATCGCCTTGACCGATGATGGGTACGGCAATCGTGTTGGAGTTTTTCGGCTCCACCAGCGATGACCTGACGGCATATCCATTTTCGTGCACCCTTCCCACGAGCCTCTTCAGCTCGTCGGGATGATGGCTAAGGGCGTTCTCCGGATCGTCCGAGCGCTTCAGGACACCGATGATCAGTTCGAATTCTTCCTTGTCCAGAAAAGCCAGATAGGCAAGGCCGAGGCCGCGGGTGAGAAGGTTCAACCGCTTGTTGACCGTGCTGTGGAACGGCGAAATGAAACTGTCCGGCACGGTGCTGAAACGTACCACCATCCTGTCATAGTCCGGCAACGCAATCGCCACCGGCCACTTGTGCTGCCGGGTCATTGCGATCGCCCATGCGCGCCCGGCTTCCACGACCAGAGGATCCTTGTGAAAACCGGAACTTAAGGAGGTTACTAGCGCGCTGACGTGATAGCCGCCCTGCCGGGGATCGTTCTCGACATATCCCGCATCTTCGAGAGTGCGCAGGATGCGCACGAGAGTGGGCTTGGGAAGTTTCGTCCGGGCGTGCAGTTGCGCGATCGTGTTGATGGGCTGCAGGTTGAGTTCCTGCAGAACGGTCATCGCGCGTTCGACAGCTCGAATGCCCATGGATCCTCCTCCCGTAGCATCTTGGCGACCGTTTCGTAACGCGGAACGACAGCCAAGACAAGTTGTCGTTTCCCGGGGTCACGCTTTACCAGAGCCTAGTTGATTACAGGGGAAGACCATGGCTTCGGCAGACGATGCAAACCGCAATAGGGAACAAGTCCGGCAGCTTATCGCTGGCATAGACGACGGCGTGGCCAATGGTCTGTTGAAGGGCGCCATCGACCTTCACGTCCATTCCGGCCCGTCGACCATGCCGCGGAAGCTCGACCACATGGAGGCGGCCGACGAGGCGGCGGCGGCCGGGATGCGCGCCGTGTTGTTTAAGGATCACCACTATTCGGTGGCGCCCGTCATTCCGATGATGGAGCGTTTGTTCGGAGACCGCGGGCTGTCGATGTTCAGCGGCCTGGTTCTCAACAATTCGACAGGAGGGCTGAACCCGTTCGTCGTCGACGCTCAGTTGAAGATGGGTGCCAAGCTGATCTGGATGCCGACGGCGCAGGCGGGCAACCATATCCGCAGCGCGCATCGCAAGACGCGGCTGGCAACCAATGTTGAGCTCCGGCCCTCTCCGGCGCTCACCGTTGTCGACCCCTATGGAAAGATCCTCGACGAGGTGAAGCAGATTCTCGACCTCATCGCCGAATTCGATGTGATCCTCTCGTCGGGCCACCTGCATGTATGGGAAATCTGGAAACTCTTCGACGAGGCGCGGTCACGTGGTGTCAAGCGGTTGCTCGTCAACCATCCCATGTACGGCCTGCATTTTACGTATGAAGACGTCCGCGACCTGGCCAGGCTAGGCGCATTGATCGAGCAGTCCGCTGGGCTTTATGTGGATTCCCGCTTCAACACCTACACGCCCGAGGAGTTCAGGGAGCATATTCTTGCGGCCGGCGTCGAACATTCCTCGATCGGGTCCGACCTCGGACAGGTGGACAATCCGACGCCGGTGGAAGGCATGCGTCAGGCCATCAAGCTTTGCCTGGCGCTCGGTTTCAGCGAGGCGGAGGTGCGGATCATGGTCGCAGACAATCCCGCCCGCCTGCTTGGATTGACCGGCTGAACGTGGGTGCCGCGGTCGAAACCATGCAGGCTGTCCTGATCGAGAAGACCGGCGGGCCGGAAGTTCTTCAGATCGCCGAACAGCCGCGTCCGCGGCCAAGGTCGGGAGAGGTTTTGATACGGGTCTTCGCCGCCGGGGTTAATCGTCCCGACGTGCAGCAACGGCGGGGGCTTTATCCAGCCCCGCCGGACGCCTCCCCGATCATCGGCCTCGACGTCTCCGGCATGGTCGAAGACGTGGGCGACGGCGTTGACGCGCTCCAGATTGGAGACGCGGTCTGCGCACTGGTCAACGGCGGAGGCTATGCGCAATACTGCGTTGCTCCGGCGGTTCAGTGCATGCCGATTCCGCGTGGCTTCAGCTACGTCGAAGCGGCATCGCTGCCGGAGGCCTTTTTTACCGCCTGGAACAACTTGATATGGCTTGCCCGGCTCGGGAACGGGGAGACGCTGCTGGTCCACGGCGGGACGAGCGGAGTGGGAATGGCTGGCATCCAGATTGCTCGACACCTGCGCAATGCCACGCTTTTCGCTACGGCCGGCAGCGACGAGAAACGAGCCGTCTGCGGCGCTCTCGGTGCGCGGGCGACATTGGATTACCGTGGCCGGTGGGACGAGGAAATCCGTGCGTTGACAGGCGGCGACGGGGTCGATGTGATCCTCGATGGTCAGGCCGGACCTGACACGCAACGCCAGTTGGACCTGCTGAAAAACGACGGACGTCTGGTTTTCATCGCGAGCCATCAGGGGCCGACCGCGGAGGTGGACATTCGTGCGCTTGTGCGTCGTAGGCTGACGATCACCGGTTCGACGCTGCGGCCAAGACCTGCTTCCTACAAGGGGCAAATCGCCAGGGAGTTGGTCGATCAGGTCTGGCCGTTGCTCGAGAGCGGGCTTATCGTGACCCGTATCCACGAGATCGTCCCGTTCTCGCAGGTTCAGGCCGCCCATACCATCCTCGACGAAAACCGGCAGATCGGCAAGGTTGTGCTGGCGGTCGATCCGGCGCTTGCCGAGACCGTTCCTGTGCCCCGCCCCGGATCATGATACTCCCGAGATCGGTCGGGCGGCAGTGGATGCCGCCGCCCGACCAATCTTCAGCTTTCGGGCAGCGGATAGTCTTCTTCGTTCAGAACCCAGCCCGGTTTTGCCGAGAAATCCGCCCGCGGCGGTGCAAAGATATCCACCAGCTGATTGACGCCGGCAGATTCCGCCGTCGTCGTATGGATGGCGGGTGGCGGAATGACGCAGATCGAAGGCGACTCGCAGTAGAGATGTTCGTCTTCACGCCAGATATTCATGTTGGTCGCCCACGGCCAACGTAGATGATGGGTAAAGCTGCCGCTGAGCGCCAGCGAGCATTGTTCGAAATCATCGTGATGATGGGGCGAGACCTTGTCGCGCTCGCGGGGGCCGATCCGCGGGGTGAGATAGTTAATCATGAAGGTCGTGCAGCGATAGATCCGCCCGAATCGGGAGGGATCTTCGGGCACGTCCAGGGTATACCACTTCAACTTGAGGCCGCCGGGCGGTTCGGGCCAGGCTTCGAACGGCGGCACGTTGGGGTGCGGCCCGTTAAAGGCATCGGCGTTGGATGCCGCCTTTGCCAGGTCCTCCGATTTCGGAGTGAATAACCGGACGATCGTGCCGGAGGTCAGCAGTCGGATCGAGCTTGCCCCAGGCGGCACAAAGGCCACGGAATAACCCGGAACGATCGTGCTTCCTCGCGCCGTCGTAATCTCGACCGAGGTCTCCCTGTCCGGGATGATCAGCGCATATTCGTCAGGCTGGGTTTCTCTTGAAAAGGTGCCGCCTTCCTTGCCGTTGCTATAGACGACGACGAAGTTCTGCCCGCGACTGATCCAGGTGTCGCCGTTGGCATCGCTGACCTGTGGGTCTTGCTGATAGAAAAGGCCGGTCTGAGAGCCGAAGTAGCTGGTATGCGCCACGGCATCCTTCTGCGCGGCACTGCCCTGCAGGCTCGACCGCGGGTCGCTTTGGACGTACATCTTTATCTCCCTTGCTTCGGATGTGTTTCAGCTCGCCATTGGAAGCTGTTTTTTCAGCTTCAGGATTTC
The DNA here is from genome assembly GCF_056397445.1 of Neorhizobium sp. 05N33. Classification (NCBI taxonomy): domain Bacteria; kingdom Pseudomonadati; phylum Pseudomonadota; class Alphaproteobacteria; order Hyphomicrobiales; family Rhizobiaceae; genus Neorhizobium; species Neorhizobium sp. 05N33. The sequence continues at coordinate 698,063 of NZ_JBFTNK010000001.1, read as the reverse complement.
GCGCGTCTCACCCACCGTGGCGATCGTGCCTCCGAGCTCCTTCACGATTCGCACGGCCTTTTGGACAAGGACCGTGTTGCTCTCGGCCAGCACGCCTTTTTCGAGATAGATGTTGTCCTCCAGGCCGACGCGGACATGTCCACCCGCCAGCCAGGCCTGCGCCAGCATCGGGAACTCGAAGCGCCCCACGCCGAAAGCGGCCCAATGCGATCCCGTCGGGAGAAGCGATTTCATATAGAGAAGGGTTTCGGGCGTGGCGATCGCGCCGTAACGAACGCCGAGCACGATCTGGAAAAGCGCCGGGCCATCGAGCCGCCCCTCCTGCAGGAAATGATTGGCAAGCTGTATGTCGCCCGTATCGAACACTTCGAGTTCGGGGAGGACGCCGGCATTTCGAATGATATCGGCCATGATCGCCAGGTTGCGCGGCGTGTTGATGACCACCGATGTCCCGGAATACATCGTGTTGAAGTCGAGGCTGCAGATCTCCGGTCGCAACGAGGCGATATGTTCGACGCGAAGTTCCGGCCGCAGCAGGGTCGTCCCCGGCGCGGCAGTCTTCGGGTCGTCTTCGCTCGGGATGAAGCGACCGCCAGGACCGGTGGTGAGGTTGATGATGACGTCATCGTCGGCCGCCCGAAGGCGCTCGACGACCTCCCGGTAGTGGGAAAGTTCCATGCTCGGTCTGCCGTCGGGATGCCTGACATGGATATGGACGATGGCCGCGCCGGCGCGGGTAGCCTCCAGGCAGGCATTGGCGATTTGTTCCGGCGTGATCGGCAGATAGGGCGTCTGCGAAGGGCTCGTTATATTGCCGGTAACGGCACAGGTGATGATTGTGGGATCGGCCAAGCGTCGCCTTCCTTGCTGAGTGCGGTCGTCTATCGACCATGAGGGTTCGCGTATTCGCTCGCACCGGAAGCCGCCGATCACAATTCTTATCGGCGGCCGTTTCGCGCCTAGAAACGTACAGGCGGCCGCAGGCGGCGTTCCGCAGCGAGAAACGGTACGGCTATTGGCTTCGTAGTTGCGTCCGCAGCGTATAGGCAGCAGCTATCGAAAGGCAGGCTCAATGACCAACCAACGTCCTCACTTCAGTTCCTTCCGCGATCGTTTGCTGGCGCGAGATCGGATGCTCGGCACGTTCCTCAAGCTTCCGACCACCCAGGTGGTCGAGATCCTGGGGGCGGTTGGCTACGACTTCGTGGTCATCGATCAGGAGCATGCGCCGCTTGATCGCACCATTACGGATATGATGATCTTTGCGGCGAGGGCATCGAATATCGCGCCGATCGTGCGCGTCGGCGACTTCAGCGACGCGAATATCCTCTCCGCACTGGATTGCGGTGCCTCCGGCATCATGGTCCCGCATGTGACGACGGTTGAGAAGGCCCAGGCGATTGCCAGAGCCTGCCGGTATAGAGGCGGCAGCCGCGGGTTTGCGGGGCTCACGCGCGCCAGCGGTTGGGGCGTGGTCGGCGGTGTGCAGCATATGGCGATGCAGGATCGACAGGTGACATGCATTGCGATGATCGAGGATGCCGAAGCAGTCGAACATGCAGGCGATATTGCCAGGGTTGATGGCATTGACGCATTGTTCGTGGGACGAGGCGATCTTACCGCATCATTCGGCGACGATCCCGATGCCGGCGCCAAGGTGGCCGAAATCACCACCACGGTGGCCGCGGCCGCTCGGGAGGCCGGCGTTCCCCTGATGCTGTTGCCGAATGGTAAGGCAGATCTGACCTTTGCCAAGGAGCTCGGCGCCAGCGCCATGTTGGTGTCGAGCGACCATGGCTTTATCCGATCGGCGGCCACCGCGGCGCTGAAGGACTATTGCGACTAATTGGCTGCCGCCGGCGAAACCCCGGCGAAACCGTTGTGGATCGCGATCCCGACACCGGCCGCTTTGGGGCGAGGGGCTTTTCGTGGGGGCGTCGACCGGGCAGATTGGCGACGTCCCTGCTTGATCGGGTTCGACCAGTGGGGATGGCTGGATGGATACGCATTTTCATCAAGCTTTCGATAATGGGCAGGAACCGCAGAGGTCTTGCCGGGAGGGGAAATGACTGCCTTCGAAATTCCGGAGCTGAAAATTCCGAAAGTCGCGCTCGTCACCGGTGGAAACAGCGGGATCGGGCGGGCGACAGCGGCACGTCTCGCCAGCATGGGCAGCACCGTCATCGTCGGCTACAACAGCCGACGCGAGATGGCGGAGGAGGTCGTGAACGGCCTCCAGGGCAGCGGCCACGTTGCAATTCGTATCGCGATCGACGATCCGGCCTCGGTCACCGGGGCAGCCGCCGCCGTCGGCGAGAAATTCGGCAGCCTCGATGCCCTGGTGAATTGCGGAGGCGCCACCACACCCGTTGCGGCAAACGATTTCGACGCGTTGACGGATGATATCTTCGATCGAGCGTTGACGATAAATCTGAGAGGACCATTTGCCATGATCCGGGCATTTCGGCCTTTGTTGGAACAGGTCGACAGCGCGACGATCGTCAACATCTCTTCCATTGCGGCGCGGACGGGGGTGGGAAGCAGTCTTGCATACCTGGCCGCCAAGGGGGGGCTGGATGCGCTCACCATTGCGCTTGCCAAGGTTCTGGCGCCCAAGATTCGCGTCTTTTCCGTTTCACCTGCCGGCGTGGACACGGATTTCGTTCCCAATCGTTCCCGAGACCAGCTGCAGAAGGTTGCGGAAAGGCTGCCTCTTGCGAGGATCACTGCCCCGGATGATGTTGCGCGAGCAGTTATCGCCTGTATCGTCCATCTCACCAGTTCGACCGGCATCGTCGTTCCTGTCGACGAGGGGCGCCATCTATAACGCAAGCATGCAAATTGCCCGAAACGTCGCGCGCTATTCTGCGACACGCCGCTTCGGCCGTCTTCGTCTGGTGAAACATCGTCATTGCCGCGTTGCCAGCCTTCACCAGCTTTGTATTGATCAACCATGTGAGCACGTTTCGTGGTGCGTTGATGATCATGGTCCATTCTCAAGAGATGGACCATGCATCGGGTATCTTACGATAGCGTGCCACTTCTTCTGAGGTGAGGAGCTCGGATGAAGCTTAGCCAGGACGTTTTACTGGGACTGTTTTTTACCACCATCGGTGTCGGGTCGGCAGTGATGGCGGCAAGCTATCCGTTCGGGACATCCAGTCGGATGGGGCCGGGTTATTTTCCTGTCATCGTATCGAGCCTGCTCGTTCTCACGGGCATTCTGGTTCTGTTCCGATCGCGGCTGACCCTTGGAGCGATACCGGAAATCGGCTGGAAGCCGATCGTCGTGGTTTCCCTCGCGATCCTGATCTTTGGCCTGGTCGTCGAACCGCTCGGTCTGCCGATCGCCGTCTTCCTGCTGACGGTCGTCAGCGCCACGACGAGCGAAAAATTCCGGCTCGACTGGAGAGCCTTCGCAGGGGCGGCTGCTTTTGCCGCGTTCTGTTCGGTCCTTTTCGTGGAACTGCTCGGCCTGCCTGTTCCGATTGTCGGAAACTGGCTGCAGGGCCTTGGCCTATAGACATCGCAGGAGTTTGACATGGATATATTCAACGGACTTCTGCTTGGATTTTCGACGGCGACCACGCCGGAGAACTTCCTCTACTGTTTTTTCGGCGTGTTTCTCGGCACGGCCGTCGGTGTGCTGCCTGGCCTTGGGCCCATTGCCACCATTTCTATGCTGCTGCCCTTCACGTTCGGACTGCCGATCGACACGGCGCTGATCATGCTGGCGGGCATTTTTTATGGTTCCCAGTATGGCGGCTCGACCACGGCCATCCTGATGAACATTCCCGGCGAGGCTTCGTCCGTCGTCACGACGCTGGATGGCCATGAAATGGCCAAGCAGGGAAAGGCCGGACGGGCATTGGCGGCGGCGGCGATCGGCAGCTTCTTCGCCGGTACGGTCGGCACGCTTTTCATCGCGATATCGGCGCCGCTTCTTGCAAGTTTCGCCCTGACGTTCGGACCTGCGGAATACTTCTCGCTGATCGTGCTCGGCCTGATCACGTCGATGGTGCTGACGAGCGGTTCCCTGCTCACGGCTTTTGGCATGGCGCTGTTCGGCGTTCTTCTCGGCATGATCGGAACCGACGTCAATTCCGGGGCCGCGCGCTACACATTCGATTCCGCCAACCTCCTGGACGGGCTGGATTTCGTGGTCGTCGCGACCGGCATATTCGGTCTGGGCGATGTTCTTGCAAATCTGGAGAACGAGCGGAACCGGGTCGCCAGCGTGGCGACGGTCAGCAGCCTGTTTCCGACTGCGGACGATTGGCGCCGAATGTCCGCGCCGATCCTGCGCGGCACCGGCATCGGCGTATTGCTCGGCGTGCTGCCGGGCGCAGGGGTATTGCTCGCCTCCTTTTCAGCCTATGCGCTGGAGAAGAAGATTTCCCGGCATCCCGAGCAATTCGGCAAGGGAGCGATCGAAGGCGTTGCGGCACCCGAGGCCGCCAACAATGCCGCGGCGCAAACCTGTTTCATCCCGATGCTGACGCTCGGCCTTCCCGGAACCGCGACCATGGCGCTGATGATCGGTGCGCTGGTGGTTCAGGGTGTCCAGCCGGGGCCTGAAATCCTGACGCAACAGCCAGCCCTGTTCTGGGGCCTTGTCGTTTCCATGTGGCTCGGTAACCTCATGCTGCTGTTTCTCAACCTTCCGCTTGTCGGCATGTGGGCCAGGCTGATCTCGGTGCCTTATCATTTTCTGTTCCCGGTGATCTGCGTCTTCATCGCGATCGGCGTCTACAGCATCAACAACAACGTCTTCGATGTTTACATGATGGCCCTGTTCGGCGTGCTCGGATATTTCTTCAAGAAAATTGGGGCAGAACCTGCGCCTCTCATTCTCGCGATGATCCTCGGCCCGATGGCCGAAGAGTATCTGCGACGGGCGCTTCTGATCTCCCATGGCGACGCGACGGTCTTCTTCACGAGCCCGCTCAGTCTCGGCACGCTGATCGTTGCCTTCCTGCTCCTCCTGTCGATTGTATCGCCGCGCTTCCGCAAGGTGCGTGAGGAGGGGCTGCAGGAGGCCGACTGATGGCAAGAAATGAAAGCGTCCGGCGCCTTCTGCCGGAAGCGCCTGACTCTGACCGAACCAATCGATCAACCTTCAGGGGGTTATGATGCAGCTGGACGATGACAAACGCCTTCGAGCTCTTCTCGATCGTGAAGAATTATTCGATCTCGTGCGCCGCGAGCGATTTGCCCGTGACCAACGTCGTTTCGACACCATGAGCGCATGTTTCCACAAGGACGCTTACATTCGCACAAGCTGGTATGACGCCCGCGGCGGAGAGGCCTATGTGGAGGCGACCCGCAAATGGATGGGCGCGACCGGCAACAGCAAGCACTGGGTGTTTCCGGCTTTCGCGCAGGTCAACGGCGATCGGGCAACCGTTGAAAGTCCAGCGATGATTTTCAACCGCGCACGCCCGGACGATATCGAAGTCGACGTTCACGTCTTCTGCCGCTTCTTTTCTCGGGCGGTCCGGGAAGCGGGGACGTGGAAGCTGATGAGTTTCGAGGTGCTTTTCGAGAGGGACATCATGAAACCGGTCAATCCGTCGGATGTGCTGCCCGTCGACTGGTCGCTTCTGGCGACGATGCGGCCGTCCTACAAGTTCCTCACCTATATCCAGCACAAGCGGGGTGTGACGGTCAATCCAGACCTTTTGGGGGACGATCGGCCCGATGGACTCAGTGCTTTTCACGCCGGCGAAGAACGCTGGCTTGCCGGCAATGAATGACTGCCGGCGCAGGAAGGCCGTGCCGGCCGTTCCAAAGGGCGGAACGGCGATAGTCAGCAGTTCGCCCTGAAGAGCAGACAGGGTAGGGCTTTAGCCAAGGAACTCGATTTAACGAGTGGGAGGAGGAACAGAATGAACAGACGAGAATTCATCGTGCTGGGAGGATCAGCTGTCGCGCTGGCTTCAGGCAGAATAGCAATTGCCGCCAACTGGCCAAGCAAGTCGGTGGTGGTGATCTCGGCTTACCCTCCGGGCGGCACGAGCGACATTATCGCCCGTCTCGTGGCAGACCTGCTGACGGCGAAATTCGGCCAGCAGTTCGTGATCGAAAACCTGGCCGGCGCGGCCGGTGCACTCGCAGGCGGAAAGCTCGCCCGCTCGGCGCCGGATGGCTACACGATCCTCATCAGCGGCAGCGCACCGATCGCCGCCAACAAGGTGGTGCAGACCAATCTCGCCTATGATCCTCAGGTTGACTTCACGCCCATCACCGTGGTTGCAGAAAGCCCGGCACTGCTGACCGCAAGCGCCAAGGCGCCGGCGAAATCGCTTCAGGAACTGATTGCCTACGCGAAAGCCAATCCCGGAAAGATAAATATCGGAAACCCGGGCGCCGGAACGAAAGGCCATATCTGTGCTGCCATCATCAGCCTGCAGACCGGCATTGAGATAAACCACATCCCTTACAAGGGCTCGCCACCTCTGCTCGCCGATTTGCTCGGCGGGCATATCGATTTCGCTCTCGACGCGCCGTCCAATTACCTGCCGCATATCAAGGATGGGAAAATCCACGGCGTTGCCGTGACGTCAGCACAGCGCATCGGCGAATTGCCAGATGTAAAGACGGTCGCCGAGCAGGGGCTCAAGGACTATAATCAGACCCTTTGGTTTGGCGCGGTCGGCCCGAAGGGAATGTCTCCCGAGATCGTCAGTGCCATCCATAAGGCCATCAAGGAGTGGAGCGACACGCCCGCCGCCAAAGCCAAGCTGGCATCGCTCGGTCTGACGGCCGTGGTCAATACGCCAGACGAAATGCGCGGTTCGATCGAGCGCGAGATTGAATCCCTCAAACCCTTGGTTAAGGCGGGCCTCGTGCAGCCGAGCTGATTTCGATCTGAACGCGGGCGGCCAAAGGGACTGCCGGGTGCTGAAGTTCAACGCCCAGCATTTTTTAGAGAGCAGGCCGGGCGGTCCCGCCCGCTACGATCCTCAGCGACCGGATATCTCGTTAGCAGGCAAAGAAGAGACTGCATTGCATGAGCAAGCCCTTTACTCTGACCGTCAATGGTCGGGATCACGACCTGGATGTTCCTCCCACTATGCCACTGCTGGACGTGCTGCGTAATCATCTGGGGCTGAAGGGCAGCCGATTTGGCTGCGGGCTTGAGCAATGCGGCGCGTGCATGGTGCTGATCGACGGTTCTGCAGAATATTCCTGCAGTCGCGAGGTCGGTACGCTTGGCGGTCGCAGCATCACCACCGTTGAAGGTTTGGGCTCGGCCGAAGCGCTGCATCCGCTTCAGCAAGCTTTTCTCGATGAGCAGGCAGGACAGTGCGGATATTGCCTGTCGGGTATTCTCATTTCGGCCAAGGCTTTCCTGGATCGTAATCCGGACCCCACGCGCGCCGAAGTCGCTGCGGCGCTTGATGCGAACCTCTGTCGCTGCGGATCGCATCCTCGCATTCTGCGCGCTGTGCTCAAGGCAGCAGCCGTGTTGCGCCATGAGGCTGCTTGATGACCGGGCTTGTCCACAGTCTGAAGGACAACCCGCGTCTGGACCGCTGGCTTCGCTTCCTCAGCGACCGCACGGTACGGATCGGCACTGGCAAGGTCGAGCTTGGCCAGGGGGTTCTGACGGCGCTCGCCCAAATCGCTGCGGAAGAGCTGGATCTGGGCATCGGCCAGATCAGCATGATGTCCGGCAACAGCGTGGAGGGACCGGGGGAAGGTTATACCGCGTCCAGCTGGTCGATCGAGCATTCTGGCGCTGCAATTCGCCTCGTCGCAGCGGAAGTCCGCGCGCTTGCCTTGATGCATGCTGCCCTGCGTCTGAACGCCTCGCCGGATGAGCTCACTATTGTCGAAGGTGCCTTCTTCAGAAACGGCATTCCGAGCGGGATCGACTATTGGGCAATCGCAGGCGAGCTCGATCTTTCTGCCGAGGCGACAGGCATGGTTTCACCGAAGCCTGTGGATGCCTATCGTCTCGTCGGCACTTCCGTTTCGCGGCTCGATCTTCCTGCAAAGCTGACCGGATCGGGCTTCATCCACGACATGACGCTGCCTGGCATGCTGCATGCCCGCACCCTGCGCCAGCCTGGCCGCGGTGCTACGCTTACCCTGCTCGACGAGGCGGCCGTGCGGCGCAAGGCCGTCGCCGATATCAACGTCATCCGCATCGACAACTTCCTGGCGTTCGTGGGGGCCGACGAGACCGCCGTTCGCGCGGCGGCCGTCGCTGCGGCGGAATATTCCGTCTGGACCAACGCTCGGACGCTGCATCCCGAACAGGCCACGGCTGAATGGGTGGCCGCACAGCCTTCTATTGACCGAGTGATCGGCGATCCTCCTGCTGACCCCTTATCCGATTGTATATCGGCAACCTTTTCCCGCCCATTTCTGTCTCATGGCTCGCTAGCTCCGTCCTGCGCGGTCGCAGTTTACCGCGATGGCATGCTGACCGTCTGGTCCCACGGCCAGGGCATGCATCCGTTGCGGGAAAACATTGCAAAAACGGTCGGCCTGCCCCTCGAAAAGGTCGCATGCCATCACGTGCAAGGCGCTGGCTGTTATGGCCATAACGGCGCCGATGATGCCGCGTTGGATGCCGCTCTTGTGGCATTGGCACTACCGGGTAAACCCATCCGGCTGATGTGGCGGCGGGAAGAGGAGTTCGGCTACGAACCGCTCTCCTCGGCAATGACCGTCACCGTCCACGCGGCACTCGACGCCGCCGGGCGACCTGCCGATTGGACGACCGAGATATGGAGCGCTACGCATGGCCAGCGTCCCGGAGTTGGGGGCGCCTATCTTCTGGCCGCCGAGGCGATGAAGGAGCCACCGCCCGAACGCAAGCCCTTCGACATTCCGCTCGAGCGGGGAGGAGGTGCGGTGCGTAACGGAATTCCGCTCTACGACATGGCCGCCAAGCGGATCAGCTACCACCTGATACACGACGTGCCGGTGCGCACCTCGTCGTTGCGCGGGCTCGGGGCGACTTTGAATGTCTTTGCCATCGAAGCCCTGATCGACGAACTTGCCGCCCGGGCCGGCGAGGATCCGGTGAGATACCGCCTGTCCAGCCTTTCCGACCCGCGGGCCCGCAGAACCCTTGAAAAGGCCGCGGCGATGGCCGGCTGGTCGTCACGTGACGCTGGCGGCGCCGGGAAGGGCTTGGGTATCGGCATCGCCCGCTATAAAAACGCGTCGGCCTATGCCGCGGTCGTTGCAGCCGTCGAGGTCGACGAGGCGGTGCGCGTCACCGATATCTGGTGCGCCGTGGATGCGGGGCTCGTCATCAATCCCGATGGCGTCGTCAACCAGATCGAAGGCAATATCGTTCAGGCCATCAGCTGGGCCCTGATCGAAGAAGTTGGCTTCGGCCCGCAAGGGATCTCGACCGTTGATTGGCATAGCTATCCCGTCATCCGGTTTTCGGACATACCGGAAATTCGTGTCGAACTTATCGAAGCGGACCAGCATGAAGCGCTTGGAGTGGGCGAATGCGCCGGTGGGCCGACCGCTGCAGCCATTGGCAATGCCGTCGCCCATGCGTTGGGCATGCGCATCCACGACATGCCGATGACGCGGGAACGGATCATGACCGCCGCTTTGAGAGCTTAGGCATCCGGCAGACGGCTTGGAGAACAATAGGGAGGAGCGGGATATGGAGAATGTTGAGCTGCTATCGGGCGGGCTCTCGGCTCGGAAGGGTGAAACGATCCTCTTCTATAGTCCGGGAGCCTGTTCGCTTGCTCCCCATATCGCTCTCGAGGAGACCGGCCGGCCGTTTCGACCGATCGAGACATTGCTGGGGAAGCAACAGCACCTCACTCCCGATTATCTGGCGATCAATCCCCGGGGGAAAGTCCCATCCCTTGTGACGCCGGATGGCCAGGTGATCACGGAAAACACCGCGATACTGGCCTATATCGGCCTCATCAATCCCGAACTGCGCATGTTTCCGACAGATGTTGTCGAGCAGATGCAATGTATCGCCCAGATGGCGTGGTTTTCGAACACGCCGCATATATTTCAGAAAGCCAAATTCCGGCCCTATCATTTCGCCGATGAGGAAGAGGTTCACGACGCTATCCGGACGAAGGCTGCGGCAAGATATTGGGAGAGCATGGTAGAAATCGACAGGTTGATTGCCGATCACCATTGGATCATGGGCGAACAATATACGGTCGTGGACCCCTATGCGCTCGTCTTTTACGGCTGGGGCACGAGCAACGGCTTGCCGATGGAGACGCTCGGGCATTTCACCCGGCACAAAAACCAGATGCTCGAAAGAACAGCCGTGCGAACCGTGCTGGAACGCGAGATGAATCCTCATTTTAGAACCGCTATCTCGACCAATGCCTAACCAAAGGCGGGCGACAGGCGGTTCAGGACATTATAGGGAAGCTCAGCGCAGCCGTGAAATGGCGGCGCTTCTGCCGATGTCCGCGTCTGCTTGGGGAAAGGGCAGTCCGTACCGCTCGCGGACAGTCTTTTCCTCGTACCGGGTACGGTAGACGCCGCGATCCTGCAGGATCGGAACGACCTTTTCGACAAATTCCTCGATATCGTCCGGCGCGCGGGGTGGCTGCAGCGTATAGCCGTCGACGGTTTCGTCCGCCCAAAGATCGATGATCCCGTCGGCCACCTCCTCGGGCGTACCGAGCAGGAGGCGGTGATGCCCTTCCGAACGCCGCACGACCTCTCTGGCGGTCAGCTTCTCGTGGGTGAGCAGATCGACAAGCCCAAGTCCCATGCCTACCGCCTGCAGGCGATTTGGATCGGGAATGAAACGCTCCGCATCCAGAACCGCATCCGGATCGAAACCGTCAGGATCAATGCCGTTCTCCTTGACGAAGCGGGCGATCAGGCCGTCTTCCGAGCCGGCGCCGCTGAAGAGTTCGTGTTTGYGCAGTGCTTCCTCGCGGGTCTCGCCGAGAATGACGACGAGGCCGGGCACGATGCGAATGCCCAAGGGGTCGCGGCCGAACGCAATTGCCCGGTCCCTGACCTTCTTACCGAAGGCTTGGCCGGCGGGACGCGAGAGGATGTTGCAGTAGATGATCTCTCCATGGCGCGCGGCGAGGTCGATGCCGCCTTCAGACGCGCCTGCCTGCGCGATGACCGGGTGGCCTTGCGGCCCGCGCGGAACATTGAGCGGGCCCTTGACGGTAAAATAGGTGCCCTGGTGATCGATCGCATGGGCGCTGGTCGCATCCCAGAAACGGTCTTCCGGCACTTCGCCTTCGCGAGAGGGGTCCCAGCTCGCCCAGAGCTTCTTGGCGACGTCGAGGAATTCCGATGCCTTCGCGTAACGCTGGTTGCGCGGCGGTAGCGGCTCCGAACCAAAATTGGCGGCGACGTTCGGATTGAAGGAAGAGACGATATTGATAATCAGTCTGCCGCCCGAAATGATGTCCGTCGATTGGGTGCGGCGTGCGAGGTTATAGGGCGAATTGTAGGTCGAGGACATGGTCGCCACGAAACCGATATCCGGCACTTGGGCGGCAAGCGCCGTGCAGAGGATCAGTGGATCGATTGTGTGGAAGGGGCGGCCATTCGGATCGGTCATCAGCGCCGGATGGTCGGAGAAGAACACCGCGTCGAACAGGCCCTTGTGGGCAAGCTCGGTCAGGCGCCGGTAATAGTCGGGATCGGTGATCTCGTGCCGGTTGCCCGTCCGGTATTTCCAGGCATTGCCGAGATAACCGGTCGTGTTGATGCCGACATTGAGGTTGAGCTTGCGCGGGGTGTTGGCCATGGGTCTGGGTATCCTGGTTGGGCGGGGCCGGTCAGTAGGCGGCAGTGAAGCGCCGGCGGACGAACTGGCCCTTGTCGAGTTCGTCAAGAATAGCGATGGCGAAGTCGGCCTCCGAGATGCGGCTTTCGCCGGCTTCATCGCGCAGCAGACGGTCTTCGCCGAGCCGGAACTTGCCGGTGCGTTCGCCAGCCTTGATCGAAAGCGGCGGCGAGACATAGGTCCAGTCGAGATCGTGGTCACCGCGCTTGAGGCTCCTCAGGATCTCGCGGTTGCGCAGCGTATGGGCCTTGTGTTCGGCCGGGTAGAAATCGCTGTCGACCACATCGACACCCGGACTCGCCTCAAGGCTGCCAACGCCGCCGACGATAATAAGGCGGCGGACGCCTGCTTGTTTGATCCCCGCAAACAGCGCGTCATGCGCCTTGCGGATGAGTTCGGCCGCGTCCTCGGCGGAGTGGCGACGCAGGCCGGGACTATAGGCACTGATCACCGCATCATGGCCGGCGGCAATCTTTGCGACGTCGTCGGCATTGGCGATATCCGCCTTGAGGACAGTCAGGCGTTCGGCTGGATCGAGATCCGCCGAACGGGTAACGGCTGTGACGCGATGCCCGCGTGACAACGCTTCCTTGCGGATATTGCTGCCGATGTTTCCGGAGGCGCCGAAGACGACGATGGACATGAGATTATTTTCTTGAAGCTATTGGGGAGCGGCCACGGCCGAAATCGGCCGGCCGGCACCGACATTGCGTAACATTGCCGAAAGAGAGGAGCGCACGGCCTCGTAGCCGTGCTCGCGCATGGCATTTTCATAATCGTTGACGGCAGCCGCCTGGGGTTTGCCGTGGCGGCGGGCGGCGACGATCTGAGGCACGAGAAGGCCGGTATCGTAGAGCGCGGTATTGCCGCCCAGCGCGCGAAAATAGGTCATGGCGTGGATGGCGTCGCCAAGCAGGGTGACCGGTCCCGTCTGCCAAATGGCGCCGGGCGTCGAACTCTTCACCTTGAGGAAGGCGACGGTCGAGGGATCGGTGTGCCGGATAAGCTTCAGGATGCGCTCGTCCCAATGTGCGATACGCGCGAGAAGCACCTCGAGCAATGCAGCGCCGTCCAGCTTTTCCAAGGCTTCGTCCGGTCCGAGCTCGCCGGTGTCGTAGGCCGTGTTCCACCAGGCATAGCTGGCGGTGTTGTTGAAGTGGAACCCGGGGATACCCCGATGGCTTGGGTCCTCGGTGCCAATCAGGCCATGGCGCGCGTAAGCCCCCGGATTGACCCGGTGGCTGGTGATCATCAGCGTGCGGCCGTCGCGCGGGCGGATATGGGTGTTGAAGTCGGTGAGCAACGGCGAGATGCCATGGCGTTCGGCATCCCTGAGCGTGATCTTTCCTGCGAGACGACGTACGCCGGTATCGATGCTGGTGAGATCAGGCAGGAGCTGGCGTCGCACCGCCGATCCCGCCCCGTCGGCACCGACCAGCAGATTGGCGCGCACTGCCGAGCCGTCGGCAAAATGAGCGATCACCGTGCCATCCGGCTGAAGAGCGTATCGTTCAAAACGTTTGCCGGTTTGAACGATATCGTCGAGGCCGGAAAGCAGGATCTGTCGCAGCGTGATGCGGCTTACGGATTTTTCGATATGCGTATCTTCCGGCTCCCCGCTGCCACGCCCCGTGTCGTCCAGCCGATTAAACTGCTCGTCGAGTACAAGATTTTCCGTTGGCGCAAGGCCGAGCGTATCGAGAAAGGCGTCGTACAGATGCGGCGGCAGGTTGGCCTGAAGCGCGTCGATGCCGCGTTGGCGGATACGCATGCGAAAGCCCTGCACATAGTCGGCGCGGACCGGATCGCGCTCGAAGACGGCGGTATCGATGCCGTTTTTCTTGAGGCCCTGAGCCAGGGCGAGGCCTCCAGGGCCGCCGCCGATGATGGCGATGTCGACGAAGGGAATACTCATGGGTTCTATCCAACCAGGGCCGCTTCGGCGGCGAGATAATCTGACACGAAGGCCTCGACGCTCAGCGGTGGTCGCCCCAGGATCGAGGCGACGAGATCCGTCGTAACGGCCGCGCGGCCGGCGGCGATGAGGGTGGCGAATTGTGCAACGGCCCGATGTTCAAAATCAGTATCGGAAGGGCCGATGCCGGGCCGCTTCTCGATCGCCGTGACCCGTCGCCCAAGCGCTGTCGCGATGAGGCCGGCGATCTGCCGCGGCGTCTTCACATCAGGGCCGCTCAGGTTGAGCGCGCCGACGTCGGCGATCCTGTCGGCGAGAAGAAGATGGACGGCGACATCGGCTATGTCGCGGGCATCGATATATCCGACGCCGGCATCAAGGTTCGCGGCGGTGAGGGGATTGCCGGCCAGGACGTGTTTGATGGTGTTGGCAAGCGACACCTGCATCCAGGCGTTCGGACGAACGGATATCGAGTCGATCGGCAGGCGGCGGAGGTGTTGTTCGACGGCCGCGTGGGCGTCACCGGAAATCGAGACGCCGGGCGGATCGATTGTCCAATCCGAACCGGAAATCTTGACGATGCGCTGCACGCCCGCCGCCTCAGAGGCGTTGGCGACGGCGATCTGGTCCGCCGCCAGCCGCTCACTGATCGGCGAGAGGAGGAGAAGCCGCCCGACGCCCCGGAGGGCGGCATCGAGCGAGTAGCGGTCGGCAAATTCGCCGGCGGCGATCTGGACGATGGCGCCGAACAGATTGCGTGCCGTTTCCGGTCGGCGGGTGAGGATCCTGACTGGCCGGTTCTGCGCGACGAGCCGTTCGACGATAAGCCGGCCCAGCCTGCCGGTCGCGCCTGTGACGAGGACCCGGCTCATGCGGCGGCCCGCCGGTTTGCAGCTTCCAATGGCCTGCTGTCGATCCAGGTCGAAACATTGAAGTCGGCGGGAATGAAGCCCCATTCGAGCAGGAAATTCTTGAAGTGGTCGAAAGCGGTGATCTGGTCTGCATCCAGCGAGAGCGTCAAGTGCTTGTGCACGTTGGGGCCATTTGCCGCCCAGACCGCATCTTCGCCAACGCCGATCTCATTGGCGATCAAGCGTACCGCATCTCCCGGATTGGCCTCAGCCCACGCCGCCACGCCGCGGATGGTTTCGACAAGCTCGGTAACGAGGTCGAAATGCTCGTCGAGGAAGCGCGCATCGACCGTCAGGGGCCGCGGCGTGCCATTGTTAATGCGAATCTTCGCGTCGGGATGGAAGCCGAATTCCGAGACGACGACGGCGCCGATCTGGTTGGCAAGCACGATGCCTTCCGCACCCTTGACGAAAAAGGCGTCGATGTCGCCGCGGGCAAGGGCCAGAAGTTCGTCGCCATAAGGGTAACGGCGCTTCAGGCCGAGAAAGGCGGTGTTGCCCCGCTCGATCAGGTTGGCCTCGGTGCTGTCGAGATAGACGAGTTTGACGTCATCGTGCGTCAGGCCATCGAGCGAAAGCGCCGAAACAATCCCTTTCAGAGCCGTGGCTCGCTGGAAATCGACGATCTTCTCGTCCGGCTTGCGCGGCACGCCGAGGCGACGGCCCTTCAAGTCGGCGCCGGTCTTTATGCCGGAGGAGGGGAGCGCGATGATCGCCTGGAATTCGTCGGTGCTGGTGATGCCGATGACGCGGGTCTCGCGTCCGCCGGAACGCGCCCAGATCGGCGGGATGTTGCCCCCCTGCCGGAAAGAGTAGTCGAGCGCATGGGTGAAATGGCTCTGACGAACGACGGGATCCTTGCTGTCGCGGATCGAGCGGACAACGACCCCGGAGGATTCGAACTGCCGGTCGATCCAGCCGAGCTGGTGGGCGATGGAGAGGGGCGTCGGCGCCGGGCAGCGCGTGTACCAGACGGAGGAGAGAAAAGACATGATGGCTCCTAACCGCGGCCGACGACGGCGAGGCGGGGTTGCGGGTGGGGGCGCACCGGCACCGGTTCGAGCACGACCGCGGGTGCAGCGGCGTGCCGGCCGAGCGTGGCCTTGGCGAGCATGGTGCGGATAAGGTTGTTCTGGGGCGCATGTGCCTTGCCGGACAACGCATCCCGGTGATGCCGCTCCAGTGGGTTGTCGCGGCTGATGCCGGGATTGCCGCCGAGTTCCAGTGCCAGCGTGGTGACGGCGATGGCGTTTTCCATGACGGTATGTTTGACCGCCGCCGCATCCGCACCGAACGGCCGTCCTGCATCGAAATCCTCGGCGATCGAGCGGAGCAGGCGGCGGTTCACCGTCAACCAGACCTCGATCTGGCCGAGGCCGTCCTGAATTCGGGGTACTGTCGAGAGGGGAGCGCCAAGGCTTGCCGGCGCCCTTGATGTGGTGAATTCGATCAGCCAGTCGCGGGCGCCTCGGGCGGCCCCGTCATAGATCGCCGGGACGAGGCTGAAATACCAGGCGCCCAGGCGTTCGTCACGTTTGATGCCCTCACTGGCCGGCGCGATGTCGAGCACATCCTCCAGAGGGATCGTCACATCGTCGAGGATCAGGTCGTCGCTGTTGGTGGCGCGCATGCCGGTGGCGTTCCAGGTCTTTTCCACTCGGATGCCATCGGCACTGGTCGGCACCAGGAATGAACCGAGGCGCGGCTCCGGCTCGTCAGTGATGGCGAGCACGGAGACCCAGCGCAGCAGCGGAATGCCGGTCGCATAGGTCTTGTGGCCGGTGATCCGCCATTCGTTGCCGACCCTGCGGGCCACGGTTTCCGGTGGCGTGCCGTGCGAAGGCGAACCGACGCGGGGCTCCACCTGCGCGGCATTGATCAATGCGACGCCTTCACGATTAGCTTTGGTTACCCGCTCGATCAGATGTTTCGGCCATTTGCCCGACGCGCGGATCGAATAGTGCTGGTTATAGTGCATGGAGAGCACCAGCGCGGTGGAAGGCTCGCCGCGGGCGATGGCGGAAACGACCGCAAGCGCTTCGGTCAGGCCGCCGCCGCGGCCGCCATGTTCGACCGCTGTCACGAGCCCAAGAAGGCCGGCTTCGTGAAGGGCATCGAAATTGGCGAAAGGAAATTCGCCTGTCTCGTCATAATGACGGGCAGTCAACGCGAAGCGTTTTCCCAGTTCCTCAGCTTTGGCAATCAGCGACGCGAAATCGATCGAAGCGGTCATCATGTTCTCCGATCAGGCGACGGCACGGGTTTCGAGCAGTGCCCAGGGACGATGATCGACCCAGGCGTCGATATCGAAATTGGAGGCGAGGAAGCCCCATTCGTGCAGAAAATCCTTGTAGTGGCCGATCGCTTCGACCAGCTCAGGCTCGAGCCCGATACCCAGATGCTTGTGGAGGTCCGGTCCGTTGGCGGAGGCGACGACCTCTTCCGACGCGCCCACCTCGCGGGCAACGAAGCGGCGCACGTCGTCCGGATGGCTCTCCGCCCAGGCGCTGGCGCGCTTCAAGGTTTCGATAAGCTTCGCCACGAGATCCGGCCGGTCTTCGGCAAACCGTTCATCGACGGTGAGGATGCGCGGCGAGCCGGAATTGATGCGGATCTTCGGGTCGGGGTGGAAGCCAAATTCGGCGACCGTGTGGGTCGCGAAGAGGTTGGCGACACCGATGCCGGGCGTGCCTTTCACGTAGATCGCGTCCACTTCGCCGCGCAGCAGGGCGGCGATTTCCGGCCCGTAGGCCTGCCGGTTGCGCAGGCCGTAGAGCTGCGGGCCTTCAAGATTGTCGAGTACCGAATCCGGAAGCGCGATGTCGACGATCTCGACGTCCTTGTAAGTCAGGCCCTCCAGCGAAAGGGCGGAGACCAGGCCTTTCAGCGCGGTGGCGGCCATGAAATCGACGATGCCGGGCGGACGGCGGGTGATGCCGAAACGGCGACCGACGAGATCCCTCGTCGTTCTGATACCGGTGCCGGGCAAGGTAATGATCGCCTGGAACTCGTCTGTCCAGGTAATGCCGACGAGGCGCGTCGGATTGCCCTCCGAACGGGCTCGGATCGGCGGGACATTGCCGCCGTGGCGGAAGGAATAGTCGAGGTGATGATCGAAATGGCTGGACCGGATGTTCCGGTCCTTGCTGTCGATGATCGAGTTGAGGGTGATTCCCTCCCTGGCGAAGGTTTCGTCCAACAGACCGAGCTGGGTCGCGAGACCCACCGGAGTGGGCACGGGGCAGCGCGTGTACCAGATTTGAGAAATGGCGTTGCGAATGGTCATCGTATCCTCCTATGCCTCGTCCGCGTCTTCAGGCCTGCGGAAGCCTTTTTCTCCCAATCGCAGCAAACGAGTGCGTTCTTGCCTCTCGCTCGCGAAACGTGGGAGATAATTGCGATCATCGGCCAAAATTGAGTATTATCGAAAACGTGATTTCGAAAAATCATCGTTATCGGGTTTTATTTTGCGCAAACAGATTTGACAAAGCCTATAGAATTAGTCAACTATCAAAATTACCGGATACCAAAATCGATGTTTCCGGAAGCTTTGAGCTGCTCCGTGCAGCTATCTTGAACCTGAGAGGCGGAGCACGATGCCGGCGCTGCTGAGAATTGCACGAACACTGCGACGCACGCTGTTGCAGGCGATCCCGACCGTGCTTGGGATCGTCATCCTGAATTTCTTTCTGCTGCAGCTGGCACCCGGTGACGCGGCCGACGTGATGGCCGGCGAGGCGGGATCGGCGACGGCGGAAAGCATGGCGGCACTGCGCTCGCGCTTCGGCCTCGACAATCCCGTGCTCGTGCAGCTCGGGCACTATCTCAACAATCTCGCGCATTTCAGCCTGGGTTTTTCGCCGCGCTACGGCATGCCGGTCGCCGACCTCATCGCCCAGCGCCTGCCGGGTACGCTGACCTTGATGGCGCTCGCGCTGACCATCGCTATTCTGCTCGGCGTCGTCCTCGGTTCGCTGATGGCAAGCTTCGCCGGCCGTATTCCGGATCGCTTGCTGTCGATCTTTTCGCTGCTTTTCTATTCGATCCCGAGCTTCTGGATCGGCCTGATGCTGATCGTCTTCTTCTCGGTGAAGCTCGGCTGGTTGCCGAGCGGCGGCGCCGGGACGATCGGGTCGCGGCTGACCGGTGTGCCGGCAATTCTCGACAAGGCGCGCTACATGGTGCTGCCGGCGACGTCGCTCGCGCTGTTCTACGTGGCGATCTATGCCCGGCTGACGCGCGCCTCGATGCTGGAGGTCAAGAACCAGGATTTCGTGCGCACCGCCTATGCCAAGGGGCTGACGCCTTTCGGCGTCACCGCACGGCATATCCTGCGCAATGCGCTGATCCCGATCACCACCATGG
Organism: Neorhizobium sp. 05N33; assembly: GCF_056397445.1. NCBI lineage: Bacteria > Pseudomonadati > Pseudomonadota > Alphaproteobacteria > Hyphomicrobiales > Rhizobiaceae > Neorhizobium > Neorhizobium sp. 05N33. The sequence goes on along the minus strand of NZ_JBFTNK010000001.1, from coordinate 679,093 downwards.
CCGGCATGCATATCGGCGGCATGCTGGGTGGCGCGGTGGTGGTCGAGACGGTCTATAGCTGGCCGGGACTCGGTCGGCTCGCTTTCGAGGCTGTCATGGGCCGGGACTTCACAGTGCTGCTCGGCATCCTGCTTTTGTCTTCGCTTCTCGTCATCATCGCCAATGCCGCCGTGGATATCATCCACGCCTGGCTCGACCCCCGTATTGGAGCCCGCTGATGTCCACGACCGATGTCAGAAACTTTCGCAGCCTTGTGGCCGAACGCGAGGCGACCGCCGAGCCGGAAGCGGTTGCCGCGAGTGCTGCGGCGAACGGGCCGGCTTGGTCCAACATGAAAGCACCCGATGCCCGCTCGCAGCAGAGCGCGGCGGTTGCGGTGACCAACGGGCGGCGGGCGCTGAAGGTCTTTCTGTCGAACCCGAACGCCTTGTTCGGCACGGGTTTCCTTGTCTTCGTCATCCTCGTCGCTCTTACCGCTCCGATCCTCTATCCGGACGATCCCCTGTCCATGGTGGGCCGCCCGTTCCTGTGGCCGGGGCAGAACTCCGCCTATCCGCTCGGCACGGATTCGCTCGGTCGCGACGTGCTTGCCGGTATCCTGCATGGTTCGCGCATTTCATTGTTCGTCGGGCTCATGGCAACCGCGCTGGGGCTGACGTTCGGCGTCCTGGTTGGCTCGACGGCGGGTTATTTCGGCGGCTGGATTGACGATCTCCTGGTTCGGCTTATCGAAATCTTCCAGACGCTGCCGAGCTTCGTGCTGCTGGTCGTGCTGGTGGCGATCGCTCAGCCCTCGGCGACAACGGTGACGTTGGCGATTGCCGTCATCTCGTGGCCGACGGTCGCCCGGCTGACCCGCGCCGAATTCCGCGCCATCCGCGAGAAGGATTTTGTCATGGCGGCCCGCAGCCTCGGCTACGGCCATGCCCGCATCATCTTCCGGGAGATCCTGCCAAACGCGCTGCCGCCGATCATCGTCACCTCGTCGGTCATGGTGGCGACGGCAATTCTCATGGAATCGGCGCTTTCCTTCATGGGGCTTGGCGATCCGAACGTGGTGAGCTGGGGTTCCATGATCGGTACCGGTCGCGAACTCGTCCGCACCGCATGGTATCTGACCGCGCTGCCGGGACTGGCAATCGTGTTCACCGTCCTCGCCCTCAATCTTATCGGCGACGGCTTGAACGACGCACTCAATCCCCGTTTCTCGCAGGATCGTTGAGACCATGGCCCCGCTGCTTCAAGTCGATAATCTGACCATCCGCTTTCCCGGTGCAGAACCGGTCCGCAATCTGTCATTCGAAATCGAGCAAGGGGAGACGCTGGCGATCGTCGGCGAATCCGGCTCTGGCAAATCGCTGACGGCGCTGGCGCTGATGCAGCTTCTTCCACGCGCCGCAAAGATCGCCAATGGCCACATTACGTTCGGCGGGCGCGACCTCACCAAGCTCGATGCACGCGAGATGCGGCATCTGCGTGGCCGTGAGATCGCCATGATCTTCCAGGAGCCTATGACCAGCCTCAATCCGGTCATGACCATCGGCCGGCAGATCGGCGAGGTGCTGAAGGTGCACGAAAAACTGTCGGGCAAGGCGGCGCGCGAACGGGCGATCGAGCTCTTGAGGCTGGTGCGCATTCCGGCGCCCGAAAAGCGGGTCGACGATTATCCGCATCAGCTCTCCGGCGGCATGCGCCAGCGTGTGATGATCGCGATCGCGGTTGCCTGCAAACCGAAGCTGCTGATCGCCGACGAACCGACCACGGCGCTCGACGTGACCATCCAAGCCCAGGTTCTCGACCTGCTCGACACGCTGCGGCGAGAGCTGCAGATGGCTGTCGTGCTGATCACCCATGACCTCGGCGTGGTAGCGCAATGGGCCGACAAGGTGGTCGTCATGTATGCCGGCCGCAAGGTGGAGCAGGCGCTGCCGGGCGATCTTTTTAACGATCCGCTGCATCCTTATACGCGCGGCCTGCTCGCCGCCTCACCGCGACTGAAGCACGATTTTCATTATCGTGACGGGGCGCTCACCGAAATTCCCGGCTCGATCGTCTCGGCGGTCGGTGAAGCGGGCTGTCCGTTCCGGCCACGATGCAATCAGGCGCGCGCCAGCTGCAGCCATCACGTGCCTCAGCTCATCGTTCCGGCCGCAGACCGGCTGGTTGCCTGTCCTTTCACGACATCCCTCAAGGCCGTGCCCCATGCCGCTGCTCTCAGTCTCTGACCTCAAGACCCACTACAAGAGCCGGGACGGCCTGTTGCGGGCCGTCGACGGGATCGATCTCGTCGTCGAACGTGGCGAAACGGTCGGACTCGTCGGCGAGAGCGGCTGCGGCAAGTCCACGCTCGGCAAAACGGTGCTCAGACTGGTCGACCCGACGGCAGGCCGCATCGAGTTCAAAGGCGAGGATATCACCGTGCTCGACCAGCGAAACCTGCAGCGGGTTCGCAGATCGATCCAGATGATTTTCCAGGATCCGTATGCCTCTCTCAATCCGCGCCAGACCATCGGTGAAATCCTCGAAGCGCCGCTTGTCGTCCACAAGGTCGGCGATCGCACCGAACGGCGGCAGATCATCGCCAATATCGTTGCCAAGGTCGGGTTGCCTGCGGAATCCATCAATCGTTATCCTCACGAGTTTTCCGGCGGTCAACGTCAGCGCATCGGCATCGCACGGGCGCTGCTGCTCAATCCCGAACTGATCGTCTGCGACGAGCCCGTCTCGGCGCTCGATCTCTCCATCCAGGCGCAGATCCTCAACCTGCTCGTCGAGATGAAGAAAGAATTCGGCCTTTCCTACCTCTTCATCAGCCATGACCTTTCGGTGGTGCGCTATTTCGCGGACCGGGTTATGGTCATGTATCTCGGGCGGATCGTGGAGAGCGCCGATAACGCGACACTCTGGTCCGATCCGCGGCATCCCTATACGCGGGCGCTGATGGAGGCAGTGCCGGATCCGTCGCGGCCACGCCAGGCAGCCCCTCTCGGCGGTGACCTGCCAAGCCCCAGCGACATTCCTTCGGGCTGTCGGTTCCACACCCGTTGCCCGCTCGCGACAGATCTCTGTCGCGCCGACGAACCCGAATTCCGCGCCATCGCACCCGGCCATCAGGTCGCGTGTCATTTCGCGGACCGCATCAACTGAAAACAAGGGAGTTTTTGAATGGTTGACTATCGCTATCTGGGGCGCAGTGCCCTGAAGGTATCGCCGCTGACGCTGGGAGCCATGATGTTCGGCAACCAGACGCCGGACGACGTCGCTTTCCGCATCATCGATAAGGCGCATGAACAGGGTATCAACTTCATCGATACCGCCGACGTCTATCATGACGGCAAGTCGGAGCAGGTGGTCGGGCGCGGCATCAAGAAGAACCGCGACAGCTGGGTGGTGGCGACCAAGTTCGTCAACTCCCACAACAAGGGTCCGAACCTCGGCGGTTATTCCCGCAAGTGGGTTTACCAGACGGTCGAGAATTCGCTACGCAATCTCGATACCGACTATATCGACATCCTCTACTTTCACCGCGCCGTCTTCGACGCACCCCTGGACGAGCCGGTTCGGGCGATCGCCGATCTGATCAAAGCCGGCAAGCTGCGTTATTTCGGCGTGTCGAACTTCCGCGGCTGGCGTATCGCGGAGGTCGCCCATCTTGCCGACCAGCTCGGCATCGACCGGCCGATCGCCAGCCAGCCGCTCTACAACATCGTCAATCGAACGGCTGAAGCCGAGCAACTGCCGGCCGCTGCCGCATATGGTCTTGGGGTCGTTTCCTACAGCCCGCTGGCGCGCGGTGTTCTCACCGGCAAATATAATGTCGGAGAAGCCCCGGCCGCCGATACCCGTGCAGGTCGCGGCGACAAACGCATGCATGACGTCGAGTTCCGAGAGGAATCGATCGGCATCGCCAAGCAGATCGCGGCGCATGCGCAGGCCAAGGGCATTTCGCCTGCCGATTTCGCGTTGGCCTGGGTGCTCAACAACACGTTGATTACCTCGGCGATCGCCGGCCCACGCACCGAGGAGCAGTGGGACGCCTATATCCGCGCGCTCGACGTGAAGCTCGATGCGGAGGATGAAGCGCTCGTCGACCGGCTGGTCGCGACCGGCCATCCGTCCACGCCGGGCTTCACGGATCCGGGTCATCCGGTCGAAGGTCGCGTACCCCGCTCGGCCGCCGCATCCGGCGAAGTCGTTCCGCTCGCCCGTCCCCAGCGCGTTGCCTGATCGGGGACTGAGCCCAATTGACTGACACAATTCTTTAAAAGAAGCCCCGGATTCGGTCCGGGGCTTTGTCGTCGGCCAAGGTCTATTCGGCCGCTTGAGCTTGCGCCTCTCGAAGCTCAAGCAGACGCCTGGCATTGCCGCCGGCCACGAGGCGTGCTTCCGCTTCGCTCAGACCTGCCTCGGTGAGGCTGGAGGTCAGGCTCTTTCTATCGAGTGCCGCCAGGATCGGCCAGTCCGTGCCCGCCAGCACTCTTTCTGCGCCAAAGAAACCGGTCAGCGTGCGGATGATGGCCGGGTCGTGCCCCATCGTGTCGAAATAGATGTTCGGGCGCTTGCCTGCCGCTCTTTCCGCACGACCATAAATGCCACCGCGCGCCGCCTGAACGATCGCGCCAAGGCCGAGGGTCGCAAAGATGAGGTGAAGGTCCGGCAGGTCGTCGAGCAGCGACGATTGAATGACCGACAGGAAGGCGACACCATTCATCAGGCCGCGGCCAAGGGAATTGCCGAGCGTACCGGCGCCTGCGATCAGCACCTGCGAATTCGGATGGGCGACCGGGTGTACGAAGACGGGCACCTTGTAGCGTGCCGCAACTTCGAGGATAGGCCTGACGGACGGATCGCTCAGGAATTTGCCGTCGCGCGAGGAATCGATCACCAGGCCCGACAGTCCGAGTTCGCCGATTGCGCGTTCGGCTTCGCGCGCACCCTCTTCGCCGCTGAACGCGTCGGTGACGGCAAAGCCGACCAGCGACTGATCGTAATGGGAGACGGTGGCAAGCCAGTTATTTGCCTCGCGAACCGCGGCAAGATCGACGGCCCCCTCGGCACCGAACAGACTTTCGATCGTGGCAGTGACAATCGCGAGCGATATTCCAGCCGCCTGGAATTCGTCCACCAGCGCCTGCGGCGTGGTGATCTTGCGATAAACATCGGGGGCAAAGCCGCTGGCGGGTTTGGCATATTGGCCGCCAGGTCCCCAGGCCGGCGGCCAGAGATGCGTATGAATATCGACGATATCGAGCGGCGTGGTCATTCTGCAGCTACCTTCCTGGCTTCGCGTTCGGCAATCCCCGCTTTCACGAGCGGCACCACATCGCGGCCGTAAGTGACGGTGTCTTCCGTCGGATAGAAGCCGCGCACGAGAAAGTTCGAGACGCCGGCGTCGTAATAATCGAGGATCGCGTCGGCCACCTGTTCGGGCGTCCCGACCAGCGCGGTGGAATTGCCGCCGGCGCCGCTTGCTTCTGCAACCTCGGTCCAAAGCCGCTTGTCGAGCACCTTGCCGCGTTTGGCTGCTTCGCGCAGACGCACCGAGCCGACATTCGAGGGCAGCTTTTCGCCATTGCCGCCGGCCACGCGGGCGACTTGCGATTTCACCTTTTGCAAGATATCGGCGGCTTTTTCCCAGGCTGCATCCTCCGTCTCGGCAACGACGGTCCGGAAGGCGAGCGTGAAGCGGATGTCGCTCGCCGTGCGGCCGTTGGCAACGGCTGCGGCACGCACCTTGGCGATCGTCTCGCGCGCGCCGTCCAGCGGTTCGCCCCAGAGAGCGTAGATATCGGCATGCTTGCCGGCGACCGCGATCGCGGCATCGGAGGAACCGCCGAAGGAGATCGGGATGCGCGGCTTCTGGTATGGCTTCACCTGGCTGAAGGCGCCCTTGAATCTATAGAAGCGGCCTTCGTGGTCGAAGGGCTGGTCGCTTTCCCAGACCTTCTTCAGCACCGTCAGATATTCGTCGGTGCGGGCGTAACGGGTATCGTGGTCCTCGAAATCGCCGTCGCGGGCCTGGTCGGCCTCCGAGCCGCCTGTGATGATATGGATCCAGACACGGCCTTCGGAAAACTGGTCGAGGGTGGCGAGCTGACGGGCGCCAAGCGTCGGCGCCATCAGGCCGGGTCGATGGGCAAGGAGCGCGCCGATGCGTTCCGTCTGGCTGAAGACGTAAGACGCGATCTGGTTGTTGTCCGGCCATTGCGCGAATTGGCCAATCAGCAGCCGATCGATGCCGGCGGCTTCCGCAGCCTGAACGTGGTTGCGGATATAGGCCTTGTCGATGACCGGGCCGGAGGCGGGGACGATGTCGGACCCTTCCCGGTTGGACGTGTGGCCGATGAATTCGGGTTGCATCAATAAGCTCCTGAACGCGATCCAGTTTGGTGACCAAGCTGCGGCTGAACCGGAGTTCGAGCGGCTTGGTCGGTTCGCTTTAGTCTATTTCGTTGATAGACTTTGTCGATTGCGTTTTGCGAAGCTATCTTGGGAAGGATTTCCAATCGACGGGCGTTCCGTGGGATTTCCTTCGTGTGTTGAGCGGCAGGCTCGTTCAAGCCGGAACATCCGTCCCTGTTTGGAGGAGCGGCATTCGTGCTGAGGATAAATTTGCGGCGAGGGCTGGTGTTTTGTCGGGCTCGCGCGAAAAATTCTCCAAAAGGCGGGAAAAACCTCCGCCTTTTTCCATTTCTCCGTATCGCTTTAGAAATCCAGTATCTCGATAAAGTTAGTAGATTTTATATTCTCAAAGTAACCACGCTCGATCGGGTGTTGGACGAAATCCAGGTCGTTCCTGCTTGATGAATGGCTGCTTTGGGGGATATTTCATGACGATCAAAACCGCTCGTGTGCTGACGCCGACACGCCGCGCCTTCCTGCTTTCCACCGTGGCGTTTGCGGCTGCGGCCGCCGTTCCGCATATGTCCCAGGCACAGGACGAGACACCGCGCGGCGGCAGCGTTTCGATCAATATCGGCACCGAGCCTCCGGTTCTGGTGCTCATCGCCCATAGCGCGGGTGCCGCCTATTACATCAGCGGCAAGGCGACCGAGAGCCTCTTGACCTATGACCGCGGGTTCAATCCGCAGCCGCTTCTGGCGACCGAATGGAAAGTCAGCGAGGATGGCCTGCGCTACTGGTTCAAGCTCAGGCAGGGCGTGCGGTGGCACGACGGCAAGGATTTCACCGCCGAGGACGTGGCCTTTTCCATTCTCGCACTGAAGGAAAACCATCCGCGCGGTCGGGCGACTTTCGCCTCTGTCCAGAAAGCCAACGTGCTCAACTCCCATGAGGTCGAGCTCCTTCTGTCCAAGCCGGCGCCCTATCTCCTCAGCGCCTTCGCCAGCTTCGAGGCGCCGATCGTGCCGAAGCATCTCTACGAAGGCACGAAGGTAGCCGAAAACCCGCACAACGTTGCGCCGGTCGGCACGGGACCCTACAAATTCGTCGAGTGGGTGCGCGGCAGCCATGCGCTCTTCGTTCGCAACGAAGATTACTGGGGCTCGTCGAAGCCTTATCTTGACCAGATCATCTTCCGCTTCATCATCGATCCGGCCGCTGCTGTGGCGGCGATCGAAACCGGTGAAGTGCAAGTCTCGACCGCCAATCTGCCGCTGACGGATATCGACCGCCTGAAGGCCAATCCGAACCTGGTCGTCGACACCACGCCGGCCGCCTATTCGCCGAGCATTGCCCGCGCCGAGTTCAACCTGGAAAACAAGTATCTCGCCGACATCAAAGTGCGTCACGCGATCGCCCATGCGGTGGACAAGGATTTCATCGTCAACACGGTCTATCTCGGTTACGCGACGCGGCTCGACGGGCCGGTGAGCCCGGATCTCGCGAAATTCTACAGTCCCGATCTGCCGAAATACGAGTTCAATCCCGCAAAGGCGAACCAGCTCCTGGATGAAGCCGGTTATAAGCGCGGCGCCGACGGGTTCCGCTTCAAGCTCTTCATCGATCCGACCCAGCCATCTGGTCCTCCCAAGCAGACGGCTGAATATTTTGCCCAGGCGCTCGGTAAGGTCGGCATCAAGGTTGAGCTTCGCAGCCAGGACTTCGCGACCTTCGTGAAGCGGATCTTCACCGATCGCGATTTCGACATCGCCATCGAAGGTATGAGCAACCTTTACGATCCGACGGTCGGTGTCCAGCGGCTCTACTGGTCGAAGAATTTCAAGCCCGGCGTGCCCTTCACCAACGGCTCGAAATATTTCAACCCCGAGGTCGACCGCCTGCTTGAGACTGCCGCCGTCGAGGTCGATCCGAAGAAACGGCTGCAACTCTTCAGCGATTTCCAGAAGCTCGTCGTGCAGGATCTGCCGACGCTCGACATCGTCACGCCTTCGGTGATCACCGTCTACGACAAGCGGGTGAAGAACCTCAAGATCGGCGTCGAGGACCTCTGGAGCAACGGCGCCGACATCTATCTCGAGGGATGATCGATCATCGAGGCGGCCGGGTTCTCTCCCGGCCCCATGCCTTTTTCTGCGTTTTCGGAGACAATCGCTTGAGCATCGCCAAATTGCAGACCACCAGAAGCGTGACACGCGAGGAGCTTGTCGCGTGCGTTCCCGCTTTCGCCGCCGAAATCGCCAGGGGCGCCGCGCAGCGTGATCTCGACCGCGAATTGCCCTTCGAAGCCTTCAGGCTGTTTCGCGAACTGGGCCTCGGCACGTTGCGCATCCCGGTGGCGCTGGGCGGGCCGGGCGGTTCTATCGCCGACTATATCGAAATGATCGCGGCGATCGGTGCAGCGGATTCCAACGTGGCGCATGCTCTGCGCTCGCATTTCAACTATGTCGAGAACGTCATTCTCAGCGAACCACGGGAGCGGGATGCCGGTGCGGTCGAGCTGATCCTCGCCGGCAAACTGTTCGGCGGCGCCCACACGGAGCAGGGAACCGCACGGCCGGGGCAGGTGACGACGACGATCGTGCGCCAAGGCGACACTTATCGCCTCAACGGCCGCAAATGGTATGCCACCGGCACAGCCTTTGCAGATTTTGCGTCTTTCAGCGCTCTGGATGAAGAGGGGCAAACGGTCGGTATTCTCCTGCCGGTCGATCGCGAGGGTATCAAGATCCTCGACGACTGGGACGGCATGGGCCAGCGCTTGACGGCGAGCGGCGGCGTTCTTCTGGAAAATGTCGAGGTATTCCCGCACGAGTTTGCAACGCGGGGTCTCGACAATCTTGTCGGCCGGCATTGTTCGACGCTGCGTCAATTGCATCTGGCAGCAAGTGCGGCTGGAGCGGTTCGCAACGTGCTGACGGACGGGCTTGCCTATGTGCGCCGGCAGGCGCGTTCGGCGGCACACAGCGCGGCGGAAACAGCAAACCAGGATCCGTTCGTACAGCAGGTGATCGGCGAGATAGCCGCCAACTCCTTCGCGATCGATACGGCCGTCGCGGCCGCTGCCGCGGCTCTCGATCGGACCGTGGCTGCCTTCGGCAAAGGCGACGAAGCAGAGATCGAGGAGGCCCTGGTCGCAAGCGCGCTGGCAACGGCACGCACGCAGCTCGTGCTCGGCCAGCTCGGCCCCCGCAGCGCCGAGCGCATGTTCGAGCTCGGCGGCGGCTCGGCGACCTCCCGCAACAACAATTTCGACCGTCACTGGCGCAATATCCGCACTGTCCTCAACCACAATCCGCTTCTGCATAAGTCGAGGGTGGTCGGCGATTATCTCATCAACGGTACGACGAGGCATCTCAAGGAAGGAAGGGTGTTCTGAAATTGACTTCGGCGCGGTTGCAATAAGTCCTGGAGGTTTACATGTTCCCGACCCTGATCTTGCCCGGTCTCAACGGCTCGCCCGAAGGACACTGGCAGCGCCATTGGGCAACGGAGCACTCCAGCGCCTCGATCGTCGAGCAGCAGGATTGGAACTGTCCCGTCATCGAGGATTGGCAGGCGGAGCTGGACAGGGCGCTTTCGGTGGTGGAAGGCGCCTTCCTCGTTGCGCATAGCCTCGGATGCCTGCTGGCGGCGAGCTATGCCGGACGCGGCAATGTGGAGAAGATACGCGGTGCCTTACTTGTCGCACCGTGCTCCTTGGAAGTGACTTTGCGGCGTCATCCCTGCATGATCGAGTTCGGGCATGAACCGCTTGCCCGGCTTCCCTTTCCAAGCCTCGTCATAGGCAGTCTGAACGATCCCTATATGAGCATGCCGGATCTCGAACGCCATGTCCGTGGCTGGGGCAGCGATCTGGCAACGATCGGGTTTGCTGGACACATCAACATCGCAAGTGGTTTCGGGCGCTGGCCCGAGGGTTATTCCTTTTTTAACAGATTGAAAGGAGGAAGATCGGATGCCCACTCAAAGGGAACCAGTGCGGCGCATACCGATCGGGCCACGGTCAACGCCGTCGATGGCGGCCGCCTCCCGGTGACTTAGGTTATCAAACTCCAGAAGCCGTGCTTTTTACCGTGCCGGTCCTTCAGTCCCGCGACATACGCGTCGTGGGTTTCGACGCTGCCGAAGTCGTCGACATGCGGGGCAAGCGATGCACATGCCACAAGATGCTGCGCTGCATAGCGATTGCGGCTCGACCGCGCTCTATCGAGCGTGAAGTCGATCATCGAACGCAGAACGATCGTCGCCGCGAGCGGGTGTTTCTGAGCCAGAGCGTCCGCTGCCGCCGTCATCAGCTCATAGAGATCGCCATCGAGTTCCGCCTTGCGCTTCAACACGAGCCTGGCTGCCTCGCCAACCGCTGGCCAGCGCAGGAAAAAAGTAAGGGCTCGATGGACCTCCGGAAAAGCCTGGGCATAAGCGAACGCCTTTTCTTCGGCCTCCATGTCGTCGAAGTCCGGCAGCCGGCGGATAAACGCGCGCAAGTGTACGTCGTTCAGCGAGTGCTCGAACCACTTCCATCGATCCGTCTGGGCTTCGTCCGCGCGTCCCAGGGTTTCGAGCACCTCGGTGCGGGCAAGCTGCCATTCGATCGGAGTGTCGGCATGGCCTCGTTCATCGGTGGCGTCCAGCGTTTCGAGCGCTTCGGCGGCTCGTCCCGCGGAAAGCAGCCGGCGGGCGATGTCCGTTGCCACCAAGGGCGACCTGCGGGTCTTTTCCGGCTGCTGGGCGATATACGCATCCACGTCGCCCTGAGCATCGGCGATTTCCTGCAAGGCGATACGTACCAGCAGTTCCTGGTGATTGCCGTAGACCTGGTCTTCGTAGATCGGCCCATTGCTGCTCCAGCCGATGACGCGGCGATCGCTCTCGGCGATCTTGTCCTCAGGCTCCTTCGACCACTGCCCCAACAGAACCTTGAGTCGTTCAAGACCGTCTCCGCCGAGCGCAGGCGCCATAGCCGCAATCAGCGGGTCATATTGGCCATAGCCGTTGTTCAGCACCGCTGCGAAGATCTTGTCGGCAAGGGCGTCCTTCTCGACGCTTGAAGACTTCGCGATCGCGCCGGCATCCGCGCACGCGTCGTGAAAGCTCTCGATAATCGAGCCGCTGCCGTCGTCGGATCTCTCGAACACAGGATCGGCAAGCGCCAGGAATTGCCAGATAAGCTCCAACGCCTCTTTCGGATCGTCGGGGGCAACGACATCTACGATCGTCTTCCGCTGCGTTTCCAGGTCCGTCTTGAGCCCCTTCACCTTGCGCCAGTTTATGAAGGTTCGGGAACGGCCGATGCTTGCGAGCCGTTTGCGCACTTCGCGGGCGACCTCGGCGCTGCTGTGATTGCCGGCAAGCTCCATGCGAAGCCGTCGTTTGTTTGCCGCGCTGCCGGTGCTGATCTCGATCAGCAATTCGGCCAGGCGCGGCGCGCCGAGTGCTTCCAGGTTCTTCGCATTGAGTGTGGTCTTGGCTGCCATCGATTTCCGCTGTCGTTTGTACCCAACACTAGCCTCGCGGTCGATTGGTGCAAGACGGCTTGGCGTGGCCGACAGATTTTTAGACACCTGAGAAAAGGCATGCGGCTGTTTAGCTCAGATGCAGGGATCACAGCGCCGTGGCTTACCCGGTCACTTGCCGCCGGCGAGGTCGAAGGCGGGGACCACGTCTCCTTTCGCACGGAACAGCCGCTCCAGTTCCGCCAGATCCGGGCAGGCCGGGACAGACTGCAGAAAGGCCGGGTCCATCTCGGTATTGGGGAGCGCGATGACCGCTGCGGCGAGCAGCGTCGTCCCCGCCTCGATCTGCCCACGGAGCTGGGGAAGAAGCGTCTTTGCGTGAATGAGATTGGTATTGGCGATCGGGCTCATGGCATGGCCATCCCGCCTGAAGGCAGGCGAGATGTCGATGATTGCACTTGTGTCGGTCTGACCATACCACGCCGCCAGGCCTTCGCCTCGGCTGGCGATATCGGCCTGGAAATCCGCCTGTTCAATGGCAAAGCCGCCCTCCGTCGTTTGCAGGGCACGGGGCGTGACAATGCGGTGCATGCGGATATGCCAGGGATTGGCCGGCACCAGCCAGGTCTCCACTGTGACGTCGCTCCAGGGTTTCCAGCGGGAATAGAGCCTGTCGCCGGCGATCAGCGCCTGCTCGAGCGTCTCGCGCATGCGGAAATGCACGCCGTCGTCGGAAAGGCCCAGCATGCCGTCAAAACTTGCCGCGGCGAAATGCCGGTCGTTGGCCTCGATGTTGAAGGCATAGCGCGTGGAATAGACGAATTTCGAGTACTTCTCGTTGGCGCCGCGCATCTTGTCGTGCTGCTGGCCGGAGGCGAGGACGACCACGTTGCCGGGCGTATGCATGGCGACCATGCCTGGTTCCTTGAGCGGAACCGGATCCGTAAAGGCGGGTGCTGGCGCTTCTTCTGCCACCCAGAACGGATGGTCGGCGGGCAGAGCCAGGGGCAGAAAGAATTTCAGCGCCCAATAGGGCGAGCAGGCAGAGTTGTAGCTCTCGCTCATCAGGAGATTGGGATAACCGTAGCCGATCGACAGCACCCCGTCCCGGTCGGCGATCGGAAGCTTCGACCACCAGCGGATATGGCGCATGTAGTAGCCCTTGATCTCAGCCCAGGGCAGGGCCTCGACGCCCGCAAATGCCAATGCGCCCCAGAAGCCACCGGCAGCAAACCGGTATGTCTGGCTGCGCCCGAAGGCGAGGGCGGCGCCATCCGGGCCGAACCAGTGGCGGATATCCTGCGCAAATAGGCGGGCACGTTCGCGATAGGCATCGCCGCGCGTGATGTCGGCCTTTGCGAGGACCGAATAGATCAGCGCATAAAAATGCAGGGCGAAGGGGATATAGTGGTCGACGCGTTTGACCGGCCCGTCGCGATACCAGCCTTCGCCCAACCGGAAGGCCTCGGTCTCGTCGAGATATTTCTCCGTCATGGATCGGTCGAAGCTTATGCCGACGCGTGTCAGGCCGAGATCGATGAGAACTCGGAAGAATTTCCAGTTGTTGTCGATGAATTCCTTGTCGCGGGCCGACAGGAGGTAGGCTGCGACGGTTTTCTTCTGCCCTTCGCCAAGCGGATCCCAGATGTGTTCGGGAACCATGGCAAGCGCAAAACCGACCGCCGCCAGTTCCACCTGACGCTGGTCGCGGTCGGAAATGTCGCCCCAATATTCCGGATGAGACGGATCGGTGCCGTTTGCGAGACCGCGGCGGTAGAGGTCCCAATGCGGGAAATCATGGCCTCCGGCTGCGAGCGGTACGATCCCCCAGAGCGGCCGGGCAAAACCTTCAAGATCAGCCGCAGCGCGATCGAAATGTGCGCCGGTCGCGCTCAGGCGGACCCGTGCGCCGCCTTCGGAAAAATAAGGAAGAAGCGGTTTGAAGAGATCCAGCACCGCCTTGCCAAGATCATCTCGGGAAAGAAGAGGGTTCCCCCAAAGGGGATTGGCTCGGACTGGGTCGTAGATCACGGGCAAACCATTTATTTATCGAAAGAGGGACCCGCGGAGGACGTGGCCTCCGCGGGTCGGGCTGTTACTTGATGGCCTTCACGCCGTCGGTCATTTCCTTCAGGCCGTCGTCGATGGAGATGTTGTCGGTCATGATCGAGTCATGCGCACGGTTGAGAACAACCTCAATCTTCGCCGCATTCGGATTGACGGCCATCTCCAGGAAGGACTTGCCGGACTGCAGCGCGTCCTTGCTCGCCTGATCCTGGGGGAAGCCGGGCAGGGATGCGATCTTGGCGGTGACTTCCGGCGTACGGACGGTCGGGATCGTGCCGGTACCGGCGATGATGGCCGCACCTTCCGGGCCGGTGACGAACTTGATGAAGTCGAGCACCTCGGCCTTGTGAGCGGAGTTGGTGTTGACCGCGAGACCGGAAATCTGCGCTGCGGTTGTGCCTGCTGCAACGCCATCCGGATGCGGGAACTTCACGATCCCCCAGTTCTTGCTCTTCGACTCGCCGGAGGCGACCTTGGCGATCTGGGTGCCGACGAACCAGGTACCCATCGGCAGCATACCGATCGTGCTGTTGAAGAACAGCGCCGAGTAGTGGGTATTGGAGGTCTTCAGCGACGCATAGGACGGAACGACGCCGGCCTTCTGCAGGGCAAGCGCCCGTTCATACCAAGGCTTCAGGAAAGCGTAATCCGGCCCCGCCAGCGTCTTTTTGCCGTCAAGGATGCCCGGCAGCTGAACCGTGGAGCGCCACGTGTGGAAGAGCGCCCCGTAGGTCTTGTTGGCACCCATGCCGCCGGCGAGCTTCGTGGCGATCTGGTCGAACTGCGCCCAGGTCATGTCGTTGGTCGGGTAGGTAACCCCGGCCTTGTCGAAAATGTCCTTGTTGTAATAGACGACCCAGAAATCCGAACGGAACGGCAGGGCATAGATCTTGCCGTCGATCTTGAGTTCGTCGACGAGGCCGCCGAATGACGCGGGGTCGATCTTCTGTTCCGTCATGAAGCCCGAGAGGTCCGAGATCGAGCCGGCGCGAACGAGGTTCGTGTAGTTCGGAACGTCCTTGACGGTGACGATGTCGATATCCTTGGAGCCGCCGGCGAGCTGCGTGGCGATCATCTGCTGGTAGTCCTGCGAACCGAGGTCCACTGATTCGAACTTAACGTTCGGATTCTTGGCCTGGTATGCCGCTATGAGCGGCTTGTAATAAGCCACCTTGTCCCAATCCCACAGCGCCCATTTGAGCGTCACGGCATTGCCCGACTGTGCGTATGCCGATCCTGCGATCGACGTCGCCATGGCGAGACCCGCCATCGCGAACCTCACCGATCTCCCGAATTTCCCCAAATACATTTCCGTTCTCCTTCCCTGAAGTGTCTCTGGATTAGATATGTTTAGCGTCACCAGCCTGTGGTTCGCGATGCGCCTGTATTGCCATTGGCAGGGCTAGAACCATGACCGCTGCCCGATGGACGCCGAATGTGACGGCGAACATTCCGAGTGAAAAGTTGAGGGTGGCCGGCATGAACACGGACACCGGATAAAAGACGATATGCGCGAGCCAGAGCGCGGTCACGAATGCGAGCGCGCCGAGCGCCGGCAGCGGACGGACGACCGATGCGATGGCTGCCAACCGCAGCAGCACTGGCGCCGAAAGATCGCGCATCACCATCAGCACGACGAGGTGGCAGGCCACCACGACGATGAAAACCGTTGCGATCAGCGCGATCGTCAGCGGCAGGGCCAGGACGAGATTGTCTTTGGCGGCCGCCGCATAGGTGATTAGCGAATAGACGCCGAGTCCGATGGCAACGATGAAGGCCAGCCCCCACGCGGTCGCACGCCAGAAATATCGGAAAAACGCTTCGGCGAAATCCCGCAGGAGATAGGTGTTGCGGTCTTCGAGGAAGGCGACCGAAATGCGGGCGGTCGCAGCGATTGCAGCGGGGATGGTGACGACGAAGAGTGCGGCCAGAATGAACAGGATGTTCAATTTGACCATCTCCCACCACTCGCGCGCGAACGTATCGACGAAAAGGGCAAGACCGGTCTTCTTCGGCGCATTCTTCGGAATGCCCGGTCCCTCCTTCGTCCACATGTTGCGCAGCCACTGCATGGCCGTTTCCTCCCGCTCGCCTAATAAAGGATCGAGCGCTCCGTTTCCTTGTCGAACAACTGCATATTGGTCGTGTCGGCGACCAGCTTGACCTCGTCGCCGATCGCGCCCTTGAACCGGGGCGACACGCGCGCGATCAAGCTGCGCCCGCCGGCGACGATGTTGAGATGGATTTCCGAGCCCATCGGTTCGGCGAGTTCCATGACGGCGCCGAAGGGCGCCAGGTTTTCCGGCGCGATATCGGCCGGCGGCAATTCGTGGAAATTCTCGGGCCGTATGCCGACGATCAGCTCGCGGCCTTCGTAGGGGGCGATGCGGCTTTTGTCGAAATGCGCCGGCAATGGCAGTTCCCGCCCGTCGAACGCGGCAAAATATCTGTCGCCGCGCCGCTCGATCACGGATGGCATCATGTTCATCTGCGGTGCGCCGATGAAGCCGGCGACGAACATGTTGACCGGCCGATCGTAGAGGTTCTGCGGCGTGTCAACCTGCTGGATATGCCCGTCCTTCATCACCACGATGCGATCCGCCATGGTCATCGCCTCGATCTGGTCGTGGGTGACGTAGATGAAGGTGGCATGCAGACGCTTGTGCAGCTTGGTGATCTCGGCGCGCATGGTGCCGCGAAGCTTGGCGTCGAGATTGGAGAGCGGTTCGTCCAGCAGGAAGACTGCCGGATTGCGCACCATGGCACGCCCGAGCGCGACGCGCTGGCGCTGGCCGCCGGACAGAGCCTTCGGCTTGCGGTTGAGAAGGTGCGTGATGTCGAGGATTTTTGCGGCGTCCTGAACCTGGCTGTCGATGAAATCCCGGGACACTTTCCGAAGCTGCAGGCCGAAAGCCATGTTCTTGTAGACGGTCATATGCGGATAAAGCGCATAGTTCTGGAAGACCATGGCGATGTCGCGGTCCTTCGACGGCACATCGTTCATCAGGTCGCCGCCGATCTGAAGCTCGCCGCCGGAGATCTCTTCCAGCCCGGCGATCATCCGGAGCGTCGTCGATTTGCCGCAACCCGAAGGCCCGACGAGAATGATGAATTCCTTGTCGGCGATCTCCAGATCGATGTCATGGACAACGGTGAGGGCGCCATAGGACTTGTTCAGTTTTTTCAGTGAAATGCTGGCCATCGGATTCTCTCACCAATAGGAAGACCAGGCGCGCGAGAGGCGCGTCAGGGCTTCCATGTAATAATAGTCGCCCCAGGAGACGCACTCGTCGACGCCTTCGCCGCGGCAGGTGTTGTAGGGCGATTTTTTCGAATAGGTTCCGTTAAGGACAAGGCCGTTGGACATGGCCGGGTCCTTGACCGCGTAGTGCTCGGTAAGGCTTTTCATCATGCGCCGCGCCAGCTCGCGATAACGCGCGGCGACATCGGCCTCGACAAGGTCGGCCATTTCGAGCAGTCCGCAGGCGACGATCGAGGCCGACGAACTATCGCGCGGCTCGCCATCTCCGTCGGAAAATACCAGGTCCCAGTAAGGCACCAAGTCGGCCGGCAGCTTTTTCAGATAGAAATCGAGAAGCCGGTCGAACGTGTCACGATACTCGTCGATCGGTTCGTAGCGATAGGAAAGCGCCATTCCGGCAATGCCCCAGGCCTGCCCGCGCGCCCAGAAGCTGTCGTCCTTGTAGCCCTGTTTCGTCGCGCCACGCACGGGCGCACCGGTAACCGGATCCATGTAGAACGTATGATAGGTGGAATTGTCCGGCCTGACCGAATTTGCCAGCGTCGTGCGGGCATGGATGAGCGCGATGTCGCGGTATTTCGCATCACCCGTCTCGCGGCTTGCCCAATAGAGCAACGGCAGGTTCAGCAGGCAGTCGATGATATATCTGTATTCGTCCGCGACACCCTTGCGGCCCCAGGCCTGGATGAACTGGCCGATCGGCTGGAAGCGCTCGATAAGCTGGTCCGCGGCCAGGATGGCGGCCTTGCGCCCGTCCTCATCGCCCACCAGCTTCCACGCCGCGATGCAGGAGGGCGAATAGAGAAAGCCCATGTCGTGGTGGTCGGTCTCGATGCGGTTCTCGATCCGGCGCAGGAAGCTCTGCACCTGGATCTGCGCCGCATGCTGAAAAACCTTGTCGCCCGTATGCTCGAACGCCAGCCAGATTTCTCCCGGCCAGAAACCGGCGGTCCACTGGGTATTCTCGACGGCGGGATAAAAATTGCCGACACTGGAATGGTTCTGGCACGCGTAGGTGAAGGCCGGCAGATTGCGCCGGATCTGGGCGACGGCGAGATCGAGCGCCGCCTTGACCTCGGCATCGGTGATCGGTTGGGGAGCGATCTGCGTTACAGCATTCATGACATTAACCCTTGAGGCCCGACGAGGCGACGCCTTCGACGAAGAAGCGCTGCAGCGACAGGAAGACGATCAAAACGGGAATGAGGGCGACGACCGATGCCGCCATGATCAGCCCGTATTCGGCGGAATATTGCGAGATGAACATACGCAGGCCGATCTGGATCGTCTTCAGCTCCGTCTTGGTCAGGTAGATCATCGGACCGAGGAAGTCGTTCCAGGTGGTGACGAAGGTGAAGATGGTCAGCGTCGAAAGTGCGGGCTTCGACAGCGGCAGCATGATGCGCGCCCAGATCTGATATTCGTTCATGCCGTCGATGCGCGCCGCTTCGCAAAGCTCCGTCGGGATCGACATGTAGAACTGCCGCATGAGGAAAACGCCGAAAGCGGTGAAGGCCTGCAGGCAGATCAGCGCCAGATGGGTGTTGTTCAAGCCGAATTCGCGCATCAGCAGGAACTGCGGCACCATGTAGACCTGCCAGGGCATGGCAATGGTCGCGATATAGCCAAGGAAAAGCGTGTTCTTGTAGGGGAAATCGAGCTTGGCAAAGGCATAGGCCGCAAAACTCGACGTCAGCAGCTGAAGCAGGGTGACGATGATCGTCAGCTTCGATGTGTTGTAGATGAACAGCCCGAGCGGGATCTTCGTCCAGATGTCCACGTAGTTCTGCCACTGCGGTTGCGACGGAATCCACTCGATCGGGAATACGAAGACGTCGCGGCTGAGCTTCAGCGAAGCTGACAGCATCCAGGCGAAAGGCATCAGCATCACGGCGGTGATGACGATGACCGTCGCATAGACTGCAATGCTCTTGGCGGTGACCTTGCGACCGGCAATCTTCACGGATCAATCCTCCCTCTGTCGGCGGAACTGGACGACCGTGACCGCCAGTACGAGAAAGAAAAGAACGAGCGCAATCATGCTGGAGTAACCGAGGTCCCAGGAAATGAAGGCTTCGTTGTAGATGTGATAAACGAGGACCAGCGTCGAGGTGCCGGGGCCGCCCTGGGTGATCATGTAGATCTGATCGAAGACCTTGAACGACTGGATGGTCAGCATGACCGTGACGAAGAAGGTGGTCGGTCCGAGCTGCGGCACGGTGACATAGAGAAATTTCTGCCACGAGCTGGCGCCATCGAGATCAGCCGCCTCGTAGAGTTCGGAATTGATGCCCTGCAGCCCAGCGAGATAGATGACCATGTAATAACCCATGCTCTTCCAGACGCCGAAGAGGATGACTGTCACCATCGCCCAATGCCGGTCGGCTGCCCAGCCCGGCATGTCCTTGGGGTCCAGGCCAAGCGTATAGAGGATCATGTTCACCGGCCCCATTTCGGGATTGAAGATCATGTTCCAAACCACGGCGACGGCCACGAGCGAGGCGACGTAGGGAAAGAACATCGCGGTGCGGAAGAAGTCGCGCCCGAAGATCTTCTGGTTCAGCAGGATCGCCAGACCGAGCGCACAGGCGAGCGTCGCGGGAACCGATACGACCGTATAGATGATCGTGTTCCAGAATGCGGCAATGAAGACCTTGTCTTCGAACAGCCGCCAGAAATTGTCGAGACCGGCGAAGGTGATCGCATTCGAGCCGTCCCAGTGCATGAACGCCAGCACGAAGGCGAACAAGATCGGGCCGAGCGTGAAGACGGCAAAACCGAGGAAATTCGGGGCGATGAAGGAGTAGGCGACCAGCGCGCTCTGTATCTTGCGCCGGCGGCGCGACAACACCTTGCTCGACGGCCGGGACGCTACCGGCGCATCACCTGCGGCGATGGTCGAATTCGATATGGACACTTTATCCCTCCTCGAACCAGGATGCTCCGATCGACGCCCAAGGGCTATCCACGGCTCGCCATCGTGTCACGAGCGTGCCGCCTCCCTACCGAGGGGATAGCACATCTCTCACATTGGTCAAACAAATTTATGGATAAATCATATGAATTCTGTAGTCATCTTAAAATACGTATGATAGGTGGCGAATGAGGTCGTTTATCGGTCGCATGGAGGAAGGTTGATGTTCAGCGAGATCGCCGGGTCGTTGCCGCCGGTTTTGGCGGACTTCATGCCCGGCGCGCCGATCGGCGACCGGGCCGCCTGGGATGCCGTATCGGATGATATGCGCGTCGCGGTCATCCGGGATGCGGAGGTGGCGCTTGGCCGGCCGTGGTCGATAATCAAGGCGTCTGACTATCGCGAATATTCGCTGAACGGCAATCGCTCGCGCTTTGAAGCGCTGTATTTTTCGCGGCGGCGGATGTTGAACGACCTGGTTCTTGCCGAGCTGATCGAGGCCAAGGGGCGGTTCATCGATGCGATCGTCGACGGGGTCTTCCTGATCTGTGAGGAAAGCGCCTGGCAGCTTCCGGCTCATAACGCTTACGAGCGGGGTGGGCAGCGGTTTGCATTGCCCGATCCGGAGCAGCCGGTCATCGATCTGTTTGCTGCGGAGACCGCTGCCCTGCTGGCAACCGTGGCAGCTCTCATGAAAGATCGGCTCGACGAGGTCAGCCCGCAGATCGTCGCCCGGATCGAGCGGGAAATCCGGGTGCGCATATTGTCGCCCTATCTCGACCGGCATTTCTGGTGGATGGGCAACGGCACTGAACGAATGAACAACTGGACGGCGTGGATAACGCAGAACGTCCTGCTTTCGACCTTTGCCCTGAAGACGGAACAGGACCTGCGGCGGCAGATCGTCGGGAAAGCCCTTTCCAGCCTGGATGCCTTCATCAAGGATTACGCGGAGGACGGGGCCTGCGAGGAGGGAGTGGTCTATTATCGGCATGCGGCGCTCTGCATGGCCGGGGCGATGGCCATTCTCGACACGGTGGCGCCGGCTTCGATGACGCTGCTCTGGAAGGCGCCAAAAATCCGCAGCATGGCGGAATATATCGTCAACATGCATGTGGCCGGTCGCCGGTATTTCAATTTTGCCGATTCCGCCGCGGTCATAGAGCCGTGTACCGTGCGCGAATATTTGTTCGGCAGGGCCGTTGGGTCTGATGTCTTGGCGGCATTTGCCGCGCGCGACCGGCTGTCGTCGGAGCATAAACATCTGCCGGAGGAGTGGAACCTCTGGTACCGCGTGCAGGAACTGCTGGTAACGCCGGCAATCGGTGGACAACCGAAGCCGGCAGGCGATGTGTTCTATCCGGGAATTGGCCTGTTCGTTGCCCGCGACGACCACTTTGCGCTCGCCGTCAAAGGCGGCAACAACGGCGAAAGCCATAACCACAACGATGTCGGCAGCTTGACGGTCTATAAGGACGGCAAGCCGTTCCTGATCGACATTGGCGTCGAAACCTACACGGCAAAAACATTCTCTTCCGAGCGGTATGACATCTGGACCATGCAGTCCGGCTTCCACAACCTGCCGACTTTTGGCGATATCGGCCAGGCACATGGCGCGGATTTTTCGGCGCGGAATGTCCAGGCTGAGTTCGCCGAAAAAGAGGCGTGGATATCGCTGGACATAACGTCCGCCTATCCGGTCGAGGCCCGCGTACAATCCTACCGGCGAACCGTCACGCTTCGGCGCGGGCAGGAGATCGAGGTCGTGGATATCCACGAGGGCAGCCTGCCGGCGGTGCTTTCTCTGATGACCTGCGTCGAGCCGATCATCGACCGTGCCGTTCATTTCGACGGTCTCGGCCGCATCGACCTTGAAGGAGCCGGCGAGATCGAGGTCGAGGCAATCGATATCGACGATGCCCGCCTGCGGCTCTCCTGGCCCCGGAGAATTTATCGACTGCGCATCCCCTTTGCCGGGACCTGCCTGAAACTGCGGATCGTCTGAGGAGGACGAGCATGGAACTGACACTGAAAGTCGTGGATGTGGCGGGCGAGGTTCGCGCCAAGGCAACGGGCACGGACGAGGCGTATCTCGTTTATCGCGACAGCTACAACGAAGGCGATCAGGTCGTCGTCGAAGCGTCCGCGCCGGGGTATCTCGTGCTCGCCCTCGACGACGCGATGACGCCCGCGATCGTATATATGAAGGGGCCGACCTATGCGCTCGGGGTCCCCTTTGGTCCCAAACGCATTCCTTATTCTCCGCGGGCATTCGACGGCAGGATCCACAGACTATGCGTCCGCAAGGCGCGGCCGGAGGAAGTCGCGGCACGTCGGAACCTGGCATTCAATCCATGGGATGACCACGCCAATGCTTCCGTGTTCCCACACGCCAAGGCGAATGTGGAGACGCGCGGGGAGGCGGTCTTCGCCGCGCGCAACGCCATCGACGGCGAAAAGGCGAACGACGATCATGGCTTCTGGCCCTACACGAGCTGGGGGATCAATCGCGATCCCGAGGCGACGCTGACGCTCGATTTCGGCCGGCCGGTGAAAATCGACGAAATCGTCCTCTACCTGCGAGCGGACTTTCCGCACGACGCCTGGTGGGAAAAAGTAAGCGTCACCTTTTCCAACGCCGAGACCGCATGTTTCTCGCTGGTCAAGACGGGGGCGGCTCAGTGTTTCCCGGTAAGGGAGCAGACCGTGGAATGGATCAGACTGCACAGCCTGATCAAGGCCGACGACCCGTCGCCCTTTCCGGCGCTGACCCAGATCGAAGTCTGGGGACGCGAGGCGGATTATGTGAATTAGCGGCGAAGGTTGCTCCCTATGATCGGTCGCGTAAAGCCTTGATCTACGGAGATGAAATGCAGATCAGGTGGCTGACGATCGGTGCCGATGATGGCCCCGCCCTGGTTGCGAGTAAAGTCAGGCGCAGGCGAGCATCGGATCGATGCACATGAGAGAAAGTGCGCTCCCCTCCCCTGGACGTCCATCGGCGTTGCAGCGTGAGGAGGCCGGCGTGCAAGTGAGAAGGCCGCGTTGGATGCCGGAGCATCCGCCCCACTCGGTCCACGATAATTTCGGGAGGCAGGCGGAATGGCCTCTGCTTCTTTGCCAAACGGTCTCGCCACAGCCCTCATCTAGCCGGAACCAATATCCCGACTGGAGCTGGTGTCCTCTTTGAGACGGTGATGCCCGCTTATTTCTCTGTTCCCGCTGGCTTTGAAAATCGTACGCCAGCACCTCCACCGTTTTCGGCGATGAACTCGAGGCCCGCATCCTGGAAGACAGATCGAAGCGCGTCAATTGTCGATTGTTTGAGTTCCGCGCCGGTTTCGAAGCGAACGACGGTGTTAGTGGAGACACCGGCTAATTTTGCTAGGTCAGCAATAGCTAATCCAAGGGCTGCACGAGCCATCCTGCATTGAACCGGCAGCATTAAAATCGCCTATTTTAGGCGAATATTGTTGATCCGCCACGATTACACGATATAGTTGGGGCCTGCATTGATGCAGTCGGCCAAAGGAAATGCGGTAACATCCCCTCTGGCCTGACCACAATCTAGCTGTTTGGAGCTTGGATCATGGCTGATTCTGAGAATAGCAGAACTTTGTCTGCAATCACCCGCCGAAAATCACCTGCGCCGTACCCGGGGGCGATGCTCACGGACGTCGTTTTGATCGGAGGCGGTTCCAATGGCCTCCTCCGGGAATAAGGATGTCTCCCCCGAGACCATGCGCAGAAACTTTCTGTCCCGTGCTGCGGCTTCGATCGCAGCCGCGCCCGCCCCGGCAGGTGCGGTGGTGGGGACGGAGAGATCGGAGCAAGGCGATCCGGTGGTATCACTTTGGAGAGATTGGATGGTTGCCCATAGGCTCTGCGGAGAAGCCTGCCGCCGGCAGCAAAAGCTTGAAACGGAGTTAATTCGAGAATTCGGTAGTTTCCCCCGCGCCAAAGTCCCACTCTCCGAAGACTGTGGTTTCATATGGGCCTATTCCGGTCGGGAGATCGACCGTCTTTTGCCGAACACTGATCAGGATGAAATGCGGCGGCAAGCAAGGGCCGCGTTGGCGGCAAGCCGGAGCGAATGGAAGAAGGCGGACAGGCGGGTCGGATATACCCGGGCGAAAAAAGCAGAGGAGGAAATCGCAGATGTCGAGGAGGCTTTGGCAAAGGAATTGTGGAGTGCGGTGCCTCAATCTGTCGCCGGCGTCGCGGTGAGGCTGCATTCACTCCTGGAAACGGAGGATCCACGCTCTGCCCTAGAGGAAGCGCCGTGGCCGGAACTGCGGATGATCCTTGCCGATCTTGTGCGGGTTTGTGCAGGTCCGCCTGCGATGCAAGTAAAAGAATAAATAAGAGGGGGAAGATGACCCGGACCGGTTTCAGGCCTTAGAGGCGAGCCGCTCGTCGTCTGGTCGGGCCTCTGGCGCGTCAGTGATGAGCGAGGCACCAACACATCCCTGAGGGGCGGACGAAAGCCGACTGGCGCAGGGCGATCTCAGATGCTCGGCGCTCCTTCGATTCCAGACGCCTTCGAGCTTGAGCTTGGCGAAGGCGGATGATTTGCGGGAGCCGTTCGGCCCACCGAGGATAATGCACGACAGTTCCGGCATGAAGCGATTACTGCCTCATGGAAGCATGCGCCGGTTCTTCGTATTTCTGTTCCGCCCGATCCTTGGCCTCGGTTTCGAGATCCTTGGCAGAGATCGGCAGACCGAGGAGACGGCTCTCGGCAAGAGCTTCCCGACCGATCTGCATCAGGACTTCGTAGCGTCACCAGCATCCCTTGTCGAGGATGTTGATCCAGCCACGGCCGTCTTCGGTTAGGTCGCGGCCGCAGTCGAGCTCGACGATCTCCGAACGGCGTAGGCCGCCGGCAAAGCCGATCAGCAGCATGGCCCGGTCACGTAAGCCGCCCCATCACGTGCACCAAAGCTCATCGATCCACCGAAAGCCATCGCTATCGTCAGCATGGTCGGCGCCATTCCGGACCTGTTGTCATAGGCCACCGCATCGATGACCGCGAAGACCGATCTTTTCCAGCAATTGGTTCAAAGCCGGCTTATTGGATGGAAATGGATGGATTAATGGATGCCGTTGTGCCATACCCTTTGTGGATGGAAATGGATGGACTAATGGATGCCGGCGCTCGATCTATTCAAACTGCGCATCACGCCCGAAATCCTGTCGCTGATCGCCGAGATTGACGAGTTCAAAGGCGCCTGGCGAGCGTTGGGACGGATCGCGCCCGACCGACTGTCCAGCCTGCGCCGGGTTGCAACGATCGAGAGCATCGGATCGTCAACCCGTATCGAGGGAGCAAAACTGAACGACCGCGAGGTCGAGAGGCTACTCTCGAATCTGCGCATCGGCTTTTTCACCAGCCGTGACGAACAGGAAGTCGCAGGCTATGCCGAGGTGACGGAAACTATCTTTTCCGCTTTCGAAGAGATCTCCCTGAACGAAAACCATATCCGCCAACTCCATCGGGACCTGCTCATTCACTCGACCAAGGATGAGCGGCATCGGGGAAGTTGGAAGACGCTCTCCAACAATGTCGAAGCGTTCGACGAAGACGGCCATAGCCTTGGCATCGTCTTTACGACGGCATCGCCTTTCGATACGCCGGGCCGGATGGCCGACCTGATGGCCTGGCAACAGGCTCAGGAGAAGGATGGTACGTTTCATCCGTTGCTCATCGTGGCGGTTTTTGTCGTCGTTTTTCTGGAGATCCATCCATTTCAGGACGGCAATGGCCGGCTCTCGCGCGCCTTGACCACCTTGCTCCTGCTTCGGGCCGGTTATTCCTATGTGCCCTATAGCTCCCTCGAAAGCGTCATCGAGCAAAACAAGGAAGCGTATTATCTTGCTCTGCGACGGACACAGGGCACGATCCAAACCGATGAGCAGGATTGGAATCCGTGGGTCGAGTTCTTCCTGCGAAGCCTGCAGCGGCAGAAACAGCAGCTGGAGCGCAAGATCGAACGCGAGCGCATCCTTCTTGGTGATCTGCCGGAGCTGTCCATCGCAATTCTCGAATTGGCCCGCGAGCGTGGAAGAGTGACCGTGATGGACGCGGCCAAGGCCACAGGTGCAAGCAGAAATACCGTCAAGGATCATCTGCGCGCATTAAACGAGCAGGGACATCTAACCCTTCATGGAGCGGGCCGCGGTACCTGGTACGGCCTGAGCTGACCAAGAAAATGAATGGCGGACCGCCAGTGAGCTGAAATTGGCGTTAACGGGACCCCGGGGTGCGGTCCGATCGTCCCCCGGCCTTCGCTACTGCCATCGAGGCTGTGAATCAGCGTCGATGGTTGACCCCTATGATCGGTCCCGTAGAGCCTTGATCTACTGAGATGAAATGCAGATCGGGTGTGGTCACGATCGTCGCCGATGATGTCTCCGCCCTCGTTGCGAGTTTGCAAGTGAAGTCAGGCGCTTGCCGCATTTTCAAACGGTCAACCTTCGGTGCTGTTCACAGCGGATTGGGCCCCGAAAGCCGGGTCGGCCATGCGGCTGGCCTACTGGAGCATCAGCTTGAAAACGCTTTGAAATCCCTCAGTACATCCCGATAGCGGATCTGGCTTCCTCTCAGGTGGTCTCGCATGGCATTGCGCGCCGCCTCCTCGTTGCGATCCGAGATCGCCACGACGATCGCTTCATGTTCCGTATGGATCATGCGGCGGTAGGCGGTCTGTTCACCGGACCGTTCGCCGGGCGTCGCCCGCGATTGCGGAATGGCCGCAGTGCCGTGAAATTCCAGATGTTGCCGGAATAGCGGGTTGTTCGTGGCGTCGGCGATGGCAAAATGCAGCGCAAAATCCGCCTCACGGATCGATTCGTTCTGCTCGATGCATTGCAGAATATGCCGATGACAATCGAAAATTGCTTCTTCCTGCGCCGGAGACCGGCGCATCGCCGCCAGCCCGGCAGCTTCGATCTCCAGCGGAGCCCGCACCTCGAGCACCTCCAGGTCGGACGATACGCGCGCCCGGTCGATTTTTCGGCCGGAAGGGGCGGGGGCCTCCTGGCTGAGCACGTAAATTCCGGCGCCCTGCCTCACTTCGACAAGCCCGTCCGATCTGAGAGCCGCGACCGCTTCCCGGACCACCGTACGGCTTACGCCGTGGGTTTCCGTCAGTTCGACTTCGCTTGGGAGTTTGTCGCCGGGCGAATATTGACCGCTGGCAATTGCGGTCCGAAGACTTTCCCCGACCCGTGACACCAGCGACCCCGGTCCCTTGTTCCGATCCTTGATCTGGGTTGTCACGCTCAATCCCCGCTGCAACGACGCGACGCGTCTGCGCCGTATTCATCACACGTGTATGACAAATTCAGGCTCATATCAATGCGGGAGTGAATTCCATTTGTCTTTAGAGACATCGATCAGCGCCGAGGGAGGTCGAAAACAAAAGCTGGACGCTTAAATTCGTCTGCTATATTTCGTCAATATGGCGAATGTCAAAAATTGGTATGATGACATCGATCCACCGAATTCCGACCTGTCGGCATTTTTTCGAGCATGGAAACCGGCGTGCAAACGAGTGACGAGATGCGGACACATCAAGACGTTTCCGAATCCGAGATGGATCGGGAAGCCAGGCTGCAATTCCTCCCCTGGGAGCGCAGGCCTGCGGATATCCAAGGCGATCCTCAAAAGAGGCTGAAGGAAAAACTGGCGCGGTCCGCCGGGGCGCAGATCGCAGACAGCGCTTACATCGCAAGCGACGCCCGCATTTTCACATCATCGCTGATCCTCGGCGATCGTTCCTGGATTGCGGGGCACGCGCTCGTGCGTGGAGACGTGGAAATCGGCTCCAATTGTTCGGTCAACCCATACGCATGCATCTCCGGAAAGGTCCGGTGCGGAAACGGCGTGCGTATTGCGTCGCTGGTGTCGATCGTCGGCTTCAATCACGGCTTCGACAATCCGAACGTACCGATCAACGATCAGCCTCACGAGACACTCGGGATTACGATCGGCGATGATGTGTGGATCGGTGCCAATGCGGTCATCCTTGACGGCGTGACGATCGGGAGGGGTGCCGTTATCGCCGCCGGGGCCGTTGTAACCAAGGACATTCCAGATCTGGCGATCGCGGCGGGGGTGCCGGCCAAAGTCGTGCGCCGTCGTGGGGAAACGACAGCCGCTGGAAAATCGCGTCGTGCGGAGGTGAAGCAGGCGCTGCTGCGGATCAGCAAGGTGGCGGAAGCTGAGTGGCGGGATGTGCGGGAACAGCATCTGACACCGGACGGCTATCTGTCGATGGACGCCGACGGCATCGCGCGCATGAGCGTCAGGCATGAATGCGATGCGATCGAGATCGCCGCCGGTTTTGGAGAACAGCCTTCGGGGAATGAGGCGAAGGCGATCATCGCTCGTCTGCAGGCGTTACAGGACCCAGCGACCGGCTTTTTCCCCGATCCGTTTCGGTCCCCTGGTCCTGCGAAGAACATCCGCGATGATTCTCCTTCTCTCTATAACGTGCTGGCGGTCGGTTATGCGCTGGAGATACTCGGCGCCCATCCGTCTCACCCGATCTCCGGCGTCGAAATGGATGCCGTTGCGCTATGCGACTGGCTGGAAGCCTTGCCCTGGAGCACCCGCGCATGGTGGTGCGGCGACCGGGTGGACGCTATCGCCACTGCGCTCTATTTCAACGCGCGGTATTTCAGGAGCGGCAGGGGTAAGGAAATCCTCTTTGGCTGGCTGACGACCCGTGCGGATCGTTCGACCGGGTTATGGGGAAAACCGACCGCGGAACAAGGGCTGCTGCAACCGGTCAACGGCTTTTATCGCCTCACCCGTGGAGCCCATGCCCAGTTCGGCATTCCTGTTCCTTTTCCCGAAGCCGCGATCAACTCCGTTATTTTGCATTACCGAAACAATGGTGGTTTTTCCGGCCCAACCTATACGGCCTGCAATCTGCTCGACACGGTCCATCCGCTTTGGCTGTGCCTCAAACAAACGGATTTCATGCGCAGCCACGCGGAAACCGTGGCCGAGGACATTATCCTGCATTCGCCGGACCGGTGGCAGCCGAAACGAGGTTTTGCCTTCGCCGACGGTCAGGCAGGAAGCTTGCAGGGTACCGAGATGTGGCTTTCGGCGCTGCACCTTGCTGCGGACCTGTTGGGCATTGCCGAGCAATTCGCTTTCGTTCCAAAGGGGGTGCATCGGACGCGGCCGGCGGGAATGGGGCTGTAGCCATCTGAAGCGCCATTGCCGCTCGTTAACGGAACCGCGGTGGTCGCGGCGGAGAGTTCGAGTGGATCTCATGGGCAGGGGCGTGCTTTCCCAGCAGCCTCAGCATCTTCCTCTCGTCTTCCGGCCTCATCCCATTCTTGCGGCAGTGTTCTGCGACGTCGTGATCGCGCGGCCCAGGGATCCTGACCTGTCGATTGCTGTCCTTTTTCATAGCCGTTTCCTCCTGGCTACCCAACATTCCGAACCCGAAAATGTTCGTTAGGAATGGCTAAAATTCAATCCAATGAAAGCAGCCAACTCGACTTGTCGCGGGGGAGGAGGAACGTTGCGCGCGCCCTACGGTCTCGGAGACGTAATACCGGTCATCGCAGCCGGCGTGACCAAGAAAAAAGCCCCTCTGCAGAACAGAAGGGCCTTTTTCATTTCAACGCCAGTCCCGGCGATCGCGCCAGTAACCTCGGCCTTCCCAGCGCGGCGGTCCCCGGTCGTCCCATCGATCACGACGGTCCCACCGATGGCCATAATAGCGCGGTGGCGGTGGCGGGCGCCAGTGGTTGGGGCGGCAATCGCCCCACGGGTTCATGTGGTAACCACGGCCGCAAGCCCAATCGACTTTTTCGGCGATTGGCTTCGCGGGGACGACAATGTCGCCAATCGGCATGGCGTTTGCCGCGCCGCCGAACAGACAAGCTGCGGCCAGACTGGCCGCCAAGATAATCCTGCGCATCGGTTTCCTCCAGAGTGCACACGGTGACAGATTGCGGCAGGGTCGTTGAACCGTTGCTGAAGTCCGTATTCATCTGTGCTTCAGCTTCTCTGTGGTCGCTTCCGCGCCGCCTTAAGCTCAAACGCCTTGGAGAAGATCCGCTATCTTAGCCCGCTTCAGCGATCACGTGAGCGGTCCCGGCCGTAGTCGCGAGAGTCGGAATCGTATGAGGAGTTTCCTCGTTGCAGCCGGTCCAGCACCTGCAGGAGAAGATCCGCGCAATCCTTCGTCGGTTCGCCGTCGGCACAACGCAGGTCGATCGTGGTCCGGCCGTTCTCGATGCGGAACCGCGCTCCCCGCTCCCGCGGCGGCGAACGGTCTGCCATGGGTGCCATCCGCCATTCGTTTCCGTCCCTGTCTGCGTCAAGTTCTCGAGTGACAGGCGACGGCGCCTTCGGGGAGCGATCCGCCTCGGCCGGCGGTGGTGTGCCCGGAGACGCGTTGGGCGTCTCCTGCGCTGACGTGAGGTTAGCCGACAGCGAAAGAACGGCTGCGGCCGTGATGACCAGAAGTTTCATGTCGTGACCTCCGATTGCGGATGGCCAACAACAATCACCGGCTTGGTTTGTTCCAGACGCCCTTGGAACAGAGAAGCTGCAAAGCTTCGAACATCATCAGATGTCGGCATAGCTGTCTTGGGGCCCCGGTTCCAATGCCTTCACACGATCAGACCCTTTGCCGCCTGAACGCTTTCCGAGCCGGGGAAAACCACGTCGCGGAGATGGTTGGCGTTCGCGCCGAGGAGATCGCTTGCGACACCCTTGATGATCGCCCGGATGTCGGTGGTTGGCGCAAGGTCGCGGCCGTCGCGCAACTGCGCTTCCTTCAATCCGGGCCAGTCGGTGATGACCCGGCCGCCGCGGATCGCGCCGCCGGCCAGAAAGGCCGTCGTGCCCGTGCCGTGGTCGGTGCCCTCGGTTCCGTTGATGCGGGCCGTGCGGCCGAACTCCGTCGCGACCAGGATCGCGGTATCCTTCCAGACCGGGCCGAGTTCCTGCTCGAACGCGGCAAGCGAGTTGTCGAGGCCGGTCAGCAATTTTGCCAGCCGATCGGTTTCCTGAGCGTGGGTATCCCATCCTTCGAAAGCCAGAGCCGCGACGCGGGGGCCTTCAGGATGAGCAATCAGCCGGGCAGCGCCTCTTGCCATCTGTTCCATGCCGTTCGGGTCTCCCGGACCTCCGCGCGCCTTGATGTCGATGCCGGAAGCGATTTTCCCGGTGTCGATCCCTTCCTGGAGAAGGCGGGCGAGAACCGGATCCTTCTGTCCGTAGAGATCGGCCAGACGGGGAGCGAGATCGCCGTCGGCCGGTTTCAGGATGGAAGGCGCCCAACCGAGCACCGGCGCCTTGCCGCGGATGAGAAGTGCCGCAGTCGTTCCGACCGATAGCCCCCGCACGCGTTCGGTGGCGCCTGGCGCCACCCTTTCACCCGCCGGCAATCCTTCGAGCAATCTATTGAGCCAGCCGGTTTCAACATGGCCCGGCGACGGAAAGCCGGACTCGAGGACGTCCTGCCCGTCGAAATGCGAGCGGTCCCTGTAGGCGGTTGCACTGGCATGCACGACGGCCGCCTGCCCCGCACGGAAAAGACGCTGAAAATTGCGCATTGAGGGATGCAGGGCGAAGAAGCCGTCAAGCGGCAGTGCCGGATTGGCGCCATCAATCCGCATGGCGCTCTGTTGCCTCAACGCTTCATAGTCGGGATCGCCGATCGGCGGGACCGCCGTCAGGCCATCCAGCGCACCACGCAGGATGATCGTCACGAAACGCGGGTCTCGCCCTCCGGCGGCATGTGCGAAGCGGGGCATGAAGGCCCAGGCGAAGAGCGCGCCGGAAGCGCCCAGAACGGCACGACGGGTCGGGGAAATATGTTCGCACAACATGATCAACGCCTCTGAAATTCGGGGGAAAGGAATGCGATCGACAGGCCCTGCGCCTTGGTTTCGGCCCGGGCCACCGCCTGCAGCGTTTCGGCAGAAAGAAGCGGTCCCAACCGGTCCTTGACGAACTCTCTGGGATCCGTTGTCCCGCTCGCCTGATGGGCGAAAATGCTGGCGGCGTCGATCCGGGTGGCAAGACCTTCAGACGAAGCCCAGCCATCCGTGACATCCGAGAAACCGTTCGGGCCGGAAGGGTTCCAGAAGGGCTGGCCGAGTGCGTTGAGGGTGGACATGATCTGCTCTGGTTTTGGCCTGAGACCTGTTGCCCGGATCATCGCCACCACGTAGTCGAGCGGCGGTCGCATCTTGGACAATTCAGGGTTCCAGGCTTCCTCGCTGTCGATCAGCGCCTTGTAGACCGCAGAAAGGTCGCCGTGTGTCTTCGTGTAAGCCGCAGCGACTTTGCGGACGATACCGGCCGGTGGCTCGTCCGCGACGAAATGCCGAACGAGCTTGAAGGCGATGTGTTTGGCCGTGGCTGGGTGGCGGGCCAGGTCGCGAAGTGCGGAACGCCCCTGTTCCACGCCGTCCTCGGCATAGGTCATCCCCATCACCGGATGGTCGCCGGGCTCGTGCGCAGAGCTATTGAAGACGAAACTGCCCATCGGGCCGGGACGTTTTTCATCGCGGTAGATCGTCCAGCCGGTGATGATACGCGCAAGCGATGTCACGTCCGCCTGATCGTAACCGCCATTTACCCCCAGCGTGTGCAACTCCATGATCTCGCGGGCGAGGTTTTCGTTGAGCCCACGTTTTCCGTTCTTGTTGGCCTGCGAATTCGGGCCGATCGATTGATGGTTATCGAGGAAATACAGCATGGCCGGATGGCTCTCGACCGCAAGCAGCATGTCTTCGAAGCGGCCGAAGACATGCGGGCGTATCGCTTCGCGTTCGAAGGCTCCGGCCATGATATGCACGTCGCCGCCCTTGCCGGTGGCAATTGCGAAATGGTTTGCCCAAAACATCGCGAGCCGTTCGCCGAAACCGATCAACGGCTGGTGTATCGTGCCGTTGAACCGGGCATCAGCCTCGGCAATGAGGATCTGCTGGGGAAGATACGGGCGTTTCGAAGCCGGTGTTGCTTTCTTATCCGGTTGCGAGGATGGAGCTGCCATCGCCCCCGGATCCATCATGCCGCCGGTGGGGCGGGTTGCCTCCATGGCGTTGCCGGCGGCTGTTGCGACCGGCTGCGGACCGGGCATTGGCGCCGCGGCAGGACGGTCGCGCTCGGCCTGAATTTCCTTGTTGTACTCGATCAGGGACATCAGCAGATCGGCGCTGGAACGCAGTGCCGGCCCGACGGGCGTCGGCGTATAACATTCAACCACCTCCTGCCGCAGAAGATCGCGGGGGTCGTCCTTGATCGCCTGCAGATCGCCTTCGCGCGCGCCGAGGCCAAAGCGCCAAAGTGTCAGGGCGGCGTCAATGTCTTTGGAATTGGCCATAACCGATACGAACTCCGTTTCGTCATAGGCTCTTTAACGGCGGCAGGCGGCAAATCCGTCGCTTTCCAAATGCGGTCATTTCGTGGCTGGACGGGGAGCCTCGCGGGCCAGCAGCCCCTCGGCCAGCCGCCGGCGGGCTTCGAGAGGCAGTCCCTGCGCAAATTCCACGGCCCGGTCTTCGGTGGCGGCGCGCACGGCAATCTCCGCCCGGCGCGCGCGGTCCAGCGCACTTGCCAGAGCCTTTGCGTCGAGTTCCGGTTCGCCCATCAGCGCGGCAGCCTCTATACGGGCCTGGCGCGCTTCCAGTGAAGTCTGGCGTACCGTGCGGCGAGCATCGTTCATGGCGCGTTGAAAGGCCTCCCGATCATCCTTGGAGAGTTGCTCGCCAGCGAGCGGCATTCGGGTAACGGCGGGCGGCGGGTCTGTCCTCAGATAGACCAGCCCGGCACCTGCAAGCGCACAGATGAGGAACGTGTTGAGCGCAAGCAGTGAAATCACCAGCCTTCTGAATTGGATGTCGGTCATGGTGCCTCCTGCGTCCACTCACTGTCGGACTGCAATTCGCCGAACGCGGTCATGGTGCCGTTCAGGGAAAGAGCAGGCGGGGGCGTGACGACGACGACCGCGACGGCGCCCGTCAGGCCGCCGGCAAGCCCGACCCCGATCAATCCGGCGCTGATCGCCCAGCGACGCAATCTCGTCCTCCTGGCGAGCCATGTTTCGCCATCGGCGAGAATGCCGGCCGTCAGGCGGGTTGAAGGCGAGGGCGACTGCAGACGGGATAAGACCGCGTCGAGCTGATCGGCATCCGTCATCAGCACGCGGCCTTCCTCGGTTTCCATGAAAGAGACCGCGCCATCCCTGACAGTGTCGGGCCAACGATGGGGGCTCGATCCATAGGCATCGATCAGGGCCCGAAAGGCCTCGCGATCGATCGAAGGTGCTTTTTTCTCGGTCATGTCATTTCTCCGTTCAAGATCACCCGTAACGTTCGGCGTCCCCTTGCCAGCAAGCTCTCGAGCGCATCGACCTTGATTTGCATCACGTCCGCCGCATCGCGATTGGACATGTCCTGATAATACACCAGAATGATCGCTTCCCGCTGGCGTGGCGCCAGGCTTTGCAGTGCGCGCTGCACCGTTTCGCCATCCCGGTCGTCGGACAACAATCCGGCGTCGGGCAACGGGCCATGGTCAACCATCTCCGGAGCCTCCGCGACGAGGATATCCCTTCGGCGGCGAAGTCGGTCGTAGCATAAGTTGAGCACGACCCGATGAGCCCAGGTGTCAAACTTCGCTCTTCCCTGTCGCCAGCCACCTGCATGTTTCCATATGCGTAGAAAAGTTTCCTGAGCGACATCTTCCGCCTCGCCCTTGTCGCCCAGCATGCGCGTCGCGACCAGCAATATTCTTGGCAGTTTTGCCGCCACCATCTTGCGCATCGCCTGGGGGTCGCCCGAAGCTATACCTTCGACCAGGTCTGCATCAGGGTCGTCCATCATCAGTCCGATTCTTTACGGTCGATCAGCACGCGAGAATCTATCCCACTATCCGATCGAAGGATGAACAACGTTCATGACAACCCTGTCGAGGCAATCCTTGGCTTCCATACCGCTTAAACGCACCGACCTGGCAAATCCGTCTCTGGAATTCTTGAAAATCTGCCAAGCATCCGGAGCGTGACAGAGGGGGCGGCGCATGCGCCTTCGCGATCGTTACGCTTTCGTCGCAAGGGAAATGATCAGACGAGGTAATGAATATGCGGCCGCGAATGATGCGGTGACGCCTCGACCCGCGCCTCGACGGAAAATACGTCCCTGAGCAGAGCTTCGGTCATCACCTCTTCCGGCGCCCCGCACGCGACGATCCTGCCATTTTGCATGATGATCAGTTGGTCGCAGAACATCGCTGCATGATTGAGGTCGTGAAGCGCGATGATGCTCGTCATCGGCAGGCCGGAAACCAGCCGCATCAGGCCGATCTGATGCTGGATATCCAAATGGTTGGTCGGCTCGTCGAGGATGAGTTCCTTCGGCGATTGCGCCAGCGCCCTGGCAATATGGGTCCGCTGCTTCTCGCCGCCCGAAAGCGATTGCCAGCGATCGTTGCGCTTGTGCGCCATCCCGGCACGCGCAAGCGCGGTCTCAACCGCTTCGTCATCGGTGAGCGTCCAGCCCGAAAATATCGACCGGTGCGGAAACCGCCCGAGCTTGACCACGTCGACGACCTTCAGATTGGCATTGGTGGTGGCATGCTGTTCGACGAAGGCGACCCGCTTTGCGATCGAACGCCGCCCGATCGTCTTGAGATCCTTGCCTTCGAGCAGGATTGAGCCTGAATGCGGCGGTTTCAACCCGGCGAGCAGACGCAGGAGCGAGGTCTTTCCCGAGCCGTTGGGTCCGAGCAAGCCGAGCGTCTTACCCGGCTGTGCCTCGAAGGAAACGCCGTCGAGGATGGTCTTCCTGCCAATTTTCCAGGTGAGGTTCTCGGTCTTGATGCTCATGACGCGCGTTGAAACCGGTAGAGGATGATCGAGAAGAAGGGCACGCCGACCAGCGCGGTGACGACGCCGATCGGCAGGACCTGCTGCGGGATGAGAGTGCGTGACGCAATGTCCGCCACCACCATGAAAACGGCACCGACAACCGCGCAGGCCGGCAGCAATCGGACATGCAGCGGCCCGACTAGGAAGCGCGCCACATGCGGTACGACAAGGCCGACGAAGCCGATCGAGCCGACCATGCTGACGATCGTCGCGGTCATCACCGCCGTCAGCGCGAAAAGAACGATGCGTGCCCGCCCGACATTGACGCCGAGCGACGCCGCCGCCTCGTCGCCGAAGGCGAACGCATCCAGCACCCGGGCATAGAGCAGGCAGGCCACAAGCGCGATGCCGACGACGATCGAGACCAGCGTCAATTCCGGCCAGCGTACACCGCCGAAACTGCCGAGCAACCAGAACATCACGTCGCGCGCCTGCTGGGCGTTACCCGATGTCGTGACGATGTAGGAGGTCGAGGCATTGAAGAGCTGCGACGCGGCCACGCCGGCAAGAATGGTGCGGTCCGCGCCGCCGCGGGTTCCATTCGAAAGCAGTGCGACGAAGAAGAAGGCGGCGAAGGCACCCGCAAAGGCCCCGGCCGAGAGTGAAACCGTGCCTGCGCCGACACCGAGGATGATGACCGCGACCGCGCCGGTGGACGAGCCGGCGGAGATACCGAGCACATAGGGTTCGGCCAGCGGGTTGCGCAGCAGCGATTGCATGATCGCTCCCGACAGCGCAAGGCCCGCGCCGCAGAACGCCGCGACCAATGCCCGGCTGAGGCGGTAATCCCAGATGACGGTTTCGTGGATACGGTTGAGCCCCACCGCGGTCCATCCCAGCCGATTGGTGACGGCTGAAAAGGTCGTTGCGAGCGGGATCGGCAGATCGCCGATCCCGACGCTTATGCCGACGGCAAGCCCGATAGCTGCAAGCGACGCCACCAGCACAGCCGCGAAGGCGGAAAACTGTCGAACTGGGTTGCGCCTCACGATCACTTCAGACGACCGAGGGCCTTCAGCTGTTCGGCCACCTGTTCGGCGCCATAGATCGTCCGCACGGTCGGGTTCATGGCCTGGCCGTCCATCACCACCATTGCCTTGTTCTTCACGGCGGTGATCTGGCTGACGGCCGGGTCGGTGGTCAGGAACTTGATCTTGGCTTCCGGCTTGTCGAGTTCCCAGCGGTTGCGGTCCAGGTTGGCGACGACGATCACGTCCGGATTGGCGGCGATGATGCTTTCCCAGCCGAGTGTCGGCCATTCGGCTTCGGCGGTGACGGCGTTCTTGCCCCCGAGAAGGTCGGCGATGAAGCCCGATGCGCCGTTCTTGCCTCCCAGATAGGCGTCGGATGAGGGCGACTGGCTTGAGAACCAGAAGACATAGGAAAGCTGCTTGCCATCCTTTGCCACGCTCGCACGCAATGCCGCTTCACGCTTCTTGAAGTCGGCGATCAGCGCTTGGCCGCGATCGGAGACATCGAAAATCTGCGAAAGCTCGTCGATCTCCTTGTAGAGCAGATCCATGTTCCAGAGTTGCGCGCGGCTGCCGTACTGGTCCTTGACCTCCTTGGTGCTGAGGCAGGTGCTGGGCGAGAGATAGGTCGGGACGCCGACCTTGTCGAAGTCCTCACGTTTGGCGACCTTGCTGCTTGGGCCGAGCAGGCTTGGCAAAGCGGCCGCTACGAAATCCGGGTTCTCCGCCAGGATCGATTCGAAGGTCGGGAATTCGACGCTCAGAAGCTTGACCTTCGTATTGGCCTCGGCAAGCTGCGGCAGCACCTTGCTCGGCCAGAAGGCAGTACCGGCCATCTTGTCCTGAAGGCCGAGCAGCAGCAGGATCTCCGCGCTGTTCTGACCAAGCCCGATCGCCCGCTCGGGAGCCTTCGGGAAACTGACCTGCGCCCCACAATTTTCGAGGGTCAGGGGGTATTTCGTCGACGCGAACGCCGGGGAAACGGTCAAGCTGGATGCTGCAGCGATCAGCAGCGCGGTCAAGGTGGATTTTAGCATGAGCATGGCAGGTCCTGGTTCAAGTCTGCCACGGCGAATAGCCGTTCTTGCTCGCTATAACAAGATAAACGCAGTCACCTTTAATGTCGCAAGCTCATATGCGGCCAAGGCGCGTCCTCGCCTGCGTTGCAGATATTGGCCGCAGCTGAACAGGCTTCGTCAGATCAGGTTGCGCCGTTTTGCCTTTATCAGTGCCGCCAGTTCGTCACCGCTGATGATCGGCTCGGGGACCTGTCCGCAATGCACGAAGACCTCGATGGCCGGGAGCTCGCCGATATTCTTTTTGCAGTAGGCCAGGGCCTTTTCCAACGAGACGAAGGTCTGGCTTGGGACATCTTCTGACCAGCAATGGACCGTGGCTGGCACACGCGCATTTCCCGGAATTCGGTCGGGCATTTTTGGGGTTTCCTCGGCGTCTCGTTCTGATGCGAATTTTGATCACAATTATCATATGACAAGAATATGCGATGGCTTAGCTGGTTGGGTGGTTACCGATCTCAAAGCCGGAACGGAGCAATTTGAACGGTCGGCTCCTGATGAACGATCAGGCGCAAACCCCAATCTGGCGGTGCTTAGGTGCTGGCATAGATCCCGTAGAGCGCGATGAGGACGTAAAGGCAGAAGGCTGCGACAGCCACGCCGGCGACGAAAATGGCCAAGCCGCGACCGACAACGACCTTGCGCTTCTTTTGAGGCTCGGGATCTGCCGAGGGCGACAAACCCGTCGGGGTTTCGCGTTGCTTCATGGTTCGTTAGTTCGTCTGATCAATGGCGTGGGGAGAGGGCTGTGTTTGCGGACCTGTCGGCTGTCCGGGTGTCAGCAAGAAGAAATAGATAGCACCTATGACAAGCGCCGCTGTCAGGATCGTGGCGACGAACTTCATCATGTTGTTGCCGGCTTTTCTGGACGTGTCGTTCATGAAGGCTCCAACAGGGGGATCGGCAAATAGTTCCTTCGCCAGCTGCCGTAAAACGAAGAGGACAATGCTCCTACAGCGCCGTCCGGCTCGACATCGATCGACGGCTTCTTGGAGCAAACCGAAGCTCAGATCGTTGCCGCGAGCAAGATGCTGGCTGCGATCAAACAGGCGAGGGCCGCGTTGAGCCCAATGTAGAACACCAGTTCGTGTTGATGGGCGGGTTTGCGGTGCATCTCGTTCTCCTCCTGCGTGCCCGAACCGGCCGCTGGGCTGAAAGTTCCGTTCCGGATTGGCGACGCGGTTGAAAAAGGCGGCGCGCACGAACGAGAGAAAGCGCGAAGCTAGTCTCCCGCTGCGCCAAGCCCCAGCGGGCCATTGATCCTGTTCAAGGCTTCCCCCAGGGATTTGACCGCTTCCATTGTCACGGCCTGCGCCGACATCAGCATCGCAAGATCGGCATCCTTTCCCTGGTGGGACAGCGCGAGGGCGCGTTTCTGCAGGTTCTGGCTCATCGAGCTGAGCTGCGCAAAAGTATCTTCGTCCATCTTCATCCTCCGAAGTCTGCGCGGTTCAAAGCTTCAAGCCGCCGTTCGGTTCCAATCAGCGAGCAGCGGACTGAACACGCGGGGATCATCCGCTTGCGCCGCCGGCGCCGGCTCCCGCTCTTTCGCGGGAGCCGATCCATCGATGACCAAATCACTGCTGCGGCAAAACGACATTGCTCTCGGTGTTGCTTTTGACCGGCTTCTGCCCCGGTACGTGGGACATGCTGCGCGTCTTGCTTTGCAGCTCGTCACCCTTAACCCGAGTCTTCGTCTGTGATTTGCTGAAGGTGCCTTGGTCCATGGCCTGCGCCCGCGACTGCGCCTTCAGCTGGTTCGGGTTCTCGTTGATCTTGGTCTGGCTTCGGGCTTTGCCATCGGCCGTCGCCGCACTGCCTCCGGAGCCGATCGAGGATGTCGTGCCGCTGTCGGTCCGACAGGCTCCGGCAGTGCCGAGGGTACTTGCCGATGTGCCGCCTGCGGCGGCGCTGCCGCCGGAGCCGACCGTGCCGGCAGCGTTGCAGTCCTGTGCAAGCACCGGTGTGGTAGCAACCGAGACGATCAGCGCCAGGCACGCCAGTGATAGTTTCTTCGACATGTCCATCTCCTTCATTTCTGCGGTTTGGTGACGTCACAGGTGCCGTCTGACCGACGGGTGATAACGGTTCCATCGGGGCGGGTGACGCTTGCCGTCGAGAAAGCCTGATTGCCGGCCGTTCCGGTTGTGACGGACGAACCGGCGCTGGACGAAGCCGAGCCGCCGCCCGAGTTCATCGTTGTTGTCTTGCCGTCGATTGTCGTCGAGGACGAAACGCTGCCGCCGCCTGCGGTGACCGATGTGGATGTCCCATTGCCGGTCGAGCCCGTGCTTTCGATGACGGTGCAGGTGGTGCCGTCGTCAAGCTTGATGGTTTCGGTGGCAAAGGCCGAGATCGCGATAAAGGTCGTCAGGATCAGCGGCAGCGCGAAGGTTCCCTTATATACGATTGATGCCGAGGTCATTTCGGCTCTCCTATTGATAGGGCGAAGGCGGAACGATCCGCCCTCGTCCGATGGATGGAACTAGCAGGAAGCGCCGTCTTTTTTGGCTTGGCCCGGAGGACATGCCTTCTTGCCCTGTCCGTGTTCCGAGCCGGCCGCGCCCGCCGAACTGCCGCCAGTTCCGACGGAGCTGGTCGACATGCCGTCCTTGGCCGACGTACCGCCGGTGCCGAGCGTCGAGGCGGAACCCGAGCCGCTACCCGAGCCAGCCGCAGATCCACCGGTGCCGACCGAGCTGCTGGACTGGCCATCGCCTGCGGACGTGCCACCGGTGCCGAGCGTCGACGCCGAGCCGGAGCCGCTGCCCGAGCCTGCCGCCGAACCGCCGGTGCCAACCGAGCTGCTCGACTGGCCGCCGCCTGCGGAAGACCCGCCGGTACCCAGGGTCGAGGCGGAACCGGAGTTGCAGTTGGTGGTGCCCGGCGCACAATTCGTTCCTCCGGCAGAACTGCCGCCGGTACCAATCGTGCTGCTGGACGTTCCGCCGCCGGCGCTGGTTCCTCCGGTTCCGACGGTGCTGCTGGTTTGCGCGAATGCGGACAGGGTTGTGCCCGCCAGAAGGGCCGCGGCAAAGGCCGCGCGCATGATCATGTTCATGTCTTTTATCTCCTTGAGTTTCCACATGCTTCTGACCGCGACCGCGTTCCCGAAGCTGTGGAGAAAACTGGCTTCCGACGGCGCATGTTCCCGCCTTGGGGCTTCAGTCCGATCCAGGCTTGGACCTTTGACCATGAGCGACATCGACCAAGGTCCGGTGCGACGAGGAAAAGGCCGCGAACGCGGAACTTGGGCCGCAATCGCGGCGTTCACGGCGGCTTCAAAAGGAGGTTCAGATGGAAGAGAGCGTGTATCAGGCGCGTTGGCTGCTGATCATCATGGCTTTGCTGGTGGTCGGCATGACCACTGTCGGTGCCGCAGCCGGGTGAGCCGGCCTGAGGGCGACTGGCGCGTGGCCCTTGGAAATTGATACCGGGGCGGGCCTTTAGCTGCCGGTCTGAGAGACAGGCAGCCGAGCACCTGTCACCCGATCGCAGCAGTTCTTACCTCAGGTCTTCGGTAAGGCATGCCGGGCTGCATCGCCACCCGGCATGCCTGATCGTCACTTTGCTGCCAGCGCCTCATTGATCTTGCCGGCGTCGGCCTCGAGATTCTTGTAGGTTTCCTCCAGGCTCAATTCGCCAACGATGAGCTGGCTCATGCGCTGGACGATCTGCTGGTAGATCGCCGTCCCGCCCTTCATGCGTTCGAAATCGCGCGCGGCCTGCGGAACGTTCTTCTTGTTGTCCAGAAACACCGCCATGGATGCCTTGGCGTCGTCGCTGGAGATCTTGTATTGCGGGTTCTTGATGTCCGCTCCGGTCAGGATGACATAGCTCTCGGCGATTTCGCGCTGCACCTTTTCGGAGCCGAGAAATTCGATGAACTGTGCTACCGCTTCGGGATGTTCGGTGCGCTTGAAGCCGACGATCGCGGTCGCGCCCGGCATTGCATAGCAACCCGCGTCGCCGCAGGGTGCATTGATGGCCGTCCACTGGAAGGCGTTGCCGATCTTCTTCTGGAAGGGGTTCACCATCCAGTTGCCGGCGAGATAGGTGACGACATTGCCGTTGACGAACTCGTCGCCCATGTTCTTGTACTGCGAGCCGCCGGCCGCGCCCCACATTTCCTTCGGGAAACTGCCGTTCTGGGTCCAGGAATAGAGGTCGGCGATATATTTGCGCGCGCCTGCATCCGGGAAGTTGAACTTGCCGTCCTTGACATAGACCGAACCGTAGGAATAGGCACCGCCGGAAAAGCGGTGGCCCGACCGGTCCATGGTGAAGGGGATCTGCGCGCCCGTCGCCTTTGCGACGCGGGCGGAGGCTTCCACGATCTCCTTGAGCGTGGCCTTCGGGCCGGGCAGCGGTTCGCCGGCCTGCTCGAACAAGGTCTTGTTGACGAACGGCAGGTTCAGTGTCTGGGACGCGACGTAGCCGTTGATCGACTTCGGATCGTTGATATTGGGCAGGCGGAGTTGGTTGAGGCTGTCCCCGTGGAGCTTGGCGAAGGCGTCCGGGTCCTTCATGTAGGAGCGCATGTCGAGATAATAGGGCGCGAGCTGCCAATCTGTGATCTTGGCGAGGTCCGGTCCCTTGCCTGCCGCCAGCTGGACCGGCAGCTGCTTGACCACCGCGTCATAGCCGGACGATACGAAATTGACCTTGACGTCGGGATGTGACGCCTCGAACTCCTTGCTCAAGGCGGCCATGCGCTCGACATAACCCTGGTCGTCGTCGGTGAACAGGAAAGTAATGGTCTTGGCGTCCGCCATGGCCGCGCCGGAAAGAGCGAAGGCCGAGAATACGAACGCACCTATCCCTGATAGAAGTCTCTGCATTTTTCATCCTCCCAATGAAAATATTTTCACAATTCGGAAGATTTCCTTTCGGATTTTCCTTCGAATTTTTCCTTTTTGAAGCTTGACAATCCAAACGTCAAGCTGTCTTGTCGCGTTAAATTCGAAACTGCTCACAAAGCTGACGTGCGAGTTCAATTTATGAAAAGATTTTCATGATCTGAGGGAGGCAGTCATGGAGCACTCACCTGCAGCCGCAGGCCGTTCCGGCGGCGCCAGCTATCATGTCGCCCCGGGCGAAACCGTCACCGCATGGGTCGTCTCGGATTTGCGCCAGGTGTATTTTCCAGGTGAGCCGGCGCCGGCGGAAGATCGCGTCAATTACCGCTTCATCAACGGCTTCGTGGATGTCGGCGACCTGCCTTGCAGGAAGGCCTTCCAGGCGCAGATGGTCGGACGGGAAGTCCGTGCCGAGCACGACTGGAAGCCGGCCTCCCTGAACCTGCCGGGGCCGAACCGCCGCGTCGAGTTCACCGGCTTCTGGCACGTGCCCACCCATGTCGGCCGCTGGCTGCGCGGCAGTTTCTGCGCCGAGGCTGCCCGCCACGTCCCGATGCGGCTGCGAACCTGCGGCGGCGTGCGGATCTGGGTCAATGGCGAGGAACAGGTGCGGTTCGAGCCTTTTCGGCGCAACGTCGAGAGCGAGACCGGGATCGTCCTGAGGCTGAAGGCCGGCGACAATGACGTCCTTGTGCTGACCGAAGACCTGGCGGAGCGGGACACGATCTGGTTCTTCGAGCTGGAGTTGGCCGATACCCAGCCGCTGGACATCGCCCTGCCCACCGCACTGGACCGGCAGGAGGTCCGGGGGCTCGAGCTCCTCGCGCGCGCCATCCGGCCCGCCGCCGACGTTTTCGTCGACCGCCCGCTGGAAATTCTCTTCGACACCCCGCCGGGGGCCGATCTGCCGGTCGGCATCGAGGTCTACAGCCATGGTCATGACCGGGCGGTGCTGGCGAAGGCGGATCTGATATTAGGTGCCGTCGAGACGCGGCTTGTCGCTCCCGCAATCAAAGGCCTGCCGGACGGGTATCACGGCATCAGGCTGAAGATCGGTTCCGGCGCCGCGGCCGTCGCCCGCCACATTGACGCGGCCTTCATGAGCGGCCTCGTCCTGCCGCAAGCCGCCGCCACCCTTGCCGATCGCAAGCGTGAGGCGCTGATCTTCAG
This sequence comes from Neorhizobium sp. 05N33, assembly GCF_056397445.1. Lineage (NCBI taxonomy): Bacteria > Pseudomonadati > Pseudomonadota > Alphaproteobacteria > Hyphomicrobiales > Rhizobiaceae > Neorhizobium > Neorhizobium sp. 05N33. The sequence goes on along the minus strand of NZ_JBFTNK010000001.1, from coordinate 635,044 downwards.
CGCCCGTTTCGGCGCCGAGCGGATCGGCCGCGTGCTCGCCATGGCTGCAGCGGGCGAGATCGAACGCGAGGCGATGGACAGGATCATCGCCGCCACGCTCGAGATCATCGACCGGCGGGAGGACTGCTCGGATTTCGTGATGGTGCCGCTCCTCTGGCTCCTCGGCGAATATGAGCATGTCTTGCCGCCGGAGACGGCGGCAGACATCCGCGCCTCCGTCGCCGGCTACCGCTACTGGGTGGACGAGCCCGGCAACGACGTCATGTGGTTCTGGAGCGAGAACCATGTCCTGTGCTTCCACACCAGCCAGCTGATCGCCGGCAAGTTGATGCCGGATACCGTGTTCTCCGCTTCCGGCAGGACGGGCCGCGAGCAAGCGCGGCTGGCGGAAGGCCGGCTTCGCCGCTGGTTCGACAGCGTCGAGGCGCACGGCCTCGCCGAGTGGAATTCCGCAGCCTATTATCCGGTGGATTTCATCGGTCTGCTCGCCCTCGAACGCTGGGGCGGGGACGATATCGCCCCGCGCGCTCGCCATCAGCTGGATCTGATCTTCCGGATGATCGCGCTGCATACGCTGGCGGGCGTTCCCGCCGGGTCGCAGGGGCGCGCCTACGACAAGGAGCTGCGGGCCGGGCCTCTGACGGAGCTGGCGCCATTCGCCCGCGTGGCGTTCGGCAGCGGCTGGCTGAACGGCGGCGTCGCTTCCCTGCCGATGTTCTGCGCCGGTTCCTACGCGCCGCCGGCCGACCTGCCGGAATTTGCCCAGCTGGCGCCCGGACGCTCGATAGAAGCGCGCTACGCCCAGGGGCTCGAAAGCGGCAAGCTCGTGCTTTTCAAGACGGAAGCTTCGCAGCTCTCGACCGTGGTCGATCACAAGACGGGCCGCCGGGGGCACCAGCAGCACGTCCTCGATATCCGGCTTGCCGGCCACCCGATGGCGAGGCTCTGGGTCAACCATCCCGGCGAAGACGACCCCTGGGGCACGCAGCGTCCGTCCTATTGGGCCGGCAACGGTATCCTGCCGCGCGTGATGCAATATCGCGACGTCGCCCTGCTGATCGCCGACACCGAAGGCACGCGCCATGCCTGGACCCATGCCTATCTTGGTCGCGACGGCCTGGATGAGGTCGTCATGGACGGAAACTGGCTCATCACCCGCTCGGGCCGCGGTTTCGCGGCGCTCTACGCCACGAACGGGCTTGATCTCGTCACCGACGGAGCGACCGCCGGGTGCGAGGTGCGCTCCGAGGGTGCGCTCACCGGCTGGGCGGCCGTCGTGGGCGCCGGCGACGAAGCCGCTTTCCGTCGTTTCGCCGAACGTATCCGCGCCACCTCCGTCTCGTTCGACATCGACGACAAGGTGCTGAGCCTTTCGCCGCCGGACCGCGAAATACTGACGCTCTCTTATGCCGGCGAATTCACCGTTGGCGGAGAGCCGCGGCCGTTCATTCACGACCAGCCCGTGCCGGTCCTGACCTATGACAGCACGACCGCCGGCGACGGCGACCATCCATTCTATGCATAAAGGACATTCCGACCGATGGATTCGATGACCCTCAACAAACCGGCCCTGCAGGAGACGATCGATCAGGTCGCGGTTGCGTTCAGCCGCCTCAAGGGCATCAAGGAAGGCCTTGCCGGTGCCGATGCGGACGGCGGTATCCAGTTCGACGAATGGGACTGGGAGGTCGGCGTCGGCCTCTACGGCTTCCTGCGCCGCGCGCTTGCCGCCGACGACCGGAAGGCCATCGACGACCTCGTCGCCTGGTACGGCCGGCAAATCGGCCGGGGCCTGCCGCCGCGGCAGATCAACAGCACGGCACCGATGTTACCGCTCGCCATCCTTATCGAACACGTCGACCGGCCGGATTTCCGTGCGCTCGTCGAGGATTGGGCGGACTGGCTCGTCCACCGGCTTCCGAAGACCGAGGACGGCGGCTTTCAGCACGTCGTCAAGGAACGGCTGAACGACGGCGAGCTCTGGGACGATACGCTGTTTATGGCCGGCCTGTTTCTGGCGCGGGCGGGCGTTGCCTGCGGACGTCGCGACTGGATCGACGAGGCCGTCTACCAGTTCATGGTGCACTCCCGCTATCTGTCCGACCCCGTCACCGGCCTGTGGTATCACGGCTGGACCTTCAACGGCCGGCACAATTTCGCCAGGGCCTTCTGGGCGCGCGGCAACGCCTGGATCACGGTTGCCATTCCCGAACTGTTCGAGCTCGTTCCCGACCTCGAGGAAAAGGACAAGCGTTTCCTGTCGAACGTGCTTGCGAGCCAGGTGCGCTCGCTGAAGCGACTGCAACGCCCCGACGGCATGTTCCATACGCTCCTCGACGACCCAACATCGCCCCTGGAGACATCGGCGACGGCCGGGATCGCCTACGGCATCCTGCGCGGCATCGATGCGGGCATCCTGGATCCTTCCAACCGGGTGCATGCGGAACGCGCGCTGGCGGCCGTGCTCTCCCAGGTCGATGGCGAGGGCGTCGTCCAGGGCGTTTCGGATGGCACGCCGATGGGGCACGATCTGGATTTCTATCGTCGGATCCCCAACCTGCCGACCCCTTACGGGCAGGCGCTGACGATGCTGCTTCTGACGGAAGTCCTGCTCGAGGGCGAGGAGGGCGCATGAACAGGTTCCCGTCCCTTCTCATCGAGCCCATGCAGGAGGACGAGACGGCGCGCATTCAGGCGGCGATCGACCAGGTAGCCGCGCGCGGCGGCGGCTGCGTCGAACTTGCCGAAGGTATCCACAATACGCGCGGCCTGCGGCTGCAATCCGGCGTCGAGCTTCATCTGGCGATGGGCGCGATCCTACGCCCAGCCGCCGACTACGGAGCCTACGAGCAGACATCGGTTTCGGTTGTCGCCGAGAATTCGAACCGTGCCATGATCGTCGCCAGAAACGCGACGGATATAGCCTTGACCGGCCCCGGACGGATCGAGGCGGGCGGCGAACATTTCATCGCCGGCAACGATGAGGCTATGGGCACCTTTGTCCCGGCGGAATTCCGCCCGCGGGTGGTGGTCTTCGAATCCTGCCGCGGCGTCCGGATCGAGCGATTGGAAATCGTCGATTCGCCGATGTGGACGCTGCACCTGGTCAATTGCGACGACGTTTATGTCGGCGGCGCAAAGATCTCGAACAACCGGCGCATGCCGAATACCGACGGCCTCGTGCTCGACGCCTGCCGGCATACGGTTGTGGAGGACTGCGACATAGCGACCGCGGATGACGGCATCTGCCTGAAGACCAGCGCCGGACCCGACGGACAAGCGATCGGAGAATGCGAAAACGTGCTCGTGCGCCGCTGCCTGGTCGCAAGCAACAGCTGCGCGCTCAAGATCGGCACGGAATCCTACGGCGATTTCACCGGCGTCGTCTTCGAGGACTGCCGCGTCCACGATTCAAACCGGGGACTGGGACTGTTTTCGCGCGACGGCGGCCACATGACCAATATCCGCTTCTCCCGGATAGAAGTCGATTGCCACGAGACGCTCGACGGCTTCTGGGGATCGGGCGAAGCGCTGACGGTGACGGTGGTGGATCGCATCCCCACCCGCCGGGCCGGCGCCGTTCGAAATCTCGTCGTCGAGGACCTGCGCGGCCAAATGGACGGGGCGATCGCGCTCGTTTCGACTTCCGCCGCGAAAATCCACGGCGTCAGGCTCTCGCGGCTGCGACTGCGGCAGCGGAAGGGCCCGCTCGGCACCGGACTTCGTTATGATCTGAGGCCGACCAACGCGGATATCGCGCCGAGCGCTGACGCTGCCGGCCGGGCGAATGCATGGACGAAGGGCGCGGACGGGCGGGTGGTCGGCCTTGTCGACTACCCGGGCGGCATGCCGGCGCTTTTTACCGCCGGCACAGAGGGAATTACGATCGAGGAGACGCATTTCGAGAGGCCGCAACCGATACCGGAAGGCTGGAACGTCGAGAGCGTCGTCCATAAAGTGACTGAACCTGACGGGAGCAGGGAATGGGAAATCTGAAACTTACGAATGTCACCAAGGCGTTCGGCGCGCTGACCGTTCTGCACGGCATCGACCTGACGATCGACAACGGCAAGTTCGTCGTTTTCGTCGGTCCATCCGGCTGCGGCAAGTCGACCCTTCTGAGGATCATCGCGGGACTGGAGGACATCAGCGCCGGCGGCATCGAGATCGGCGGGCGCGACGTGGTCCAGCTTTCGCCGGCAGAACGGAAGATTGCCATGGTCTTCCAGTCCTATGCGCTTTATCCCCATATGAGCGTGCGCAAGAACCTCGCCTTCGGGCTCGAAAACCTGAAATTCAAGCGCAGTGAAATCGAGACGCGGATCGGGGAGGCGGCGCGGATGCTGGCGATCGAGCCCTATCTGGATCGCAAGCCAAGGCAGCTTTCCGGCGGCCAGCGCCAGCGTGTCGCGATCGGACGCGCGATCGTACGCAACCCCGATATCTTCCTCTTCGACGAGCCGCTCTCGAACCTCGACGCGGCGCTGCGGGTGCAGACAAGGGCGGAAATCACCCGGCTGCATCGCCAGCTGAGAACGACGATGATCTACGTCACCCACGACCAGGTGGAGGCGATGACCATGGCCGACGAGATCGTCGTGCTCAATGCCGGCCGGATCGAGCAGGTCGGAACGCCGCTCGAACTCTTCGACAACCCGCGGAACCTCTTCGTGGCGGGCTTCCTGGGATCCCCGCGGATGAACATGCTGAAGGGCCAGGTGACGGCGGTCGGCGAAGCCGGGGTGACGATCGACGCCGGCTACGGCGCTCCGCTCACCGCGTCGATCGACCCCACCGCGGCGAAGATAGGCCAGGCCGTGCTTGTCGGCATACGGCCCGCGCATTTTTCGGTCGGCGACGAAGGATTGCCGTTCGTCGTCCAGTATCACGAGAGCCTTGGGACCGAGACCTATGTCTACGGGACGCTCGAGGGGCGGGACGAACAGATCATCGTCCACCAGACCGGTCATTTCGCGCCGCGGCCCGGCGACCTTCTGCGGATCATGCCGCTATCCGGCCGGGTGCACGTCTTCGATCCCGATAGCGGCCTGGCTCTGCCGCAGGCCGTTAGCCAACGGAGTGATGTCCATGAGCACGCCTAAGGCGACCGATCTCGGCGGCCGTGCCCTCGACTTCGTCATGGGCATCGTCGAGGCGCCGATCAACGGCTTTGAGCGGCTGATGGGCAGGAAGCGGATGCCCTATCTGTTCCTCGCGCCGAACCTCATCCTTTTCGGCATCTTCACCTTCCTCCCCATCGCCATTGCGGTTGGCTACGCCTTTACCGGCGGCACTGGCCTTTTCGTGTCGGAGCGGCCTTTCGTCGGCTTCGACAATTTCCGTCAGCTCCTGCAGTGCGAGGACTACCTTCGTCCGGGGAGCTGCCGCGAATCCCTGTTCTGGACGGCGGTCTGGAACACGCTCTGGTTCGTCGGCTTCAACGTTGCCGCGACCCTGCTCGTGGCATTGGTGACGGCGCTCATCCTCAACCGGGCGATGGCCGCCCGCGGTTTCTTCCGGGCCATGTTCTTTTATCCCGTCCTGCTGTCGCCGGTCGTCATCGGCCTGATCTGGAAGTGGTTTTTGGACCGCAACGGCCTGCTCAACGCCTTCCTGCAGACGCTCGGCGTGCCGCCGGAAATCTTCCTGCTGGACGTCGGCTGGTCGCGCTTCTTCGTGGTGGTCGTCTCGGTCTGGTTCCACATGGGCTTTTATACGCTGATCCTTCTCGCCGGCCTGCAGGCCATTCCGAAGGATCTCTACGAAGCGGCCTCGATCGACGCGGCTTCGCCCCGGCGCACGCTGTTCCGGATCACGCTTCCGCTTCTCGGGCCGAACCTGCTCGTGGTGCTGATCCTCCTGATGATCCGCTCGGTCCAGATCTTCGATGAGGCTTGGGTGCTGACCAATGGCGGTGGGCCCGGCACCGCAAACAGCTTCATCGTGCAGTACATCTACCAGATGGCCTTCGGCAGCGACCTGCGCCTTTTCGGCCTCGCCTCGGCGGCGTCGGTGCTGATGGGCCTCGTGCTGCTGGCCCTGACGCTCATACAGCTGCGGCTCGGCCGCAAGATGGAGTCCTGACCATGTCGCAAGGCCTCTCACCCATCGCCTTCCTGACCCGCACCCGCCGACCGGGGCGGATCGGCGTCACCGATATTCTCTCCTGGGCCTGGCTGATCCTGGGCACGCTCGCCGTGCTCATTCCGGTGGTCTGGGCGGGCCTATCCTCCTTCAAGCCTGCCGCCGAGATCACCCGCTTTCCGCCGACGCTGCTGCCGCGTGCGGCGGTTCAGCAGACCGTACCGGGCTTTGAGGCTCCGCTCAGCCTCTGGACCGTCGATGTGGACGGTCAGCGGCGCGAGATGGCGATGGTCCGGCGCATCGGGCTGAAAGCCCAGATGGTCGATCCGAGCAATCCCGGACCGCCTCTCAGCGTCGACGTCAAGAACATGTCGCCGGTCCAGCGGCTTACGATCGCGACCGAGAACTATACCGATCCGCTCACCCGGTTCGACTTCCTCACCTTTCTGAAGAATTCGGTCTTCGTCACCTTCGTGGCAACGCTGCTGACGCTCGTCGTCAACGCGCTTGCGGCTTTCGCGCTGTCGAAATACCGGTTCCGGGGCGAGAAGGCGATTTTCGTGCTGATCATCTCAACGCTGATGATCCCCCTGACGGTGGTCATGGTCCCAGCCTATCTGGTCGTCGTCGGCGTCGGCCTGGTGGACAGTCTCTGGGGTATCATCATTCCGACCGTTGCCTCGCCGACCGGCGTCTTCCTGCTGCGCCAGTACATGCTCACCATTCCCGACGAACTCATCGAGGCGGCCCGCGTCGACGCGGCAAGCGAGTTCCGGATCTTCTGGCGCATCGTGCTGCCGCTGACGGCGCCGGCACTCGCGGTGCTGGCGATCTTTTCCGTCCTGTGGCGGTGGAACGACTTCCTCTGGCCGTTGATCGTCTTGAGCAGCCGCGAAAACTTCACCCTGCAGGTCGGGCTCAACGCCTTCCAGGGCGAGTTTTCCGTGCAGTGGAATTACATCCTCGCCATGACCTTCCTGAGCTTGGCGCCGGTCACGGTCGTCTTCCTGTTCCTGCAGAAATACATCACCACCGGCATTGCCGGCACCGGAATGAAATGAACTTCACCTGCGGGGCAGCGCGACGCTACCCCGCAGCACCAGCTTGCAGCCGAGCTCCAGCCGGTAGGCCGGCCGCAGCGGGTCGTTGGCGACGAGCCGTTGTTCCAGAAGGCTGATAGCGGCCGCCCCTAGCCGGTCGGTCGGCAACTGGACGGTCGAGAGCGGCGGTGTGCTGAACTCCCCCGGCACGATATCGTCGAAGCCGAGCACGGACATTTCTTCCGGCACGCGCATGCCGAATGCCGCCAGCGCCCTTAGGCAGCCGAGCGCCAGGTTATCGGCGGCGCAGAAGATCGCGGTTGCGCCGCGCAGGCTGCTATCTTCGGAAAGCAATTGGCGGATCACCTGCTCGCCCTGGTGGGGCTCGTATCCCTCCGCCTCGACGATCATCTCCGGCGATACGGTAAGGCCGGCCGCAAGATGTGCATCGGCATAGCCGTCATACCGGCGGCGGATGGTGGTCCTGCCCTTCCAGGTCAGATGCAGGATACGGCGATGGCCGAGCGAAAGCAGGTGCTCTGTTCCCTGGCGGGCGCCGAAGCGGTTTTCACCGGTGACCGTATCGACCAGCATCGAAGGGTCCTCGCCATTCAGGATGACGAGCGGCGCCCGTCCTGCGGCAAGGACGCGGATCAGTTCCGGCCGGTCGTCGTTGAGGATGACGATGCCGTCGACATTTTCGACCTGCGCCATGCGGCGCACCTCACTCGCGTCGATCCGGCTGCCGGCGCTGACGAAAGGGACGATCCGGATGCTGAGGCGCTCGCATTCCTGACGCAGGCTGTTGAGCATCGTCCAGCTGACGAGATTGACGTCGCTGTGAGGCGCCGCTTCGCTGGTGATCGCCAGGAGGATCGTGCGAAGCGTGGCGATCGTCGCCCGGCTTCGGCGCTTTTCCAGATATCCCAGCCTTTGCGCGGATTTAAGCACCCGCTCCCGAACTTCTATGGATATGGGCGCTGTTCCGTTGAGAACATGGGACGCGGTACTGAGCGAAACACCGGCATCCAGAGCCACATCTTTCAAGCCTATCGTGGCTTTCAACCGAATTTCTTTCAATTAAGCCGGATTTTGAAGCGCCAATACGAGCAACCAACGTCTCACATTGTTCGTGTCGGCCATTTGGATATCTCCGCGCAGGACCCGTTGCCGGAGCGATGCCTCATCCCCGCTGATGCAATGAACTTCTCCATCATGCATGTTTGCAGCGGTCCAACGCAAGACAATCTTGACGCTGCCTTCCGCCGAAAATCTGCGTCGGGTTGTTGTGGAATCGCTTCGTCTCCACCCTAAGCACCGTCTTTCTATAGGTGGCTCGTCGGTCCGCGTGTGATGGGAGCTCAATTAATTATAGCAGCTTTCTGGCCGTCGATGATTACCAACGGTGCGGAGCCTGGAGGTCAACAGTGACATCGTGACCGTATCGCACGGAAGTGTCGAACGCTCTGCACTTTTTCCTTCCGTCCGCGCGCCGGTGCTTTATCTGATGACGGCGAGTGAATATACAGGTTTTAACGGTGCCGTTCAAAGCTAGGAGCAACCGCGATGATCGCAACCTATATCGACGAGTTCATCATGTTTTGCGCCGGGCTGTGGATGACGTCCCTGGGCTTTGGCTATCTGTCCTTGTCGCGAAATCCGGCGCACAAGTTGCCGGTGGTTCGTCATTTCAGGTGGATGGGGCCCTTGCTGCTCGTCATCGCCGTTATCCTGGCGATCGCCTCATGACCTCATGATCAGAAGCAATGTGCGCGGTTAAATTTGGGCCATGAATAGTATGTTACTCTGTAGGGCTTGCGGATTGGAGAAAACGGAATCGGTCGTCCACGGCGGCTCGTATATCCTGCGATGCGCTGCCTGCGGAGAAATGATTGTCGCGACATCGTTCATAGCAATGCTGGAGTTGGATCACGAATGTTCGGCCTTCATTGATCCGGGTCCGGGAAAACACCCGCCGCCGGAGATGCTCATCGCCCGCGGACCTCTCCGGCAGATCGCAGCGGCGATCATTGCTGCGGCGATGGACGGAACTTTGATACGGTTGTCTCCCTAGCGCACAGGATTGACGCCGCCCGGGTTCGATAGCTTTCCCCTCGGCTTTCAAGCCTGCGGCGTCGTTGCTTCCGGATCCGGCCGCGGTCTTTCGGGCCGTTGTTCCTGGATCAGCTGCAGGGTGCCGTCATTGGGGCACGGTTGCCGAGTGCCCACAGCCTGCTGATCATCTAGCGTTAGATGTCCAGTCTCCTGGCAGCGTCAGGTTCGGATGTTCAGCAATGTCATCAAGGATTTGGAAGCCAGGCAGGCCCCACCAGGACACTGTCTACATCTCGGTTCGGGAGTTGGGGCGTCCACATTGGAACTCCCACAGCGGTGGCGTAGTTCGGCGTCTTCAGTGATCACAGCATTGGAAACGGCATGGAAACGCGGAAAACGAGTCGTGGCAGTGACCGTTCGAAAGCATAGTTCGGAGCTGGTACGATGATCTGATCGGATGCTGCGTCGCATTGGCGATAGCAGGGCTCTTCATTGGAGCCATCGTCATTTATGGCGGGATCCACGCTTGTTAGCGGTCTTGTCGCGAGGGCAGGGGTCGCCTGCTGCGCCAAGGCTATAGATTGCCGGCGCGAAAGTGGCTATTTGCAAGCCTTGCTGCGATACCGAACGCGTCGCCGAACACATCACCGCAGACACCCGAGGCCTCTCAAAGTGAAAAAAGTCCAGCGCAGCTTTGCCGTCGAGTACAGATCGGGTCGGCGAAAACTCAATTCCAATCCGAACTCGATCTGGGGAGACATGGACCTCAAATCCGTGGCGCAGGATCTGCGGGACGAGGCAATGCCATTTATGTCTTCAACTCCTCAGACCAGAAGCAGCGAAATGCTTGTACCCGCAGAACAACAGGCGGCAGTGTTGTTGACACTGCCGAACGAGCAGGAGACAAATGCATCGGCTTTACAGGAGACCATAATGGCCGACGATATTGACACGATAAGCGATGCTGACACGCCGGCCGTAGCGGCGCCCGCGCCGAAGAAAGAGCGCAAACCTCGCGCCAAAAAGGCGGCGCTTGAGACGGCCTCAGCTGCAGTTTCGGCGCAACCGGCAGCGGCTTCGAATGCCGTAGCTGCAAAGCCGAAGAGAGGACGCAAGGCAAAGTCCGACGAAGGTGCGCCAAGCGCCAAACGTGCGCCTGTCAAACGTGCTCCGAAGGTTGTGCAGGTGGCGGCTACTCCTTCGACGGCGGTCGTTGACGAGTTTGCGGATCTCCTGCAGCTGGAAGAGGAAAACCAGAGACTGCGCAAGCAGCTGGCCGAGAAGCTGCGTGCTGAAAATGCCGATCTGCGAAAGCGGCTCAACCTCGGTTGATCGACAGCCGTCGGTCAAGCGCCGGCCGCATTCTCATGTTTATCGAAATGAACATTTTGGCGGCGGTTCGTTCTGCCGCCAAGGCTTTTGGCCGCAGCCTGGCTGTGGGGTAGAATACGAGGTCGAATAAAATGGCGTCTCCATGGAAACTTCTTGCCCGGCTGGTGTCGCCGCGACGTCAGCAGAGGCAAGAACAGGGGCCGGCCGATGACGTGAAGCCGAACGTCTTGGCTATCGCCAAACCGACAGAAACCGCTGCTGAAAACGGATTGAACACAGCGGATCCTCCGATCAACGAAGAGCCGGTCGCTTACGGTCGATCGGAGGCGGTGTCGGCGGACCCGGATCATTCCAAAGAAACGGCAGGCGGTGTTCACGGCACGGCAGATATCGAAGGCGCCAAGCCCGTGGAGGCGGCTGATCCGGCCTTATCCGATAACGCCAACCCGGCCGCACGCGACGCACCGAAACCCTCGCAGACTGGCGAAGGTGCAACGCGAAAGCGCAAAAGCCGGGGCAAGACAGCGGCAGGGGGTGAAGCCGTTCCGCCAGCCTCTCCTGGCCTTCCCACCGTTTCTGGTGACGCAATCCGCCTTGATGAGGAGATCAGGCTGCTGCGCGACCAGCTGACGCGCAAGCTTCAGCTGCAGAATGCACAACTGAAGAGGATGCTGGAACGGTTCGACCGCTGAATATGTCACCGGATCCACCTTTCCGTACTAATTCCAATCCGACCGCCGTGCCAGTCTAAGCTTGTAAATCCAGACCGGGGAGATCTGTGTGTCCGCTAAACCAAGGCAATGTAAATTCTTCAATCGACCGGATCTCCAGCGTTTGTTGAATGGTTTTTCGCTTGCGATCATCCGATAGGAGCTACTTGGCGCCCTGCGATTGCAATTCATCCAGTATGCTGTAGCGGCCAACTAAGATCCCCAGTGGCAGTATCGTGAACGCTTGTGTTCCGTCCTGGACACGGACAAGGCGCTCAACGATTAGCGACCTCAGTCGGTCGTGGCGGAAGTTCGGCGGCATGGTACTGCCCTTGGCCGCGATCTCCTCAGCGAGGGTAGCAAGCCCGTTCACGAGCGTCTTGTTGCTCCGCCACCCTTCCTAAGCTGCAGTGCGGTATTCATTCTGGGCGGCCTCCCAGACTTCCCTCGCTGCATCCATGTTCACTGCAGCGATGCCCAGGCCGACGATTAGGTCGGGCCATCCCGAGTTCCAGACAAAGTTTATGACGAAGCCCGCCCCCATGATGGCAATGTTGGCGAGGGCATCATTGCGTGCGGAAAGGAAAGCCGCCTTTGTGAGACTGCCGCTCTCGTGACGGAACGCTGCCAGCATGAGGGCACAGGACAGGTTGATCGCGAGTGCTCCTGCACCGGTAATGGTCAAAAGGAAGGGCTGTGGAGGGGCTGGATCGACGAAGCTCTGGTAGGCGGCCAACAGCGTTGCAATGCCGGGAACCATTAGTGTCAGCGATAGCGCGATCCCAACGCGAGCCCGGTTCTTGAGCGACCATCCAAGCGCGAGTAGGATCAGCAGGTTGACTGAAGCATCTTCAAGGAAATCAACGCTGTCCGCAAACAGCGACACGGAGCCGATTTTGAGCGCTACAGCGAACTCGATCCCGAAGTATCCCAGATTCAAGAGCGCCACAAGGGCGGCGATCTTGCGTAGTGGAGTGTCGAGGTATCGGTTCAGCACTGGCCTGGCTCCGCAGCAATTGACTTGTAACTTTATCCCGCAACCATTGAGCCCGCGATACCGTGGACATCGCCTCTAGAATCCTTGATTGTCCCCGCTCATGTCATGAGTGAGGATCTGCTCGAGTTGGGTTTGGGTGAGGCCGCGGCTTCGCCTGATATTCGCAGCCAAGCCGAGCGCCTTCTGTCCGATTTCGCTGTCAAGCGTCTTCTCGTTCTTCCGGCACCAGTTTTCAACAGCTCCCATCACGTCCTCCAGTTGATCGTCGGTCAGGTTGAGAAGCGATTGCACGAGCATCGTTTGCTGCCAATCAGAGGAAATCGCATCACGTAAACGAGGATTCAGGTGACGCCTGGCGGATGGCTCTGCTCTGCAGCAATTCGCCCTGCCGTTCGAGGATCGGATAGGCGGTCGCTGCCACAAGATGTGAGTTGATCTGCTTGAAGTCGCGGAGCAGGTCGAGGTGGAGCGAGCTTGTTTCGGTGGTATCTAGATCGCCCGTTCGCATGCGCCTGAAATGGTCGCTCATCCCTTCGCGTTCCGCCTTGCGGAAGACGATCTTTTCATCCGCAAGCATTCTGGCCACACGTTCGTCCTGAGACATAAACAATGCGGAGGCGGTCCTGAGATTTGTGGAGAGGCGGTCAATCAGATCTGACAGTTCGCGCTGCCCCTCTTTCGAAAACTTAAGGCCGCGGCGCAGCCTTTTGGCCAAATGGGGAAGGACGTTCTGGTCAAGCACATCGCCCGCGTTTTCGAGGCCGGTAGAAAAAATCAAAATTTCATCGAGCCGATGTTGATCGGACTCACTGAGTTCATCTCGATCAATCGAGGTTAGATATTGTTTCACTGCCCTGTTAAGTCGGTCCAGGATCGTGTCCATCTTTCGCAAGGAAGAAAGTGCACGTCGATCGTTGCTTGTCAGAGCTGCTTTCGTTCCCGCCAACATGTCGCCGAGTATGTCCACAAGCCGCAGCACTTCTCTAGCGGCAGCTTGCAACGCGACGACCGGCGTCTCTTTGGCAGATGCGTCGAGATAACGGGGACGGCCAGGATCGGTCGCGTCGATCTTCTGCGGCAATAGTCTGACCAAAAGGTTGGCGAAAGGCGTAAGGAATGGCATGACTGCGACGGCGACGATGAGATTGAATGCAGTATGAAAATTCGCGACTATCCGAGCGCCGTCGGTATCGATTGCCGTCATCCAACTGACGACAGGTGAGAGTGCTGCGAAGACGATACCAATCCCTGCAAGACGCGTTGCGAGGTTTCCCAAAGGCAGCCGTTTGGCGGAATAATCACCCGTGGTATTGCCTTCCACAACCGGATTTATCGCTGTGCCGAGATTGGCCCCGAGAGTGAGTGCGAAGGCCTGATAAGGATCGATCAATCCTTTGCTGCATAAAGACATGACGAGCAAGACTACGGCAACGCTCGAATGTGCTGCCCAGGTCAGAATGGCGGCGAGTATCACGCTTGATGCGGGCGTCTTGGAAATTGCCGAAAGCACGGCTTCGAAAGCCGGCGTGTCCGCGTATTCAGTCAGCACCGCAAGCAATTGGTGTAGCGCAAGCAGCATAAAGCCGAGACCGACAAAAACACGCCCCAGGTCGTGGATTTGCGGGTTTTGACCACGGCGAAACATCAGCGCACCCAGGAGAATGAGCGCGGGCGACATAGCGGCGACGTCGAAGGACAGGGCCTGAACGATCAAGGTCGTTCCAACGTTCGCGCCAAGCATAACAGCGAGCGCCGGCACGAGATCGACTAGCCCGCCAGCAGCAAAGCCCGATGCCATCAAGCCTGTGGCCGTGCTGCTTTGCAAGATCGCGGTCACACCCAGTCCGGCCAGAAATGCTTTGAAGCGGTTGCTCAGGGCATGACCCAAGAACGACCTCAGGCTGGGACCAAAGGCTCGCTGGATCCCGGTCTGGACCATTCTCGTGCCCCAGAGAAGAAGGGCGATGTGTCCTGCAAGTGCGAGGATGGCGATGATGAAGGTCATTTTGGAGGCACCGGCCACGAATTTCCCTCGATATCCAGAATCCACGTAGCCGCATGCCTGGCGGCCTCAATGAGCACCGGCTTCGGCGCCTTGTACCACTCTTTTTCGGGAAGCCTTCGCTGTGTCCGGACAAACGCGATGGCACTTTCGAGCGTGGGGAATTCCTGCGGCAAAGTCGCGTGCAGGAAAAGCGAGACGACGACGACGGAGCGGGATCTCCCCCCTCGGCAATTGATAAGCACGCCGCCTTGTTCGCGGCGCGGATAGGATGGCTTTTCGGGCAAAACTTGCTCGAGCGCCGCTTTCAGAATGTAATAGGCGGCGAGCATCTGTGTGTCGGGATTTCCGCTGCCGTCAATGAGGCCGATTTTGTAGTAACGGATTTCCCCCGGCCCGTAGACACTACCCTCATGGTCCGCAACCAGTGTCGCTGGCTGCACGTAGTTGAAGTCAAGATTGACTGCGCAGTTGACGACAGTGGTGATGCCGTGCTCGCGCAGCATGGGTAGATCGCTCGCACCTTCCTTGCCGGAGATGTAGAGGTCCACACCATAGGCCGGATGCTTTTCATAGATGAGGCTCAGCTTTTCGAGCGATTGCGCTTCATCTTTTTCGGCAATGAATTCGTTCTTTGTGCTCAACATGTCCGTCACGCCGCCCCGTTGCTCCCCGAAACCTTGCCGTTGCGAGCGTTAGAGATTTCCCGCGCGATCCGATTGAGGGTGGGGTAGTCTCCTCCATTGCCGGTAGCGACATAACCTGGGCACATGAAGTCAGCGCTGCCTGGCGGCACCTTTCCTAACGTCATGGGCTCGTAACGACCACCCGCGTTCTTCAGGATCAGGATTGCGGCCGCCACATCCCAGGCGTTGACGCCGAAACCTGCCGCCGCGTCGATAAAACCGGCCGCCACATGTGCGATGCTAAGTGCCGCGCTACCCGGCCGGCGCACGGTTGAGAATGTGTCAACGAGATCGCCAAGATGGGCCAGAGCAATGTCTCGTCCGTCGAGATGAAAATCGCGCGACACGGGATAGCCGGTGATCAGCGTCGCACGCCGCTCGTCGTCTGCGGCTTTTGATTGTATGAGCCGGCCGTTCAGGTAGGAATGCTCGAGATCGGCTGAGAACAGTGCGTTCGCAACCGGATCGAACACCACTCCGGCCATGAGGGTGCCATCCCGAACCGCCGCAATAGATACGCACCAGAAAGCAAAACCGCTGGCGAAGTTCGCCGTGCCATCGATGGGATCGACATACCATTGGATGTCGCCATCGCCGATCTGTCCGCCTTCTTCCCCAAGGATGGCCGAATTTGGCTCGTTGTCGAGAATGATGTTGCGGATGGTAGTTTCAGCGTTCTTGTCGTGCACGGTGACGACATCGTGCAGGTCGCGTTTGTAGCCTATCTCCATATCCGATCTGAAAGCAGCCATGAGCGGCGCCTGCACCGCGCTGGCAGCCATCATCGCCACAGCCATGAGGCGCTTTGCCTCCGCCACGCGCTGTTCTCGAGTTTCTGGAAAATCGTCCGAAGCTTTCTGCAAACTGGTCATGTCATCTTTCCATCATCAAGGTCCCGACACGCGGACAGGGTCGACCGCGTGCCGGCATGGGTCATTTGCTGTAGTTCAAGCGCCAGAAGTCCTGCCATTCCTCACGGCGTTCGAAATCCGTCAAGCCGGTCGATGCTTCATAGGCAAAGAGACGGTTGGAGACAGCCGCCAATCCCGACGGCTCGTTGGCAAGCATTTTTACATCGATATTGGTAGGCAGCTTGCCATCCTTCATCTGTGGGGCGATGCCCTCTTCCGTCAGAGCGTAACGAATGAAGAGCTTCGCCATATTGGGGCTCTTCGTCTTGGAGGCGATCAGACCGAGTTTGGTATAGGTCCAACCCACCCAAGGCTGCAGATCCTTGCAAAGACCGAGCTTGTAGCCTTTGTCCTTGTTGTCCCTGAACTTGGCGGAACTCAGGAGCCCGAAGAATGGTGTCCTCTGCCCCGGCGCACCGATCGCTTCCGAAGCAGGATCGTCACCATCGACCAGCAATGGCGCATTTGCCGCGACCGCCTTGATCCAGGCTGCGGATGCGCTTTTTTCCTTGGTCTCGAACGGCTTACCATAAAGCATCTTATAGGCGTCTGAGACCTTGCCGTCGGCATGCTTCTCCATCTGGCTGAACCAGTCCGTGTAGGTGCTCTTGGTCAGCGGATCGACAAGCACGACCTTGCCCTTCCATTTCGGACCAGTAATCTCCCAGATGTTTTCGACCGGGCATTTATCATAGACCTCCGTATTGTAAGCCCAGACGTTGGCATTGGTGGAGATCGCCAGCGGATTCTGGAACTCCGTGGGAATCTTCGCCTTCATGTCATCCGGCAGGTAGCTCTGCGCGAAGCCCTGCGGCAGCAACTGCGCGAGCGCTGCCGGAGTGTCGGTGATTAGCGCGACGTCGCCCTGAACATTGCCGGCCTGGCTTTCGCGGATGATCATTTCGAGCTGGTTGTTTGCCGAAACTTTCACCCCAGTCGCCTTGAGCCCGTATTTTTTGGTAAAGCCTTCCGCCATTTCGACAATCTTGCCGGTGCTGTCATAGACGTTGATCGGCTTTTCCGTCTTCGCGGCTTCGATCAACGCGTTGAGATCGTCTGCAGCGCGTGCGTGCGGAACACCGAGCCCCACTGCAAGAGCAAAGACCGAAATTTTCATGCGTTTTTTTGCAATCACTTCGTTCACCTTCCCCTCCCAAGGAATGGCGCGAACAGGGGTTCGCGCTTGTTCATTTCCTGTAGTTGACGCGCCAGAGGTCCTGCCAGCTTTCGCGCCTGTCGAGATCGTCGTCTGACGTTGTGGATTCGAAAGTCATCAGCCGGCCGAGATATGCCGAGACCCCTGACGGCTCATCCGCAGACAGGCTGATCTTGGAATTGCCGGAGAGCTTTCCGTCCACTGTCTGTGGCGCGACGCCTTCCTCCGTCATCAGATAGCGGATGAACAGCTTGGCTGCGTTGGGGCTCTTCGTCTTTGCAGCAATCAGGCCGAAGCCCGGATAAAGAAAACCTGCAAACGGCTTGATATCGGTACACATACCGAGCTTGAGACCGCTCGTGATATTGTCACGGTATTTGGCCGTGGAGGTGATAACGAAGAAGGGGTTCGGCTGATTGGGCGCACCGGCGGCATTGGCAACCGTGGCGGAGTCCGACAGCAAAGGGCCGTTCTTGGCAAAGGCTTTTACCCAGGTAGCGGTTGCGCTTTCCTTGCCTGTATCGAGCTTCTTGCCGTAGCGGAGTTCATAGGCACGCGCCATGTCTCCGTCATGATGCTTTTCCATCTGGTTGAACCAGTCGGCATAGAGCGGCTTGTCGAACAGGTCGAGCATGGCAACCTTGCTCTTCCACTCCGGTTCGGTCAATTGCCAGACGTTGTCGATGGGGCATTTGGCATATCTCTGGGTGTTGTAGGTCCAGACATGCGGGTCAGAGACGACCACGAGCGGGTTGCGGTATTTTTCCGGGATGTCGGCGGCAATATCGGGCGGCGTCCAGCTTGTGGCGATGCCCTCCGGCAAGAGCTGCCCCATGGCCGAGGCGACATCGGTCGCGACGCTGATGTCGCCAACGACGTTCCCCGCCTGATGCTCGCGGATCATAAGTTCGATCTGCGTGGCCTCATTGACCTTCTTGCCGGTCGCCTTCACTCCATATTTCTCGGAAAATGCCTTCGCCGTCTCGACGATCTTTCCGGTTACGGCATAGACCGTGATGGGCTGTTCCTTGCGTGCCGCCTCAATGAGGGTATCGAGATTGAATCTATCGTCTTGCGCCGCCGCGATGCCGGCAGGCAGCAAGGCAGCCAATGCCCAACCCGCCACACCGGGAGTCCTATGCTTTCTCCACGTCTTCATTTGTCCCTCCCGTTACTTTCGATAGTTCAAGCGCCAGAAATCCTGCCATGCGTCCCGTTCATCCCAGTCGTTAAGGCTTGTCGCCATCTGGTAAGGAAGAACCTGGCTAAGCAGGGCACCGACCCCTGACGGTTCGCCCGCAGGCAGGGAGACGTCACGGTTGGTGGATATCTTACCGTCTTCTGCCTGGGGTGCGATGCCTTCGGCAGTCATGATGTAGTGGATGAACAGCCTTGCGGCATTAGGGCTCTTGGTGCCCTTGGCGATCAGGCCGATCCCTGGATACATCCATCCCAGCCACGGCTTCAGATCCTTGCAAAGACCGAGCTTCATGCCCTTGTCCTTGTTGTCACGAAACTTCGCCGAACTGATCATTCCCATGAAAGGCTGGGTCTGTCCCGGTGCGGCGACGGCATCGGCCGCGCCGGCGTCGGCGTCGGTGAGAAGCGGACTGTTGGCGGCGAGTGCTTTGACCCATGCAGCGGTGGCACTGCTTTCGTCCGGAGCCAGATCTTTGCCGTAAAGCTCCTTGTAGGCAGCGGCGATCTTATCGTCGCCGTGCTTCGACATCTGGTTAAACCAATCGATGTAGGATGACTTTCCCAGCGGATCCTGCATCGCCACTTTGCCCTTCCACTTGGGCTCGGTAAGCTGCCAAATGTTGGTCACGGGGCACTTGTCAAAAAGAGCGGTGTTGTAAGCCCAGACGTTGGCGCTCGTGACGACTGTCAGAGGGGCCTGATATTCCGCCGGGATTTTGGAAGCCATGTCCGGCGGCAGCCAGCTTTCCGCGAAACCCTGCGGCAGAAGTTGAGCCATGGCCGCTGGAGCGTCGCTTACGATCGAGACGTCGCCCTGAACGTTCTTCGCCTGGGCCTCACGGATCATCATTTCTAGCTGGGCCGCTGCCTTGACCTTCGCTCCCTCTGCGCGAAGCCCGTATTTGGCCGAAAAGGCTTTCGCCATGTCTACGATCTTGCCGGTGCTGTCGTAGACAGTGATCGGGGCCTCCTTTTTGGCCGCTTCGACCAGGGCCTGCAGATCAAAGGCGTCTGCTGCGATCGATCCTCCAGCCGTTCCAGTCAGAAATGCCGCCGAGAGAAGCATCGCCTGCGCCCTTCGGTAAAATGTGTTGTTCATGCGAGAAATCATCGACCTTTCCTCCCTTGAGTCGTCGTTTTCCTTGCAGTGATTCAGTTAATGGCTGCGTCTCTAAGGAGGCTGTCCGCTTCGGCGATCCTCCTGCCGGCCTTGTCAAAAACGTGCAGCGCGCCCGTTTCCGCATAGAAATGTGTTTTTGTGCCAAGCTCTACCCGAGGCAGTACCGACGTCGTCAGAAAGAGCGTGTTGTTGTCGCTTCTGAGCTCGAGGATCCAGCTTCCGCCTGTCGGCAGCACGCCCGTCACGATCATCTCGCCGCTGAAACTGCCGGACGGGATCTGCACCTTGTCGGCAGTATAGCCGATTGCCTCTGGGCGGAGACCGATCGCACCGATTCCCTTCAGCGACGGATGTCGCGCGGAGAGGAATACGGCCGCCTCCCGGGCGACGTCGGTCATGTCGGCGGTGTCCAGATCGAGGATGTTGATCGGGGGACTGCCGACAAATTCCGCAACGAAACGATTGGCCGGGCGATCGTAGATCTCGTTCGGAGTGCCCATCTGCTGAAGAGTGCCATTGTTCATGACGGCGATCGTGGTCGCGAGCGTCATTGCCTCCCATTGATCATGGGTGACGAAGACGATCGTCGTCTTGAATTCCTTGTGAATACGTTTGAGCTCCGCGCGCATTTCAAGGCGCAAGCGGGCATCAAGGTTGGAAAGCGGCTCGTCGAGCAAGAGAACACCGGGATTGACCGCGAGCATTCGGGCGAGAGCCACGCGCTGCTGCTGGCCCCCCGAAAGCTGGGACGGATAGCGGTCCCGATATTTGGCGATGTCGAGCGCCTGCATGACCTGTTCAACCCGCGCTTCGCGCTCGGCCTTCGGCAGCTTGCGCAGACGCAGGCCGAAATCCGTATTGCGTTCGATCGTCATGTGCGGCCAGAGTGCATAGCTCTGGAAGACGAGGCCCATTTCACGCTTTTCCGGCGGTACGAAGACACCCTCCTGAACTGAGTCCACAACCCTCTCGCCGATCCTGATTTCGCCACCGGATAGGTTCTCCAATCCGGCGATCATCCGCAGCGTCGTTGTCTTTCCGCAGCCCGATGGTCCCAGAAGGCACATGAACTCGCCATCGCCGATTTCGAGATCCAGATCGGAGACTGCATTGGCTGAATTGACGCCGTAATTTTTCTGTGCGCCGTTGAGATTGATAGTCGGCATCAGCTTCCGAGTCCTTCTGCGAGATTGGTTTTGGTGAGTTTTTGGGCCGCCAGCGTTCCGAGATAGGCGATCGTCGCGATCATGAGCACGACAGCATTGGCCGCCTGCGTGTAGTGGTAGTCGACGAGGCGCAGCGAATAGGTCGTCAAAACGTCGGTGCTTGGCACGGCGAGGATGACGAACAGGCTCAACCCCTTGATGCCGGAGATGAACGGCAGCAGAACGCCGGTGACGAGCGACCCCTTCTGGATCGGGATGACAATCAAAATCATGCGGCGGAGCCACCCTGCGCCAGCGATCTGCGCAGCCTCTTCAGGCTCCTTGCCAAGCTGAGTCATGGCGGAGATGCCCGCACGGGAGGCGTAAGGCATCTGGTCGGCGATCAGCGCCAGCACCAGGATGGTCACCGTGCCGTAGAGAGCCGGCATGGGACCGCGCGGGACGGCAAATAGCGACAGATAAGCAGCAGCAAATGCGATGCCGGGAACAAGATAGGGCAAAAAGGTGACCTGCCGCAGATATATCGACAACGCGCGGACCGGCGTGCGGATGACGACATATCCCACCAGCAGGCCGAGAATACCGGAGGTGAGCGATGCAAGACCGACGATCGTCAGGGTGTTCTTGGCGGCAGACCAGAGGTCCGGGCTCAGGAGCACGCCTGTCTGCAGCGCGACGGTATTGAGGTTGGTGCCAATCCAGTAGTCGAGTGTGAAATTGTCGAGCGTGAAGCGCGCCGGCATCTTCATGACCGTCGACAGAAACAGGGTCACGAGCGGCAAGCCGACACTCAGAACAAAAATAGCCGCCGCGAATACCGTCGCAGGAAGTCGCATCTTGCCAAGGCGGTTCTGCCGGTTCATCGACCCCTTGGAGCCGACTGTGACGAAGCGGCGCGCTTCCCGCACAAGCCGCGCATCGATTATCAACGTTATGATGCCGATGATCATGATCGATGCGGCG
This sequence comes from Neorhizobium sp. 05N33, assembly GCF_056397445.1. Classification (NCBI taxonomy): domain Bacteria; kingdom Pseudomonadati; phylum Pseudomonadota; class Alphaproteobacteria; order Hyphomicrobiales; family Rhizobiaceae; genus Neorhizobium; species Neorhizobium sp. 05N33. The sequence goes on along the minus strand of NZ_JBFTNK010000001.1, from coordinate 613,622 downwards.
ACGACGCCAGCGACACCCGTCTGACGGGAGGCAATGCTGCGGAACAGCGATGTGGAAAGGACTTCGAATTTTACCGGCAGGCCGAGTACGTAAGGCACACCGAATTCGCCGAGGCATTTTGCAAAAATCAGAACCATCGACGAGAGGAGTGCCGGGCGCATCAGCGGCAGGATGATCTTGAGAGCGACCTGATATCGCCGGGCGCCCAGAATTCGAGCGGAGTCCTCGAGCTGCGAATCGAAGCGACGAAGAGCCGAGCCAAATAGCAGAAGGACGAACGGCGTATAGTGGAGGGCCAGGATAATGGTGATCGGGAAGCGGCCATAAGCGACCCAATCCGGCGGCGTGAAGCCCGTGGCCTCGAACCATCCCGGCTGGCCGCCGACGGTACGGTTCTTGAAAAGGGTCGTCCAAGCAAGCGCAAACGTCCACGCAGGCAGCATGTAGGGAACGATCAGGGCGGTTGCGAACCAGCGTCGGCCAAACATATCCGTCCGGCTGATCAGCCAGGCGAGAATCCCGCCAATGACGAGAGACAGCAATATGGCGCCGACCGCCACCGTCAATGTATTGAACAACGGCCGCCAGAAGAGATCCACCGAAACAGGCGACATGAAGACGCGGTCGAGATAATAGCTCGTTAGATCACCGATATCCTTGCCGAGCCGCCGTTCATGCCCGAACTGTACGCGAACGGCGTCCAGTACGATCGAGACGATCGGTACGGCGATAAGGTAGGTGAATAGAAGTGCGGTCAGCACGCCGATCAGCGTTGTGGGTTCGCGTGATGCGACCTTCGCCCGGTAACGCCACCCCTGCCAGGCGGTAGGCTGGCGCGTGCCGCCACTGGCGGGCGACGCCTTCGCTGCTTCACTGAATAAGGCCATTCTCTTCCCCTTTGGAATTCGGAATGCGACGATCGGGTAGCGAGCGGCGACATTGCGTGCAGGGAAGTGGCGCGAGACTGTCGTCCCATATACCGGGCAGGACCGGCATCTGCAGGACAGAAGTCGCGTTGATCTATACCAATCCTCCCTGCTCACATCCATCGTCGGCATCGCTGCCCACCTGGATATCGATCTTCGCAAACTCCCCAAGCGAAGGCCGACCATCGCGAACCTGCGCAGAACAAAAATTCTATTTAAGTCCCGCTCATGGAATGCATAATCTGCTCGCGTGGAATTTTTGTCAATAAAAAAATGCACACGTGATCATCGAGTTAAGCCACTGGTTTTTATTGATTTTTTTTAATGTCTGACAAGATTTTTGTACGCGTCCGTCCTGACGCAGACAAATTTGCTGCGATGGGCTTTCGTATGCCGAGTGCCGATAAGCAGGCTTGTTGTGAGCGCTTGCAGACATCTTGATTTCCGGACACTTATGTAAGCGCCGCCACGCAGGTGGCGCAGGATGAACGAAACCGGAAGTTCGGCGACAGGAGGGTGTATGGCGCGAGCGTTCGTGACGGCTGAAGAAGTGGCAAGGCGGGCCGGGGTCTCCCGTTCCGCAGTCTCGCGGACGTTCACCGAAGGCGGAAGTGTTTCGCCCGCGGTCAAGCGCAAGGTCCTTAAGGCAGCTCGGGAACTCGGTTATCGGGTGAACCGGTTGGCGCAGGGCCTGAACAATGACCGGTCGAACTTGATCGGCGTCGTCGGTGCCAATCTATCTTCGCCCTTTATCGCGAAACAGCTGGATCTCCTGAGCATCGCGCTTTTGCGAAAGGGCATGCAATGTCTTCTTCTCAATGCAGCCGATGCCCGCAGGGACATTGCGCCGCTGATCGAGCTTCTGTTCGAATTTCGGGCCAGGGCAATTGTCGTTCTCTCCGGCGAGCCACCCTCAACCATCATTGATCAATGCACGGCAAACGGCGTCAGGCTCGTTCTTATCAACCAGATGCTCGAACGCACTGACACGAGCCTGGTGCTGACGGATGATTCTCGCGGCGCGGATCTCGCGGCGCAACGCCTGCTGCAGGCGAAATGTACGAAAGTCGCGCTGGTGACAAGCGGTAGCAACACGCCCGCTCAGGTCCGCCGCGCGACGGCATTCAGCCAGCGGATGAAAGCCTCAGGCGCCGAGGTCATCCCGTGGTCGGAAGGACCGACGAGCTATGACAGCGGTTACCGGGCCGGCTGCGCGCTTCTCGAAGATCGCTCGATTAATGGCGCATTCTGCGTAACTGATCTTCTGGCGCTCGGATTTATGGACGCGGCCCGCAAGGAAGCGGGACGCAAGGTGCCCGAGGACCTGTCAGTCATCGGTTTCGATGACATTCCACAGGCCGCATGGAAGAGCTATGAATTGACGACTGTGGCGCAATCGTTCTCGGTCCTTACCGAGAGCGTGGTTGCGGCGCTCGAATCCGACGATCAGGAAACACGTCTTCAGGTCGTGCCGGTCGCAATGGTTGAGCGCAAGACAGTGCGGTAATGCCTGGCGATTGGCACCATTCGGTCATGCTGCAGAGCGGATTCAGGTTAACACGTCGTCTCGAATTCCTGCTTCAGAGAAATCTCGAAAGACTTGGCACCGCGCTCGGCACGATCCAGAAAATCGGCAAATGCACCGAGGAAAATAGCCAGAAATGTTTCGACCGTTCCGTCGCTGCCTTGAGCGGGGTCACGACCATAGGATTGCGCCAGCTTACGGTAAACATCACGCCTTTGCGCCGTGACGTCGCCCAAGGCCAGCACGGCCGCCTGCCTCAGGCAATACCAATCGACGATCGCGTCGATTATGCCGATTGCTGCCAGACCGTCATCCGCAGGCGCTTTGCCATCAATGATCCGGCAAACCTCTAGCAGATTCAGGTCCGATACCGCGTCGACGACATCCTCCGGCCATTCCTTGGGAAAGTAACGGTGATGGATGAGGGCCTCCTTATGTGCCCGTAAGTAGGCGCCGTAGTTCTTCGTGTCGAAAGCCGCATCCTGTGATGTGCCCGATCGATTGCTTTCCTGCCGATATGCGGCGAAGATGTTTTGATCAAGCGTCAGGCCAGAGAGTTCCACGGTTTCGACTTCGATGCTGTCGGGGCTGAGCCGCGCAACCTTGAAAGCGGCCGGATAGGCGACTATCGAGGGAACGGCAATGTTGACGATCTCACGCTCGCCGCGGCTCCGGCGGGTAATGCCCTCGACATGCAGGTGTCCGCTGAAATGCACGACCAGTCCAGCGTCCAGAAGTCCGTCGGCTACGGCGGCGCGCGGTGTTCTGCGAGCCACGTTTGTTTCTCCGAAAAGCACCCGTTCCGCGGCGGTCGCACCATCGAACGGATCGAGCGCAGGATAATGTGAAAACGCAAGGAGCGTCTTGCCCAGGGCTTTTGCTCGCGAAGAGACGTCAGCGATCCAATCGATGATGAAAGGCTTGCAGCGCAGAAGCGCGTTCCACCCCGCTGCGGTACTATCGACGAAGGCCGCTTCTTCCCCTGCAACGTAGGATCCGTCACGCGGCTCGAAAACGTTTGCGTCTATCATCAAAAGCCAGAGTCCGTCCTCCGGCTCGACGAGATAGGAGGCATCCATGAGGTGATAATGGTTGCGGCCATCAGGCGAAACGGCATCATATCGCCGAGCCTCGATCGCATCGGACGCGCCGAAGGGCGTTTCCCAATGCAGATAATGCAGTTGGCGAAAGTAGCCGAACTCAGCCATCGCGTCCAGCCCAGCGGGATAACCTTCGCAAAACATGCCAGCGCTGAAAATGGTGCCAGGTGCCATATTTTGGCTATCACTGGTCACCTGCACGGCGTCGGCATTTTGCCCGACAAATTCCTTGGTGTGATGGCGGCCGGCGGGGCCGAAAATATCATGATTGCCGGGTAGGGCGTAGAAGTTCGTCCCGTTTTCGCGAACATGCCTGGTCAAGATCTTTCGAAGGCTTGCGAGCGTTTCACGCTGGCCATCGTCCGAATAGTCTCCGAGCAATACGACATGTCTTATCTCGCGCCGTTTCACCTCATCCAATGCGGCGAAGAGGGCCTGCGTACTTTCATTGAATACGCGCGTGGACTGGCGTGTGTCGACCCAGGTGCGAAGAGCCATCCGATCGCCTTCGATCGTGATGCCGGGAAAATCAAACCCGGCTTTGACATCATGAAAGTGCGCATCGGCGATGATGGCGATGGAAGGCAATTTAGGCATTGGAGATCGCATTGTCCGATGGAGCCGTCGTGATCAGGTCAATCCATTTCGATGCAAGACGAGCAGCCTCGTAAAGCATAGGCTTTGGCGTTTCGAACCACTCGTCGGGACGCAGTTGGCGATGCTCACGAATATGGGCAACCGCCGCGTCCAATGTCGGATAAAGGTGCGGCTGCTGTTTGTGAAGGAACAGTGCCACAAGCGAAACAGAGCGACTGCGACCGCTGCGGCAATTGACGAGAATATTGCCGCCGTCGGGAAACGGATAGGTGTGCCGCTTCGGCATGCTCTGGCGCAGGGCGCCGTCGAGAATATAATAGGCGCCCAGCATCATCGTGTCCGGGCTGCCCTGGCCATCAATCAGTCCGAGCTTGTAGTAGCGGATACCTGCGTAGCCGCTCCCGTAAATCTCGTCGGATGCGGGCTCGTCCGGTGCCGTGACAAGATTGATGTCGAGATTGACGGCGCAGTTGACGACGACCGTGATGCCATGGCGGTTCAGCAATTCGCGATTGCTGGCGCCTTCCCTGCCGCCGATGTAAAGATCGGCGCCGTGTGGCCCGAGACCACGGCCGATTAGGCTGATATCCGGGCGAGTATAGATTGGGGCATCCATATCGTTTCCTTTCCGCCGGCAGCTTCAAGCCTCCCGACGCTTTATTGTTATCCTCTGGCGCGATGCAGGTCAGTGGTGAGGAGATGCGGCGCGGCGAGCGGAATTCGGCTTGCCTGGCTTACGCCAACGGCAATAGCCCTGGTCGAGGCGAGTACCGGACCGCCCTCGGCGAGAGTGCCAATTTCCATGAACGGGCAAACGGCACCGCCGGCTTCTTCAACCAGCAAAAGCCCGGCAGCACAGTCCCAGGAGTTCATGTGCAACTCGACATAGGCATCGGAACGTCCATCGGCCACATAGGCGAGTGCCATAGCGCCGGATCCGGTTCGCCGGACGTTCGTGCCAAGTGCGAGAAGTTCGCCAATGGTCCGGATGTAGATTTCGTTCGGCACGCGGCCGGACCAACCCAATTCGACCGAAGCCGAATCGAAGCTTCTGGTGGCCGAAACGCTGATTTGCTTCTCATTCAGCGTCGCGCCGGCGCCACGGCAAGCGAAATAGAGCTCGTCTTGGGCCGGATTGTAGATCGCACCGATTTTCCAGTCGTAGTTCTCCACATAGGCAATCGAAATGCAAAAATGCGGAATGCCTCTGGCAAAATTGGCAGTACCGTCGATCGGGTCGACGACCCAAAGCCGATCGGTAACCTTCCCGCCTCCTTCTTCTCCGAGAAAGCCATCCACCGGAAAATGCTCGGAAATCGTGCTCCGGATCAGTGCTTCGGAGGCCGCATCTGTTTCGGTAAGAAAGTCCTGCGGACCCTTCATGGAAGTGGCGCGCCCGGTATTATCCTGAAAGCCCTTCAACACGAGCGCGCCGGCAGCCTTGATCACGTCCTTGCACAACAAGGCGCGACCCGACAGATCATTTGAATAGGAGGATTTGGCTGGCAATTGGGTTGTCCACTTGGTGCACACGTGTGCATTTACACGCAAGGTTAGAATTACCGTCACTCGTGAGCGGACGGAGGCCGGAAAATGATTTCATCGGCCTCGAGCGTTTTGCCGAGGCCGACATTGAGCGGACTATCCGCCGATTACGATGGTCTTGCTTTCCTTGACTGCGCGCAATGCCGCGTCGGCAAGCGCCAGTGCAATCAAGCCGTCCTCAGCCGAAGGCGAGGGCCCCGAGCCGCTTTCGAGGCTGTCGATGAAGGCGGAGATCTCCGCCGCATAAGCCTCGGTATAACGGGTCATGAAGAAATCATGCAGCGGCGGGCGGATATAGCCGTCCTTGTTGGCGACCTCAATCGAGACCGGCCGCTGGTTTTCGGCGGCCACGGACCCGAGCGATCCGTGCACCTCAATGCGCTGGTCATAACCGTAGCTCGCCCGGCGGGAGTTGGAGATGATGGCCTGCCTGCCGCTTTTCGTGGTCAGGATGAGGCTTGCGCTGTCATAATCGCCGAGCTCGCCGATTTTTGGGTCGACCAGGACGGCGCCGGACGCCATGACGCTGTGGATTTCCTCACCGAGCAGGAAACGCGCCATGTCGAAGTCGTGGATCGTCATGTCGCGGAAAATGCCACCTGAAACCTTGATATATTCGGCCGGCGGCGGGCCTGGATCGCGGCTGGTGATAGTCACCATTTCCACCTTGCCGATCCTGCCGTCGTCGATCGCCTTACGAACTGCAAGGAAATGTGGATCGAAGCGGCGGTTGAAGCCGAGCATCACCTTGGCGCCGGTCTTGCGCACCGTTTCCAGGCAGGCTTTGGCGCGGTCCACGTCGAGATCGATCGGCTTTTCGCAGAAAATCGCCTTGCCAGCCTTGGCGAAGCGCTCGATCAGGTCGGCATGAGTATTGGTCGGCGTGCAGATAATGACCGCGTCGATATCCTTGTCCGTCTCGACGGCTTCGATCGTGCTAACGGCGCAGCCGGCGCTATCGGCGATCGCCTTTGCCGCATCCGCCATGGCGTCGACGACCGCGACTAGGTTCGCACGCTTGTCTTGCGTGATGGCACGCGCATGCACTTTGCCGATACGGCCTGCGCCGACAAGCGCCAGTTTCGTGACCATGATGTCCTCCCATTGTAGCTCGACGGATCCCATCGCAAGCGTCCGGCCCGAGTCATTTCGGCCTTTTCCTTGGTCGCTGCGAAGATCATTATCGCTTGTCCAAAGCAGATTTGGAACATATATTCTATTTTGCTAGATCGTCATTGTGTTTATGTCAAGCGGGATCAAGGAGGAAAGCGTGGCGAATTTCTCACCACCGGCCAATGTAAAGGCTTTCGAGGAGCGGCTTCTCGAGGTTTCGGAAAACCTGCCGAAACGCTTACGCCAATGTGCCGACTACGTCGCGGCAAACAAGGATAGGATCGCCGTCTCAACCGTTGCCGAAATGGCCGAAGGTGCAGGGGTGCAGCCTTCAGCTTTCATGCGCTTTTGCCAAATTTTAGGGTTCTCCGGCTTTTCCGAAATGCAGCGGCTGTTTCGCGAAACCTATGTGGGTGGGTGGCCGGACTATTCCACCCGGCTACTGCATCTGAGGGAAAAACCAGAAGGAAGCCCGTCCGCTCTGCTGGGCGAATTTGTCGAGGCCGGCAGGGCATCGATTGAAAGTCTGCTGAGCACGGTGGACCCGGTCGCTCTCAACGAAGGCGCCAATCTGCTTGTGGCTGCGGGAATGATCCATATCATTGGTCTCGGACGTTCGTTCTCGGTGGCGACATACGTTGCCTATCTCTTTGAGAAAATGGAAGTTCCTGCGGTTCTGCATACTTCGCTAGGTAAACTGGACAATCGGCATGCGATTCGAGAAGGCGATGCGCTGTTGGCGTTCACCTTTGCGCCTTATTCGGCGCCGACACTTGAACTTGTCGAAGACGTGGCTGCACGCAAGATTCCAATTGTAGCCGTAACTGACTCTGCGATTGGCCCGCTTGCGAAATTTCGCCCAACGACGCTTCTGGTTTCCGAGATTGATTTTGGGGCTTTCCGATCGCCCGCCGCAACGCTCTGTCTGGCAACTGCGCTCGCCGTCATCGTCGGTACGGCAAAATCGCAGAGGGCTTGAATTTTTATGTTGTGCTCTCTTAAAATGGAATTTATGATCCATTTTAAGTCTCGATAAAATGCCGCGGAGGGTGGCGCTATCTTGAGAGGGAGGAAATCTTGGCGTCACTGGATCTCATCACGATCGGCCGCTCGTCCGTTGATCTCTACGGCGTGCAGGTTGGCGGGCGTCTGGAGGATATGGCCTCCTTCAACAAATATATCGGCGGCTCGCCGACGAACATCGCCGCGGGTGCGGCAAGGCTCGGGCTGAAATCGGCGCTGATCACCCGCGTCGGCGCCGAGCATATGGGCCGGTTCATCCGCGAGCAGCTCGTCCGCGAGAAGGTCGACGTGCGCGGCGTCAAGACCGATCCGGAGCGGCTGACGGCACTCGTTTTGCTCGGCATCCGCGACCAGCATCAGTTTCCGCTGATCTTTTATCGCGAGAACTGCGCCGATATGGCGCTTTGCGAGGACGATATCGATCCCGGCTTTATTGCAGAAGCGGGCTGCGTCTGCGTCACGGGCACCCATCTTTCCCATCCGAACACCGAGGCTGCCGTCTTGAAGGCGCTGCGGCTCGCCCGCGAGAATGGCGCCCGCACGGCCCTCGATATCGACTATCGTCCGAACCTGTGGGGCCTTGCGGGCCACGAGGCGGGCGAAAGCCGCTTTATCGAGTCCGGCAAGGTGACTGCCAAGCTGCAGTCCAGTCTGCATCTGTTCGACCTGCTGGTCGGGACGGAAGAGGAATTTCATATCGCCGGCGGTTCGACCGACACGCTCGAGGCGCTGAGAGCGGTTCGCGCCGTTTCCAAGGCGACTCTGGTCTGCAAGCGCGGCCCGATGGGCGCCGTCGTCTTTGAAGGCGAGATTCCCGACAGTCTCGACGAGGGCCAGACGGGGCAGGGTTTTCCCATCGAGGTCTTCAACGTGCTCGGCGCCGGCGACGGCTTCATGGCAGGCCTGCTGAAGGGCTGGCTCACCGGCGAGGACTGGCCGACCGCGCTGAAATACGCCAACGCCTGCGGCGCCTTCGCCGTCTCGCGCCACGGCTGCACGCCGGCCTATCCGAGCTGGGAAGAGCTGCAATATTTCTTCCGCACCGGCATCCGGGACAAGGCGCTGCGCAAGGACGGCGCGCTGGAGCAGGTGCACTGGTCGACCAACCGGACCGGCGAGTGGCCGCAATTGCGGGTCTTCGCCTTCGATCACCGCATGCAACTCGAAGCGATCGCCGATGAGGCGGGACAAAGTTCGGAGCGGATCGACGAGTTCAAGGCACTGTGCCTGAAGGCCGCGCTCGACGTCTCGGATGGCAGGCAGGGCTACGGCATTCTTTGCGACGGGCGGCTCGGACGCGAGACGCTTTACAAGGCGACGGGCACGGGATTGTGGATCGGCCGGCCGGTGGAATGGCCAGGCTCGCGCCCGCTGACCCTGGAGCCAGAGCTTGGTCCCGATCTCGGTGGCATCACAGAATGGCCGGTCGAGAATGTTGCCAAGGTTCTTTGCTTCTACCATCCCGATGACCCGGCAGAGATGCGGGAGAAACAGGAAGAGGTGATCCAGCGCCTGTTTGCCGCCACCCGCCGCAACCGGCTGGAAATGCTGCTGGAGGTGATCCCCTCCAAGGTCGGACCGGTCAACGATCGAACCGTTGCCGATATCATCGAGCGTTTCTACGAGATCGGCGTTTACCCCGACTGGTGGAAGCTCGAACCGATGACGAGCGAGGCCGCCTGGGCGAATGCTTGCGCCGCGATCGAGAAGCACGATCCCTATGTGCGCGGTATCGTCGTGCTCGGGCTCGATGCGCCGATGGCGGAGCTGGAGGAAAGTTTTGCCACCGCGGCAGGCTTCGACCTTGTGAAGGGTTTTGCCGTTGGCCGGACGATTTTCGGCGATGCGGCGCGGCGGTGGTTTGCCGGCGCGATCGGTGATGACGAGGCGGTGGCCGACATGGTGCGAAAATACCGCGAACTCTGCACGGCCTGGGACACGGCACGCGCAAGAGCCGGCAGCGGAGGAGGAAACGGCCAATGACAACAGTGAGACTGACCGCCGCGCAGGCGATGGTGCGCTATCTCGCAAACCAGATGACGGAGGAGGGGGTGCCCTTCATCGCCGGTGTCTGGGCGATCTTCGGGCACGGCAATGTCGCCGGCATGGGCGAGGCGTTGGCGGGCATCCGGCCGGACCTGCCCACCTATCGCGGCCAGAACGAGCAGTCGATGGCCCATGCGGCGATCGCCTATTCTAAACAGCTTCGCCGCAGCCGAGCGATGGCGGTGACCTCTTCGATCGGACCGGGCGCGCTCAACATGGTCACGGCGGCAGCACTTGCGCATGTGAACCGCCTGCCGGTGCTCTTCATCCCAGGCGATGTCTTCGCCAATCGCGGGCCCGATCCCGTCCTGCAGCAGATCGAGAATTTCGGCGACGGCCTTGCAAGCGTCAACGACTGCTTCCGGCCGGTCAGCCGTTATTTCGACCGCATCAGTCGGCCGGAACACCTTCTGACCGCGCTGCCGCGCGCCATGCGAACCCTGACGGATACTGCCGATTGCGGCCCAGTGACATTGGCTTTCTGCCAGGACACCCAGGCCGAGGCCTATGATTATCCGGAAAGTTTCTTCGAGTCGAAGACCTGGCATTGGCGCCGGCCGCGGCCGGATGAGAACGAGCTTGAGCGTGCCATCGAGGCGATCCGGGGCGCAAAAAATCCAGTCATCGTCGCCGGCGGCGGCGTGCATTTTTCCGGCGCGACCGGGACGCTCGCGGCATTTGCGAGCCGGCACAATATCCCGGTCGTTGAGACGCAGGCGGGTAAGTCGGCGCTGCCCTGGGACCATGTTTCGAATTTCGGCCCGGTCGGCGTGACGGGTGCTTCGAGCGCCAATGCCGTTTGCGAAAATGCCGATCTGGTGATTGGCGTCGGCACCCGGTTCCAGGATTTCACCACCGGCTCCTGGGCGCTCTTCAAGAATCCGACGCGCCGTATCCTGTCGCTCAATGTCCAGCCCTATGACAGCGCCAAGCACGAAGCGATCCCGCTCGTCTCGGACGCGAAGGTCGGGCTGGAGCTGGTGAGTGCGGCGCTCGGCGATCATCGTTTCCGAGGAGTGGATGCCGGCCTCAAGGAGGACTGGTTCGCCAAGGCGGATGCCATCACCGCTGCCCCCGAGGATGGCAATCTGCTGCCGACCGACATGCAGGTGATCGGCGCAGTCCAGCGCGCCTCGCGCGACAATACGGTCGTCATGTGCGCCGCCGGCACCATGCCGGGCGAGCTTCATCAGCTCTGGAAGGCAGGCAAGCCGCTCTCCTACCATATGGAATACGGCTTCTCCTGCATGGGCTACGAGATCGCCGGCGGGCTCGGCATCAAGATGGCGGAGCCGGATCGCGACGTGATCGTCATGATCGGCGACGGCTCCTACATGATGATGAACTCCGAGCTTGCGACGGCCGTTGCGATGGGCGTCAAGATCACCGTCGTGATCACCGACAACCGCGGTTACGGCTGCATCAACCGGCTGCAGATGGCGACCGGCGGTGAGCAGTTCAACAATCTCTACGCGCACACCAACCAGGCGAATCCGATGCAGATCGATTTCGCCGCCCATGCTGCCGCAATGGGCGCCGATGCCCGCAAGGTCTCCTCGATCGCCGATCTGGAAGCGGCATTGAACGGTGCGCGGGAAGCGAAGGTCGCAACCGTTATTGTCATCGACACCGATCCTTATCCGACGCCTGAAGGCGGGGGATACTGGTGGGACGTCGCGGTGCCGGAGGTCTCGACCCGCGCTGAAGTCACGCAAGCTCGCGCCGCCTACGAAGCCGCACTTAAGGAAAGACGCTGACATGATCCTCTACGGTACCAATCCCATCGCCTGGTCGAACGACGACGACCGTTCGCTTGGCGCCCATATCAGCCTCGACCAGTGCCTGGACGAGACCGCCAAGATCGGTTTTGACGGCATCGAGAAGGGCCACAAGTTTCCGCAGGAGCCGGCGGCGCTCAAGGCCGTGCTGGAGCCGCGCGGGCTGCGCTATGTTTCCGGCTGGCATTCGCTGAACCTGCTCGTCAACTCCGTCGAGGACGAGAAACGAGCGATGCAGCCGGCGCTCGATCTCCTCAAGGCGATGGGTTCGAAAGTCATCATCGTCTGCGAGACGTCGAATGCCATCCATGGCGATGACGGCAAGGCCGTCAACGACCGTCCGAAACTCCCCGACAGCGAGTGGAAATCCTTCGGCGCCGGCGTCGAGGCGCTGGCGGAGTTTGCGGCCGAGCAGGGCATCAGCCTCGTCTATCACCACCACATGGGCACGATCATCGAGAGCGAAGCCGAGATCGACAGGCTGATGGCAAATACCGGCCCGCATGCAAAACTCCTGCTCGATACCGGCCATTGCCTGTTCGGCGGCGGTAACCCGGAGCGCGCCGCAAGCAATCACATGGCCCGCGTCGGCCATATCCATGCCAAGAACGTCCGCCCAGACGTCGCCGCGCAGGTGCGGAACGAAGGCCTTTCTTTTCTCGAAGGCGTGCGCCGTGGCGTCTTCACCGTCCCGGGCGACAAGGAAGGCGGCGTGAGTTTCCCCCCGGTGCTGAAGGTCGCCGCCGACCATGGTTATGAAGGCTGGCTGGTGATCGAGGCCGAGCAGGACCCGGACGTGCGCAATCCCTTCGAATACCAGAGCATGGGTCTTTCCTCGCTGAAGGCGATGGCGCAGGCAGCCGGCCTCGACAAGGGGAGGGGCAACGCATGACGAACCTGCTGCGCAAGCCGAAAGACGCATCCGGCAAGGTGCATGACGTCACGCCGAAGGATGCCGGCTGGGGTTATGTCGGCTTTGGCCTCTACCGCCTGAAGCCGGGCGAAAGCGCTGCCGAAAAGACCGGCGAGACGGAAGTCATCCTCGTGCTGGTCGAGGGCAAGGCGGATATCTCCGGAGGCGGCAAGGCTTTCGGCGAGCTCGGCGACCGGATGAATGTCTTCGAGCGCAAGCCACCGCACTGCGTCTATGTGCCCGCTGGTTCCGACTGGAGTGCCAAAGCGACCACCGAATGCACGCTCGCTGTCTGCACCGCGCCGGCCAAGCCCGGACGCGAAGCGGCAGTGATCGGGCCGGAAGGGCTTTCCCTCAATACCCGCGGCAGGGATGCCAATACCCGTTACATCTTTCCGATCGCCATGGAGGAAAGGGACGTTGCCGACAGCCTTCTGGTCACCGAGGTGTTCACGCCAGCCGGCAATTGGTCCTCCTATCCTCCGCACCGGCATGACGAGGATAATTTCCCCGACATGACCTATCTGGAAGAGACCTATTACCACCGGCTGAACCCGGCGCAGGGATTCGGCTTCCAGCGGGTCTTCACCGAGGACGGCTCGCTTGACGAGACCATGGCCGTTTCGGACCACGATCTCGTGCTGGTGCCGAAGGGCCATCATCCCTGCGGCGCGCCCTATGGTTACGAGATGTATTATCTGAACGTCATGGCCGGCCCGATCCGCAAATGGCGGTTCAAGAACCACCCGGACCACGACTGGATCTTCAAAAGGGACAATCCTTAAACTGGTTGCCTAAATCAGGTCCCTGGGATGCTCGGCGATGTCGCCGATCTCGGCCATATAAGTGTCGAGCTTGTCGAGCATCTCGCGGAAAATTCCCGCATAGGCCGGATCGTCCGCGACGTTTCTCAATTCGTGCGGATCTTCCACGCAATCGAATAATTCCCATTCCGGGGGGGCGCCATTCGGTCTGGCGCCTGGCTGTCCCAGATCATCGTTGTACCAGTAGATGAGCTTGTAGCGGGCGTCGCGCACCCCGTAATGCGCCCAGGCGCCGTGGATGGCATCGTTGTGCATCCAATAGCGATGGTACACCAATTGCTGCCAGTCGCCCGGGGTCCGCCCCTCCAGCACAGGTCGCATCGACCGCCCTTGCATGAAGGAAGGCGTCCGCACCCTTGCATAGTCCAGGAAGGTGGGCGCAAAATCGACGTTGCAGGCGAGATCACGACTGGTCGTGCCACCCGGAATCGCCGCCGGATAACGCGCCAAAAACGGCATCTGCAGACTTTCCTCATACATGAAACGCTTGTCGAACCAGCCGTGCTCACCAAGGAAGAAGCCCTGGTCGGAGGTGTAGATCACCAGCGTGTTCTCAGTCAGGCCTTTTTCGTCGAGGTAGTCGAGCAGGCGGCCGACATTGTCGTCGATCGATTGAACCGTCCGGAGGTAGCGCTTCATGTAGCGTTGATATTTGAATTCTGCGAAAGCCTGTGGATCGGTGAAGGTGTAATTCCGGCCGGTCGAAGCGCATACCACAGTGATGCTTTCGCCACTTTTAAGTTCCGGCACGCGGCGAATCGGGATCTGATCCAGCATCAGTTCTCCCGTGACGGTGGCAGGCCCCTCCGGCTGCACGAGCCCGAGATCCTCCCAGTTGAGATCGGAACGAACGCGCATGCGGGCGGCGGCGGCCGCTGCCGCACGGCCGGAATAATCGTCGTTGAACGTCGACGGCAGCGGAAGATCCTCTTCCGCCCAGAGATGATTGTGTTTGTGGTCGGGCACGAAATTACGATGGGGCGCCTTGTGGTGGCACATCAGAAAGAAGGGCCGGTCGTCGCCTTGTTCGATGAAATCGATCGATTTGTCGGTAATGATATCGGTGACATAGCCCGGAATTCGGCGCCGGCCATCACGATCGATGAAGGCCGGGTCCCAATAATCACCCTGCCCTGGAACGACGGCCCAGTCATCGAACCCCTTCGGCTCGTGGAGAGGCCCTTCGCCGAGATGCCATTTGCCGAAGATGCCGGTACGGTATCCTGCCGCTTTCAAAAGTTTGGCCACGTTGGGGATGCGATTGTTCATGTGCGTCACGAGCGTCGTGACGCCATTGACGTGGTTATGCGTGCCGGTCAGGATCGCGGCCCTCGACGGCGTGCAGATCGAGTTCGTGACATAGGTCGCGTCATGTCTCACACCCTCCTTCGCCAGCCGATCGATATTGGGGGTGTGGTTGAGACCTGCGCCATAGGCCGAGATTGCCCGCGCGGCATGGTCATCCGACATGATGAAAAGGATATTCGGTCGCAAGTATTCCTCCCTCGCACGCGGCAGGAATACGTATGATCGCAACCATCGAGCCCGTCCGCCTTGGTCAAGGATACAGCGTCAGGTCATGCGCAAATAATGCAATTTCAGAAGCAAGCGATGCGAAAAACTGATCACTGCTGACCGCTTCGCCCGGTCTCCGGTGACTTCTCGAGATGAAACCGCTCCTTGCAGAGTGCGATCAGCTGGCGCACCGGAGCCCAGTCACCGAGTTCTTCGCGATAGATCACCCCCGTCCGCGTATGCCTGTAATTGAGGTTGACCGGCACCGGGACGATGCGTGGGCAGGAGGTCGCAAGAACGGCCGCGTCGGGCAGCAGGCAGAGGCAATCGCTCCGCTGAAGGATGGACAATGTCGAATGCAGGCTCTCGCAGCTCAACCGGATCTCGGGCTCCCGCCCCAGCCGCTCGAAAAGGCCGTGCTGCGTAGTGGCCTGATAGATCGGAAGCTCGGAATGAACGAGCCAGGGATAATCGAGCAGGCGCTCCGGCGGAACCGCTCCTGCCGCATCACGGGCGGCGAAGATCGGATGATCCTCGCGCGCCATGACATTGTTGATCACCTTCGTCAGCGGAAGCGCAACGAGGCGGAAGTCTTGCGGATCATCGACCGTCATTCCCGTGAACAGCATATCGAGGCGCCCCTCCAGGAGATCGGTGATCGAGGTCGCATAACGGCTGTTCCTGAGCTCGAACACGATCTTGGGGAACCGTCGCTGCATGTCGACGAGCAACTCCGGCAGGATTGCGGGGCGCCACATCGGTCCGGCGCCGATCCGCAGATAGGCCTTGCCTATTGCCCTGTCGGACATGAGTTCCTGCTCGGCCACTTCCCAGTGACGCATCATCCGCAGCGATTCCGACAAGACCCTCTCGCCGAACAGCGTCGGACGGACACCGCGTGCGTGCCGCTCCAGAAGCGGCCGTCCGAAATGGGCCTCCAACTGGGCGAGAGATCGAGACAAAGCGGGCTGCGTGAGGTTCAGCCGTTCGGCGGCACGACGGAGACTGCCTTCCTCCACGATCGCCTGGAGACGGAAGAGGTGGGTGATCTGATCCAGCATGGCAGTGATAAGCTTCGTTTATCGGTCACGCCGTTAATTGCATTTTTCCTGCATTGCCTCAACTGCTATGGCATTCGGAATGCCAAGAATGCGTATTTGGCAGGATCTTATTCGCTACATGCAGCCTGTCTGGCCGGGGAGCGGGCAAGTCAGGCTCTCGGGGAGGAGAGCATGCGAAACCGATTGATTTTGTCCGCCTTGACGGCGGCTTTTTTATCCGTGCCGCCAGTCGCCAAAGCAGAAGTCGGGAACAACCCCGAGACGCTTGCGCTCGCCGGCATTCTGGATAACGACACCTTCGACCGTGCCGGCCTTTCCATCGGCCATCGCGCCCAGTACTGGATGCCGGTCTTCGACACGCTGCTCTATACCGCACCGGACGGCAAGACGATGCCAAACCTGGCCACGGAATGGCACTTTAACGGCGATGGTACGGAACTGACGCTCAAGCTGCGCGAAGGCGTCAAATTCACCGACGGAACACCCTTCAACGCCGAGGCGGTGAAGGCAAACCTCGAATATCTGCGCGATGGCGTCGGGCAGAACACCTGGATGGCTGGCGCCGTCCAGAATGTCGAGATCGTAGGCCCGGCAGAGCTGAAGCTGCACCTCAAGGAACCAGATCCGGGCATGCTCTTCAACCTGGCGACCGTGGGCGGCGCGATGGCGAGCCCCGCGACGCTCGGCAAGGCTGATTCCAAGATGCTCCCGATCGGCTCCGGGCCTTACATCTACGACACGGCGCGCTCGGTGACCGGGCGGCAATACGTCTACAAGCGCAATCCGGATTATTGGAATGCCGGCGCCTTTCCGTTCGAAACCATGACGATCACGCCGATCAACGATCTCAGCGCGCGGATGAATGCGCTGAAATCCGGTCAGGTGGATGCCGCCGCGGGTGAAGGACAGGTCGTCCCCGAGGCCGAGGCGAGCAAACTGACGGTCTCCAGATTGCCGGTGGACTGGCTGGGTCTGTTTCTCTCCGACCGCGACGGCAAAATGGTAAAGGCGCTGTCCGACGTCCGCGTCCGGCGCGCGCTCAATATGGCATTCGATGAAAAAGCGATCCTGAAGTTCGTCGCCAGGGGTTATGGCGAAGTCACGGATCAACCTTTCGTTCCGCCAAGCGAAGCTTTTGATCCATCGCTCGACGGGACCTATCACTATGACCCGAAGGCGGCCCGTGCCCTGCTTGCCGAAGCGGGTTATCCCAACGGCTTCAGCGTCACGATGCCGGATATCGGCACGCTTGCTGCCTATACGCCGATCATCACCCAGCAGCTCAAGGATATCGGCGTCACCGTCAGCTGGGTGAAAGTTCCGCCGAACGTCACGATCGCCGAGTTGCTGTCGGGCAAATACCCGATGTTCCTTTTTCGTCTGGGGAGCCAGTCGCCTTGGGCCGACTTCAACAAATTCGCCTTCGCAAACTCCCCCTGGAACACCTCCAAGGCAAAGGACGAAAAACTGGAGGCTCTCCTGAAGACAGCCCAGTATACGCCTCCAGGCAAGGAGCAGAATGCCGCGATGCAGGCTGCCAATCGATATATGGTCGAGAATGCCTTCTTTGCGCCGTGGTTCCGCATCGACAGCATCTACATTTCCAACGCTGAGGTGAAGGTCCAGATGCAGGCGCAGAACATCGTGCCTTGGCCGCGCAATTATGCGCCCGCAAAGTGAGCTCGGACGCCGATGGTACGTTATCTTCTGAGACGGGTGGCTTCCGGCATCGCGCTGCTTTGCCTGGTCTCGACCGTAACCTTCATGATGGTTTTCGGCGCCACGGGCAACGTCGCCCGCAACATCCTCGGTGAGAACGCGACGGTCGACCAGCTGAAAGCGCTGAACAGTCGGCTGGGGCTCGACCGACCGCTGATGGTCCAATTCGGGGATTGGGTGAGCCATGCCGTTCGCGGCGACCTCGGCCCGTCATGGACGATGAGCGAGAGCGTGGCGTCGGCACTTGCGAGCCGGCTGCCCGTCACCCTGTCAATGGTGACCATCGCCGTGGCGCTGATGGCGCTCCTTTCGGCGATGCTCGGCATCGCCGCGGCTGTTCGCGGCGGCTGGGCCGATCGGGCGATCCAGATCGTCAGCGTCGCAGGTTTCGCCATGCCGAATTTCTGGCTCGGCCTGCTGCTGGTCCTCACCTTCTCGGTCAAGTTCGGCTGGCTGCCGGCGACGGGTTATGTTTCGTTCAGTGCCTCGCCGTCCGCGTGGGCGGCTTCCCTGGTGCTTCCCGTAACGGCGCTGGTGCTTTCGGGGATAGCCTCGGCCTCCCAGCAGATCCGGGGCGCGGTCATCGATGCGCTCAAGCAGGATTACGTGCGCACACTCCGCTCCCGCGGCGTCAGCCCCCGTTCGGTGCTCTACCGCCATGCGCTGCGCAATGCGATGCCGGCGGCGCTGACCGTCCTATCGGTTCAGTTCATCGCCCTTCTCGGTGGTGCCGCCGTCATCGAGCGCGTATTCGCTATTCCCGGTATGGGCTCGTTGACGGTTTCGGCTGCGCTGATCGGCGATGTTCCCGTGCTCATGGGAGTGGTCGTGACCCTCATCATCGTGGTCGTTCTGGTGAACATTCTGGTCGACTTCCTCAACGCATGGGCAAATCCGAAGGTCAGGATGTCATGAGCGATATCAACACCGCCCAGCCGCCAATCCCCGCCGCTTCGCAGCGCCGTCATTTCGTCCGTTCGGTGCTCACCAATCCGACAGGCCTTGTCGCTGCGCTGGCGCTGCTGATCGTCATCGCATCGGCGATCTTCGCGCCTCTGCTTGCCCCCAACGATCCGTCCGCCGTCCAGATATTCAAGGTCAATGCCGTCGCCGGCGACGGTTATCTCCTCGGCGGAGACGGTTCGGGACGCGACATATGGAGCCGTCTCCTCCATGGTGGCCGCAACACATTCCTCGGCGCGCTGATCACGGTGGTCATCGCCGCATCCATCGGGGTGACAGCGGGGCTCTTCGCCGGCTTTTACGGCAGGAAACTCGATCTCGTCGCCCGCTGGATTTCCGACGGAATCATGGCACTGCCGGCGCTGATCGTATTGCTCGCCTTCTATCAGGCGCTTGGGGCCTCGATCTACCTGTCGATGGCGGTTTTCGGAGTGATGCTGTCACCGGGTTTCTTCCGGCTTACGCGCAATCTCGTCAACGGGGTCAAACACGAGCTCTATATCGACGCCGCGCGCGTCTCGGGCCTCAGCGATCTCAGGATCATCACGAAGCACATCCTGCTTTCGGTACGGGCACCGGTGGTGATCCAGACCTCAATCGTCGCCGGGATTGCCATCGTCGTCCAGTCCGGTCTCGAATTCCTCGGGCTGGGTGACCCCAGCACGCCGACCTGGGGCGGAATGCTGCAGGATGCATTCTCCAACATCTATGTCTCCCCGCAGGCGATCCTCTGGCCGGGGCTTGCAATCACGGCAACGGTCGCTTCGCTGGTGCTGCTTGCGAACGCCATCCGCGACCGCATGCAGCAGGGCGGTGTTCAAGTCAGAGCGCCGAAGGTCCTTCCCCGGACGGTGAGCGAACCGCTGCCACGCGCCGCACCCGACGTGCTCCTCGATGTCAGGGATTTGGTTGTAGCCTATCCCGCGAACGACGGCTGGCGCGAAGTCGTCAAGGGCGTGAGCCTCAGCCTCAGGCGCGGCGAAGTTCTGGGACTTGTCGGCGAAAGCGGATCAGGCAAGAGCCAGACGGCGTTTTCCATCCTCGGACTTTTGTCGCCCGGGGGCCGTGTGCTTTCCGGTTCCATCCAGTTCGACGGTATCGAACTGGGGAAGTCTTCCGAAGATGAGCTGCGTACCCTTCGCGGCAAGCGCATCGCCTATGTCCCCCAGGAGCCGATGGCCAATCTCGATCCAGCCTTCCGGATCGGATTCCAGCTCGTCGAGCCGATGATGACAGTGCTCGGGATTTCGCGGGCGGAAGCGACGCAGCGGGCGCTGAAACTGCTTGCCCGCGTGAAGCTGCCGGACCCGGAACGGGTGTTTCGGGCCTATCCGCACGAAATCTCGGGCGGCATGGCCCAGCGCGTCCTCATCGCCGGCGCTGTCGCCTGCAGTCCCGACCTTCTGATCGCCGACGAACCGACGACCGCGCTCGACGTAACCGTGCAGGCGGAAGTGCTCGACCTTCTGCGCGACCTGCAAAAGGAGTTCAACATGGCGGTCATGCTGGTGACCCACAATTTCGGTGTCGTGGCGGATAGTTGTGACCGGGTAGCCGTCATGAAGGACGGCAGGATCGTGGAAATCAACACCGTTGCTGACCTCTTCGCCGCGCCGGCGCACGACTACACCCGCATGCTTCTCGGATCCGTCCTCGAAGATGGCAGGACGCGCACATATCGACCACCGACGTCGGAAGGAATGCGGGCATGAACGATCAGATCCTTGTCGATTGCCGCAACGTCAACGTCCATTTCGGCGCCCACCATGTCCTGAAGCACGTCAATCTGACCATCCGCCCCGGTGAAACCGTAGGGCTGGTGGGCGAGAGCGGATCGGGCAAGACGACGCTCGGACGCGCCATTCTCGGCATTGGCCCGGTCAGCTCCGGCGAGATAGTGTTCGACGGCGAGAATATCGCCGGAGTTCCGCCCCGCGCCCGCAAAGGCCAGGCCGCCATCCAGGCGGTCTTCCAGGATCCCTACAGTTCGCTCAACCCGTCGATGACGATCGAGGACATCCTGACGGAACCGATTGTTGCGCGCCGGCTCGCCTCGCGCGCCGATGCCTCTCGACAGGTTCGCAAGCTGCTCGATCAGGTCGCCCTGCCAAGCGACGCGGCGGACCGGTTTGCCCGCGAGTTTTCCGGCGGCCAGCGCCAGCGGATTGCCATTGCCCGGGCGCTGGCGCTGTCTCCGCGCCTCATCGTTTGCGATGAACCGGTCTCCGCGCTTGATCTTTCCACTCAGTCCCGGGTCATGGACCTGTTCATCGAGATCCAGGAGCGGACGGGCGTCGCCTATCTTTTCGTTTCCCACGATCTGGCGGCGGTGCGTCACATCTCGCATCGTGTTGCGGTCATGCGTTTCGGCGAGATCGTCGAATTCGGAGAATGCGATCAGGTGACGGCGCGCCCCGCTCACGACTACACCAAGCGCCTGCTTCTCGCCGCGCCCGTCGCCGATCCCGCAAGGCAGGCGGAACGGCGCGCGGCGTTCCGCGCCCTCGCAATGACGGCTTAAACCATGCGCGCCATCGTCCTGATGTTCGACAGCCTCAACCGCCGCCTTCTGCCGCCCTATGGCGACAGGACGGCCCATGCCCCGAATTTCGGGCGGCTTGCGGAAAAGACGGCCACGTTCGACCGCTGTTATGCCGGTTCCATGCCCTGCATGCCGGCCCGGCGCGAAATGCATACCGGCAGGTATAACTTTCTCCACCGGTCCTGGTCACCGATCGAGCCGTTCGACGACAGCGTGCCGGAATTGCTGAGAAACGCCGGTGTCTACACGCACCTGGTCACCGACCATCAGCATTATTGGGAGGACGGGGGTGCAACCTACCACACGCGCTTTTCTTCGCACGAGTTCTTTCGCGGCCAGGAAGGCGACCTCTGGAAAGGCATTGTCGAAGGTGTGGATCGCACACGTCTCGTCGACTTCCTCTACCAGATGAAGCGGCAGGACCCCATTAACAGGACCTATCTCGCAGACGAGCGAGACCACCCGCAAACGCGGACATTCGATGCCGGCCTGCAATTCATCGAAACCAATGCCGGCCAGGACGACTGGATGCTGCAGATCGAGACCTTCGATCCGCATGAGCCGTTTTTCAGCTATGCCGAATATCACGCCCTCTACCCCGATACCGGCGAGGATTTCGATTGGCCGCCCTATGACCGCGTGACCGAGGCGGAAGAACGGGTTCTCCAGGCGCGGCATCGATATCTGGCGCTGCTTTCGATGTGCGATCGAAATCTCGGCCGGCTGCTTGACATGATGGACGAGAAGAACATGTGGGACGATACGATGCTGATCGTCTGCACGGACCATGGCTATATGCTCGGCGAAAGGGGCTGGTGGGGCAAATCCGTCATGCCGTGGTACGACGAGACGATCCACACGCCCTTCTTCGTCTGGGATCCGCGGGCCAGGGTTGCCGGCGAAAGACGTTCCGCGCTCGTTCAGACCATAGACATAGCGCCGACGCTCCTCGACCTGTTCGGCCTCCGACCGACGCACGATATGCAGGGAAAGCCGCTTCTCGAGACGGTCAGGAACGATGCTCCGGTCCGCACGGCGGGACTGTTCGGGAATTTCGGGGGGCACGTGTGTGTCACCGACGGCCGTTACGTCTACATGCGATGCTGCGCCACCGAAGACAACGCGCCGCTCCATGAATATACGCTGATGCCGACCCACATGCGTGCCCGCTTCTCCCCGGACGAACTGTCGAAGGCGGAGCTCGCGCCGCCTTTCTCTTTCACCAAGGGAGCCCCCGTCCTGCGCATGCCGGGATGGACGATCCGGGGGCCCTGGGTTTTCGGGACCCTGCTCTACGATCTTGAGACGGATCCCGAGCAGAAAAATCCGCTCAGAGATGATAGAATTGAATTGCGGATGGCCGAGCTGCTCGTCGATCTGATGCGTGCCTCCGATGCACCCTCCGATCAGTTCGAACGGCTCGGCCTTCCCGAGACGGGACCGGTGCGCGGCGAACACCTGCTCATCGAAAAACAATGGGAGCAGGTCGTTTCCGGCCAGCGCAGCGTGGCGCGGGCAAGCGATTTTCCACAAGGGGCTCGGGTGGCGAACATCCCCATCGCGAAGCTTATGGCCGACGAAACGACGCGCCGCATCTTGATTGCGGAGGTTCCTCGTCTTGCGTCCAAGCCGCTGCCCGCGCCACTCGCCGCAAAGACGCTGGTGCAGGCAGCAACGGTTTGGCAGGAACTGGACCTGGAAAAGCTCGAGGCGCTTGAGCGCGCGCTCACCGAACAGGTTTGAACGGAGAGATCGATGCCATCGACACTGGATCATCTGACGAAATCGCCCTTCAACCTCGATCGTGAAGCCCTCGACTGGGTAACCCGGACGTTCCAGGCCCTGGACGACACCGCCCGCGCAGCCCAGCTTTTTAATCTCAATTCGCGCGGTGACGACCGCGAGGCGGAGATCGTCCGCCTCGGCGAGCTGCAGCCTGGCGGCATCACCCGTTATTTCGGCGCGGATGGTACGAGGGAACGCGAGCATATGGCAACGGTCCAGGCCGGGGCCAGGGTTCCTCTGCTCGTTTCCGCCGATCTCGAAGGCTCACGCATGAGCCTCTCCTTCGGTACGGCCGTTCCCAACCCGCTGGCCCTGGCCGCCGTCGACGATGTCGAACTGACCGAGGCGATCTCCGACCTGATGGCGCGCGAAGCCCGTTCCGTCGGGATCAACTGGTCCTTCACACCGGTGCTGGATATCAACGCAGCCTTTCGCAGCCCGATCGTCGCAACCCGGGGATACGGCTCGGATCCGGCGCTGATCGAACGTCATGCGCTGGCGCAGATGCGCGTCTTCCAGCGCCTTGGCCTTGCTGCGACCGTGAAACATTGGCCGGGCGAGGGGTATGACGAACGCGACCAGCACCTGGTCACAACGATCAATCCGCTGTCGATGGAAGAATGGCGAGCCACTTTCGGTGTGCTCTACAGGGCGGCCATCGATCAGGGGGTCAAGTCGGTCATGTCGGCGCATATCGCGCTGCCGGCCTATGTCCTGGAACGCGATCCCGATGCGGGCGAAGAAGCCTATCTGCCGGCTTCGGTCTCTGCGCCGCTCAATACCGCGCTCCTGCGGGGCGAGTTCGGCTTCAACGGCCTGATCGTCTCCGACGCCAGTGAGATGGCAGGCCTTTCGGGCGTGATGCCGGCGCATGATGCAAAGATCGAGATCATCGCGAGCGGCTGCGACATGGTTCTTTTCTCCTCCAAACCGGAGGTGGAAATCGCTGCGGTGCGTGACGCCGCCCATTCCGGGCGCATTCCAGCGGAGCGTTTCTACGATGCCGTCACACGCGTCCTCGCCCTCAAGGCGTCGCTCGGCCTGCATCGCAGCGTCGAGATGCCGGCCCATGTGAGAGAACCGTCTGCCCAGGAAATGGCCAACGAGGCTTTTGCTCGCGCGCCCACATTGGTGAAGGACAGGAACGGTACGCTGCCGCTCGATCCCGAAAAGCACCGCCGCATCCTCGTCGTTTCCGGCGGGATCGTCGAGCCGATGCAGAATGCGAGGCTGGATTTCAAGCTGCCGGAAATGCTGGCCGCCGAGGGCTTCGAGGTGACCCTCAATCCCTATGGCACCCCGCTCGATGCAGACGGGCACGACCTCGTCCTCTATCTGTTCGGCGAAGAGACGCTTCTGACGCGCGGGCGTATTTTTCTGGATTGGCGGGCACTTCATGGGGACTTCAGGGCCGCCATGAAACGGCCGTGGACGAGCCTGCCGACGGTGATGATCTCCTTCGGCTTTCCCTATTATCTCTACGATGCACCCCGGGTGCCGACCTATATCAATGCCTATTCCACCCATGAGGCGATGCAGACCGCTGTGGTGGAGGCGCTGATGGGGCGGAGGCCCTGGAACCGGAGGAGCCCGATCGACCCTTTTGCGGGGGCGTTTGACGCGCGATATTGATCGGCTCGGAATGCATGCCGGATGAAGGAGATGTGGGGCTCAGCGATCGACGAGGCGCCATCTGCGATCAAGGACCATTGTCCTTTCCAGCTACGACATCATAGGCAACCCGAAAGCCTGTATTGCTCGAGGCGCTATCCGGGGAGAGGCCCATCCGCGCCGCGATGCGGTACCGATAGCAGTAGCTTTTGTGGCAGAGGAACGAGCCGCCCTTCAGCACCTTGTCGGAAAAGCGCTTGGCATGCTCGTTTCGCGTCTTCGCCTGTTTCGAGAGTGAGCGCACCTTGAAAGGGTCGGCGGTCCATTCCCAGACATTGCCGGCGAGATTGTAGAAACCGGCCTCATTCGGGGCGAAGCTGCGCGCCGGCGCGGTGCCGAAATATCCGTCCTGCAGCGTGTTGGTGTCGGGAAAGCGGCCCTGCCAGATATTGCAGAAGATCGCTTCGTCGGTCGGCTCTTCCTCGCCCCAGGGATACCGCCGGCGGCGGTTGCCGCCACGCGCCGCATGCTCCCATTCCGCTTCTGTCGGCAGACGGCCGCCGACCCATCGCGCGAATGCGAGCGCATCGTTCCAGGAGACGTGGGTGACCGGATGGTCAAGCCGATCGTCGATCGAACTGCCGCGGCCTTCCGGTTGCCGCCAGGTGGCCCCGTCGACGCGCGTCCACCACGGGGTTCCCACGACACCACCCGTCGCAAGACTGCTGTCACCGAGCAGCGATGCGAACACGGCCGACGAGCCGAACCGCTCCGATTCCGTTACATGGCCGGTCGCCTCGACGAACTGGGCAAACCGACGGATGGTGACCGTCTCGACCTCGAGGTGAAAATCCTGCAACGAAATCCTGCGCTCCGGCCCCTCGCCATCGGCGGAGATTACCGGGTCATGGGTTCCAACGAATGTCTCGCCCCCCTTGATGGCAATCGCTTCCCCTCGGATGCCGGCAGAGACCGTGTTTGCCGGTGCGACAGATATTGCCTGCTCCGTCTCCCGCCTTGATCCTGAACAGCATCCACTCATTGCGTCTTCCTGATGTATCTTATTTCGTCTTGCGGATTTTTCAGGCCGCCAACCTTCTGATCTTCGGTGGTCCACGACTTCGCTTTGGCAAACATATAAACGCTCCATTGCGGGAATGCCAAAAGCATTTGGGCGATCGAATGATAGACGGACTTTCGTCCTTTCAGCGGGCCATTGTTCCTTGAGGGAGCTCTGTTGACTAATTGATCAACTCGGCTGACAAAGACGGCGATAAAGAGAGGGAACATTCATGGCCGACGAAGAAAACATCGAGCTTTCTACCGTGTCTGCGACGGCTGAATCCGCGCCGGCGCCGTCCGTTGCCAAGAAGGCGGCCTCTCGACGAAAAAAAGCTTCGGTCGAACCTGTTCGCGCCACATCGAAGGCGGCTTCATCAACGAGGTCTAAAAGGCATACGGACGAAGGCAAGCTTGAAAAGCTGGGACAGATCGACGCCCAGCTGGCAAACGGGGTAACGCTCAAGGACGCAGTCAAGACCGTCGGTATTTCGGACCAAACATATTACCAATGGAAGAAGGCCGCAAAGTCCGAGGGCGCCGTTCGGAAAGCGCCTGTTTCTGTTCCCGTTACCGACGATCTTGCCGAGTTCACCCAGCTCGAAGAGGAGAACCAACGGCTTCGCAAGCTGTTGGCGGAAAAGTTGCGCACCGAGAATGCAGAACTGCGCAGACGACTCGGTCTTGAGTGAAGCCGACGCCGGAATCTCGCGTCATGTGCCCGATTTGACTACAGGATTCATTGGCTAGCCGATAAAGACAAAAGGCTTGTGGGACCTGCTCGATAGCGCAGGACTCGGCAATTGACATATCCACGCTGAGAGACAGATGAAGACCACGCGGCGCAACTTTGTTGTCGAGTATAAAACCAATCGACGACAGCCGAAGACCCAAGCAAACTCGATTTGGGGTGATACGGATCTGAGGGCCCTGGCCCGGGCGGTGGAAAGCGACACGTCGCTGCCACATCGCATCCCGCCGATTGAGGAGCGCCCGCGAACCTCCGACAATGCTGCGGTCGCGTTCGAACGAGTGAAGCTGGAGCCGAGCATTGAAAACGGCCATCGCGCCGACGATCCAGGAACACTCCTTTCATTGGACGGCGAAGCCGGTTCATCGCCGCCGCCTCAAATCGAATTGCCGGCGGCAATTGATGCTCAGCCATCCCCCGAAATGGTAGCGGTAGTAAGAGATCACGTACCGTTGTCGAGCGCCGAGAAGCCGCACGTAAACGTTCAGACCATCGAAATTGTCACGCCGTCCGAAAAGGACCATCCTCAGCGACGGAGTGTCCATCTGCCGGACGTGGTTTCGGATGACGATCTGGCGGCGCTCGATGCCGAGAACAGGCGGCTCAAAAAGCTGCTGGCCGACAAACTTCGGACCGAGAATGCTCGCCTGACGAACATGCTTCAGCGGCTCGGCAGCTTATAGTCGGCTTGAGAAGTCGGACCCAGCCAACCCGACATCGCCAACACAGGTTCCGAACTACCGTCAATCGGGAACCACGACCAGTTTGCCGACGAAATTTTTGGCCATGAAGTCCGTTTGGGCGTTGTGGAATTTCGACAACGGATAGACGCCGCCGACGAGCGGTCGGACCTTTCCGCTTTCGATATAGCCGACGAGGCGGCGAAAATCGGCGCGGCTTCCCTGGCTGGAACCGTGCAGCTCCAGCTGCTTCAGATACATCGTCCTGAGATCGAGCTGGACGACCGGACCTGCGATTGCCCCCGCGGTCGTGTAACGGCCCTCGGGGCGCAGGATTTTCAGAAGATCGTTGAACATCGGGCCGGCCACGAGATCCGCGACCACGTCGATCGGCGCCCCGCCCGTTGCTTCGGTCACCGCCTCGGCGAGGTCGCCTTTCCCGCGCGTCACCACGGCCTCGGCGCCGATCTCGAGTATGGCGGTTTCCTTGCTAGGGCCTGCGACGGCGATCGGGATAGCGCCGCGCGCCCGCGCGAGCTGAACGATTGCCGAGCCGACGCCGCCCGAGGCGCCGGTGACGAGTACCCGTTCCCCGACGGAAAGCCTGGCTCTTTCCAGCATTCGCTCGCCGGTCAGATAGGCGCAGCAGAAAGTCGCAAGCTCGATGTCGGTCATGGTGGTGTTGATCACGTGGGCGTTTTCTGCCGGCAGCGCCATGTATTCGGCATAACCGCCGTCGCGTCCGTGGCCCATGTAGTCGATGTCGGCAAGGCTATCGTCCTCGCGGTTGTAGATGGAGAAATCGACCATCACCCGCTTGCCGATCCGTGTCGGATCGACACCCTCTCCGACGGCAACCACGTGACCGACGGTATCGGCGCCCTGGATGCGCGGAAAGGTGAGCGTGTTGCCCTGCCGTCTCCATGTGGAAACGGCGCCGGGATCCTCCTCCGTACCGTAGGCGCCCTGGCGCACCCAGACATCGGTATTGTTCATGCCGCAGGCCGCCACGCGGATGAGGACCTCGCCGGCGGCAGGTCTGGGCACCGGGACGTCTCGGCTATAGACGAGCTTGTCGAGCCCACCATGGCCGGTCAGGAGGACGGCTGCCATCGTTTCGGGGATAGAGGCCATGTGTCTTCTCCCGTCAGCGATTGGCGAATACACTGTCGATCGCCTCGGCCGTCACCTTGACGACGATATCCGCTTCCTCGCGGGTGAGGCAAAGCGGTGGCGCAAAACCGAGAATGTCGCCCTGGGGCATGGCGCGGCCGATGACGCCGCGCTCCAGAAGCGCTGCTGCGATTTGTGGACCGATCTTCTGGGAAGGATCGAAGAACATGCGATCGTCCTCGTCCTCCACGAATTCCACCGCGGCCATGAGCCCATCGCCCCGGACGTCGCCGACATGCTTGTGGCCGGCAACGGCCTTGGCCAGTTCGGAGCGGAAATAGGCTCCGGTCTCGGCAGCATTCTGCACCAATCCCATCTCGTCGATCAGTTCGAGGTTGGCGATGCCGGCCGCCGCGCAGATCGGGTGCGAGGAATAGGTCCAGCCGTGGCCGATCGCGCCGAGCTGGTCCGAACCCTGCACCAGGACCTGCCAGAAACGGTCGGAGACGATCGTGCCGGACAGCGGCGCATAGGCGGAGGTCAGGCCTTTGGCGATGGTGATGAGATCCGGTTTCATGCCGTAATGGTCGGAGCCGAACATCGTGCCGAGGCGGCCGAAACCGGTCACCACCTCGTCGGCGACGAGCAGGATGTCGTATTTCTGAAGCACGGCCTGGATCTTGTCCCAATAGCCCCTGGGCGGCGGCACGATGCCGCCGGTACCGAGGATGGGCTCTCCGATGAAGGCTGCGATTGTCTCCGGGCCCTCCGAAAGGATCATCTCCTCCAGCTTGTCGGCACAATATTGCGAGAACTGTTCCTCGCTCATCGAGCGGTCCGGGCGGCGGAAGTAATAGGGCGCTTCGGTATGCAGGATCGGCACGCGCGGCAGGTCGAAGGCCTTGTGGAAGAGTTCGAGGCCGGTGAGACTGCCGGTCATGACGCCGGAGCCGTGATAGCCGCGCCAGCGCGAGATGATCTTCTTCTTTTCCGGCCGCCCGCGGACGTTGTTGTAGTACCAGATCAGCTTGATGTTGGTCTCGTTGGCATCGGAGCCGGAAAGACCGAAATAGACCCTCGACATGCCTTCCGGGGCCCGGTCGATGATCATCTTCGAAAGCGTGATCGACGCTTCCGTGCCGTGCCCGACATAGGCATGGTAATAGGCCAGGTTCCGGGCCTGTTCGGCGATTGCATCGGCGATTTTCTGTCGGCCGTAGCCGACATTGACGCAATAGAGACCAGCAAAGGCATCGAGGCTGGTGCGGCCGTCGCGGTCAGTGATGTAGACGCCTTCGCCGCTGCCGATCACCCGCGTCGGCGTTTCGCCACGCGCATGCATGCCCATATGGGTCGACGGATGGAAGAAATGATCACGGTCCCAGGCGGTGAGTTCGTTGTTTCTTTCGAGCATTGGCTTTTCCTTCAAGATTATGGGATCGGTCAGCAGGCGGTGTCGATGCAAAGATATTTGAGCTCTGTGAAAGCCTCGATGCCGTGGCGGGAGCCCTCGCGTCCGAGACCGGATTGTTTCCAGCCGCCGAAAGGAACAGGCCCGCCGGTGATCTTCACGCGGTTGATCGCCACCATTCCATATTCGAGCGCCCGCCCGAGGCGCATCTGCCGGGCGCCGTTTGCGGTGACCACGTAGGCGACAAGCCCGTATTCGGTGTCGTTGGCGCGGGCGACGACCTCGTCTTCCGTGTCGAAGACGGTGACGGCGGCAATCGGGCCGAAGGTCTCCTCGCGCATGATGACCGCATCGTCCGGTACGTTGGTGATGAGTGTCGGCTCGAAGAAAAGCGGACCGGCCTTATAGCGCTTGCCGCCGGCAAGTAGCCTGGCGCCCTTGTCGAGCGCATCCTTCACCTGTGCCTCGACCTTCATCACGGCTCGTTCGTGCATCAGCGGTCCGATGTCCACGCCCTCCGCCAATCCGTTGCCGACCGTCAGGGCGGCAATCCGTTTGGCAAAAGCCGCGTTGAAAGCTTCGAGGATGGGCCGCTGGACGAAAATCCGGTTGGCTGCGAGGCAGTCCTGGCCGGAGGTCGCGAATTTGGCGGCGACTGCGATATCGGCGGCGCGATCGATGTCGGCGTCGTCGAAGACGATCAGCGGCGCATGGCCGCCGAGTTCCATCACCAGCCGCTTCATCGTCGGCGCACATTGCGCGGCGATCAGGCGACCGATCTCGGTGGAGCCGGTAAAGCTCATCGCCCGCACCCGCGCATCTTGGCAGAGCCGGCCGACGATGCTGGCGGCATTGCCGGTCACGACGTTGAACACGCCCGCTGGCATTCCCGCCCGTTCGCCGAGCTCGGCCAGCGCCAGCGCCGAAAGCGGCGTTTCGCAAGAGGGGTGCGCGACGACCGTACAGCCGGCGGCAAGTGCCGCAGCCGCCTTGCGGGTGACCATGGCGGAGGGAAAATTCCAGGGCGTGACGATGCCGGCAACGCCGAGCGCCTCCCGCCGCACGATCATTTCGGCGCCCGGAAGATGGCTGGTGACGCTCTCGGCGTTAACCCGTTTGCCTTCCTCGGCATACCATTCGATGAAGGAGGCGGCGTAGTCGATCTCCCCGCGGGACTCGGCAAGCGGCTTGCCCTGCTCCAGCGTCATCAAGAGAGCCAGATCCTCCCTGGCTTCGAGCATCAGCCGATGCCATTCCTTCAGGATTGCGGCCCGCTCCTGCGGCAACTTGGCCCGCCAGACGGGAAAGGCGGTCGCGGCAGCATCGATCGCTGCATCGGTTTCCTCAGCGCTAAGACTCGCGACCCACGCGAGGGTTGCGGAGGAAGCGGGGTCGGTGACCTGGAAGCTTTGGCCGTTGGCGCCGGCAACCCAGCGCCCATCCACATAGGCAAGGTCGCGCAGCAGGTGGCGGTCGGCGAGCCGCGTCAGGGCCTCGTGATAGGCGGGGCGTGCAAAAATTGCAGTCATGGCCAGATCCTCGTTCGGTCGTGGCGCAAGTATCGCCTTGCCGATGCGAGAGATTGTCCATTCGCGAGGGGAAAAAGAGAGAGATGGTCTAAACTGGCCGGGCCTTGCGGAGAGATTGTCTACGACCGCTGGTCGATATCCGGCTCGAACAGGGCGGTAACGGGCACGCCCGTTTCCTCCTTCACCGTTTTGGTGACGATATAGGTGAAATAACGTTCGATACCGAGTTCGCGATCGAGCAGGTCGTCGATCAGGCGTTGATAGGCGTCGATGTCGAGGGCCACGATCTTGGCGATATAATCGACGCCGCCGCCGACCGACCAGCAGGCGGTGATCTCAGGGATAGCAGCGATCACCCGTTCGAAACGATCGAAATCGCCCTGGCGATGGTTGGCGAGCGTGATCTCCACCATGACGCTGGCGATCGGCGCGATCTTCCTTGGCACGAGCCGGGCATGATAGCCGGCGATGATGCCCGCCTTTTCCAGCTTCCGAAGACGCATCCAGCAGGGCGTCGGCGAAAGGCCGACCTTTTCGGCGAGGGCTAGCTTGGTGATCCGGCCATCACCTTGGACCGCCTCGAGAATGCGCAGATCGATGGCGTCGAGTTTCATTTGGTTTCCTGTCGTGCGGTTGTTGCGGAAGACAATGAAAATTCGTTTTGCCATTGTCAATTGAACTGATTTTAAGCACAGTAAAATCATGACAAATTGGCGCCCCGATCCCTCCCAGCTCCGCCGACCGGCCTATCTTTCGCTCGCCGAGCAGATTGCCCGCGCCGTCCAGGAAGGAAAGCTCGTCAACGGGACCAAGCTGCCGACCCACCGCCGCATGGCGGACGATCTCGGCCTGTCGGTCCAGACGGTCAGTCGCGCCTATGACGACCTTATCCGCCGGGGGCTGATTTCCGGCGAAATCGGGCGAGGCAGCTTCGTGCAGACGCAGGCGCGCGAGCCCGAACCGCCTTACCTGCCCGAACGGCTGGGTGAGGTCATCGACCTGTCGATCCTGAAGCCGGTCTGCGAGCAGATCCATGTCGAAAAATTCCGGCAGGCCTTCGCCTGGCTTTCTGAAAACCTGCCGGCGAGTTCCGCCCTGTCGTTTCGGCCGAATATGGTGTTCCCCCGCCACCGGGCTATCGCGACCGAATGGCTGGCACGCTGCGGCCTGGATGTTTCGCCGCTGAATGTCAGCGTGACCAACGGCGCAACATCGGGAATGACGGTGGCCCTGATGAGCGTCGCACCGCCCGGCTCGACCATCGCCACGGAAGTGGTCAGCCATCATACCCTCGTTCCGCTTTCCACCTATCTCGGCCTGCATCTGGAAGGGCTGGCGATCGACGAGGAGGGCATGATCCCCGAGGCGCTCGACGAGGCCTGCCGCAAAGGTCCGATCCGGGCGATCTTCCTGCAGCCATCCGTCATCAATCCCATGGCGGCTCTGATGAGCGCCGGTCGCCGCGAGGCGCTTGCAGCCGTGGCCGCCAAGCATGACATAGCGATCATCGAGAACGACGTCCTCGGGCCCATGGTGGAGGGCCGTGCGCCGCCGATGGCCGCCTTCGCTCCGGAACGGACGCTCTACGTGACAAGCTTCACGAAAATCACCGTTCCGGGCCTGCGCATCGGTTATCTCGTCGCGCCGGACCGTTATGTCGCGGCGGTTGCCAACCGGCATCTGGTCTCCAACTGGATGGCAACGCCCGCAATGGCCGAGATCGCCACCCGCTGGGTCAGCGACGGCACCGCCATGGAACTCGTCAACTGGCAGCGTCGCGCCCTCGTCAGCCGTCATGCCATCGCCGCCGAGACGCTGGCGGGTCTGTCCTATCGAGCGCATCCACAGAGCCTGCACGTTTGGCTGCCGCTTTCCGGCAGTCACACCGAAGATGCCTTCGTGGCCCAGGCGCGGCTACGCGGCGTCGGCATTGCGCCGGGCAAGTCGTTCCATACGACGGATCACGGATGGACGCCGGCCCTGCGCATCTCGCTGGGGTCGACAACGGAAAGCGAGTTGCGCACCGGGCTCGCAATCGTCGCGTCGCTGGCGCAGGGAAACCCCGAAGAGCTGCTGCTTGCGATTTGATGTAAGCGCCTGCCGTTTGTGCAGGCGGAGAAATATTGTCATGATATTATTTTCCGAATTGACATGATTTCGTGAGGCGGTCATCGTTGACGCATTGCTTGTCTCAACAGGGAGAGACATGAATGCCATCGCCCATCATCCGCATCGACAGCATCGTCAAGAGATACGGCCCACTGACCGTTCTCGATGGTTTGTCGATGAATGTGATGCCGGGCGAGAAGCTGGCGCTGATCGGCCCTTCCGGCTCGGGCAAGACGACGATCCTGCGTATTCTGATGACGCTGGAATCGATCAGCGGCGGCCATATCGAGGTCGACGGCGAGCAGCTTTATCACATGAAGACGGGCGCCGATCTGGTTGCCGCAGACGAGCGCCATCTGCATCGCATGCGCAAGAAGATCGGCATGGTCTTCCAGCACTTCAATCTGTTTCCGCACAAATGCGTCCTCGACAATGTCACGCTCGCGCCGATGCTCACCCAGGGTGCGACACGTGCCGATGCCGAAAAACGGGCCATGGATCTGCTGGACATGGTCGGCATGGCGGACAAGGCGAAGGCGGTGCCGGCACAGCTTTCCGGCGGCCAGAAACAGCGGGTCGCAATCGCCCGGGCGCTCGCGCTCTCTCCGAAGATCATGCTGTTCGACGAAGTGACATCCGCACTCGATCCGGAACTCGTCGAGGAGGTGCTGAATGTCATGAGGCGGCTCGCGGCCGAGACCGACATGACCATGCTGCTGGTGACGCACGAGATGGGCTTTGCGCATGATTTCGCGGACCGCGTGTTGTTTTTCGATCGCGGCAAGATCGTCGAGGAGGGCGGACCGGATGAGATTTTCCGGAACCCGAAGCAGGAGCGCACCCAGACTTTCCTGCGCAAGATCATAGCGGCCGGGCACCGCGTCTGACCGCCAAAGGCAGCGATACAGCCCGAAGACATCGGGAAAAAACCAGAGGAGTAGGGAACAATGAAAACGAGAATTTTAGCATCGGCCGTCAGCATTTCAATCCTCACCGCCATCGCGGGCGGTATTTCTGCATCCGCAGCGGACCTGAAGCAGTTGAAGGAACAGGGCTTTGCCCGTATCGCCATCGCCAATGAGCCGCCCTATACGGCGGTCGGCGCCGACGGCAAGGTTTCGGGTGCCGCTCCCGACGTTGCCCGCGTCATCTTCGAGCGTCTCGGCATCAAGGAGGTGGTGGCTTCGATCTCCGAATATGGTGCGATGATCCCAGGCCTGCAGGCCGGCCGCCACGATGCGATTACCGCAGGCCTGTTCATGAAGCCGGAACGCTGCAACGCGGTGGCCTATTCCGAGCCGATCCTTTGCGATGCGGAAGCATTCGCCCTCAGGAAAGGCAACCCGCTGAAGCTGACGAGCTACAAGGACATTGCCAACAATACGAATGCCAAGATCGGCGCCCCGGGTGGCGGCACCGAGGAGAAGCTGGCCCTGCAGGCTGGCGTGCCGCGTGAGCGCGTCATCGTCGTGCCGGATGGGCAGAGCGGCATCAAGATGCTCCAGGATGGCCGCATCGACGTCTATTCTCTTCCGGTCCTTTCGATCCACGATCTTCTGGACAAAGCGAAGGATCCGAATCTCGAAGTCGTCGCACCGGTGGTCGGCGCGCCGGTGTATTGCGATGGCGCGGCCTTCCGAAAGCAGGACGTCGCCCTCCGCGATGCGTTTGATGGGGAGCTCAAGAAGCTGAAGGAATCGGGTGAGTTTGCCAAGCTTATCGAACCCTATGGTTTCTCCGCCAAGGCAGCCATGTCGACCACTCGCGACAAGCAATGCACTGCCGCCCAGTAAACGGCCGAACTGAGGTGGACGGAGCGGCTCATGTGCCGTTCCGCCACCGATCGCGATGGCCTTGGGCCGTCTCTGCACTGTCTGCGATAATGGGAAGTTTCCGCTGATGTCGGTCTGGTCCGGCTATTTGACGCTGATCCTCGAGGGGGCGCTGGTAACGCTGCAGCTGACCGTTATGGGTTCGGCTCTGGCGCTGGTGATGGCTTTCCTGGCCGGCCTCGGGCGGCTTTCGCGCTTCTTTGCCGTGCGGGCGCTTGCGACGACCTATATCGAGTTCTTCCGGGGCACCTCGATCTTCGTCCAGCTCTTCTGGGTCTATTTCGTCCTTCCCTTCGCGGGCCTCACCCTCACGCCGCTTCAGGCGGGCGTTCTGGCTTTGGGGCTGAATGTCGGGGCTTACGGGGCAGAAGTTGTGCGCGGTGCCGTGAAGGCGGTCGGGCGAGAACAGACCGAGGCCTGCATCGCCCTCAATCTCTCCCGCTTTCAGCGGATGCGCCATGTCATCCTGCCGCAGGCGCTGCCGCTGATGCTGCCCACCTTCTGCAACAACGCCATCGAGCTTTTGAAGGGCACGGCCGTAGTCTCGCTGATCTCGCTGACGGACCTCACCTTCCAGGCGCAGGTCGTCCGTGCCCAGACCGGCAATACGCTCATTCCCTTCGCGACGATCCTCTTTCTCTACTTCGTCATGGCCTGGGCGATTTCCACGGTAATGCGCTGGCTGGAGCGGCGGGTGACGCGCAGCCTCGACGGCGTGAGGACCTGACCATGGAGTGGGATTGGGATTTCGTCTGGCAGATCATGCCGACCCTTCTCGAAGGGTTCAAGATCACTCTCCTGGCGACCGTCCTCGGTGCGGCCGTGGCGGCGGTGGTCGGTCTCGGTCTCGCCATCGTGCGCCGCTCGCCGATCACCGCTGTCTCGCGCACGGTCGGCTTCGTTTCGGAATTCATCCGCGGCACGCCGCTTCTCGTGCAGCTCTATTTCATTTTCTACGTGCTGCCGGATATCGGCATCCGCCTCTCGCCGCTGGTCGCCGGCGTCATCGGCATCGGCGTCCACTATGCCACCTATACCGCCGAGGTCTATCGCGCCGGCATCGAGAACGTGCCGCGTGGACAGTGGGAAGCGGCAAAGGCGGCCAATCTCACGACAAGGCAGGCCTGGATCCACGTCATCCTGCCCCAGGCGGTGCCGCCGATGATCCCGGCGCTCGCCAACTATTTCATCGCGATGTTCAAGGAAACGCCGCTGCTTTCGGCCATCACCGTGCTGGAGCTGATGAACCAGGCAAAGAGCATCGCCAACAGCAACTATCGCTATATCGAGCCGATGACGCTCGTCGGCGTCTTCTTCCTCGTGGTCAGCCTGATCTCGGTCCTGGGGCTGCGCTGGCTGGAGGAACGTTATGCCAGGATGGACGACTGAGATGACTTCCGTTGAGATAAGCCTCGCCGGCCGAAAGCCGCGACTGGACGATCGCCCGCTTCAGAAACGCATCGGTCTGGTGATCCTGGCCACCGACCATACGACGGAGGTCGACTTCCAGCGCATGGTCGCGAGCGACCGCATCGGCGTTTATGTCAACCGCATCCCGTATGCCAATCCGACGACGCCTGAAAATCTCCTCAGGATGCAGCCGGTGCTGACCGAGGGCGCCTCGTTGATCTTGCCGGGCGAGACGCTGGATGCGGTCATGTATTCCTGCACGTCCGCCTCCGTGGTCATCGGCGATGCCCGCATCGAGGAGGCGATCCGCGCCGCCAAACCCGGCGTTCGCGTGGTGACGCCGACGGCTGCGGCCGTAAAAGGCCTGCGGACTATCGGTGCAAGCCAAATTTCGATCCTGACGCCCTATACCGTGGAGACGAGCCGGCCGATGGCCGATTATTTCGCCGGCCTCGGCTTCACGATCGACAGGTTTACCTGCCTGGGTTTCGACGACGACCGCGAAATGGCGCGCATTGCACCGGACGAGATCGTTTCGCTCGCCCGCGATGCAATCGCACCGGTTTCGCAGGCGCTTTTCATCTCCTGCACCGCGGTCCGGGCTGCACAAGTCGCGGCCCGTATCGAAGCCGAGATTGGCAGGCCTGTCGTCAGCAGCAACCTTGCCACCAGCTGGGCCTGCCTGCGGCTTTGCGGGGAAATGGCATCGCGTCCTGAACTGGGCACGCTGATGACCAAGCCCTATCCGGAAGGCTGAGACCATGAGCGGGAAGACCTTGCCGGTTCAACTTGACGATATCCGCGCCGCTGCAGTCCGCATCGATGGCCGCGTGTGCCGGACGCCGATGGCGGCATCGGTCGTCCTGAGCGAGCGGACGGGCGTACCGGTCCATCTGAAGCTCGAACACCATCAGACCACCGGCAGCTTCAAGCTGCGCGGTGCGACGAACGCCATCCTTTCGCTGACGCGCGAGGAGCGGACGCGCGGTGTGGTGGCGGCCTCCACAGGCAATCATGGGCGGGCGCTCGCCTTTGCGGCGAGAGCGGAAGGTGCCGTCGCAACCATCTGCATGTCGTCGCTCGTCCCGGAAAACAAAGTCGCGGAAATCCGCCGCCTCGGTGCGCGCGTGCGCATCATCGGACATTCGCAGGACGAAGCGCAGGAAGAGGTCGACAGGCTGGTGGCAGAAGAGGGGCTGGTCATGGTGCCGCCTTTCGATCATCCGGCCATCGTGGCGGGGCAAGGTACTCTCGGTCTTGAGATCGTCGAACAAGTTCCGGAGATCGGGACGGTTCTCGTGCCGCTGTCCGGCGGCGGGCTTGCCGCCGGCATCGCAGCCGCGGTGAAGGGACTGAGGCCGCAGGCGCGGGTCATCGGCCTGACGATGGAGCGCGGCGCGGCAATGAAGGCGAGCCTGGATGCGGGCAGGCCGGTTTTGGTCGAGGAAGTGCCGAGCCTTGCGGATTCGCTCGGGGGCGGCATCGGGCTTGATAACCGCGTGACCTTTGCGATGTGCCGGGATCTTCTCGACGATGTCGTTCTGCTTTCCGAAGCGGAAATTGCCGCCGGTATCGCACATGCCTATTCGCTCGAGCGCGAGGTGGTCGAAGGCGCCGCCGCTGTCGGCATCGGGGCGCTGCTTGCCGGAAAAGTCAAATGCCTTGGGCCCATCGTCGCACTCCTTTCCGGCCGCAATATCGACATGGAGCAGCACCGGCGGGTGATCAACGGTGACGCCATCCATGGAAAGGACGCCGCATGAGCCGGATCGTCATTCTCACCGAAAAGGATCTGCGCAAGCTTGTTCCGCTCGACGGCGAAGCAGTCGGCTGCGTCGAGGACGCTTTCCATGCGCTCGCCACCAAGCCGGTCGCCATGCCGCCGATCCTGCGCCTCGATATTCCCGAACATCGTGGGGAAGTGGATGTGAAGACGGCCTATGTGCCGGGTCTCGAAGGTTTCGCCATCAAGATCAGCCCCGGCTTCTTCGACAATCCGAAGATCGGCCTGCCGAGCACGAACGGCATGATGGTCCTGCTGTCCAGCCGCACGGGTCTCGTGCAGGCGCTGTTGCTCGACAACGGGTATCTGACTGATGTCCGGACGGCTGCGGCGGGCGCAGTTGCGGCAAAACATCTTTCGCGTCCGGACTCGGCCGTTGCGGCGATTTTTGGCGCAGGCATGCAGGCGCGGTTGCAACTGGAGGCTTTGGCGCTGGTCCGGCCGATTCGTGAGGCGCACATCTGGGCGCGCGACCTCGGGAAAGCCAAAACCGTTGCCGCGGAATTGACGGCCAGGCTTGGGATCACAGTAAGGGCCGAGGCCGATCCTGAGATCGCCGTCGCCGGTGCCGATATCGTTGTCACGACGACCCCATCTGAAATCCCGATCCTGAAGGCGGAATGGCTCCAGCCCGGCCAGCATGTGACCGCCATGGGTTCGGATGCCGAACACAAGAACGAGATCGACCCGGCAGCCATCGCCAAGGTCGATGTCTACGTCGCCGACAGCCTGAAACAGACGCGCCGGCTCGGGGAACTGCATCATGCCGTCAAGGCCGGGCTCATTTCACCGGATGCCGAATTTTCCGAGCTTGGGCAAGTCATCGCCGGCATCCGCCCCGGACGCGAAAACGCAGGACAGATCACACTCGCCGACCTCACCGGGACCGGCATCCAGGATACCGCCATCGCCACGCTCGCCTTCGCGCGGGCAGATGCCGCCGGCGCGGGCACCGCATTCGAAAGCTGAGCTGGCCTTGCGCCGGATAAGAAGGGAAGAAACATGACCCAGCCCAATCTCAAATTCTCGCGTGGGGAATATGCCGCGCGGCTGGAAAAGACCCGGCATGCCATGGATGCGAAGGGGGTCGACCTCCTGATCGTCAGCGATCCATCAAACATGGCCTGGCTGACGGGTTATGACGGCTGGTCGTTTTATGTGCATCAGGCCGTCATCGTGCCGCCGTCCGGCGAACCGGTCTGGTTCGGCCGCGGCCAGGACGCCAACGGTGCCAAGCTGACTTCCTATCTCAGCCAGGAAAATATCGTCGGCTATCCCGATCATTACGTGCAGTCGACCGAGCGACACCCGATGGATTATCTCTCCGGTATCCTGACGGATCGCGGCTTCGGCACGCTGACGATCGGCGTCGAGATGGACAATTACTGGTTCTCCGCGGCCGCCTTCGCTTCGCTGCAGAAACATCTGCCGAACGCCCGTTTCGTGGATGCGACCGCGCTGGTGAACTGGCAGCGTGCGGTGAAAAGCGAAACCGAGATCAAATATATGCGCAACGCCGCGCGGATCGTCGAGGCAATGCATGCCCGTATCTTCGACAAGATCGAGGTCGGCATGCGCAAATGCGATCTGGTCGCCGAAATCTACGACGCAGGCACCCGCGGCGTCGACGGCATCGGCGGCGACTATCCGGCGATCGTGCCGCTCTTGCCGTCAGGTGTCGAAGCCTCCGCGCCGCACCTGACCTGGGACGACCGGCCGATGAAGAGGGGCGAGGGCACCTTCTTCGAGATCGCGGGCTGCTATAACCGCTATCACGTGCCGCTGTCGCGCACGGTCTTCCTCGGTAAGCCGACGCAGGCCTTCCTCGACGCGGAAAAGGCGACGCTAGAGGGCATGGAGGCCGGCCTTGCGGTGGCCAAGCCCGGCAATACCTGCGAGGACATCGCCAATGCCTTCTTCGTCGTGCTCAAGAAATACGGGATCGTCAAGGACAACCGCACCGGCTACCCGATCGGCCTGTCCTATCCGCCGGACTGGGGCGAGCGCACCATGAGCCTGCGCCCCGGCGACCGCACCGAGCTGAAGCCTGGCATGACCTTCCATTTCATGACCGGCCTCTGGCTCGAGGACATGGGGTTCGAGACAACCGAGAGTATCCTCATTACCGATACCGGGGTCGAATGCTTCGCCAACGTACCGCGCAAGCTGATGGTCAAGGATTGAGACTGCGATGAGCGAGAACGCCTTGCGACCGTCGCCGATCAGCTCGACGGTGGACTTCGACGCCGATGGCGTGCAGCACGGTTTCCTGCGGCTGCCCTATAGCCGCGACGATTCCGCCTGGGGATCGGTGATGATCCCGCTTACGGTTATCCGCAACGGCAAAGGGCCCGTGGCGCTCCTGACCGGCGGCAATCACGGCGACGAATACGAAGGGCCGATTGCGCTCTTCGATCTGGCCCGCAGCCTCAAACCGGAGGATGTCAGCGGCACGGTGATCATCGTTCCGGCGATGAACTACCCGGCATTCCTGGCCGGAACGCGAACGTCGCCGATCGACAAGGGCAACCTGAACCGCAGCTTTCCCGGTCGCCCGGACGGCACGGTAACGCAGAAGATCGCCGATTATTTCCAGCGAGATTTGCTGCCCCGCGCCGACGTCGTCCTCGACTTTCACTCCGGCGGCAGGACACTCGATTTCCTGCCCTTCTGTGCTGCCCATATCCTGCCCGACAAGGAACAGGAGGCCCGCGCCTTCGAGCTGGTCAAGGCGTTTTCGGCGCCCTATTCGATGAAGATGCTCGAGATCGACGCGGTCGGCATGTACGACACGGCCGCCGAGGAGATGGGCAAGGTCTTCATCACCACGGAGCTTGGCGGCGGCGGCACGGCGACGGCGAAAAGCGCAGGGATCGCCAAGCGCGGCGTCATCAACGTGCTGCGCCGTGCGGGCATCGTCGCGGGCAGCGCCGATGTCACGCCGACGACCTGGCTCGACATGCCGGACGGCAATTGCTTTTCCTTCGCCGAGGAAGACGGACTGATCGAGCCCGTCTTCGATCTTGGAGAGGAGGTTGGCGAAGGCGCCATTGTGGCCCGCATCTACCCAACCGGACGGACCGGTGCAGATCCCCGTGAAATCCGCGCGAAGATGGGCGGCATCCTGTGCGCCCGGCATTTTCCGGGATTGGTCAAGGCCGGCGACTGTGTGGTCGTCATCGCCGTCGTCGTCAGCTGACGGAATCGAAAACTGTCTTTTCTGCTCCGCCGCTTCGTTATGAAGGCGGCGGAGCGAATATATCCTGAGCTTGGATTCAAAGCCCGGATGCGCACAAATCGCAGGTGATGCCGCCTTGGATGGCGGCCGTGCGCGCAGGTTCTTTCGCACTTGCGAAGGGCACCACAAAACCAACATCATTTCCCGCCAACTAGATCGTCAGCGGTCTTAAGCCTGGCAATGGGCTTCCGGATCGCGCCGTTGAACGAGGTAAACGACAAGGGAAAAATTGCATGGAGAACTCGATGACCGAAGTATCCAGCAGATAGCCCGCCCTTCGAATGCGGCAAGGAGATCTCACGCATCATGTGCGCGAAACCCGCGCTTGCGGCAAGACGGCACAGCCTTCTCGCGGCTTGAAAAGGGGCCGAAACTCCACGAAAAAGGGTAGCTATGGAATGATGTCGCTCACATACGATCGGTATTTGTTGCGAAGAGGTCGGCCATGAGCATTGCTGATCGCCTGGTAACGGGAAGTCTCTGGGTCTCCCTCTCGAGGATCATCGTCAACGGGTTGTCGACCCTCAGCACCATCGTCCTGGCATGGTATCTCTTGCCGTCGGATTTCGGCTTGGTTGCGCTTGCGACGACGATGCTCGCCATCGTGACGACGATAACCGAGCTTTCCTTGAACGAGGCGCTCATCCGCCACGAGGCTCCCGGGGAATCCCATTTCAGCGCCGCATGGACACTGGCTGCAACGCGCGGTCTGATATTGTGCGTCCTATTCGCCGCCTTCGCCTATCCGGCTTCCCTCATCTACGACGAACCGCGCCTTTTCGGCGTCCTTCTTGTTTTGAGCCTTAGCCTCCTCATAAACGGGTTCGCCAATCCGCGACGGATCATGCTCCAGCGGGAGCTGATTTTCTGGCAGGAATTCGTGCTGAACGTTGCCCAGAAGATTGCCGGATTTGTGGCGACCGTCGCCATCGCCGTCATCTATCAGACCTATTGGGCGCTTGTGGTCGGCACGCTGGTGATGCAGGTCACCAACGTTGTGGCATCCTATTTTATCCTGCCGTTCCGCCCCCGGGTCACCTTTTCCCATATGCGCGAATTCTTTTCGTTCTCGATCTGGATTACCGCCGGGCAGATCGTCAACACCCTCAATTGGCGTTTCGATTACCTGCTGATCGGCAAGCT
The DNA here is from genome assembly GCF_056397445.1 of Neorhizobium sp. 05N33. Classification (NCBI taxonomy): domain Bacteria; kingdom Pseudomonadati; phylum Pseudomonadota; class Alphaproteobacteria; order Hyphomicrobiales; family Rhizobiaceae; genus Neorhizobium; species Neorhizobium sp. 05N33. The sequence goes on along the minus strand of NZ_JBFTNK010000001.1, from coordinate 570,978 downwards.
GCTGACGGGTTCGGCCCTTGGATATTATTCGCTTGGCGGGCAGCTCGCGATGACGCCCACGCGCGAAGCGACGGCGCCTCTGACCGCCACCATCTACCCCGCTTTTGCCAATGTCCGCCATGATCCTGCCCGTCTCGCCGCAGCCTATCAGCGAACGCAGGCCTTGCTGACGGCGGTCGCGTTACCCGCCGGCATAGGGATGGCGGTCATCGCAGATCCCCTGGTCAGGCTGGTGCTTGGTGAAAAATGGCTTCCGGTGATTTTCATCATTCAGGCGCTGGCCTCTGTTTATGCGCTGCAGACACTGGGATCTCTCAATCAGCCTCTCGGCATGGCGCTGGGGCAAACCCGGAACCTGTTCATCCGCGACGCGCAGATGCTTCTTGTCCGGATCCCGGTGATCACGATCGGCCTGGTGTTCTGGGGGCTTCCGGGACTGATCTTCAGCCGGGTGCTCACCGGCCTCTTCAGCGCGTTTGTGAACATGGTGATCGTGAAGCGCTTCATAAATGTCTCGGTCACCGCCCAGCTATGGGCAAATTTCAGAGCGCTTGCCAGCTCGGCGGTCATGGCTGCCGGCGTGTCGCTCGCTGATCGCTACATGGGAATTGAGACCACGCATACCGGACTTGTTCTACAACTTGCCGCCCTTATTTGCCTTGGAGGCGTTCTCTATTGCGGTTCCAGCCTCTTTCTCTGGCTGGTTATGGATCGTCCAAATGGTCCGGAGACTGAAGTCAGAAAGATCGCTTCCAAGGTGTTGTCCAAAGTCAGTCACGCCTGATCGCGGGACTTGTTGTTCTAACTTTTGAAAGAGAGGCATAATGTCACCCGTTCAGCAATCCGAACTGATCACCAAGCTTCAGGACAGGACCCACGATTGCCTTAAAGAGTTCATCCGCCCTGATGAACCGATAGCGATACTGGACTTTCCCGACATCAGGAATTGCGGAGATTCCGCGATCTGGCTGGGAGAAATGGCCTATTTGCAGCAGCGCTACACAAAGCGGCCTTCCTACGTCTGCACGACCGACGATTTCTCACCGGATGAGCTCAAAAGCTCTGCCCCGAACGGTCCGATCTTCATCCATGGGGGCGGCAATTTCGGTGATATATGGGTGTTTCATCAGGATTTCCGGGAGCGCGTGATGGAGCTGTTTCCCGATCGCCAGATCGTCCAGTTTCCGCAGTCGATTCACTACAAGTCTCCGGAGCGGCTGGAGCAAAGCAAGCGCGCGATCGGCAAGCACAAGAACTTCGCGCTGCTGGTGCGCGACGAGGAATCGTTTCAGTTCGCCAAGGAAAATTTTGATTGCCAGGTCTATCTGTGCCCGGACATGGCCTTCTGCATCGGCAGCATAGAGCCCGCCGCGCCGGAATTTCCCGTGCTCGCGATGCTCCGCCAGGACAAGGAGCAGGTCGGAACCGTCGACTTTTCCGCCTATCCGGACATCCCCAAGGAGGATTGGATTACCGAGAGCCGGTCGAAGGTGCGCGTTGCGAAAGCGCTTGGAGCAGCCTCGGCATTGCTGCATTTCACCCCTTCCGAAATGCGGCTGCGCAAGCTGGACGCCGCGGCCAACAACCGCTTCCAGCGCGGCATACGGCAGATTTCCCGTGGCGGGGCCATCGTGACCGACCGCCTGCATGTGCATATCTGCTCGCTTCTCATCGGCCGCCGCCATGCGGTGCTCGACAACAATTACGGGAAAATCCGCCGATTCATGAATGCCTTTTCGGGAGGTACCGATCTTTCCTACAAGGCGACGTCGCTCGACGATGGCATCAGATGGGCAAGAGAACAGGCAGGTGTCGCGGCATGATCGCGCCTGAGATCAACGACCGGAGGCTGTCATGAGTGTTATCACCTTCATCATTCCCGTCAGGCACCAGGACAACGCACGTGACTGGAGCATCCTGAAGCGAAATCTGACGCAGACCGTGGCATCCATCGCCAACCAGACCAATCCTGACTGGCGGGGCGTGATCGTCGCCAACAGGGGCGCCGATCTTCCGGTCCTGCCGGACAAGTTCTCGGTGGCATGGGTGGACTTTCCGCCGAACGACATCCACGAGCGCGGCGATGCTACGGAAGAGGATTTTCTCGATTCATTCCGCGCCGACAAAGGCCGCCGCGTGCTTGCGGGCATGCTCACGGCCCGCGATTGTCGCTTCTTCATGATCGTCGACGACGACGATTTCGTCAGCGCCCGAATTACCGAATACGCCGCCCGGCACCAGAACGAGAACGGCTGGACGATCGACAAGGGCTATATCTGGGACGACGGCGGCAGCATTCTGCTGTGCCGCGACCAGTTCAACCACTATTGCGGAACCTCGCTGATCATCCGCTCGGACCTCTACGGACTGCCATCCAAGGCGGAAGACGTTTCACTGCAATGGGTCAAGGACATGCTTGGCAGCCATGTCCGCATAGAATCGGTTTTGGCCGAACGCGGAACGCCCTTGAATGCCCTGCCATTCCGAGGTGCAGTTTATCGTGTCGGCCACAAGGGATCACACAGCAAGGCGCCCAGCCTGATCCATATGTATTTCCTGAACAGGAACGTTCTCAGGCAACCTGTCCGGATTCTCAAAAATTTGACGAAGCTGCGACCGCTGTCGGCGGGGTACAGAAAAGAGTTTTTTGGGCTTTCCGCCGGAAAGACGGAGTAGATATCGCGGCGTCCCGGTCGACAGGCACCGGTCTCGCTACCACTTCATGCTGAACCCGACCTTCGCACCGATGGTGTTGCTGTCGCCGAAGTTCTTGAGGCTGGTGCGGGCGAAGGCTTCCCCGTGGACTGCATATCGATCGTTGGACCAGCTGAGCGAGCCGCCCAAGCTGAGGCCGCCCCAGAGCGGCTGGTTTTCGCTGGCGACGCTGATCCCGGAGACATCGACATTCGAGCCGTCGAGAAAGTCGTAATAGAGATTGGCGATGCCGTAGACCTTCGCGCGGCTGATCTGTCCGGTGGCGTCCTTCCAGTCGCTGTCGTAGTCGGCCGAGATGCCGAGGCGGCCGGTCAGGCTGTCGGCATCGTCCAGCGAGACCACGGCGCCATAGGCGTCGGTAAAACGGTCGAAGCGCACGGAGGAATAGGCCAGTTGCGCCTGCGGTGTCAGCGACCACTGGCGCGTCAGGGCGATCTTTTGTCCGGCTTCGACGCTGAGGCCATAACCGAAGCCGTCATTGCCGCTGGCAAGCGTGGCGTTAAGGGTCGAGGATTTGAGATTGCTGTCGTACCAGGTCAAAGCAGCCTGGGTATCGACGTAGAAGCCGCTATTGCCGTACCAGGTCAAGGTGCCGTCGAAACCATAGCCCGTTGTATCGATATTGCCTTTGCCGAAGCGCGAGGAGACGTCCGCCGAGGCCGTATCGAAGTGAAAACTGACGCCGCCGATCAGTGCGCCGGCGCCGCTTTCATGCAGCATTCCGTCGATGCCCGCCTGCATCGTCCAGGTGTCCACATCGTATTCGGTGCCGGTGGTCGAGGTTTTCGGATTGAAATGCGCATGCGTGCCGTCGATGCGGGTCCAGATCGCCTTGGCAGGATCGTTCTCCGCTTGTCCCTCGTCGATCGCCCGCCCGCTGGTGCGCTGGCGCAGCGTGCCGAATTCGTTGAGCGTCTGCAGCACGCCGGCATAGCTCTCGTAGAGCGGAACGCTCGGCGCATAGACCATCCCGATCGCGGCGCCTGCAGGGTTGAGCAGGGCCGAACGGAGATACCAGTCGCCGTCGGCAGGCGTGCTGACCCCGCCCTGGTAGAGCCGATAGGCATAGGCTCCGCCGACCACGGCCTGATCGCCCTCGAACACATAGTTGCCGAGCAGCGAAAAAGTGCCCGCCGACGTGCCCCCGACATCGACGATCTTGATGCCCTCGACGGTCTGCGCGCCGCCGCCGCCGAGATTGGCGACCGTGACGTTGGTCGTGCCTGCGGTATTGCCTGTCACCACGAGCCGGTCGGTCGGCGAGGCGTCGCCGCCGAGCACGGTTTCGATCGCGAGTGTTCCGCCTGTGCCGGTATAGTTGCCGGCGATCGTCAGCGTGCCGATCGAATTGCCAGGCGCCACCACGCCGGCATTGGTCACATCGCCGAAGATCGTGCCGGTGCCGCCGAGAATGCCGGCCCCGGATGTCGCGACCGGACTGGTGATCGAGCCGTTGACAGCAAGCCTGCCGCCGCTCACCGTCGTCGCGCCGGTATAGGTGTTGACGCCCGAAAGCGTCTGGCTGCCGCCGGTGACGGTCAGACCGCCCGTGCCGCCGATGACGCCGGCGAAAGTGTCGTTGGCATTGGTGATCGTCAGGGTTTGAGCGCCGAGCAGCACGGAGCCCCCGCCGGCGAGGCTGCGGATCGCCGGAGCCGCGGCTGCCGAAACGTTGAAGGTGCCGTCGGCGACGACCCGGCTGGAATTGGCGACGGCGCCGGTGCCGGATAGCGTGAGGCTGCTGCCGAAATCGATCTGCGTCTCGCCCGAGTAAATGCTGTTTGCCTGCAGGTTGAAAATGCCGCCGGCGCCGGTGACGGTCAGTCCGCCGACGCCGCTGAAGCCGGACCCCGCGTCGGTTCCCACGGCAAAGCCGGCAGTATTGATCGTCAGCCCGCCGGCGAGCAGGTTGAGCTCGGTGCCGGTAAAGGCGTTGATGAAAGTGGCGTTGGCGGCCGTGGCGCGCAGAATGCCATTGTCGAAATTGGCCTGGCTCACGCCGAGGCCGCCCCGAAGGGATAGCGTCTGTAGCGTGCCGCCGCTGCTGATGTTGAGGGTGCCCGAGGAGAGAGTGGGGCCGCCGCCACCGCCAAGAACGGTATTTGACCCTGTCGTAACTTGCCCGCCATTCTCAATATTGAGTGTCCCAGTACCGGAAAAGCCGACATAAAAAGTTGCGATTGGTACGTTCCACTGCGATCCAGAGCCGGTTACGGTGACAGTCCCAGTGCTTCCGACTACAATCGCAAGCCGGGAGCTGCCCGTGCTGGTCAGACGGCTGCCGTTTTGAATCGTGAGCGCGCCAGACGCACCTACGGCTGCGCCCACGCTTATGGCGCCCACCGGGACGACCATGGGCCCGCCGACGCCGAGAACTGCGTCCGGCCGACTTGCGCCGACCGCGCCAATGTTGACAGTTTGACCGGGGATGGGAGCGATTCCACCCGACCAGTTGCTTGCATCCGTCCAGTCCGTGCTTGTCGCTCCGGTCCAAGAAGCGACCTGAGCCGAGGCCGGCGTTGCGAGGCATCCCAGAAGCAGCGCCGTCCCGCAGACGCCCGAAAGCAGCGCCGGTTTCCTGGTTCCGTGAAACCCACAGCCAGTCCGCATAACGTAACCCCTAAAATGCACTCAGAAATTGATTTCGGATAATTTGATCAAGATTCGTATCTGCTTGATAAGAAAAGACAAATGTTAAGAAAGTATTACTGACCCCTCAAAAAAGGGGGTCCTAAAGGAAGGCCGGCGCGTGGCGCCTGGTGCCGCAAGGCGCCCAGCTTGATCCAAATGTATTTCCTGAACAGGAACGTTCTGAAGCGGCCTGTCCGGATTCTCAAGAATCTGACGAAGCTCCGACCGCTGTCGGCGGGGTATATGAAAGAGTTTTTCGGGCTTTCCGCTGGAAAAACGGAGTAGATATCGCGGCGTCCGGCCTAAGCTCGGGATCCGCTGACGAGCGCAGCAAGGCTACGGCGCGGCGATGCGGATTGCTGGGGAAAGCGTGGCGCATCGACGGCCACGAAAGCGGCCGGACCTGACGGCCGGCCGCTTCGGATTTCGTCGCGGTGATTAAACGGCGCCGCGGGTTTCCACGTAGATCGCGTAGACCGAGTGGCTGCTCGCCATATAGAGGCGGTTCTTCTTCGGGCCGCCGAAGACAAGGTTCGGGCAGCGCTCGGGAAGCTTGATGAAGCCGATCGCCTTGCCGGTCGGGTTGAATATCTTGACGCCGTTCAGATCCTCGGGCCGGGCGCCTGCAGCGCCGTTCGACCCCCAGCCGCACCAGAGATTGCCATCGACGTCGATCTTGAAGCCATCCAGACCGCCGTTGTCGTCGGCTGTCACCAATGCCGTCTTGTTCGACAGCTTCACGCCGTCTGCGCCGACATCGTAGCTCCAGATTATGCGGAATGGCGATGCGCGGCCTTCAACAATGTAGAGCTTCTTTTCATCCGGCGAAAATGCGAGGCCGTTCGGCCCTTTCAGTTCGTCGGTGACGAGGCCAAGCTTGCCGTCCGGCGATATGCGATAGACAGAGTGCGGTAGCTCCGCTGTTGCCTTGTCTCCTTCCCACTCGCCGGCAATGCCGAAGGGCGGATCAGTGAACCAGATGGAGCCGTCCGATTTGCAGACGATATCGTTCGGGGAGTTGAGCTTCTTGCCGTTGTAGTTGTCCGCGAGCACGGTGATCGATCCGTCATATTCGGTGCGGGTGACCCGGCGCGTCAGATGTTCGCAGGAAAGCAGCCGGCCCTGGCGGTCGCGGGCGTGGCCGTTGGCATAGTTGGAGTTGGCGTTGTAGACGCTCCAGCTCTCATTGGCTTCGTCATAGCGCATGACCCGATTGTTCGGAATGTCGCTGACAAGCAGATAGCGGCCATCGCCGAACCAGACCGGACCTTCCAGCCATCGAGCGCCGGTGGCGACCTGTTCGAGCGAGCTGCTGGCGATGCGATATTTCGCAAAGCTCGGATCGAGGATTTGGATAGCCGGATCGGGGTAGATCGGGTTCGGCGTAAAGCCGATCGCTTGCGCAGATGCCATTTTCGGGAAGGTGGTTGCCAGGGCGGCCGCTGAAAGCGTCATGATGTTGCGGCGTGAAAAATTCACGTTGAAGTCCTTTGATTATGGATAGTTGATTTCATATCAATTTGCCGGGTTTGACGGGGGAACCGAGACGATGGTCCGCCTCCAATTAAAAGCAGTCCATTGTGCGTCGCAACAAACAAGATTGCCTTCTGCAGCCTTTGGTTAAGCAGTGGTGAAAACCACCTGAAAGTCCGAATGTGCCTTTGATGCGCTGCGGCAAGAGTAAGATTTTATTATGAAAAAGCGCTTATGAAAAACGGAGGATCAAGTTCGATCACCATGCGCATGATGTGCACCGTCCGGCACGGCTCCGGCATTTTTCACTTTTCGACGCACTGTCGCTGTTTCAGCGTTTTTTGAGGTATCTGATGCTCAAGAATTTAAAGATTAAAACAAAATTTCTCATGGCGATTGCCATCCTCGCGGTCATTTCCCTTGCAGGCCTGATGTATGTCACCAGCAGGTTCAGCGCCGCCAACGAGGCTTATTCCGGCTTCCTGCAGAAGGAAAGTAACGCGGCGACCTTCGGACCCCGCGGCGCCGCCGGCATGTGGACCGCGACGACATGGCTGAGCCGCGCGCTGGCCCAGGACCCTGCAAGCGCGGCGTTCCAGGATCTGTCCGGCCGGTTTTCCAAGGAATTTGCCGGCGCCCGTGACCGGTTGACCCAGATCCCGGCGCTGGTGCCGAGCCGCAAGGCTGCGATCGACGAACTGCTTGCCGGTGCGGACGCGCTGAAGGCAGTCGGCGACGATCTTCTCAAGGCCCATACCGCAGGCGACCAGGAAAAGGTCCGTACCCTTTCCGCCAAGCTCGACCAGGCCATCGTCGATCTCTCGCCGAAATTCGGCGCCAATAACGGCGCCATGGCCGAAATCCTCAACAATGGCGCCAAGACGTTGAGCCAATCGGTCTCCAGCACGATCACCTATGCGATCTGCGGCATGCTTTTAGGCATCGCGATCGCCGCCGTTCTGTCCATGACCATCGCCCACAAGGGCATCACCGCGCCGATGGCCCGCCTGCGTGAGCGCATGGCTTCGCTGGCCGCCAGCCAGACGGAAGCTGCCATCGACGGCCTCGACCGCAAGGACGAAATCGGCGAGATGGCCAAGGCTGTCGCCATCTTCCGCGACAACGCTCTGGAGCGAGCTCGCCTGGAACGGGAAGCTGAAGACAATCGTGGCCTGTCGGAGCGCGACCGCATGGAGCGCGAAGCCCAGAAGACGCGCGAAGCCGCCGAGATCAAGTTTGCCGTCGACAACCTGGCAGAGGGCCTGAGCCATCTGTCCGATGGCAACGTCTCCTATCGCATCGAAAAGCAGTTCACCGCGACGTTGGACGGTGTCCGCAACGATTTCAACGTCTCGGCCACAAAGCTGCAGACGGCCCTGGAGCAGGTGGCGGAGAATGCCCGCAGCATCCAGGCCGGTTCGGCGGAGATCAAGGCGGCCGCCGACGATCTGGCCAAGCGCACCGAGCAGCAGGCAGCTTCCGTCGAGGAAACCGCCGCAGCTCTCGAAGAGATCACCACTACCGTCAAGGACGCTACCAAGCGCGCTCAGGAGGCCGGTGCGCTGGTTGCCCGCACCCGCAGCGGCGCCGAAAACTCCGGCGAGGTCGTCCAGCGTGCCGTCAAGGCGATGGAACAGATCGAGAAGTCCTCAGGCGAGATTTCCAACATCATTGGCGTCATCGACGATATCGCCTTCCAGACCAATCTTCTGGCACTCAACGCCGGCGTCGAAGCGGCCCGTGCGGGCGATGCCGGCAAGGGTTTTGCCGTCGTTGCCCAGGAAGTGCGCGAACTCGCCCAGCGTTCCGCCAAGGCCGCCAAGGAGATCAAGGCGCTGATCACGACGTCGAACGAGCAGGTCAATGCCGGGGTGCAGCTGGTGGGCCAGACCGGACAGGCGCTGGTAACGATCGTTGCGGAAGTGCAGGAAATCAACCGGCACGTCAACGCAATCGTGGAGTCGGCCCAGGAACAGTCTTCGGGCCTTCAGCAGATCAACACAGCCGTCAACCAGATGGACCAGGATACGCAGAAGAATGCCGCGATGGTCGAGGAATCGACCGCCGCAAGCCATGGTCTTGCCCGGGATGCTGCATCGCTCAACGAACTGCTGGCCCAGTTCAAGCTGCCTGGTCAGCGCCACGTTCCGCGCCCGGCCGATCGCCGCGACACGCCGGCTGCGTCGCCTGCCCGCAATCTGGCCCGCAGGGTTGCCACCGCCTTCTCCGGCGGCTCCTCGGCCGCTGCGGTCAGCAACGATTGGCAGGAGTTCTAGGCGCGCACTTGACCGACTATCTGCGTCCGAGGCTATTTGTAGCCGCGCCTGAGCGCTTGCGGAGGCTGTCCCAAGCTTCTCAGGAACGCCCGCCGCATTCGGCCGGCGTCGCCGAAACCGGAAGCCTCGGCAATGTGCTCGAGTGGCAGGTGGCCGGTTTCGACCGCCATCCGCGCCGTTTCGAGCCGCAGGCGCTCGACGGCCTTGGCGGGTGTCGTGCCGGTTTCGGCTGCAAACGCCCTGGCAAAGTTGCGCGGGCTCATCGCCGCCTGGTCGGCGAGGCGCTCGACGGTCAGCTGGTCGGCCAGATGCTCGCGCATCCAGCCGATCAAGGCCGAGAACCTGCCCGTGTGCCCTCCAAGATCGACAAGCGCTGAAAACTGGGACTGGCCACCGGGCCGGCGTTGATGAACGACGAGCTGTTGGGCGGTTCTGCGCGCCATATCCGCGCCCAGATCGTCTTCGATAAGGGCAAGCGCCAGGTCGATGCCGGCAGATATTCCGGCTGACGTCCAGACATGACCGTCCTGGATATAGATACGCTCCGCATCGAGCTCTATCTTCGGGTAGCGGCGAGAAAAGTCGTGCGAACTGCCCCAATGCGTCGTGGCCCGACGTCCATCGAGGAGCCCTGCTTCGGCGAGCAGATAGGCCCCGGAACACACACTCGTCACGCGCCTTGCGCTCGTGCGTTTCAGCCATTCGAGAATTTCGCGCACGGCCTCCATGGAGCGGATGATCTCGCCGCCCGAGATCATCACCGTGTCGAAAGGCCCATCCCGGAGCGGGGCAGCCGACAGCTTGAGGCCCGACGAGCTCTCGATTTCGCCACCACCCGGCGCCATCAGCACCAGGTCGTAGCTGCCCGGCCGGAATCGCTCCGCCATTTCGAAGGCCGAGGTCGGCCCGGCCGCATCGAGAAGCTGGAAACCCGGATGCACCACGAGAGCAACTGTGCGAGCCATGGCAGTTTTTGCCCGATTAATGTCATTTCAGTCAGACGATAGCAGCGGTAACTTTCCCTGCAAACAGGGCAACCGATCGATCGGGCGAAACTATCATGACGTGGCGGTTTGTTCTTACAGGCGGGTTGGGGCTTGCTGCGGTCTTCCTGGTGGTCGCCGGGGGCTGGATAGTCTCTCTGCCGTCTGCGTCGTCGGCCGGGACCGTCAAGCCTATTCCCGGCGAGGAGACACGCGCCACAATCGAGGCTTTGAAGCCGTCCAAACGCGTCCGCCCGGTGATCGCGATCGTCGGCATCAACGACGGGACGGAGATCACCGACTACCTGATGCCCTACGGTATCCTGCGCCGCGCTGATGTCGCTGATGTCGTGGCGCTAGCAACGCAGCCCGGGTCGATGGTTCTCTATCCGGCGCTGAAGGTTGAGCCGCAGGCGACGATCGCGGATTTCGATGCCCAGCATCCGGAAGGCGCCGATTACGTCATCGTCCCGGCGATGATCCGCGAGGACGATCCGGCGGCACTGCGCTGGATCAGAAGCCAGGCGGAAAAAGGTGCGATGATCGTCGGCGTCTGCGTCGGTGCCAAAGTGGTTGCTGCCACCGGCCTTCTCGACGGCCGGAAAGCGACGACCCACTGGTATTCGCTGGACGCCATGCTGAAGGAACATCCGAGCATCCGCCATGTCGCCGACCGCCGCTTCCTCGTTGACGGTCGCGTTGCGACGACGACGGGGATCAGTGCCTCCATGCCGATGTCGCTGACGCTGATCGAGGCGATCGCCGGGCGGGAGAAAGCCGAGGCTGTCGCGGCCGATCTGGGCGTCGCGAATTGGGATGCGCGACACGACAGCGGCGCCTTCACGTTCACACGTCCTTTCGCATTGACGGCGATCGGCAATTCGCTCGCCTTCTGGCGCCGCGAAACGCTCGGCATCGAACTGTCGAAGGGCGTGGACGAGGTGTCGCTTGCGCTTGTCGCGGATGCCTGGTCGCGCACATACCGCTCGCGCGTGATGACCTTCGCAGCCAGCGCGGATGCGGTGGAGAGCCGCAACGGCATCCGCATCATTCCGGATGAGGTGAACGCGTCGGCAACGCGCGTGCCCGCAGCGCCGCTGGACCGCAGACCGGCTGAGGCGCTGGACGATACGCTGAAGGCCATCGCCGACCGCTATCGGGAAAACACGGCCGATTTCGTGGCCATGCAGCTCGAATACAGGAGACGAGTGACGCCGCAATAGATCGTCGCGGCTTACATCCTGCCGCTCGTCCCGCAAACGAGAAAGGACCAGTCATGAAAGCTCTCATCGCAGGCGCCGGCATCGGCGGATTGACGACCGCGCTTCAACTCCACGAAGCCGGGATCGAGGTCGAGATCTTCGAACGCGTCGGCGAGGTTCGTGAACTCGGGGTCGGCATCAACATGCTGTCGCATGCCGTGGCGGTGCTGGCCGATCTCGGACTGCAGGCCGGCCTCGACGCTGCAGGGATCCGTGTGCGGGAACTGATTTATACCAACCGTTTCGGTCAGGTCGTGTGGCAGGAATTGCGCGGCCTGGACGCCGGTCAAGAGGCGCCGCAGGTCAGCATCCATCGCGGCAAGCTGCTCGGCGTGATCCATAGGGCGGTGATCGCTCGTCTCGGACCCGACGTCATCAGAATGGGTTGCCGGGTGGAGGGCTTCGAGCAGACGGAAGATGGGGTCGCGGTTCATTTCAGCGGAACGGATGGATGGCGCGGCACGGCCCGCGGGGATCTGCTGATCGGCGCCGACGGCATCCATTCCGCGATCCGGGCGCAGCTCTATCCCGATGAGGGGCCGCCGATCTGGAGCGGGATCATGTTATGGCGCGGCGCCACACGCTGGCCGATCTGGCGCGATGGCCGGACGATGGTGATATCAGGCGGCAATTTCGCAAAATTCGTCTATTATCCGATCGGAGCCGATCCTGCGGAGCCTGAAATGCGGCTGACGAACTGGGCCGTGATGGCCAAGGTGGGCGAGCCCGGCACATCGCCACTACGCCGCGAGGACTGGAGCCGGTCCGGCCTGTCGGACGAGGTGTTGCCCTTCGTGCGCGACCGTTTTCACCTCGATTTCGTTGATCCTGCCTCCATCATCCAGGCCACCGAAAATTTCTACGAATACCCGAATTGCGATCGGGATCCCTTGCCCCGCTGGTCGTTCGAGCGGGTCACGCTGCTCGGCGATGCCGCCCATGCCATGTATCCGGTCGGTTCCAACGGAGCGAGCCAGGCAATCCTCGATGCACGCTGCCTGGCACGGCATCTCCAATCCGGGGACGGTATCGAGGCGGCCCTTTCCCGCTACGATGCCGAACGGCGGCCGGTCACGTCGCAAATCGTTCTCTCCAACCGCCTGGGCGGTCCCGAAGGGGTCATCGACATGATCGAGGCCCGTGCGCCCGACGGTTTCGACGACATCGATACCGTGGCCTCGTTCGAAGAACGTAAAGCAACGGTTCGTGGTTACGCTTCGCTCGCTCGTGGGCGGAGCCAGTGAGGATGGTTCCATGGTTGCCACCGCCGCAATGCTTTTTCTCGCCGAAACGTGTCTCTACGCGATTGCATCGCTGACCCACGCGGGCCTCCTCGTCGAGGGTCATGAGCACAGGCAAGCAATGATCGCCGAAGCCGTGATCGCAGCGATCCTGCTGCTCGGGTTGTTATCCGTCAGGCTCCGCCGGCCCTGGAGCCGCGTGGCGGCAATTTCCGCGCAGTCCCTGGCTCTGCTGGGCACGCTCGTCGGCGCATTCACCATCGCGGTCGGCGTCGGCCCACAGACGACGCTCGATTACGTCATACACGCGGTGATGATCCTGATCCTGGTCTGTGGTCTTGTCTGGTTGGTGAGGAGCCGAATTGTGTGGTGACCTACTTAATCCTGTTCTGCATCCGCTGAGCCGCATTGGGAAGGGACGACGTCGCCCGCGGTGCCGCCGCGGCGGCTTCCGCCTGCAGGAACGCGGCGATTTCGCCAAGCAACATGAGTTCGGTCGGGGCGTAGGCAGGATCCCCGGAAAGATTGATGGTCTCCTGCGGGTCGGTCTGAAGGTCGAACAGCTCCCGCTCGCTCGATCCTCCACTCGTATAGAGCGTCAGCTTGAAGCGCTGGTCCCGTGCCATGGTTGCCCGCATCGGCGGGTCCCAGAAACTGCCGTTGTCGTTGACACCGGAGTTGCGGTAGGCGCAGATCGCGCTGCTGCGCCGCGTCGCGTTCCGCGATGCCATGGCCACTAGATCCTCGCTTTCCGGGCAGGATTGCGTATCGAGGCCTGCTGCTGCGAGGCACGTGGCCGCCACGTCGCGACCTTGCGCAAGCGCGGTGCAACGGGTGCCGGCGTTGACGTGGCCCGGCCAACGCAGCAGCAGCGGCACTCCGACGGTAGGTTCGTAGAGTGCAACTCCCTTGACGAAAAGCCCGTGATCGCCAAGCTGATCGCCATGGTCGGATAGGAATAAGACCAGCGTGTCGTCGGCCATCCCCGCTTCGTCCAGTGCCGCCAGAACGCGGCCGACCTGCTTATCGAGAAAGGTTATGGAAGCGGCATAACCGAGACGAATCCTGCGGATCTCCTCCGCAGAGAAGTCTGAGAAACGTCCGAGATAGGAACCCTGCTGCTCCCGGCGGACGCATCCGGGTTGTATCGTGCGCGAAACCACCGGCTCCGGAATCTTCGCCGCATCTATGCAATTTCCGAAGGCGAGGGGGTAATCCTCATAGGGGTCGTGAGGGTCGAACAGGCTCATCAGGCAAAAGAAGGGCTGCCTCTCTGCTTTCATCGACTGGATGAAGGCAATGGTCCGGTCGGCCGCCCACTTGCTCATGTGTTGCGCTTCGGGGTGATGAAGTTCCTTTCGGCCGTTGCGCTGGAGGGCGGCGAGGAAATCCGGGGCCGTCTCGCGAAGCCAGGCGGCATAGCCGTTGAAGGGGCTCCCGATCGAAACCGATGGCTCGAGACACCATTCGTAGATATCGAAACCGTCATGTGGATGACGTTGCCGTTCTTCCTGAATGCGGCTGCTGACATGCAGCTTGCCGAAAAGTGCGGTCCGATAACTAGCCTCCCGCCGCAGCCGTTCGGTGAACAGCACTTCGTCCGGCGGCAGGTTGTCATGCACCCGCTGGACCGCATGATCCGGCACCGGCTTGCCGGTGAAGATGCTCGCCCGGGAAGGGGTGCAGATCGGATTGTCGACCGTGCAGTGCTCGAATACCGCTCCGGCTCGGCCCAGCCGGTCGAGGTGAGGTGTCGGGATCCAGTCGCAGCCATAGATGCCGAGCGTATCCCGACGCTGCTGGTCCGTCATGATCATCAGGATGTTGGGTCGTGTCACGATGCCACCTCGACGTTTTAGAGCATGATCTCGGGAAGGGCGATCCTGGCCTTCTCACGCAGTGTGGAAACGACCGACGGATCAATCCAGCGATAAGGCCGACGCAGCCGGGTGCCGATCTCCGCCCATCCCCCGATCGCGGCCAGGAGCTTGTCCAACGCGGCGTTGGAATATCCGTGCACCCTGGCAAAGGGCGCTATGTGGTCATCCAGGAAGGTGCGCAGCCGCTGCTCGATATCAAGCGACCGGTCGATATCGTCGGCCATCGACGCGGTCCACCGCTGTGCACCGGACGGGCTCAGGCAGGCAACGTTGGAGAATGCCCCGACTGCAACGTCCTGCTGGACGCCTGTCGCAAGATGATGCCCCGGGACATAAATTCCCCACGCATCGAGATGCTTGCGGGCCTGATCGTACCAGGATGCATCTCCATCCCCAAGCTTGATGCCCACGACCTGCGGCACGCCCGCAAGGATTGCCGCCAGTTCCTCCGGGGTAAAGACGCGCTTGGCATGCGGCGGCTGGTAGAGCACCAGCGGAACCGGGCCGGCAGCGTCAGCGGCCATCTGCAGAAAATCGGTCGCCTCCGAGGCCGTCACCGGCCACCAGTCGGGAAGGATCACCTGGATTGCCTCCGGTTCGAGCGCCGCCGCCCGGCGCACCCGGTCCAGAGATATGCGGGGATCGGGCTGACACGCACCGATGACGAATGGCATCGCTGCGGGGCTGCAGCGGTCTGCCAACAATTGTTGAATCTGGTCGAACTCCGCTTCTGTCTGATTGTGGAATTCGCCGGCGGTGCCGTTTGAGTAGATGCCGTCCACCTTGGCGGCAATCAGTCGGTCGATCGCGTCGGCCAGACGCGGGAAATCGATTGAATCGTCTTCATTGATCGGCAGCAGGAGCGTTGCCCAATTTCCGCGAATGCGGCCCCAGCGGTCATTCCGCCGTTCGAACTTTGTGATTGCCACACCCACCTCCCGTTTGCCGCAGCCGGATCCCGGACTTGTTCAGCTGCTTTCTGCATTTATCGACTTGCTAGATATCCTACAAGTCGATATACCTCAATCATGTTGATTGTCGAAATGTGCATGGAGCAGCATTGGCCAAGCCCATAAAACCTCTTGAGCGCCCGCCGCTTCTGCATGTCAGCGTGCAGGAAAGCCTGCGCAGCTATATCGAGGACAATGACCTGACGGCCGGTGCGGCTCTGCCGCCGGAGACTTTCCTGGCGCACCAATTGGGCGTGGGGCGCAATTCGGTTCGCGAAGCGATCAAGGCGCTGGAATCCGTCGGCATCCTCGAAACGCGGCGCGGCATTGGCGTTTTCGTCAAGGAATTCTCGTTCGCGCCGCTTCTGGACAATCTCGCCTATGGGCTGCAGGCGTCGCTGCGTGATGTAGAGGAATTGCTGGAGATTCGTCGCGTATTGGAGACGGGCCTCATCGACAAGACCATCGAGATGATCAGTGACGATGACGTGGCCGAGCTTCGACGCCTTACCGATCGCATGCGCCAGCGCGCTGAGCGCGGCGAAAGTTTCGCCGAGGAGGACCAGCAATTTCATCAGCTTCTGTTCCGTTGCCAGAACAACAAGATGCTGAGCGCACTGATCGATATCTTCTGGTCCGCCTTCTACAAGGCTTCGGGCTTCGCAAACCTGGCAAGTCCCACGCCCCTGGCGACCTGGCAGGATCATCACGAGATTGCGGAAGCCGTGGCGGCGAGAGATGTCGAAGCGGGCCGCAAACGCCTGAGCGCACACTATTCCGGTATCCGGAAAGTCATCGCGATCAACCGGCCCGAGGAGGTCGATCCGGTTTAGCGATAGTCGAAATATAAAAGAGGAGGAGAGCATGCATCGACGGAATTTCGGTCGCCTTCTGGCGGCGGGAGCTTTGCTTTTTGCCACGACTGCCGCAATGGTGCCCGCGACGGCCCAGGCGCAGACGGGCAAGACCATTGTCGGCGGGTTCGACGTGGGTCCAGGCGGTTTCCAGGGCAATTTCAACCCGCTGACTGCAACAGCCGGCTTCACCTGGCTCAACACCTATTTCGAGCCGCTGGTCATCTACACATCCGATCTGTCGAAGCTTACCGGCGCTCTGGCTTCAGAGTTCACTCTTGGCCAGGACAACCTGACATACACGTTCAAGCTCGCCCAGACGAACTGGCATGACGGCACGCCTTTTACCTCGGCGGACGTCAAGTTCACCCTGGAGCTTGCCAAGAATGCCGAGAGCGGCAGCATTTTTGCCGCGCGGCTTGCCGATATCGCATCGGTCGAGACGCCGGATGCGCACACGGCAGTCGTCAAGCTCAGCAAGCCGAACTCGGCATTCCTCTCCGTTCTGTCGCAGCTGATGATGCTGCCGCAGCATGCGCTGTCGTCGGTGAACGTCAAGGAGGTCGCCAAGAGCCCGTGGTGGTCCACCCAGCCGGTCGGAACCGGTCCGTTCAAGTTCGTGAAGCATGTCAGCGATCAGTATGTCGAACTGGCTGCCTATGATGGCTATCGGGGTGGAAAACCTAAGGCGGATCGCCTGATCAACCGCTATTTCGCCAATCCGGCTGCGGCCGTCGCGGCCCTCAGGGCGGGAGAGATCCAGTTCACCTTCGCCGAACCCGACGACGCCAAGACCTTCAAGGGCAATGGCGGTTTCCGGGTCATCGAGGGCGATTCCTACGTGGTGAACTATATCGGCTTCAATCACCGCGCCGGAATCTGGGACGACCTTCGCGTCCGTCAGGCGGTCATGTACGCCATCGACCGAAACGCCATCGTCTCGAGCCTGTTCGGCGGTGCCGCCAAACTCGCCAACTGCGGCTATGTCGCGCCGCAGCTTCTTACGAAGGATCTGGCCGACTATGCCTACAATCCGCAAAAGGCAAAAGCCCTGCTGGCGGAGGCGGGCTGGGAGAAGATCAACGGCAGCAAGCCGATCCCGTGGCTGACCTACTACAATACGCCACAGGTCGCCAACGTCATGGCGGCGGTGCAGGCGATGCTGGCGCAGGTCGGCGTCAACGTGGTTCCGCGCGCGCTCGACGTTCCGAGCTATAACGGCATCGTGCGAAGCGAAAAGTGGCAGGATTTCCCATTGGTCTACGCGGGGCTGCAGAACGGCCCCAATCCGGGATCGCTCAATGTCGGGCTGAATGCCGCACAGATACCTCCGTCCGGCAACAACATCATGCGCGTCGAAATGCCCGCGCTGACTGATGCGCTGAATACGGCGATGGCGGAGACCGACCCGGCCAAGGCCGACGGCAGATGGCAGAAGGTCTGCAAGGAAATGAATGCTGCGCTTCCCTGGGCCCCGATGTGGGTGGCGAGCCGCTATGGGGTCGTGTCCAGCAAGCTTAAGGACTTCTTCTGGACGCCCGCTCCAGGCGGTGGCCCGTACGTCTCCCATCCGGAAAAATGGAATCTCGCTCCTTGATGTGCCCGTGAGCCGGGATGCGGTCCGGCGAGCAAGCCGGACTGCATCCTCTGCGGACCCTGTTGGTGAAAACATGCTGCAATACATCCTTCGCCGTACGGCTGTCGGCCTGCTGATGCTGCTGGCCCTGACGGTTCTCATCTTCACGTTGCTGCGGCTGACGCCTGGCGATCCGATCGATGCCTATGTCAATCCGTCTGTGCCGATTTCCGCGTCCGATCTCGAGATGCTTCGTACCCGGCTCGGTCTCGAGCGGCCGCTGCCGGTGCAATATTTCGCCTGGCTGGGTGCGGCGCTGATGGGGGATTTCGGCTATTCCATCCAGTATAATGGCGAAGGAGTGCTGCCGCTTGTCCTCAGCCGCATCGGCCCGACGATCCTGCTGATGTTCAGTGGGCTTGTCATCGCCGTCGTTGTCGGCATCTCAACCGGCATCTTTGCGGCCGTCCGCCGCAACAAGCTGGCCGATCTTTCACTTTCGACGGCGGCGTTCGTGGGAATTTCAAGTCCGGCTTTCCTGACCGCCCTGCTGGGGCTCTATGTATTTGCGGTCAATCTGCGCTGGGTGCCGGCCGGCGGCATGTCGACGCCGGGCGCGCCTTTCTCCGTCGGTGACTTGCTGGCGCACCTCATCCTGCCCGCCACCCTGCTTTCGATCGGCCATGGCGCATTGATCATGCGATACATGCGCTCGTCGCTGCTCGAAGTGCTGTCGCAGGACTATGTGCGCACGGCGCGCGCCAAGGGCGTCCGGGAATTCTGGGTCATCGTCAAACATGCCGTCCGCAACGCCCTGCTGCCGGTGATCACGCTGATCGGCTCCACCATCGGCATCGCGATCGGGGGCGCGATCTTCATCGAGAGCGTGTTCGACTGGCCGGGCATGGGTCTGCTGATGGTCAATGCAGTCGTCCGGCGCGATTACCCGGTCATCATGTGCGCTACGCTGCTGACTGGCGCCTGCGTCATCCTGGTCAACCTGCTGACCGACATCGCCTATGCCGCTGTCGATCCGCGCATCAAGGTGGCATAAGATGGCGAGCTTGACACATGCCAGGTCCGCCGGTCCCATCCGACGCGCACTTTCCCGCTTTTTCGAGAACGGTGCGGCCGTGGTCGGCTTGGCCATTCTGATCCCGATCCTTGTCCTGACCCTCACTTACGATCTCTGGTGGCTCCACAAGCCCAACGACATCGACCTTTTGGCGATGAACCAGGGGCCGTCGTCGGCCCATTGGCTCGGCAGCGACGGGGTGGGGCGCGATATCATGGCGCGGCTGCTGCAGGGCGGACGGATCTCGCTTCTGGTGGCGACGGTATCCATGGCGATCTCCACGTTCCTCGGTTTCTTCATCGGAGCCATCGCCGGCTTTGCCGGACGTTTCGTGGATGGTGCCACGATGCGGTTCGTCGATCTCGCAATGACGTTGCCGCCGGTCATTTTCCTTCTGGTCCTCGCCTCCATCGTCGGCAGCGGCATAGTGCCGACGATCTTCGTGATTTCGCTGCTGTCATGGCCGGTTCTTTCCCGCATGGTACGGGCCCGGTTGCTGGAACTGCGTGAGCGCGACTTCGTCGTGGCGTCCCGGGGCATGGGCGCCGGCCTCTGGCACCTGCTGATCCGGCATGGTCTGCCCAATACGATCGATATTCTCGTGGTCTACGCCACCCTGCAGGTGGCAAATGGGATCCTGCTGGAGGCCGGTCTCTCATTCCTGGGGCTTGGGGTCACGCCCCCGGAAGCGAGCTGGGGCAATATGCTGAACGCCGCCCGCGCCACGCATGTGCTCGAAAATTATCCCTGGCAATGGATGTTTCCGGGCGGCGCGCTCGTCGTGACCGTTCTTGCCATCAACTTCGTGGGCGATGGGCTTCGCGATGCCTTCGATCCGCGCTCCGAACTCAAGTGAAAGGTTGCACATGCCCCTCTTTACCGGCGTCATTCCGCCCGTCGTCACTCCGCTCACCGCGACTTTCGGGGTGGATTATTCTTCTTTCACGCGCGTCATAGATCATCTGCTCGATGGTGGCGTGCACGGCCTGTTCGTTCTCGGCTCGACCAGCGAAGTCGTGTTCCATGACGAAGCCACGCGCCGCAGCATCATCGAACATGCGGTCAAGCAGGTTCGCGGGCGCGTGCCCGTCCTGGTCGGCGTGATCGATCCCACAACCGAGCGGGTGATCGCCCATGCAAAGGTCGCGCAGTCGGCGGGTGCCGACGCGGTCGTCGTCACGGCGCCATTCTATGCCCGGACAAACCAGGCCGAGACCATCGATCACTTCCGCTATATCCGGGAGGCGGTCGACATGCCGGTCATCGCCTACGACATCCCTGTCTGCGTCCATACCAAGCTCGAACGCCGGACCACCGTGACGCTTGCTCGCGAAGGCACGATCGTGGGCGTCAAGGACTCGAGCGGCGATGACGGCAATCTTCGTTATGTCATGGCAGACACGGCCGATCTGCCGGATTTCTTCGTCATGACGGGATCCGAGATCGTCGCCGACAGCGTGGTGAACATGGGCGCGCACGGCATCGTGCCGGGCCTCGGGAATGTCGATCCGCACGGCTATGTCCGCCTGTGGGATCTCTGCCAGGCGGGCGATTTTGCCGGTGCACGGCAGGAGCAGGAACGCCTGTGCCGGCTTTTCGAGATGGTCTGGGTCAGCTTGGGCCGGACCAGTGCGGGCTCTGCCGGAGTGGGAGCCTTCAAGACCGCCATGCGCAGGCTTGGGGTTATCGACACCAATGTCATGGCGCGTCCGCAGCGATCCCTGAACGACGAAGAGGCGGCCGTCATCGACGGCATCCTGCGGCAAACCGGGCTTCTGGATTGACGATGAGCGCTGAGCCGATCCTAGAAATTTCCGGGCTGACGACGGTGTTCCGCATCGGCGATCGGGAGATCGTCGCCGTGCGGGACCTGAGCCTGGCCGTGGCGACGGGAGAAACCGTGGCGCTGGTTGGTGAATCCGGCTCGGGAAAGTCGGTGACCAGCCTGTCGATCATCGGTCTTCTGCCGCGCGGCGTGGGCCGTATCGCTGCGGGTACGCTGCGGCTGAAGCGTAAGACGGGCGAAGTCGTCGAACTGCAGACCCTTGGCAGCGACACCCTGCGCCGGGTGCGCGGCAATGATATCGGCATCGTCTTTCAAGAGCCGCTGACCAGCCTCAATCCGGTTTTTACGATCGGTGAACAGATTGCCGAGCCGATCCGCATCCATATGGGTAAATCTCATCGGGAGGCCTTGTCGGACGCCATCCAGCGGCTGGAGGATGTCGGCATTCCCGATCCGCACCGACGTGCCCGGCAGTATCCGCACGAACTCTCCGGCGGCATGCGGCAACGAGCGACCATTGCGATGGCGCTCGCATGCAACCCGACGCTGTTGATTGCCGACGAACCCACGACGGCCCTCGATGTCACCATCCAGGCGCAGATCCTCGACCTGCTCGGGCGGCTGCAGAAGGAACGCGGCATGGGCATGTTGTTCGTCACCCACAATCTCGGGGTCGTTGCCGAGATCGCCGACCGCGTGGCCGTCATGTATGCCGGTTCGCTTGTCGAGACCGGCAGCGTGGCGCGGGTCTTCTCCCATCCGCGTCATCCCTATACCAAGGGGCTGATGCGTTCGGTGCCGCAGCTTGGAACCGCGACCCTTCTCAGGGAGGCGGGCACCCCGCTGCCGACCATCGCAGGATCGGTTCCGAGCCTCATGGACCTGCCGTCAGGCTGTCCTTTCGCTCCCCGCTGTCCCTACCGCATAGAGGCCTGCTCAGAAGCCTACCCGGCGTTGGCGGACGCCGGTGAGGGACAGTTCAGCCGCTGCATCCGATGGCAGGAGATCTGACCGATGTCACAGGAATTTCTGCTCGAAGTGAGCCGGCTGGGCAAGGATTTTGCCCCGGTGGCATTTGCCCGCGGGCCGGTCGTCCGCGCCGTCCAGGATGTCTCCTTCAACATCAAACGTGGCGAAGTCGTCGGACTGGTTGGCGAATCCGGCAGTGGCAAGACCACCATCGGTCGCATGGTCGCGCAACTGATCGAACCCACCTCCGGCAGTATCCGTTTTGAAGGCTCGGAAACGACGAGCCTGACGCGCCGCGAGCTCCGCGGCCTGCATGCGCGGGTCCAGTATATTTTCCAGGATCCCTTCGCCAGCCTCTCGCCGCGGATGACGATCGGCGAAATCCTCACGGAAGGGCTGGATATCCAGCGGATCGGCAGCAGATCGGAGCGGGCCGCAAAAGCTGCCCAGGCCCTCGCCTCGGTAGATCTGCCGCCAGATGCGATTTCCCGCTACCCGCATGAGTTCTCCGGCGGCCAGCGCCAGCGCATCGGCATTGCCCGGGCGCTGACGCTTGCGCCCGAGCTGATCGTCGCCGATGAACCGGTGTCGGCGCTCGACGTGTCGATCCAGGCGCAGATCGTCAACCTGCTGCGCGACCTGCAGACGCGGCTCGGCCTGACCATGCTGTTCATCGCCCACGATCTCGCGGTGGTCGAATATGTCGCCGATACGGTGATCGTGCTCTATCTCGGGCGGATCATGGAGATGGCGCCGAGCCGCGAGCTTTATGCCAGCCCGCAGCATCCGTATACGCGCGCCCTGCTTTCGGCTGTTCCGTCGCCCGACCCTTCACGGCATGCGAACCGGCAGATACTCAAAGGGGATATCCCAAGCCCCGCCAATCCCCCAAGCGGCTGCGTCTTCCGGACCCGTTGCCCGGTTGCGATTGAAGCCTGTGCGAGCGTCGTGCCGCCACTCAGAGAAGGGGGGAAAGGACACTTCAAGGCCTGCATCCGTGATGATCTCCATTGATCCGGCAAGGCAGGCAAATCATTGGTCATGAAAACGGGCCCCTGTCGGCGTCTGGCTTGTCCGACGCGGTCCAGACTTCGACGTGGATTTACGTCATTGGGCGTAGCGCATCATCACAAAGAGTTTCTTCCTTCCCGGTGCGATTTGCTGTTCGCTTCCAATTCCGAAGCGGAGCCGCATTCTTGTCTTGTCTCATCGAAGGGCGGACGCGGTGAAGCCTTGAACCATCAATGGCCTGAATGGGGTGTTGATGCACATTAGGAAGGCCAGCGAAGCGAGTGGCGCGCATGAGCTTGCTCTTGAGAAAATCGGTGAAATTGATGGCGCCAGCAGCGTTGGCGCAGATGACCATTGCTTCGATTGTCTTTGGTATAATTACATATGATTACCAAGGAAATTTCCTGAATTCATTGGTTTATACTTCGTTGTGCTTTATTTTGATGCAAGTTGGCTATTTCGCAGGTATCTTCTACATGGTGTGGTCCGAGTTTAAGCGGAAATCACCGTAGGTCGATTCTTTGGGAATGACGGATTTTATCCTGATCGAAGGGTGAGTTATGACGAGCGACATCTGGATATCCATCAGGCTGCGGCTTGAAAGAGAGTGGCGGTTGCTTGATCCGGAGCGGATGACCTCTCCGCTGCTGTTGGAAGGAAACCAGGACGATCACATGCCGGCTTTGCCCAGACGGCGTCTGCGCATCGGAAGGGTCGATTGAGTCTCGACCGTCGGCCCGCCCCGTTGTCGCCGGATGGCGTCAATAGCGGGGAGCAGGGCAATTTCAGCCAAGTCAGCTCGTTTTCCGAGTGATCCTGTTGATCGCCTGACCCTGGTGTCTCCTGATGTGTTCCAGGACAGAATCGCGTGCTGCTACGGAGCCTGCCATGTCTTATCTCAGCAATGCCAAACAGTGGCTGTCTGCGCTATCGGATGGGGATGTTCGTGGCATCGCTCATGAAATCAACAAAGACGGAATTTTTTGCGCTCCCAACTTCCTGGCAGCCGAAGATCTCAGCCAGATGCAAAATTTTGTCTCCACCACGATCACACGCGAGGGCCGCCAGACGATTTCGCTGAAAAGCGATGAGCTCGCGGGATCAGGCCTCGACGACCTCGGCAATTCCCCGGAATTCAAGGCTCTCTTTTCCCGCCTCTATTCCATCGGTCTAGGCCGGCCTGCGCCCGACGTTAAATTCTATCAGATTCTTCGCTGTCTCACGGGTAAAAGCGTGGCGGAACATTCCTTGATATTTCACTACGATTCCTACGCGATCACGGCACTGCTACCAATCGAAATCCCGAAATTCGGCAAGCGCGGCGACTTCTTGATTATCCCCAATACCCGCGGAATCCGATCGAATTACCTCTTCAATCTCGCCGACAAAGCGATCCTCGACAATGCGCTCACGCAGCGGATCCTGCGCAGTCGCGCATCCGGCGGAAAGGGCGTGAAGCATGTGTCGTTGGTTCCCGGCAATCTCTATCTGTTCTGGGGCTATCGCAGCATCCACACGAATGAGCCTGTCGACGAAGGCGCTGTGCGGGCGACGGCGCTGTTCCATTATGCCGATCCACACGCCGACAGTTACCTGAAGCGGCAGCTCGGCCGAGGTTAATCCGATACTTCCCGTCGCCGACTAGGCCGGGACGACCTCGGCTCCAGGCGACAGGGCGGACTTGTAGACGCTGAGCGTCTCGCGGGCGACGCGTTCGATCGTCAGATTGTTGATATGCAATTGGCTCCTCGCCTTCCACATATCCAGCCGCTCGGGATCCGCCAGCAGGTCGCAGAGAGCGGCTGCCAAGGCTTGCGGATCGCGCGGTGGGACAAGGATCCCGGCCTCGCCGAAACCGAGCAGCTGCGGGATGCCATCCACGTCCGTGCCGATCACCGCACAGGCCGCTTCACGCGCTTCCGACAGGACGAGCGGCGCAGGATCGGCATGGGAGGGAAGGACGAAGATGTCGGCGCCTAACATGTAGGGAAAGGGTTCGTCGATGGCGCCGACAAATGTGATGGCGCTTGCGCAGCCCGTTTCGCTGGCCAATTGCCGGTAGGCGGCTTCGAAGGGCCCGCCGCCGGCGATATAAAGGTGGCTGTCGGGATATTGCTTGTGCGTCAGGCGAAAGGCTTCCAGGAGGTCGGGCAACCCTTTTCTGGGATGCAGCCCTCCGACGAAAAGTATGCTTGGACTGCGAAGGGACGCAGGCGTCCTGTCGCGCCCTTCGAACCGCGCCGATCCGATTGTGCCGTTGAGAACGACGCGCAGTTTCGATGCCGATATGCCGCGTTCCTGCATCGATTTCCCGACGGCTTCGCTAACGGCAATCACGCATGTGCCAAGCCCCATCAGCACGGCGCTTTTTTCAAATGCATTGTGAACAGTGGTAATGAGCGGCGTTGACGATAAACGACAGGCGGGGACCGAGAGAACAGCGCTCGTCATCATATGCGCATGCACGATATCCGGCTTCCAGTCACGGATGAGGCGTCGCAGCGCCCAAAGCGACTTGAGCACGGTGAGAGGCTTTCTCTGCTGATCGACGAAAACCGTTTCCACCCTGTTGCGTGCAAGCAATCCGCCGAAATCGCCTCCACCGCTTGCCATGCAGACAGTGTGGCCGAGCTTTACCTGAGCGCAGGCAAGGTCGACAGCCGCATGCACATTGCCGTTCAATCGCCGGGTGTGGTTCAGAACATGCATGATCCGCATAGTGGGCTCACGGGGTTGTGGGAGAGGATATCAGAAGCGGCGAGGGTGCCGGCTCCGTCTGGGGAGAAGTCTCGACCGCTCCCGGCGGCTGAGAGACCTTCCGTTCGAATCCGAGAGCGGCTTCCGCATCGAGGGTGGAGACACGGGCTGTCGGCTGGTAGTTGAACCCGCCGTGGCGTCCGTAGGACTGGATTCCAAACGCACGCAGTGCAGCGATGGCTTCATCCGCCTGGCGCGCGGCGTCCCGGCTGTAGACGGGATAGGCATTGGTCAGGACTTGGGCGCCTTCGAGTTTCAGATCCCCTCGAAACAGCCCGTTCGCCGCAACGTGCGCCCGAAAATCCAATTCGGCCATTTCAACCGGGCTGTCCGGTCGGTCGGCAACGACTTCGACGGCGAAATATTCCCGCCCATGGGCCTGGCCGTAGAAGTCGGAATAGACCGTCAAGCGCTTCCATGCACCATCATGCGAGAAATTGTAGATGATCGGCTGCTGAAAGCCACGCTCTCCGCTGAAGCTGAAATAGAGGCTGATGAGGGTGGTGGTATTGAGAACGTGGCGCCGCTCGATGGCACACAGGGCCTGCACCCGTTCGATCGGGATCGTCGAGAACAGCCGGCCTGCGGTAATCACCCGGTCCTCCAGCCTCAATTGAAAGCCGTTCTCCAATCGGTCGATTGCGACTGGTTTGACGCCCAGGGCGAATTGCACCCCTCGGTTCTCCAGGTTTTGTTGAGCGAGCCGGTAAAGGGGCGCAAATCCGGATTTGGGGCGGGCGAGCTGCTTGTTGGTCGGACCCTGGCGTCGGCGACGAAAAAGGCGATGGGCGAGGTTGCCCAGCGAGGCATGTTCGCTGATCCACAGCATCCTTTTCTTCGCCAGATCGATATCGATCTGATCAAGCGCGATCCCGTAAAACCTCCGCATATAGGATTCCAGACCGGACCGCCGGAGAAGCTCGGCGCCGATCCAGTAGCGTGAAAAGTCTCTTGCGTTGCGCATTTCGCGCTGGAACAGCCGCGCATAGAACACCGACCCGAAGATGCGCATCATCCCCTTGACGCCGGCCCGCAAAATGTCGTCGCGCAGCGAAATCGGATAATCCGTGACCATCTTCTGGGGATTCAACCGTCCCCAGCGAGGCTCGATCGGCACATAGAGAGGGAGGAGTTCGGGAAAATGCGTCAGCAGAGGGGAATCGTCCTGGAAAATCAGGCTTCCGATGTCGAATGTATATCCATTCGTCGACCAGTCCATGTGGTTCCCGCCGATGTGGCCGTATTCATCGACGACCAAGATTTGCTGACATCCTTGGTTGGCCAGCACGGCGGCTGAAACGAGACCGCTAACCCCCGCTCCCAAAACAATGGCATCATACTCCAGATCGGCCGCCTTTTGAGGGGTGGGGAACTTCGCCTCCTGCATGCAGGTCTCCATCGTTTGATCTAGTACTTCCGAGTTATTACAGAACGGGAAATCCAATATATATTGCGCGTGCCTCGTTATTGTTCAAATAAATACCGGAGTGGTGATATTTTTGGCAGATATACTAATTGGTATATAGTAATTTAACTTGAAGGCATTTGTCTATGTCTGTTACACTCTGCCATCGGTACGAATGCGTTCTTCTTCGGATGCGTTCGGGGGAAATTTTCTATCAGGGATTTGGATTGGCGCTGGCCCGTCAAGGCGCGCTGGTTCCGGTAATTTGCGAGGGGTATGCTGGATGCCGCGACGGAGCCTCGACGATCTCAATCGGCCCCTTCATTCCATAGAGCTGATTGCGACAGACGTGTTCGATACCCTTTTGTTGCGCAACGGCCTGTCCCGGCGGTCGCGCATCATTGCGGGTGAAAAGATGTTTGCCCGTTTTCTGCAGGGCCAGGGTTCGCCCATGTGCCCCGACGAACTGATCCGGGCCAGGCTGCTTGCCGAAAAGATGGCATATCGTGCCTTGAACATGGGAGGCGGTCGGGGCGAGGTGTGCCTTTGCGATGTCATCAGCCGCCAAGTCGCCATTCTCGGGCTGTCGCGTTCCGTGATAGAGAAGCGGATCGCTATCGAGATTGAAGTCGAAAAGCGGGCGCTTTTTGCGAATGGTGATTTTGCCATGCTGTTGCGGCGCCATCGTCAAGCCGGTGTGAGGGTCGTGGCAATCACCGATACGGGGCTATCCGGTGAAAAAGTCGGCGAGCTCATCGACCATTTTCACGGCCCGGGCCTCCTGGACGAGATCTATTCAAGCGCGGATCTGAAGGCTAGCAAGCGGCAGGGCGACCTGTTTTCTCTGGTTCTAAAGGCTGAACGCGTGGATGCTTCGCGCGCCCTGCACATCGGTGACGACCTCCTCGCCGATTGCCTCGTCCCAAAGAGCATGGGGATACAGACCATCCATATGCCGAAGAACCGCCTCAAGCGGCTCGTTTCACGGGGCAACGGAGCCCTGGCGGAAGGGCTGCGGCAAGTCAAAACTGGATCGGGCTCCCGCGGGGCCATACCGCCAATCGGCGATCAGGTTCACTTCGGCGAACATGTATTCGGTCCGATCGTCGCAGAATTTTGTCTCTTTTTATGGCTATATGGGCAGCAGGCGAGTTCGGACCGCGATGCGACAATGCTCTTTTGCGCGCGCGGGGGACTTGGCATACGGGAAGCTTTCGAACGCCTCCAGTCCGTGCTCGACCTGCCTCTTTCGTTGAAGCGCGAGAACATCCTGATTTCGCGCCTGATTGCGGCCCGCTCGGCGGTGGCGGCCAGGAGCCCGGCTGTCCTCGATGAACTGGCGCGCGAATTCGAATGCGCAAGTTTCGCCGCCGTTGCCCATGCGCTCGGCAACGGTTCTTATAATCTACCTGACCAGTGGCAGCAGGTTTTTGATGCGAGCCGCTTTTTCGGCATGCTCGATACGACAGCCGGCAGCGCCGTCGCGCAAGACATCGACAGCCAGAATGACTGCTTCAAGATTCATATCGCGCAAATCGCAGGTGATGCCAAACGTATTATCCTCTGCGATACCGGGCTCTACGGCAGCACCCAGAGGCTTCTGTCCGCCGGGCTGCCGGAGCATCGTTTCGAAACGGTGCAGTTTGCGCGATGCAATTACAAGGGGCTTAGCGAAGACCATTTCCCCAATGTGGCTGGTCTCGTGGTGGAGGATCGCTTCTACAATCCCTTCAAGACGAGGACAGTGGTCCTGCGGTACTGGCACATCATCGAGAGCCTTTTTGAGCCGGCCATACCTTCCGTCAAAACGCTCCGCATGGGACATGACGGCACGGTGATCGGCAATTCGGGAGAGATTCGCTTCGGCAGGCTCGATCCGGCCGTTGGCAATCCGCTTCTCACCGGCGCGCTACGCTATATCGATGGTCTCTCCAGCGGCGCTCAGGTTTTGGGCGATGCGGATCGGGCCTGGTTGAGACTTAAGCAAGCGATCATAAACCCGTCCAAGGCGGATGTGATCGCCTTGGGTGTCGCCCCCCGATCGGTTGATTTCGGGCGAGGTGAGTTCATAGCGACTGTCGCGCCGACGACACGGGCCGGAATGGCACGCAAGTTGATGGCCGTGAAATCCCAGCTGTGGCGCGAAGGAGCGATTGCGCAGGAATTTCCGCGGTTGAAGCCGGCCTTGCTCCGCGCCGTTGGAATGGCGCATGTCCTTCGAGGCTTCTCGGCCAAACTGAACCGTTGAAGAGCATTCGAGGACAATACCAACGACGGAAAAGAAGCAGGCCGCCTCGTTCATGGAGCGGCGGTGAGACAGGGGCGTGGTGAAGAATGCTTGCGTTCGCAGCTCTCAAAGGTGCCAGTTGGCTCGTCTTTTCCCGCTTCGTCGGGCGGTTTATCGACTTTTTCAACGTACTCATTCTCGCCCGCCTGTTGTCCCCGACGGATTTTGGACTGGCGGCACTCGCAATGGCGCTGGTCGTCGTCATCGATACGGTTCTGGAGGTTCCGGTCACCCAGGCACTGGTGCGACTGCCGGTGCTCGATAAGAGCCACCTTGATACCGGCTTCACACTCGGCGTGTTGAGAAGTTCGGCGATCGCCGCGATCTTCCTGGTTGCGACCTGGCCGTATTCGCTGAT
The DNA here is from genome assembly GCF_056397445.1 of Neorhizobium sp. 05N33. Classification (NCBI taxonomy): domain Bacteria; kingdom Pseudomonadati; phylum Pseudomonadota; class Alphaproteobacteria; order Hyphomicrobiales; family Rhizobiaceae; genus Neorhizobium; species Neorhizobium sp. 05N33. The sequence continues at coordinate 541,489 of NZ_JBFTNK010000001.1, read as the reverse complement.
GAATGGAAATCCCTTGCTCGTTCCGGTGATCGCCGCCATGGCGCTCGGCCCTATCGCGAAGGGATTCATGAGCCCGGCCATGGTGCATTTTGCCCGCGCGCTCGAATTCCGCCCGACATTCGCGATCGAAACGATCAGCAAGCTCTGCGCTTTTGCGGCCGCTGTCATCACCGTGGTTGCCGGAGGCGGCTATTGGGCGATCGTCGTCAATTTCGTGACCACCGCATTTGTCGCCACCATGGCCTCTTATGCCGTGGCCCCTTACAGACCTGCCTTCTCGCTGAAGCGGCTCCCGGATTTTGCCGGCTTTATCGGCTGGTTTAGTTCGGCGCAATTGGTGTCCGCCTTGAATTGGCAGTTTGATCGTTTCCTGATCGGCTCTGCCGGAAACAGCGCCATGCTCGGCCGCTACGCCGTTGCAAGTGACATCGCCGTCATCCCGACCCAGAGCATAATCGGTCCGGCGCTGCAGCCGGTCATGGCAGCTTTTTCGCAGATCAGTTCGAATGCAGACCGAATGAGGACGGCCTTCCTCAAGGCAAGCCGTTTCGCGATGCTGATTTCGCTTCCCGTTTGCGTCGGCCTCTCCCTGACGGCAGATCTCGTGACCGCTATCCTGCTCGGAGCGCAATGGAGCGACGCGGCTCCCTATCTCAGCCTGCTCGCCCTTTCAGTCATTCCGATACCGTATTTCCAGACGCTCTATTCGGCGAGCCTCGCTCTCGATCGACCCTCCGTCATTTTCAGGCTCAATACGATAGACCTGTGCTTCCGGGTCGTTCTGATCTCCATTGGCTTCTATCTGTTTGCCGCCCATGGAGCGAGCATTGCCCGAATTCTGGTCGCTTCCGTCATGGCTGTTTTCTACATTGCCGAGGCACGGCGGCTGTTCGGGCTGGGGCCATGGCAGCAGATCCGGAACCTTTGGAAAGTTCTGGCTTCCGCTACCGTCATGGCAATTGTCGTCATCTGGTTGCGAACGGGAATGCCGGCGTCCGGTCTGCCCGTTGTGATACAGCTTGTCGTGGTAGCGGGCGCGGGCGCAGCCACTTATATCGCGACACTGTTCGGGCTGGGCATGCGGATTGCCCTTGCATCCGGAAGACCTGACCTGGTCGATCGCTAATCCGCTCAGGTCAGCGCCCGAATGAGCCCGCGCGTCGAGCGGGTCCCGGCGCCCAGACGATAGGCAAGCGCCTTTCGGGCGCGATCTCTGGGAAGCAGACTGACGGCCGTGAAGAACAGTGTCATGGAAACCTTCATCCGCAGCGGGTTTTTGTCCCGCCACAGTCGCCCAACAAGTCCAGACAGGCTGGCAAAGGAAACCTGTTCATCCTCCGCCACCGCAAGATAAAAGCGCCGCTCGCGATAGAAATAGGCGTGCTCGGTGGATACGAGACCGGACCGATAGCCATAGCCTGGCAGGATCCGGCGCAGATGCTCCGTCCTGGCGACGAATCGCTGAAGATCCCGATGCAAAGCCTGCGTATTCAATTCGTCACCGAAGCCGGAATCGTTGCGGTCATGGACTCGGTAAAGACCGAGCGGCTGCGGCAGGCTCACCACGTCGCCGATGAATGGAGCCGCGAACAGGATAATGCCATCGACTGCCCTGTCATAGTCGGCGTCCTTCAGGAGCTCGCACACGTCGCGTCTAAAGACGTTGCCCGAGGTCGGGGGCGTCGCGTAGACACCGGTGCGTAAAACGCGCCCGGCCAGTTCACGCCCTCTGAACGCCTGGAGTTCGGGTATCGGGCCGCTGATGACATTGCCGTCGCCATCGATCCGCTTCAACGGAAACTGAAGTTTCGCAACGCCGTCGTCCAGGTTGGCGATGATCACTTCCAATGCTTCGGGAAGGAGCTCATCATCGGCATCGAGGAATAGGACGAAGGGTGCCTGTGTCTGCTCAAGGCCAAAAAGACAGGCCTTGCGTTGACCGCCATTTGCAAGCCGAAACGCACGCACTCCCAATCCGCGGATCACCTCCCACGAACCATCGGTGGAACCATCATCGATCACGAGAATCTGGAACTGCCTACACTTTTGCGAAAGGACGCTTTCAACCGCGCGCCGGATGAATTGCGAATAGTTGAAGCAGGTGATGATGATCGCGAGCTTGCAGATACTGCCTTCCGGATCATCCGCGGATCGCTCAGCTCCGAAGGAGTCCTGCACCTGCGGAGGTGTTTCTCGGGAAGTCACGGGGTCTGCGGTCATGACCTGACCCTGTTGACTACGGTGCCGATCACCGGCGCACCAGCGCGCCGCAACTGGTTGTGAACGTCCTTCACCTCGTCAATTGTCGTGCGTCCGCTTTTTGCAACGATCAAGACGGCATCGGCATGAAATGCCAGTGCCAGCGCATCCAGGGAGTTATCAAGGGCCGGAAGATCGAAGATGACATCTCCCTTCAATCGAGCAGTTTCCAGAATCCGCAACACGCTGGAATGACGGAAATCTGCAAAAATGTTGATATGCGGTTCTATCGAGTGGATCGGCAGAGTGGCAATGCCATCGAGATTGCCGAACGACAGCTGATCCGCCTTCAGACCTGAGATTGCGACGTCGGCCAGGGAAGTTGAAGAACTGGATGTCTCTTCGACCATGGACGGTAGCCCCGAATAGAAGAACGTCACATGGTGGCCGCTTCGGCTCAGAAGCTGCGCCATGCTGAGAGACAGGGTCGAAACGCCGGTCGCAGCGGTGGCCCCGATAAACGCGATCACGATGTTTCTTTCCCGCCGTTGTGATGCGCAAGCGACATCGACGGAGGTTTTCAAGTCACGAATGACGCTGGCGTATCGTTGAAGCGCCGGGCTATCGAAACGCCACCCGATGCCTGCCGTTTTTCCGGTGTCCGGAACCATCGCCAAGCATGGAATGCCAGATTCCTGCGAGAGTTCCTTCGCATCGCGTACCCGGCGATCAAAGGCCACGTTGATGGCTATGGTCGACATACCGATCAGGAACCCCAACAGCCCACCCAATGCGGCGATCAGTGTCTTGCGCGGGCCGGAGGGATCGAGTGGCGGAAGTGCGGCGCCGATGATCCGGGCATCGGCATCCGGTGTGGCCACCGCCGGCAACGTGCCGTTCCTCATTGCCTCCCGGGCAGCATTGACCTGGATAGCCAGCGCGTCCAGTCGTCCTTGCAGCGTGTCCGTGCCAGCTCGGGCCATTTGTTCTTTTGAGGCAATCGATTGCAGGATGTATCCCGACACCATGGCGTTTGCGACGCGGGCAGGGAGGTTCTGATTGTATGACCAGAATTCGATTTCGACGACGTAAGATTGCCCCACCCGCCGCGCGCTCAGCCGTTTGACGAAATTCGCAAAAGCAATGCGGCGTGCGTTTTCGCGGGGATCTGCGGTCGGATCCAGTGAATCCTCGGCCCGCCTCGACGTCTTCCCAAGCGTCGTCAACCCATTGTCCACGAGCGTCGACATCGTGTCCTGCACCTGAACCGCCAGGCCGCTGAATTCCTTGGGCGGCCGGGGGCCGAGTTCGGCGTCGCCTTGAAGGACAAGGCTTTCGAACACGGCGGATAGAAGCCGCTCCGAACGAATGATCTGCAATTCGCTCTCGGCGCTGTTCAGGTCCAGGTTCTGCTGCCCGCTGATGTCGCGGCCGGCGGAAGCAAATTGCCGCGGCTCCAGCAGAAGCGTTGCCGTGGCATTGTACACCCGGGGAAGAGAGTTCGCATAAAGAAAGGCGAGCAGGAACCCCGCCGCCGTACACGCGATAAGCCGCATCTTGTTGCGCCACGCAAGCGCGATCATCAGGCGCAACAGCGCGAGTGGGCCCTCGCCGGCATTGCCCATCGGTTCGCGATCCATGCGCCACAGACGGGAAGCGTCCTCCAGAGGGCCGGGCCTGTTGAAAGTCATTTGGCCTTTCCTCCGGTCCGCAGCGCAAGAGCGTCGAAAACTGGCAATCGAGCAGCACGCTCAGGCTCCAGGCGCCCCCGCAAAACATCGGCAAGGCCCATGAGATTGCCTTTGACCCTCCCGCGTCGATCAATAAACGGTTCCGCCCATAACAGCCGGCCGAAATTGCTGGTGATGTTGCGCAGAACCTGGTCGGCAACCTGCGCAAGCGTCATGGTGCCCTTGCGCATCATGTAAAGCGGGTTGACGATCTGAGAATATCCCAGCCGTTCACCGCTAACGCGGCCGCTCTTGACGCCCATATGTACGCCGCAGGCCTCGTCCGATTTGACGAAGCGTCCACCCTGCCTGGCAAGTGCGGCCGCGAAGTCACGATCCTCCAGCCAGCCGTACAGGACCAGCCGTTCGTCGAACCTTGCGTCGCCGATGGCCGACATGCGGAAGGCCATGTTGCAGCCATAGGGACTGTAGGGCTCATGCCACCTCGAACCAGGGGATGGCGCGCGATCCAGAAGGCGAAGGGCCTCATCGAAGGGGATGCCGGGGCCTTTGATTCCGTCGGCGATCACGTGCCCCGTCAGCCCGACGAGGCGGCTTTCATCGCGAAACGCACAAAGGGCGGACGCCAGCCAATTCCTATGGGCGACGAAATCGTCGTCAAAAAAGACGACCACGTCCGTTCCGGCGGGCAGGTTGGCGAGCGCTCGGTTGCGTTGGGCCGCAAGGCCGGCCTTTCCGGTGACGATCGTCACTTTGGGATCGGAGACCAGGTCGCCGACGTCGGACGTATCGACGCAGGACACCACCATCGTATCCGGTCGAACCGTCTGGGTTGCGAGAAGATGGCGCACCGTCGCGCTGACGATGGCCGGGCGGCCGCGCGTGGCGATGACAACCGCCAGGCTGAGTTCCGTCGAATTGGAGGATTTACGGGGAACGAGGCCTTTCGCAGGGTCCTGGAGCAGTTCTCGATAACCCGCTGCGGTGTTCGTCCAGGAGAAGTTGCGAACCTGCTCCAAGCCCCGGCCGCGCAACTCGCCTTTGAGCAGATCCGAGCCCTTCAGGGCCGCTATATGCCTGATCCACGCCTCCGGCTGGAAGGGAGAGGCCATCAGCGCCGCCGGACCGCATACTTCGGGCATGCTTGCGCAGTCGGACGCTACGACGGGGCAACCCAAGGCCATGGCTTCGACGATGGGCAGCCCAAAACCCTCGGTGATGGAGGGGAACGCCAGACAAAGTGCATGTTTCAGAAAATAGGCAAGATCGTCGTCCGACACCCGCCCCACGAGGAGGAGGTTCGGCCGTTTTTCGAGAACGTCGGAGGCAAAAATGCCGGCACTTCCGCCGGCGACGACAATGTCGATATCCAGGTCGTCCAGAGCCTCCGCAGCTTTCATCAGCAAGCCAAGGTTCTTGTGCGGGGCACGGGAGGCGAGCGCCAGAACGAATTGGCGGCCTCTTGCGCTTATGGCACTGACGATTTGCGGGGCGACCTTCGCCAGCCCGGCGTCCCACTCGAGAGCGTGTTCATGGCCATTGGGAAGGACGGCAATGTCCTGCTGCCGGACAGGCAGGTAGCGGGCAAGTTGCCGCGCTGATGTGTGGGAGACCGTGGCGATGCGAGCGGACCGTCGAACCAGAAGCGGATGCAGCCGCGAGTAGGCCATACGGAAGGCGCGGCTATAACTTTCGGGGGCGGCAAAAATGTTGGCGTCATGGATGCAGACGATCTGATCCTTCTTAACAACGGGTGCCGAATTGCAAAGATTGAGCAGCGGCCCCTGGCAAGTCCGGGCAAGCACGGTCTGCTCCCACGCGTGCCCGCCGAAATCACCGGAGGTGATCAGCGGAAGTCGGGCAAAACCCGGGTCCGGCGTGCCGACGGGCGCGATTATCGGCAGGCGCTCGTCATGACCGAAGGTGCGGTCGAGAGCCTTGACGACATTCATCGCATAACGTTGAACGCCGGTCGCACTTTGCGTCAGGAACCGCCCGTTGATGGCGCAGTGCTCGATTGAGCTCACGACTGCCCTCCATCATGGTTCGCGCGGAAGGAGGGCGCTATGTCCAAAGACCAAGGGCGGTGGACGAGGGAGCCCCGCCCATCTACAAATTTTCCGGTTTGCGAAAAACGAGGCCGCAGCGAGAAGCAGATGGCGGTCTCTTTTTGCTGAAAGTTTATGCTTACGATCTCAAAACTGGCTTGCAAGATGTGCTGATCCCTCGATGCTATTGCATTGCGTCTGCCGTATGCGCGCGATCCCGCGGAACGTCCGCCGTGTCTTAACCGCCCCCGCGGGATCGGGTGATTGATCAATAGCTGCCGTGTGCGCGCAGGACCGCCGGGACGGTCTTGGCCATGATGACGATATCCCCCCAGATGCTTTGTTCCCGGACATAACGCATGTCGAGTTCGACGCGTGCGTTGTAACTGATGTCGTTGCGGCCGCTGATCTGCCAAAGCCCAGTCAGGCCCGGCCGAACCCGGATGTAATCCACGAAGTGGCGACCATAGAACTCCGCCTCGCTCGGTACGATCGGGCGCGGGCCGACGATGCTCATCTGCCCGAGTACCACGTTCAGGAGCTGTGGTATCTCGTCGGCACTGCTCTTGCGCAGCAAGGCGCCGAGCGGCGTAATCCTGGGGTCGTTCTTCAGTTTGCGCGTGGCGGCCCATTCCGCCCCGTCCGATGGATTGGCGGAGAGATGCCGAAGCAGAGCCTCGTCGGCATTGGGTACCATTGTCCTGAACTTGAGACAGGGGAACATCACCCCATTCTTGCCAATCCGGCGGTGCCCAACGAAGATCGGGCGACCCTGAACGGCATAAAGCAGGGCGATCAGCATCGCGATCATCGGCATGAGAACGATAAGGGCGATAAGGGAAATGACCGTGTCGAGAGCCCGTTTCAGATAGACTGAGAGGCGATGAGAGGCCTCGTTTCCGATCCTCGGGAAAGCGAATTGTTCGGGTGCCTGAAGATGCGTGCCGTTCATCGCATTCAAATTACCACTGACATTCATGTCATTCATCTGCGGGCTCCGTACTCTAGGAAAAAGACGAAAGGGTATGGGCAGACAATCTATAGCGGCATCCACACCACGTTAGCTCTTGGTATTTCATTTGACAATACTTTTATTGCGGCGCACTATTTAGGCAATCATGGAATGTATCGTAATATTTACCGATATATGTGCGAATTAAACTGCACATTCTGGGGTAGATAATTATATTTACTTCTTTCGATCTAGAGCGTGAGCCAAATTGCTGCAATGGCTAAAGAACTTGGCCTATTGCTCGGTCATTGGGGAGACTTCATGCGGGTGGCAATCATCCATTACTGGTTGGTCGGAATGCGGGGCGGTGAAAAGGTCCTGGAGGCGCTCTGCCGGATTTATCCGGGCGCCGATATCTACACCCATGTGTATGATCCTGCTGTAATTTCAGCAGAAATCCGGAAGCATCGCATCCAGACGACCTTCATCGATTCCCTGCCCTACGCGAAGCGGATGTACAAAAAATATCTGCCGCTGATGCCCATGGCATTGGAGCAGCTGGACCTCAGCGGGTATGACCTCGTCATTAGTAGCGAGTCGGGACCCTCAAAAGGAGTAATACCTACCTCGCCGGCTATCCATATTTGTTACTGTCATTCTCCGATGCGATACATTTGGAACATGTACAATAAGTACTATGAAACCTCCGGCAGGTTGACGCGGATGATGATGCCGCCGCTGGCTCATTATTTGCGGACCTGGGATGTCGCGGCGGCCAGCCGTGTCGATGAATTCATCGCCAATTCCACGACGGTGGCGCAGCGGGTGAAGAGCTACTACCGCAGGGATGCGCAGATCATCCATCCGCCCGTCGATACCCAGGCTTTTCGACCGGTCGCCACCTGCGACCTCGAGGATTATTATCTGATGGCCGGGGAACTGGTGAGTTACAAACGCCCGGATCTTGCCGTGGAAGCGTTCAACCAGATGAAGGCGAAGCTGGTGGTCATCGGCGGCGGCGAAATGCTGGCTCGCCTGCGCAAGATCGCCGGGCCGACCGTGACGATCATGGGTGCCCAGCCATTCGATGTCCTTCAGCACCACTACGCACGCTGCAGGGCACTGGTATTTCCGGGCGAGGAAGATTTCGGCATCGTGCCTGTTGAAGCGATGGCAAGCGGTCGCCCTGTCATCGCTTATGGACGGGGCGGAGCGACAGAAACCGTCGTCGCCGGCAAGACCGGTGTATTTTTCCCCATCCAGTCGGTCGAGGCCGTCATCGATGCCGTGGAACGTCTCGATAAAATGGATCTCAATCCCGCCGATGCCGTGGCGCGGGCGCAGGATTTCAGGACGTCGGTTTTCATCGACAAATTCAGGTCCTACGCCAATCATCTCACCGGGCAGGGGCCGATCTGGGATGACGTGCGAATAGCGTAAGCCAACTGGAGAAACAGGAGTGACCGGATGCAGCAACTGAGTTTCTTGCAGTGCCCGTTTGCGACGGATGTCAGTGCATCGGCCGCACCAACCTCCCGGCTCTGTTACCTGGCCAAGCTTCTCCTGGTGCTGATGGCCTGGTTTGCGGTTTTTTTTCCGGGCATTCCGGCAGGTGCGGCCGACTACACGCTCGGCCCCCAGGACGTTCTTAAAATTCGGGTTTTCGAATGGCGGCCGAATGCCGGAGTGGCGTTCGAATGGGTGCCGTTGACCGGCGAATTCGCCGTTTCCGCTGCAGGCACGTTATCGCTTCCGATCATCGGCACCGTTCAGGTCGCCGGCAAGACGCTGGATGACGTATCAGGCCTGATCGGGGAACAGCTTCAGAAACAGGTCGGCTTGCAGAAGCGGCCCAATGCTTCCGTGGAGGTCTCGGTCTATCGGCCATTCTTCGTCACCGGCCTGGTGTCCAAGCCGGGGAAATACGGCTACGTCCCCGGCCTGACGGTGATCCAGGCAATCAGCATGGCTGGCGGGCTTGGGCAGGGAGATCCTGAAATGCTCGCTCTTCAGCGCGATGCGCTGGTCAGTCACGGAGACCTCGGCCAACTGGAATTCGAACATTATGGCCTTCTGGCGCGTCAAGCGCGTGTCGAGGCGCTTCTGGCCGGCGCGACCACGGTCTCGTTCCCGCAGGATCTGACGTCGCAAGCCTCCCGACCGGCGCTGGCGCGCGTGATGCAGGATGAGCAGGCATTGTTCGAGACCCGGCAGCATCTGATGAACACGGAGCTCGACAGGCTTGGCCAGGCCAAGATTCTGGCCACGAACCAGCTCGAAACTCTGCGGCTCAAGGAAAGCTCGCTCGCCAGGCAGACCGAAATGGCGGCAAAGGATCTGAATGCCATCAACAAGATGGTGTCCCAGGGTTTGACGGTATCGTCTCGGCAGCTTGGCGCAAACCAAAGCGTCGCGGATCTCGAAAGCCGCAGCCTGGATGTCTCGCTTGCAATTCTCAAGACGCAGCAGGATATCGCCAAGCTCGATCAGGAAATGGGCGATTTTCGCCAGAAATACAGAGGTGACGCGCTCACCGAGGCCGTGGATCTGCGCGATCGATTGGCGGCCAACTCCGAAAAGGCGAAAACGGCGCGTGCGCTTCTGGCGAACATCGAGTTGCGCGCTCCCGCCGCCCTTGCCGCGCTGGAAGCCGACGGCGAGCCAGCGTTTGTCATCAAGGTCAATCGAACAATCAATGGAGCGATGCAGACTCTGGTCGTCAGTGACAACGACGACGTGTCGCCGGGCGACGTTCTGCGAGTGGAAAGACGAGTGAGAGATAGTCGGCCGAAGAATTTCTAAACCGCAGGCAAAGCCCAGAGCACAAAATCTCCATCCGGCTCGAAGCTGGAAGCTAGTCGATTCCCGCTTGCTAGGGACATTCAGCACATGTTAGAATAAAATTCTCAAATACCGGAGACGAAACTGGTCAAAGGACGCTGATGACTTGGGTCTTGGTCATTGCATTCATCATCGGCTTGCTTTGCGCAGCCCGATTGCCAATTTTGATCTTCACGCTTGTCGTTCTGGCAGTCGTCATCGTTTTGGCGACAACCGCAATTGTTCTCGATTATTCGATATCCGATGCGTTGACCTGGGCGTTCCTGGTGGCAGTGGCGCTTGAGGCGGGTTGTGTCGCCATGAATGGAATCTTCTATCTTCTCTATGTCCGCAGGCGTGTAAACGAGCGAGAGCAATCCTCGTTGGGCGTGAATTCGAAATACTCCGGAGAATGAGAAGCTCAAGACCGGGCATGTGAGTGCAGTCACGCGGCGCTTCGTCATCCGGCTTCTCTATTTTCGACGCCCTTTTCGAGGGCGCAAAGCGCAAGCCGTTGGGCATCTGCCATGCCGTAACGAAAGCGATAGCCAGCCTCCTTCAGGCGCTGGTTGGAAAAGCGCATTCGCCACAGAGGGTTTCTCAAAGGCAGGGTTCTAAATCTCAGGAAATCGTGAAGCCAGTCAGCGACTGCCGGTATCGGCACGCTCCTGTAGCGTCGGTCATGGCTGACGGCGAAAGCCTTTCGCATGAAATCGATATGCCGTGGGTCGGGGCAGTCGTCCTCTGCGAGGTTATAGACCTCGACCTGCCCCGGCTGGCCGTGTCCCGCCAGGCTACGCACGATAAGCCAGATCATCGCATCGGAGACGTCGCGAACATAGATGTGATGCGCATGGCGGTGGGCGCCGAGCAGTCGCTTGATCGGGTTCCAGTCACGGATGCCGATGATCTGGTTGATGTCGACGACCACCGCAGGCCGCACGATCGTAAAGCGGGTCTGTCTTGCAACGGCGCGCAATGCAAGCTCGCCTGCCAGTTTGGTCCGCCCATACATTCGAACATAATCGAGAGCCCAGTATTGCGAGGGGATATCCCGATCAGCGGTCAATACCGGCGAGGCCTCCTCAATCTGGCGCTTTCGTCCACTCCCGTAAACCGAAACGGTGCTGACATAACAGAAGGCGGCGATACCCTGACGCTCGCAGGCTTGCGCAAGTTGCCGGGTGGCGTCCACATTGACCCGTTGCATACGCTCCATTTTGCCGAGCTCGGCCGCAAGGTGCAGAACCGCGCAGCAGCCTTTGACGAGCCCGTCCCAATTATCATCCGTCATGAAGTCGAATCGCCGCCACTCCAGGAGATCGTCAACCTCGTCCCTATCCGCCGCCAATGGCTTCGATGTGGTAGCACGTACGGCATAACCGCGTTCGATCAGATCCGCGACGACGATCCTGCCGATCCTGCCCGTCGCGCCGGTCACCAGAACTGGCTTTGCCTTAAGCAGATCTGGCATCGGCCGCCACCGGAACTGGTTCTCGATATGTGTGCTTCATCTTGATGTGGTCGGCGAGGCGAACAGCCAGTGCGACGATCATCTGCGTGGGATTGCAGTGCCCGGCCGTTGGGAAGACAGAACTGCCCTGCACGAAGAGACCACTGACGCCATGCACTTCGCAGTTGGCATCGACGACGCCATGCCTGGGCTCTATGGACATGCGCGTTGTTCCGGTCGGATGAGCGACATCGACGAATGTCGAGGGAATTTCAGCGCCGTCCTTGACCCATTCCTCCAGCTTCGGCGCCGGCAGGCCGGCTTTTGGCAATTCCTGGACAGCCAGTTCCGCCATTCTGCGCATCGTGCGGGACTCGTCGCTGTGGCTGCGCCAGTCCACCCGCGGCAAGCGCATGCCCAGCCGATCGCGTCGTTCCGACAAGGTCACGCGGCTATCGGGGTTGGGCACCTGCTCGCACATGCATTGCAGGTCGAGTTCGGTCAGCTTGCGCGGGACCCCATTCTTCGCCCCCAGAAAGTCCTTCACCCCCCTGACGATCAAATTGCTGTTCGCGATGATATGGAACAGGTCCTGCGGCAGTCTCGGAGTGCGCCCCGCAACGCGTCGCAAGGCATCCCAGGGATCATCCTTTGCCAACACCTCGCCGAGCCAGCCGGCGCAGTTGAGCAGCTGTTCGCGCCGTTGGATATCGGGACTCAGCCGAAATCCGGCGCGAAAGAAATGGCGACTGACATTGTATCGGCCAAAGCGTTTTTGAAGAGCATCGGAACCCGGCAGCGAAAAGGTCGCCACCGAACCCCTGAGATGGTCCATGAGATAGCGTCCCACCTGGTCATGGTCGTTTCCCACTCCATGAGGTTTCGTCTCGTCGGAGTTCATCAGTATGCGGGCGTTTTCTATGCCTCCGCAGCACAGGATCACGATGGATGCGGTCAATACCTGCTGGCGGCCATCGGCCGCCGCAAATCGCACGCCGCGCACGGCATCCCCCGACGCCGATACCTGGACGCTCTGCACGGTCGCCCCGGTAACGAGTGTGACATTGGGGCCGATCCGTTTGGCCACATGACGACCGAAGCGCATATATTCATAAGGGTAAGCTTCTTCCGTGTCCCGGCTGAACTGCCAGAAGAAAGGGATCAGGATTGCCGGATCGAGGTCCGGTGCCGGCCGCTGGCGGTTGGCAATCACCCAGAACCGTTCATCATTGTAGCCATTGCCGAGAGCCAGGCCGAGATGGGAGGCAGTGCGCGCCAGATAGGGTTCGAGATCGGCGCCATCGATCGGCCAGCCGGAATACGGAACCCAAGGACGCTCTTGATAATCGATGGCGTCGAAGGGGCCGCAACGTCCACCCCAGGTGTGGGAGCTTCCGCCAACGATACGATTGCGAACGGACCACTGGTCACCCGCCCGCGGACGACCGACATTGTCGATCTCGTCAAGCGCATCCATCAGGGGATCACGGGCCATGCCGCCGCTCTCCAGAAGAGTGACGCGCAGGTTCGTATTCGACAATTCCTGCGCAAGCGTCGTGCCGGCAGGTCCTGACCCGACAATGCAGATGTTGCAGGCTGGTAGCGGAAGTACAGTTTTCCCCGAAATCCCGTTTAATTCGATGACGGACATCCAGAAAACCTTTGCTGTTGCAATCTCATCGACATTGTATCAATGTTATTGCGCTAGGCGGTGAAGAATTTCTTTGTATTCCGCCAGTTTTAACTTAATGTTTCAGCAGGGATGTTTCCGACGTTTTTTGTAGGGGATTTTCCTTACTATACATGGTCTTCGGAAAATTCAAAGAGGTTAGGTATATGCAAATAGCAACCATGCCCTACTCCGAAAGACTTAGTGCCCATACACCTTTGAAGATCCTCTACGTCCAACCGGGTACGAGCGCTTTCGCCGGTATCGAAAGGGTCGTGGATACGATCTGCTCCGGCCTGACGGATCAGTACGGGAGCGACTTCGAAGTGGACGTCCTCTACACGTCGGTTCACAAAAATCGCCCGGAGGGCAGGAACTACACGATTATCGACCGCGTGGCTTCGAGCCGGATCGAGCTGATGCGCAACTTCCGGAAGGTCATTGCGAGCAAGGATTATGACCTTATCGTCGTGCCGCAGATCGAGCCGACGGTGATCTGCATGGCCTCCTGCATCGGCATCCGGCGCCGGTTTGCCGTCCATCTTCACGGCAATCCGAAGCTGGAGCGCAGCCATATCAAAGCCAAGATACTCTTCCTCTTGATGAAGACACTTTTCCTGCCGAAGATCGCCTCGGTTTTCGGAACCTCGCCGCGGCAGCTCACCTCATTCAATGCGATGTTCAAGAGCAAGCGGCCGCATTATTGGGTGCCGAACCCGGTGCGAAAGTTTGACCTTTCCGATGCCGGCCAAGCACGCGTCGACGATAACGTCACGTTCATCAATATCGGTCGCTTCTCCTTTCAGAAAGGCCAGGACATTCTTTTGGCCGCGTTTTCCGAGCTGAGGAAAAAACGCAGCAATGTCCTGCTGAAAATCGTCGGTTATGGAGACGGGGAGGCGGCCCTGCGCGCCGAGATCGACCGTCGCGGCCTCGCGGACGTGGTAAGCCTGGAGCATCATCCCGAAAATCCCCAGCCCGCGCTGGCGGCAAGTGACGTCTATGTCTCCACGTCCCGATGGGAGGGATGGTCGCTGGCAATCTGTGAAGCCTTGCGGTTCGGCCTGCCGGTCATCGCGACGGATTGCGAATTCGGCCCGAGCGACATCCTCGTCGACAGCAGGCTTGGCCTGCTCGTGCCGGTGGATCGTCTCGAGGAGCTCGTGAACGCGATGATCTATTATTGCGACAATCTGCGTGCCGAGCAGGCCCACGCCGGCTTTCGGCAGGAGTTCATTGACTGCTACAGCCCGGAGCGGGTGCTTGAGGTGCATGCCAACGCGTTGCGGAACGCGGCAGCGGCATAGGTCTTTGCGGGCCAGCCTGAATGAAACGACGTGAGGTGGATCATGACGACGTTATTGTCCCGCCGCTCATTCGCCGTCGGCGCCCTGGCCTCGGCGGGCCTCGCCGGCGGTCTCGTTTGGCGGTCGGCGGCATCTGCGCGCCTGGAAGACCCCACCAGCGGGCGAGCCCTGATATTCGAGGACAATTTCACCAGGCTCGATTGGTCGACCTGGAGCGCCGGTCCGAAGCCGACGACCTCCGATCCGGGCTTTTACGGCCGTTCGGCTTTCGCGAGAGATCGCGGCGAAGAGGGCTTCAACCCCTATGCGATCGTCGACGACCCGAACGCGAGCGATGGCAAGGCGTTGGAAGTGGCCGCAAAACACATCGGACAGCCGATGAAGGTCCCCAATTATTACGGCAACGACCTCGCCGAATTTCAGTGGATATCGGGCAATATTCAGACGGCCAAGCGCGACGGCACGGTCCTCAAAGGCTGGCGGCGCGGCTATTTCGAGGCGCGGATGCTGTTTCCGAGACACCCGCTGAGCTGGCCGGCTTTCTGGATGATGAACGGACGCAGCATCCTTCGTCCTCAGACGAGCATCGAAATCGACGTCGTCGAGCACAAGGGCTGGGAGCCGACGCTCTACGGGGCCTATCTGCACGAATGGGGGCAACCCGGCGAGCATAATGAAGGAACCGGCGTGCCCACTCCAATCGACATGACCGCCGGTTATTGCCGATACGGGGTGCTGGTCACCGACACCGAATGCACCATCTATTTCGAGCGGCAGCCCATCGTTGATACCAAGACCGGAATGCCGGCGGTCTGGACGATCAACCGCTCCGCGCAACTCGACGCCGATCAGGACGTGTTCTGGCCGGTCCTCACGCTTGCCTTGCGTTCCGATGTCCCTTATCCGCAGCCGCTCTTGCCCGCGGACACGCTCACCCGCATGCGGGTCGATTATTTCCGGGTCTATGCCTGACGGACAAGCTTTCGGTGCGCAATCAACTCACCTTTGCCGTCATGTAGCGGGCCGCCGGAGCGGTCAGCGTTTCGCCATCCGGCTCGGCGCTCGAAAGGCCGGCCAGGATGAAGAACACAAGGCCGAGATCGACGGTCGGTCCCGCAACCATGGCCCCGATCATCAGGCAGGCGCAGCCGTTGCGCGCGGCAAGCCGGATATCCGAGGTGAAGGTGCGCGGCGTCCCGCGCCGTTTCGAGAATGCCGAAATCGCAAAGAGCGAAAACATGATCGTTCCGGGTATTCCCACATTGGAGAGCAGAGCGAACAGGAAGCTCGACGTGCGGGAGGTACCGAGGCCAACCCCGAGACCGTAGGAATCGAGAAAATTCTGGTATCCATAGGTGTTCCAGGAACCGCGTTCGACCGCGGAAGACGAGGTGGACTTGCTGAAGATGAGCAGGTCAAAATAGTCGTAGAGCTGTCGGAAAAGCGCATCGTTGAGGGCAATCACCAATGCGACGAGACAAATCAGCGGCAGTGCAAACAACACGACCGCCGAACTGTTCCGGGTTCCGGACTGCCCGCCGGAACGGAAGAAGGCGGTGATATACAGGATCACGAAACATAGCGGCAAAGCCAACAGGCCCGCCGACGACGTGGACCGTATCACCAGCAGGGTCGTGACAAGGAAAAGTGCGCCGCTCCATCTCAGGTCGCGCCCGCAGAGCCACAGCGTGCCGGTAAACCCGACTGAGGCGAGGCTGATGCCGGCAAATGCCGACGCCTCCGGCCATGAGCCGACGATACGCTTGACACCGGCGACGACGTCATCATCGTGAAATGTGTATTGCGCGTTGCGGATGTAGAGAAAGACGTCCTGAGCCCCAGTGCCATAGGTCGCGATGTCGAGCAGAGCAAAGAAGGCATTCGCGCCGGCGAATACCAGAACCCCGACGGTAATCGCCCTGAAGCCGGCCATGGTGGATCCGATTGCCAGGATCAGGACATAGGCAAGAAGATCTGCGGAAACGTAGACCGCCTGGGTGAAATTGCTGGAGACCGGCCCCAAAGGCACAGTGCGGCCGGTGGATGGATATTCGGAAACGCCGAGCGGGATGATGTCCGTCATGCGGGCAAACAGGCGCGGCGCGAAAAAACCCAACGCTGTTCCGTAGATCAGCAGACACGCCAGCCAGAACCCGGGCTTGGGGAAGGACAGTGCCTTGAGCGCGATGTTGAACTTGTCTCGATAGGTCAGGACGCTGAGGGCAAGGAATGCGAGAAAAAGGTGCGCCGGCTGGATGTTTGCGGATCCGATCAGGATCGCGGCTGCAGCACCGAAAACGGAAAGGCCGATGAACACGACGATGCTCGTATGGTATCCTGCAAACAGGCAATAGAGCCCCAGAACGAGCGTGAATATTCCGATGGGCTCCAAACTCATGCGCGATACCTGTCGTTGCCAGCGCCCATCAGCCGATCGTTCCGCTATTTGATGCCGGCGAAGGAGATCGTGGGCCGATGGCGGCCGGAGCCGAACCGGCCGTATCGGCGCCTTGCTCCGTCCTCTTCTGCGTCTCGATGATGAAAGTCGGCGGGTCCCTTTTGGCGCCAGGCTTGGCACGGGCGTCGGGGCGCACCTGCGCGACAATCGCCTTCCAGCTCCTCAGGACCGGATCGAAATAGGCGCCCCTGAACGTATTGAATTTCTGCAATGAGGCGTCGCTGTAGCCGGAGATGCCGAACACCGCCTTCTCTCCTCTTTCAGGCCGGTAGCCGGTTCCAAACATCCAGTCGAAGATCGAAAGGTTGGTTCCGAAATTTTTGTCCCAATGGCGCTCGACCTTGCTGTGGTGGATCTGGTGCATGTGGGGGCTGATCAGGAACCGGTCGAACCAACCCAGACTGACCGGAATATGCGAGTGCTTGAGGGGATCGAGCGTCCAGATGGTGAATATCTTGCTCGCCACGGCCCGCAGGGCGACGGCTTCGACGAGGCTGATGCCGAACAGGAACATGAACAGCCCGGCAAATGTGCCGGTGATCACACCAGCGGCGATCCCACCATAGACCAGCGGGAACGAGTGGCCGCGCTTGGATGTCAGGGGGTTGAGGAAGTCGGCCGAGTGATGGACTTTATGCAGCTCCCACAGGGCGGGCACCTTGTGTTCGAGGTAATGCACCAGGTAATCGGCGAACTCGGCGGCAATCAGCATCACGATCGTGCACGAGAACGTCACGACGTAATTGATACCCAGCGGTGAAAAATCGGCAAAGACGGATCGCAGACCAAAATCCGTCGCGCTGGATACCAGAGCCGTGACCGCGAGCCCTGGGGCGACGAAAACGAGATCCGTCAACTTTCTCCAGACATAGATGATGACATCCATGTGGAAACTCTTCGATGTGAGCACATTGAAAGGCACGCAGTGCTCGAACATTTCCCTGAATGAAAAGTCCGAGTGGTCTCTCCACAGCAGGAAGAAGAAGCTCAGCAAGCCCGCCCCGAAGAAAATCCCCCACGTGACGGCGAACTGCGGAAAATTCAGAAAATATGCCTGTAGATTTTCCATCGTGATCCCTTTCACTCGTTGCGTGGAGCCGAACGTGCTTCACGTCAGGACGCATTGGGGGACTGTGTATGGTCGCTATGGGTGGCAAGGCATGCAACGCAGCGACGAACTGCCGGACGATCCGTTCCAAGGCTCGTGCCCTATCCGCCCCAAGGCTCGAGCCTTCGCCATGCTTCGTAAGTTACGGCAAAACCCAAGGTCGGTCGTTTTCCGAGCCGAGCCCTAGGTTATCTCCGTATCGCCGGTGGATGGTATCGCGTTGAGCCGTCCTGGCAACAGGATCAAAAGGTTTAAGCCTTGAGCGGCTTTCCATGGGTTTGTTGGGCAAATGGCAGACGATCCTGCCGACGTTCTGCGGAAGCCAGCCTGTCCATCCTCCGAAAGACGTATTTTGCAGAATTGCGGAAGGATCGGCTACTTTCGCGCGATCGGGAACAGTGGTTCTGTGAAGCTACTCGGGCTGGCGTCTGTAAAACGCCCAGATCATCCGCTGACCAAGAGTATCGCCCGGTCTTCGAAAAATTTGCTCTTAGTAAATCAAAATCTCTGATACAAAGGGAGGGCAACTGCATGATCATGAAGCATGAAGCCCAATTTTCTCACCGTCTCGGCCAATACCGGCAGCTTGGTTCTCAAGGGCCTGGCTTCACCTATTCGGGTCAACATTCTTCAGCTTCTCCATGATCGCGGCAAGCTCAACGTCAATGAAATCAGCGCGGCCTTGTCGCTGCCGCAGTCGACGGTTGCCGTGAACATTCTGACCCTTGAAGAGGCGGGTCTCATCGAGACCTATTCTGTCAAGGCGACCAAGGGCAATCAGAAGGTCTGCAGCGCCAAATACGACGAAATCATCGTTCGTTTCGATACCGCCGAGAAAGCAACGAGAAACAACCAGATCGAAGTTGCGATGCCTCTGGGCCTCTACACGAGCTGCGAAGTCTCCGCACCCTGCGGACTTTGCTCGCCAGACGGCGTCATCGGGCTGCTGGATGTTCCGGATTTCTTCCTCGACCCCGGGCGGGTGCAAGCGGCATTGATCTGGTTCGGCCGCGGCAATGTCGAATACAAATTTCCGAACAATGCCAAGCTTGTTAACTCGGCGGTCGAGGCCATCGAATTTTCGATGGAACTTTCATCGGAAGTGCCCGGCACGAACGTCAACTGGCCTTCCGACATAACGCTGTGGATCAACGAGCATCGCATCGGGACCTGGACGTCACCCGGCGACTATGGCGACAAGCGCGGGGTCTATACGCCACAGTGGTGGAAGCTTGAAGGTTCTCAATACGGCAAGCTGAAGACTTGGCGCGTCACCAAGCAGGGATCATTTATCGACGGCGTATCGATCTCCAATGTCACTGTCGGCGACATCGGTTTGGCCGAGCATCATTCGATCAGGATGAAAATCGGCATAGAAGAGAATGCCCCCCATCCGGGGGGCATCAACATATTCGGTCGCGGCTTCGGCAACTACGACCAGGACATCATCATGCGGCTCTATCTTGCCTGACGGCGGATGGGGCCTGTACGGGCCGTCTTCGACTTCGGTTTCACAGGGAAGCGCTGAACCGAACGACGCTCCATGACGCCGGAGGGACGGTGATCGTGACACTGTCACTCGTCACCTCTATGTCCTTCAGATCGCGAGGCGCCACGGTGTTCGGCGCATTTTTGGTGTTACTCGCCTTGAGATCATGGTGATGCAGCGAATGTGCTCGCTGCAGCTTGAGCCCGCCGAAGCCGGTTGCCGCGATATCAACCTGCATATCGTCGGAAAGGTGCCGGTTCAGGATGAAGAGGGTGACTGTCTTGTTCTCTTCCGAATGCACCGCCGAGAACTTGAGGTACGGAACCGAGTCGATCTTGTCGTACAGGTCTTCCGTGTGAGTGGGGTCGTAGTAGCGGGTGGCATAGGTCGGCGTATCGACGCGGGTTCTGAGGACGCTGCCCCTGCCGAGATTGCTGAAGTCCGAGAAGGGCCAAAAGATCGTTTGCCGCCAGGCCGGTCCACCGGTTTCCGTCATGATGGGGGCGATGGCGTTTACAAGCTGGGCGAGGCATCCGGCCTTGACGCGATCGGCGTGATTGAGGAGTGAGATGCATGCGCCGCCGAAGGCAAGCGCATCCTGCATGTCGTATTCCTCCTCCAGGATGGGTGGGGCGACGGGCCAGCCTTCCTTCACGCGGTTATGTTCGCCGCGCCGAGTGCGATACCAGACGTTCCATTCATCGAAGCTCAGCATGATGCGCTTGTGGGAGCGACGTCGCGCCGCGACGGCATCGGCGATCGAAACCACCTCCTCGATAAAGCTGTCCATCAGGTCGGGACTTGCCAGGAACGACGGCGTGTCGTCGGCATAGTTGTTGAGATAGGTGTGCAGCGATATGAACTCGACGTGGTCGAACGTGTGTTCGAGGACGATCCTCTCCCATTCGCCATAGGTCGCCATTTTTCGTCCGGAAGATCCGCAGGCCGCCAGTTCGATCGTCGGATCGGTCATCCGCATCATCTTTGCGGTTTCCACCGCGATGCGGCCGTATTCGTCGGCCGTTTTCGCCCCCATCTGCCAACCGCCGTCCATTTCGTTGCCCAGGCACCAGAATTTGATGTCGTGCGGTTTTTCCCAGCCGTGCTGTTTCCGAAGCTCAGAAAGATGGGTGCCGGAAGGATGGTTGCAGTATTCGAGCAGATGGCGGGCTTCGTCTGGCCCGCGCGTGCCGAGGTTGACGGCCAACATCGGTTCGATACCGGCCACCCGGCACCAGTCCATGAATTCGTTGGTTCCGAAATGATTGGTGTCGACGGATTTCCATGCCAGGTCGAGGCGGCGCGGGCGCTGCTCCACCGGCCCCACTCCATCCTCCCAATTATAACCGGAAACGAAGTTGCCGCCGGGGTAACGCATGATGGTGGGATTGAGCTCGCGCACGAGCTCCAGGACATCCCGCCTGAACCCCTTTTCGTCGGCCGTCGGATGGCCGGGTTCGAAAATGCCGCCATAGACGCAGCGGCCAAGATGTTCGACAAACGCGCCGAACAGGCGGTTGTCGGTGTCACCAATGATAAAGTCCCGGTCGAACCGGGCTTGGGCCTTGATCATCTCTCAAATCTCACTTTGCTTCAGGAAACGGTAATTCGCCGCTAATGCGACTGCAGCTCTGTCTCTTCGATCGACGAATCCGGCGATGCGCGCGCTTGCTGAGATGCGGCGCTGTCGCCGGTCAGCACGCCGCGACCGTTCGGGTCGGGAGACAGGATGGCGGACTTCAGGAGCTGCGAGTACGGATGCTGGGGGTTATCAAGGACCGAGCGTGCGTCGCCGCTTTCGACGATTTCACCCTTGCGCATGATGATGATCCTGTCGCTCACGTAATAGGCCGTCGCAAGATCGTGCGTGATGTAGATGATCGAAACCTTGAGGTCATCGCGCAGTGCACGAAACAGATTGACGATCGACATTCTCAGCGAGGCATCGACCATCGAAACCGGCTCGTCGGCGACAAGCATCGAAGGGCCGGGGATCAGCGCCCGGGCAATCGCCACCCGCTGGAGCTGACCACCGGAGAGCTCGTGAGGAAACCGCCCACGCACTTCGGCAATCGAAAGGCCGACATTGTTCAGCGCCTTGTCGGCCACGGCTTCCAGCTGTGCGGATGAACGGGCGTCGGTGAAGTTTCTTGCCGTCATGGACAGATAGCGATCGACGCGTTTCAAGGGATTGAACGCCTCGAAGGGGTTCTGAAAAATCGGCTGGACCTCTTTCATGAACCTTCGCCGCGCTCCAGTCCCGCGGATCGAAACCAGGTCGCGGCCCTTGAAAAAGATCGTCCCGGCGCTTGGCCGGACCATGTTGAGGATCATCCTCGCAAGCGTCGTCTTGCCGCTTCCGGATTCGCCGATGATCGTGAAGACTTGAGGCTCATCGCCCTCCAGGCAGAACGATACATTGTCGACGGCCCGGAATTCCTGACGGCCAAGCAGGCCTCCTCGTTTGTAGAGCCTGGAGACGCCGTCGAGCTGCAGAAGAGGAGCCGTCATCGCTCGGTCTCCAATTCCTCGGGCTGGTTCGGCTTCTCGTCAGGTGTCGGCAGGACGTCCGAACTCGCTGCGAAACATGCCACCTTGTGATCTTCCGCGAGGGTGGTAAGGGCCGGGTTCTCGTGTCGGCAGATCTCCATCGCCAGTGGACATCGCGGATGGAAACGGCACCCTTTTGGAGGATCGGCCAGGTTCGGCGGGGTTCCATGAAGCCCGTCGCGTGTATGCCTGTCGCCGATCGTCGGCAAGCTGGCAATCAGATGGGCCGTATACGGATGCAAGGGATTGGCAAAAACGTCAGCGGTTCGCCCTTCTTCGACAAGACGGCCGGCGTACATGATGCCGAGCCTGTCCGTGATGTTTGCATGAACCGTCAGGTCGTGGGTAACGAAGATCATTGACGAGTTGAATTCATGCTGTGTTTCTCGGATCATCGCCAGGACGTCTTTCTGGACGACGACATCGAGCGCGGTCGTCGGTTCGTCGGCGATGATGAACTCCGGCCTGCAAAGCGTAGCGAGGGCAATACAAACGCGCTGCCGCATCCCGCCCGAGAGTTCGTGCGGATAGGACCGGAGGATCTCCGCAGGAAGGCGCAGCCGCTCCAGATGGCGCCGCACCTCCTGGTCGAATTCGGCGCGTGGCAAATGCATGTGCCGGAACGCGAAATCCTCGAACGTCTTGTGAATGCGACGAACGGGATTGAGTACGTTCATCGACCCTTGCAGGATGTAAGAGAGGTGGCGCCAGCGAATGGCTGCACGTCGTGCCGGGGGCAGTGCATAGAGATCATCGTCGATGAAGCTGTATTTCACCTGCCCGCCAACAATTTCCAACGGGGGCCTGATCGCAGCCGCGATCGCTTTGATGAACGTGGTCTTGCCGCAGCTGGATTCGCCCGCAATGCCATAGATCTCGTGCTTGCGCACATGTATCGAGATCCCGTCGACAGCTCTTACTTCGCGGTCGATCCCGAAATATTTCATCCGGTAGTAGGCGCGGAGATTACTCGTTTCCAGGACGTGCGCGTGTCCGTTGCCGGCTGAGACGGGGATCTGCGTCATCAGGAATTCCCCATCCGATCGAGCCGGCTGCGCGGATCGATGTATTCATTCATCGAGATGGCCAGAAGGAAGAGGCCGATGAACGTCAACGTCACGAAGAGGGTGGGAAAGAAGTACCACCACCAGACTCCGGACACCATTGCACTGTGCTGGTTGGCCCAGAAGATCATGCCGCCGACGGTCGGTGTGTCGACATCGGTAAAGCCCAGGACTGCAAGCGTGACTTCGAGCCCGATCGACCAGTTCATGTTATTCATGAAAGTCGAGAAGACGATCGGCAGCACATAGGGCAGATGTTCCTGCGTGACGATCCTCGGCATCGACATGCCGGAAAAAACGCTGGTGTTGGTGAATTCACGGGTTCTGAGGCTTATCATGACCGATCGAATAAGCCGCGCATCATAGGCCCATCCGAGGCCCGCCATGACGAGTGCCAGCACGAACCAGGTCATGTCGTCACGCAACACGAAATAGAGCAGGACCAGAAGCGGGAACAGTGGAATGACGATAAACGTGTCGTTGATCGACATCAGGATGCGATCGACGATCCCGCCGACATAACCGGAGATCAGTCCGATCGTCAGGGAGAGTATGCGACTGATGAGCGCTACGATGAAGCCGAAGGCGAGGGTATTGCGGATCGCAAAGGTCAGTTGCCAGAAGATGTCCTGACCGCGCGAATTGGTTCCGAATATATATTCCAGCGACGGTGGCGCATCCAAGGCCACAACGTAGGAGTCGATCGGTTCGTATGGCGAGAAAAAGGAAGCTACGGCAAGGCCGAGGATGATCGCCATGATCACGCATCCGATTGCGAACTCGCCGTTATAGCGGAACAGGTCTCTGAGGACGGCAATCATTGGCTCACCTGTACGCGCGGGTCGATCAGGGGATAGATGATGTCGATGATGAAGACGGCCGCCGAAACTGCGATGATGGCAATCGAGGTGATGCCCAAAACGAGCGAATAATCGGCAGCATGGACGGCCTCAACCAGAAGGCGCCCGATCCCCGGGTATCCGAAGACCTGTTCGGTGATCACCGCGCCGTTGAAGATCGCGCCGATCGACATTGCAAGGCCGGTGATCTGCGGCAGGAATGCATTGCGCATGACGTAGGACGTTACGAGCTTTTTGTCCGGTACGCCGGCGAGCGCAGCATAGGTGACGTAGTCGTCGGTCACGATATTCGAGACCAGCGCCCGCATTCCCATGAACCAGCTTCCGACACCGACAAGGATGAGGGAGAGCGAAGGCAGAATGGAGTGCATCAGGACGCTGCCCACGAATTGCGGCGTCCATCCAGTCCGGAGGTTCATCTCGTAGCCGCCGCTGCTCGGCAGGATCGGCAAGAGGAATGTGAAGACGATCAACAGAACGAAGGCAACAATATAGTAGGGTACCGGATGGAGCCCCATCATGATCATGCCGAGGACCCGAAGGATGCGATTGCGGCTGTAGTAGCCTGCCAGTCCGCCAAGGACATTGCCAATAAACCAGCTCAATAGCGTCGACACTGTAAGCAGACCGATCGTCCAGGGGATGGCTCTTCCAATCAGTTCACTCACGGGCGTCGGAAATGCCGATAGCGAGGGGCCGAAGTCGAGCATCGCCAGTCGTCGCCAGAATATGAGATACTCCTCCCACAGATTGTCGCCGACGCCGTAGAGTTCCTTGAGGGACTGCCGAAGAAGCTCAATGGATTCGGGGCTGGAAAAGCCAAATGTGCTCACTTGTGCGACGGCATGCTCGACCGGATCTATCGGCGTGAGATGCGTGATCAGAAACGTGATGCTGATGCCGACAAAAACGACCAGCGCGAACTGTAGGATGCGCTTGGCCACATAGATGGCGTAGGATCGCATTGATGCCTCGTATATCGGGATGAGGTCTCCGCCCGGTGCCTTGGAGGCTCCGGGCGGCAGTTTCTCACTTTGCCGGCTTGGTCGGCTTCAAATTGACCATCATGTATTTAGTGTTGCCCCAGTTGGGGACCGGGTCCGTGTAAGGCTTGGTTGCGAGGCTCGGGAAGCCGGTCCAATACGTCGTGTCCATGGTCGTGAAGACGTTGTAGGCCATGAGCGGAATGATCGGCATCTCTTCGGTGGCCAACTTCAGATAATCGAGACCGAGCTCGACCCCACGCGGATCGTCGAAATCGATGGTGCGGATCTCCTCGATGATCTTGTCCAGCCTCGGTTCAGCCCATCGTTGCCAGTTTCTCGGCGGTTGCACCTTGCCGACGTCGACGACAAACTGGGAATGCCAGCTGTCGAGGAAGAACGACAGGTCCGGGTGACCGCCCCAGGTCTCGACGCTCCAGCCTATGAAGGTGTCGAAGTCGCCGACACCTCGCCGGTCAATCATCGTTCCCTGGGCGACGTCGATAACCGCATCGATGCCAAAACGCCGCCATTGCTGCGCGATGATCGATCCGGCACGCGTCATGACCGGCCGGAGATCGCCTTCGACCATGACCTTTACCGAAAATGGCTGCCCGTTCGGCTGAAACCAGCGCTCGCCCTGTTTGGTGAAGCCGGCTTTCTGGAGAAGTTCGGTTGCCGCCTCCGGATCAGGTTTCCACCATCCCTTGCCAAACGCGGTCGCTATATCAGCCGGGTCCGATGGTATCTGGTCCTTGAGGGACGGGCGCAGCATGTCTGCGATCTGCTTGCCCGTCGTCGGGTCGTAGGGCTTGATCTTCCGCTTGCCCGTGTCGAGTTCGAAACCCGTCAGCCACTGCTCCATCGGTTCGAAATAGTATTTCGGATAAAGACCGGTGGGCGGCACGCCGATTGCGGAGATGGTGGCGGCGCCTCGATAGGAAGCCATGCTGACAGCCTTGATGTCGATCAGCAGCGCCAGCGCCCAGCGGACGTCCTTGTTCTGGAATTTTTCCAGCCGATGGTTGAAGATGACCGCAGGCAGGGTCGGGTCAGGATGCGCATAGGGAAACCCCTTGAACCAGCTGACCGAGGACGGCGAGTCCTTGGCAAGCGTGAACATGCCTTCGGGGGACAGATCGTGGATGACGTCGAGACGATGATTGAGCTGCTCGATAACCCGTTTTTCGGGCGGTCCCGGGTCAATATAGGCTAGATAGCCGGGGCCGGGTTCGCCGAACCGGGCGACCGTGGTCCGCTTCCAATCCTCGCGTTTCTTCCAGATGAACCACTTGCCGCCGCGGTCGAAATTGTGGAGCGTATAGGCACCGAGCCCAACCGGCGGGTTGAAGTCGAACTTGAGAACGTCACCGGCTTTCTCAAACACATGCTTCGGCATCATCCACATGGCGTTCCAGCGAACCGTGAACAGTGCATGAAAGCGCGAATTGGGCTTTTTGAGCTTGAAGAGCACTTCTGTCGGGCTCTTCTTCTCGATCGCCGCGACGTTGATCTGAACCGGTGCACTCCAGCGCAGGCCGCTGGTCTTCATGTGGGTCTCGATCGTGAACACCACGTCGTCCGCAGTGAACTCCACGCCATCGCTCCAGAAGATGCCGGAGCGGAGCTTCACGGTCATCTCCGTGAAATTCTTGTTATAGATCGGCTTTTCTGTTGCGAGCGAATTGTCCCAGACACCATCGACACCGTGGTCGGGATCGATGTACCAGAAGGTGTCCATCATGTTCTGGTGGAGACCCGTCGTCTGCCCGCCGGCATTGATGGCCCAAATGTTAAACCATCCGGCGTTTTTGATCGTTCCTTCAGGGTTTTCGAGAATCAGCAGCTGTTCTCGGGGTAAATCGTTGCTTGGCACTTGCCCAAGCGCCGGCCTGGTCGCGAGAAATGTCCCCGCGAGCCACATAAATGTCCTTCTCGAAAGCATGCCGTATTCCTCCCAGTTTCCAGCGTGCTGATCGGCTACCCGACTAAACGAATACTGCCTGGGCGGTGCGGAAAGTCAACCGTTTTCGTGATTTGTATCATGTTTCGTGATATATTCGGTCGGCAGCCGATGAGCTCGAGACCCGGGAGTTGGCTCGCGAGCGTGGTACGCTGTGCAAAAATCGGTTGCCCCCGACTGTCAGTCGCTGGTTACCTTCGGCGATGCCGCGAGGTCTGTCGCCGACTATTCCTATGAAACGCCGGTCGAACCCCGCTTGATGAGCTCGCCGGAAATGCGGCGGATGACCGGTGGTTGGCCCGGAGCGCATGAACCGTTCTCCAGCATCGTCACCGCCACATCGACGATCGTATCGATCGGCTGACGGAACGTAGTTAGATCGTAATGCGGCCAGGCGGCCATGCTTATATCGTCGAAGCCTGCGACAGCGATATCTTCGGGCACGCGTACACCGCTTTCCTTAAGCGCGTCGAGGCCACCGGCCGCAAGTATGTCGTTGGCAAAAAAGATCGCGTCAGTTTCTCCTCGCGCAAGAATGTCGAGCGCAGCGGACCTTCCGGCATAGTAGCTGTATTCATTGCCATCGATCAGGGCGGAAAGCGTCATGCCACGCTCGGCGACGCGGGTGATAAAGGCGTTCTGCCGCTCCCGATTGGTTGTTGTGTGCGAAAGGCCTGCGACATAGGCGACGCGACGGCGGCCGATAGCATGAAAATGGTCGGCGATGGCCCGCGCACCCTCGGCATTGTTGCAGATCACACAACTGAGTTCGGTGTCTTCCGCCACGCGGTTGATCAGGATCGCGGCCCTGCCGTCGGTTGCCCACTGGAGCGTCGGGCCGGACAGGATGGTCGCCGAGATGATGATGACCGCATCGACATTGTAGCGCCTCAGCGCCGAAAGCTGCTCCTCGAGATCGCTGCCCCTGGTGATGTTGAACATCAGGCTCTGCAGCCCGATGCGCTGCAGGGCACGCGATAGCTGCTCGATCAGCGCCGGATAGAACGGGTTCTGCATATCGGAGATGACGATGCCGACGATATTCGTGCGGCTCTTCGACAGCATGCTTGCAATCGCATTGGGATGGTAATCCACGTTCTCGGCAAAACGGACGATCTTTTCGCGTAACTCGGGGGCGATGCTCGCGCCCGGCGTAAAGGCGCGTGAGACCGCCGATTGGCTGACGCCGAGCATGCGGGCGAGTTCACGCGCCGTCATCGGCTTGCGTCTGCTTTTTTCGCTGGCGGTCTCATTCCTGCTCAATGACGGCTCCCCTTGGTTTGGCTGCAACCGATGCGCGCTTCTCACTATGCCTCAAACAGCCGGCCATCAATATGAAAAATTGAGACAGTTCCTGATCTTGCATCCGTATGCAACGCGCGTTAGGTTCGGCATCGGTCGGGAGAACACCTGACCAGACAATCGGATGGTGGAGACGCGGATGTCCAAAGCCCTGGACGGCCTGCGGGTCGTCGATTTTTCGGATACCCTGGCGGGACAGTTTTGCGCGCGGCTGCTGGCGGATTTCGGCGCCGAGGTAATGCTGATCGAACCTCCGGAAGGCTCATCTATCCGGCATATGCCGCCGTTTTCCTTGACCGATCCGACCCTCTCGCTGCGATTTTGGCATCTGAACAGCGGCAAAAATTCCGTCGTCATCGATCGAACAGGCACTGGTGGGCAGGAGACGTTGGACGCCATGCTTTGCGGGGCGGACATCGCCATCCTGCCGGAGGATTTCGATCCGGAGAAGGTCGTGCGCCTCAATCCCGCCTGCATCGCGGTCTGTGTCACCGCCTTTGGTTGCGACGGGCCGCTGAAGGAGTGGCGCGCGCCGGAGATCGTTCTTCAGGCCCTGTCCGGGATGATGAACAACAATGGCGCCTACGGGCGGGAACCTCTCTATGGCGTCGGCGAGCGTGCATCCTTTGCCGCAGGGCAGGCGGCCTATATCGGCATCATGACGGCTTTGCACGAGCGCCATTCCAGCGGTCTCGGCCAGATCGTGGCGATCGATGCCGCCGAAACCGCTGCGGCCATGTGTTTCCCTTATGTCATGCGTCACATCTATAACGGTTCGATCCACACGAGGCAGGACCAGACGATCCCGGCAGGGCAAGTGAAGTGCCGCGATGGTTGGGTTTGCATCTGGATCTACAATCACCGTTGGCGCGCGGTCTGCACCGCGCTCGATCTGCTCCCTCTGGAAACCGACCCGCGCTTTTCCGAACCCCAGGTGCGGCGGGCAAATTGGGATACCCTTTACGAGATCATCCAGGACAAGGTCGAGAACTGGTCTGCTGAGGACCTGGTGGATCGGCTGCAGAAAGCCCAGGTCATTGCCGCAAAAGCCTATCGTCCATCCGAGCAGATCCATAACCGTCACCTGAACGGCCGACACTATTGGGAAAAGGTCGAGGACCGGCTGATCCTTGGCCCGCCGTTCCGCTTGAGCGCCACGCCGCGCGTGGTCAGATCCGGCGCGCCCGCACTTGGGGAGCTGAAGATCGATCCTGCGGTCTGGGAGGCCAAAAGCCGGCAGCCGCGGCAATCGTCGCGATCTTCAAAAGTGCCGCCGCTCGATGGTCTGAGAGTGATCGAGATCACCACGGCCTGGGCGGGCCCGATGGCGGGCCGGGTCCTTGCCTATTTCGGTGCGCAGTCAATCCATGTGGAATCACCGAACCGCGTGAATTCCTGGCGGCTCAACAAGGAGAGGCCGAACCCGATCAATTTTCCGGATGGCGAACCGGGCGCCCGCCCGTTCGACCGGTCCTTTCTCTTCAACTCGCAGAATGTCAACAAACTCTCCTGCATCCTCAACCTGAAGACGGAGGAGGGGCGCAGTACGCTGCGCCGGCTCGTCGCCGTCGCCGATATGTTGATCTGCAATTTCAGGCCCGGCACGCTCGCAAAACTCGGGCTCGACTACGAAAGCCTGGCCGCAATCAAGCCGGACATCATCGTTGCGGAGCTCCCTGCTTTCGGAGGCAGCGGCCCGATGTCGGGATACGCGGCGCTTGGGCCAACCATGGAGATGGCAACCGGAATGTCGGCAATGATGGCCTATCCGGGTGGGCAGCCGGAAAACAGCGGGCCTTCCTACCTCGATCCGATCGGCGGCTTCAACGCGGCTGCGGCGATCCTGACGGCGTTTCATTATCGGGACCGGACGGGCAGGGGCCAGTATGTCGAGGTGCCTCAGGTCGAAGCGGCGATGCAGTTCATCGGCGCGGAACTCCTGCTGGCGGCCGAGAGCGGGGTCGACCCCCTCCCGGATGGCAACCGCGTTGCGAACATGTCGCCGCATGACGCTTTTCCGGCAAGGGGCGAAGACCAATGGGTGGTCATCGCTGCCGAAAACCAGGCGCAATGGCAGGCGCTCTGTTCCGCCATCGGGCATCCTGGGCTCGCAACCGACCCACGGTTCTCCGATCTTGCGGCACGCAAGCGCCACGAAACGGAACTGACTGCGATACTGTCCGAGTGGACTGCTGTGCGAAACAAGCACGCGGTCGCAAGGCTTCTTCAATATGCCGGGGTCGCCGCCGCCCCGGTTGCCAATGCCGCCGATGTCGCCTCCAGCACCTATCTTGCCCATCGGGGGTTCTTCACGGAGCTCGATCATCCGGATGCCGGGCGGCATCGTCATCCCGGCCTGCCGATCCACCTCAGCCGGACGCCGGGCAGCCAGCGCCGCCCGGCCCCGCAGTTCGGCGGAGACAATCGGTACGTCCTCGAAGATATCCTCGCCCTGCCTGCCCTTGAAATCGACCGCGTTTCGGCAGGCGACGTTATGGCCACGGTCCCTTTTCCGGACGGTTGATGGATGGATCAGGACGATATGCCCCCAGTTTTCCCCAGAGATCTGACTGTCGATATCCAACTCGACAACGACCCGCGTTATATCGGCACGATCCACGATGATGTTGTCGCCCGGGCGCGGGGTTACAAGGCTGCGCTCATTCCGGGGGCTTTCGTTTACGGTCACATAAGTCGCGTCGCACTGCAGGCCTGGGGAGAGGCCTGGACGGGACGCGGCGGCATGGGTGCTCGCTTTCGCCGGCCCGTCTATAACGGCGATCGCCTCCTCATCCGTGCCGGAATCCTGGAGGGCGACGCAACCATGAGCCGTGCGCAGGTTTCGGTGACCAACGAGGGGGGCGAAGAGGTGGCCAGCGGCTGGGTCGGCCTGCCTGACGCGGCTCCGGTCGTGTCCGATATATCGGCGTTTGCGCCCATTCCGAGACCGGCGGTTCCCTCGAAAGGCGACGTGGGAAGCCTCCGTCCGGGCATGTCACTGACCACGGCCAACCGGGTGCTGACCCAGGGTGATTTCGAGGCATCTCTGCGCGCTTTTGGAGAGGGCGAACCTTTCTACAAGCGTGAGGGCATCGTCCACTCCGGCTGCGCCATGCGTCTTGCGATGGGAGATGCGCATAATAGTTTCCGGTTTCCCTCGCCGGTCGTCTTGACGGAGATCGAGACCCAGCACTTTGCGCAGGTCAGGCCCGGCCAGCGGCTTGCAACGGTAGGGCAGGTCGCCCAGGTCTATCAGCGCAAGGGCAAGCATTATCTTGGGACCGAGGAATTCCTGCTGGCGGATGGGCTTCTCGTCGCGCGCTTTCGGCGCACCCAGATCTATGCCTATGACACTCCCGGCCCATGACTGCCTCAACCATAGTTTTCGGAAAGCAGCGCTTGCATACGGATGCAAACTGCGCAATGCTGCAACGACGGAAGAGGGTGACGGCATCAAGTCGGTCACATGATCGATGCGGCCGGGGAGGGGCGTACGATGTCAGCGAACTGCATGTCGGCATCGGGCTAACGGCCATTATGGACGGACATGGCTCCTATCGAGATTTTGGGACCGGCTTTGACCGGGTGATTTCGTTTTAATGAGGTGCGCAGTGGCGACGGCGACGACGATCAAATCCATCGAGGCTTTCCAGGTTAGCTGGGAACCGAACGAGCCGCCGGGTCGCCGTAGCGCCATCGTCCGCGTGACGACCACCGACGGCATTGTCGGGCATGGAGAGGCCTCGCCGATGATGGGTGGCGAGCACTCGCTCGGGGTGGTTCGTGATTTTGCATCTTCGCTGGTTGGCGTTGACGCTCTGGACCATGCGGTCCTCTACGACAAGCTGCTGCATAAATATGTGAAGCTTGGCCCGGAAGGGGCCGTCACTGGTGCGCTCGCGGCTCTCGATATTGCGCTCTGGGACATCAAGGGCAAATATTTCGGCCAGCCGGTCTTCAAGCTGCTCGGCGGTGGTTGGCGCACGGAAATACCGTTCTATGCCTCGATCGGGGGAAATGCCGGACGCACCGTCGACGAGACCGTGAAGGCGGTCGAGGCGCGCTGGAAATCCGAGACGCCCGCTGCCATCAAGATCCGCTGGGACGGCGACCGCACTCGGCAGGACTATGACATTCCGGGCGATATCGCCAAGGCCAAGGCAGTGCGCAAGCTGGTCGGCGACGATTTCCCGCTCGCCTTCGACGCCAACAATCAATATTCGGTCGGTGGAGCGATCCGGGTGGGCCGGGCTTTGGAGGAGCTCGGTTACCTCTGGTTCGAGGAACCGGTCCAACACTATAACGTGCGCGCGATGGGAGAGGTCGCGCAGCGTCTGGACATCACCGTGTCGGCGGCGGAGCAGACCTACACCACCCAGGCACTGATCGACATCATCAATGCCGGTGTCCGCATGGTGCAGCCGGACATCATCAAGATGGGCGGCATCACCGGGCTGATGCAATGTGCTGCGATCTGCTACGCATACGGCGTCGAACTGGTGCCGCATCAGACCCAGCCGACCATCGCACACGCTGCCAACCTGCACGTTCTGGCAACCATCATGCATCTGACGAAGCCGGCGGAATTCGCCGATCCGTCGACGCGCATGCATGGTGCGTTTGCCAATCCGCCAAAACCGTCAAATGGAAAATTCGAAGTTCCGAGCGGTCCGGGTCTCGGTCTGGTGATCCACGACGCCGAATTGGACAAACGGCGAAGCTGAAAAGCGAAGCTTGTCTTTGGGAGGAGATAATGAGCTTGAACAGAAGAGAATTTCTTGAACTGGCGGCAGCCGCCACGGCGCTGAGCGCGACGGGTATCCCCAGCACCGCCAATGCCCAGAAGAGCACCGATGTCATTCGCATCGGCATTGCTGCGGGCGGCCCCCGCACCAGCGACCCCAACTTCACCACACAGGGTTCCGACAACTGGGCGACGGAGCAAATGTACGAACAACTCGTCCGGCCGGAAGATGGCGATTTCGCCACGACGCCCGACAAGTACGTGCCGACGCTCGCGACCGGATGGAAATCGTCGTCGGACGCCAAGACCTGGACCTTCAAGCTGCGTCAGGGCGTGCAGTTCCACAAGGGTTACGGTGAGATGACGTCGGAGGATGTCGTCTTCTCCTACAAGCGCGCTATGGCCGATGGCACCAATAAGACCATCATGTCGAATGTCGCCGATGTGGTCGCAAAGGGGCCGTACGAGGTCGACGTCGTCCTGAAGACGCCGGACGTGAACCTGCTGGGTACGACGATCTTTTCCAACAATACATCGATCGTTTCGAAGAAAGCCTTCGACAAGATCGGTGCTGAGAAATTCATGACGGATGCGGTGGGAACCGGTCCCTATGAACTCACCCGTTTTGACAGCGAGTGGGGCGAAGCCATGAAGCGCCACGAGGGCTATTGGGGAACCAAGGCGAAGATCGCCGGCGTCGAATGTGTTTTCATCGCCGATACCACTGCCCGGACACTGGCGCTTCTCTCCGGCAATGTCGACATGATCGAGGCCGTCCGCGCGCCTGGCTGGGTGGATTCCATGCTTCAGCGTGACCCGACCCTGCAATTCGACATGACGCAGCCGGGGTCGTTCAACACGCTCCACATCAACCTGAAACGCAAGCCTTTCGACAACCTCAAGGTCCGCCAGGCGTTGATGTATGCGATCGACCGTCACGCTGTCGCCGACGCGCTGAAGCCGATGGGCGGGTTCATGGCCGGTCTGCAGCCGGACTTTTTCCCGGCCGGTTTCAAGACGGAGGACCTGCCGCCGGAATTGCAGTACAAGCCCGATCCGGCAAAGGCGAAGGCGCTGCTGGCGGAAGCGGGCTTCCCCAACGGCTTCGATTTCGACAGCAATTGCAGCCAGCGCGAAGACTATGCGTCGACGATGCTGATCGTGCAGGAACAGCTGCGCGGTGTTGGCATGCGCATGAACCTGAAGATCGGCGATCATACCGCCTATCACGCCGATAATCGCAGCGACAAGAATACGCTTGCGATGCACTCGTCCAGTTATCCGCCGATCCCGACCCAGCTCTATTTCCAGCAGCTTTCGTCGAAATCGGAAGCCAAGCCGGATGGCAAGGGCGGCGGTGCCTATAGCCACTACGGTGTGGTGATGCCGGGTATCGATGATCTGCTGAGCCAGGCCCTGCAGGCGACCGACTACAACACCTATCTCGAACTCTGCAAGAAGATCGAGCTGCAGGTCCTGCGAGATCTGCCGCTGATCGCGCTATCGAGCCTTTCCTTCACCGTGGCTCGCAACAAGCGCGTCAACCTCGGCTATCCGGTCAAGAGCGGTTACGCCCGCTGGCGTTTCCATCGCGCCACCAAGACCGCCTGACGTCGTCGATCGAGTTCCAAATCCGCCATCCCCCGCAAGCGCGTCGCACTTGCGGGGGATGGCGTTTTGCTGCTCGGAACATGACGGCAATCCGTCCTGAGACTTGCCGTAACGCGCCGTCAGGCCGGGATGGCCGGAGACGGCCTGGTGAGCGGGATGGGAAACGGCTTTGCGAAATGACAGGCCGCCAATTGGCCTGGTGCGACTTCGCGCAGCGGCGGTCGCTCGATGCTGCAGATCTCCTGGCGGATCGGGCAACGGGTATGGAAACTGCAGCCTGGCGGAACGCGTTTGGGGCTCGGGACGTCGCCTTCCAGAATGATGCGCTTGCCCTTGCGTTCGGGATCCGGTTCAGGCGCTGCCGATAACAGCGCCTGCGTATAGGGATGCTGCGGCATCCCGTAGATCTGTTTCTTCGGCCCGATCTCGACGATCCGGCCAAGATACATGACCGCCACGCGATCGGCGATGTGGCGAACGACAGCAAGGTCATGGGCGATGAACAGGAAGGAGAAGTTCTTCTTCCTTTGAAGGTCCTGCATCAGGTTGATGATCTGCGCCTGGACGGAGACATCGAGAGCGGAGACGGGTTCGTCGGCCACGATGAATTTCGGATCGACCGCGATGGCGCGCGCCATGCCGATGCGCTGGCGCTGGCCGCCGGAAAACTGCCGCGGGTTGCGGTCCATGAAGCTCGGGGAAAGCCCCACCTGGTTCATCAGGTCTGCAACGCGTTCCCGCCGGTCGCGCCGGGACCTGACCAGGCCGAACACATCCAGCGGCTCGGCAATGATCTGGGCCACCGTGCGACGGGGGCTGAGCGAGCCGTAAGGGTCCTGAAAGATCATCTGCAGGTGGCGGCGCATGTCGCGCATCTGTGCGGGCGCCAGCCCGGTCAGCTCGGTATTGTCGAAATGGACCCTGCCGGCTGTGGGATCGATCAGCCGCAGCAGAAGGCGGCCGAGGGTGGATTTCCCGCAACCGGATTCGCCGACAAGCGCCAGCGTTTCGCTGTGATTGACCGAGAAGGAACAGCCGTCGACGGCACGCACCTCGTCGGCCCGCTTCCCGAGGCTGAAGCCGAGGCCGGAACCGAACGTCTTGCCGAGGTCTTCGACGCGAAGGATGGGATCGGTCATTGCAGGGATGCCTCCTTCTTTTTTGCATCCGCCTGTCCGGCGGTCACCCAGCATGCCGCCCGTTGGTCCGGTCCGAAGGAGAACATCGGCGGCATTTCCCTTGCGCATTTTTCAATGCGCAAGGAACATCGCTCGTAGAAAGGACAGCCTGTCTTGATCGATCCGGCCAGCGGCACCGATCCCGGGATCTGGTAGAGACGATCGCGGTCGTCGTCGAGCCGCGGGATCGATTGCAACAATCCCCGCGTATAGGGGTGACTGGGCGTGCGGAAAATCGAAAGGACATCCGCTTCCTCGACAACCCTGCCGGCATACATCACCACCACCCGCTCGCAGACATCCGCAATAACGCCGAGATCGTGCGAAATCAGCAGCACCGCGGTGTTCAGCGTGCGACGCAGCTTGTGCATCAGGTCGAGAACCTGTGCCTGGATGGTGACGTCGAGCGCCGTCGTCGGTTCGTCGGCGATCAGTAGTTTCGGATTGCAGGCCAATGCCATGGCGATCATCACGCGTTGACGCATTCCGCCGGAGAACTGATGCGGATAGGAATCCACCCGCCCGGCCGGATCCGGTATGCCGACCAGTCCCAGCATTTCGATGACACGCGCGCGCCTTTGCTCGCTGGTCATTGCTTCGTGGAGCATGACCGCCTCGCCGATCTGGTCGCCGATCTTCATGACCGGGTTCAGCGAACTCATCGGCTCCTGGAAGATCATCGCGATGTCCCGACCGCGGATTTCGGGCATTTTCGAGCGCGGGAGGTCGAGCAGGTTGACCCCGTTGAATTCGATACGGCCTTGCACGATGCGTCCCGGCGGTTCGGAGATCAGCCGCAGGATGGAGAGCGAGGTGATCGACTTGCCGGATCCGGATTCCCCGACGATTCCGACCGCCCCTCCGGGTGGGATTTCGAAACTCACGCCATCGACCACCCGGATCGGGTTGGCCTTCGGGCCGAATTCGACGGCAAGATTGTCGACCTTCAGGAGGGGCACCGTCATTCGGAGATCTCCGGATCGAGCACGTCTCGCACAACGTCGCCCAGAAGGTTGAACGAGAGGACGACGCAGGTGATAGCGAAGCCGGCGCCGATGATCGG
Organism: Neorhizobium sp. 05N33; assembly: GCF_056397445.1. Taxonomy (NCBI): domain Bacteria; kingdom Pseudomonadati; phylum Pseudomonadota; class Alphaproteobacteria; order Hyphomicrobiales; family Rhizobiaceae; genus Neorhizobium; species Neorhizobium sp. 05N33. The sequence goes on along the minus strand of NZ_JBFTNK010000001.1, from coordinate 504,977 downwards.
CCATGGCGAACCGAAGAGATTGTTGAGGCCGTCGCGGATGATATTGCCCCAGCTCGGGTTCGGCGGTTGGGTGCCGATGCCAAGGAAGCTCAGCGACGCCTCAAGGCGGATCGCGGAGGCGACCCAGAGTGTCATCAGGACCACGATCGGTGCTGCGATATTGGGAATGACGTGACGGAAGATGATGACCGGCGTCCGCAGGCCGATTGCAGTGGCCGCCTCGATATAGGGCTCCTGCTTGACCGCGAGCGTCGAAGCGCGGGCCACGCGGGCGAAGCCGGGAATGAAGGCGACGGTGATGACTGCTATGACGTTCCAGAAGCCGCCACCCAGCACCGCCGCAATCATGATGGCGAGCAGCAGTTCGGGGAAAGCCAGCAGCAGGTCGATCAGGCGCGAGATCACCCGATCGATTATGCCGCCGAAATACCCTGCGACGACGCCGAGGACAGTCCCGCAGATCGCCGCCAGTACCGGAGAAATCAGGCCGAAAATCAACGAATTGCGGGAGCCGTGGATCATTCTCGAGAGCACGTCGCGTCCGAACTGGTCGGTGCCGAGCCAGTTGCTGGCAGAGGGGAGCCGGTTGATCTTGAGGATGCTCTGGGCAAGCGGATCGTATGGTGCGAGGAGCGGCGCGAAGATCGCCACTACAATAAAGATCAGCACGATCACGAACGCTATGATGGTCGAGGGGCGCGAGAACAGCGTATAGCCGATCTGGCTGAGCGGCTTCGGTTCCGGGGCAAGCAAGGGTGAGGAGCGCTGGGAGTTTTCGGTGGTGACGACCATTTACTGCACCCGGATTCTGGGATCGACGACGATGTAAACGAGATCCATCAGGAGGTTGATGAGCACGACAAACAGCGCGAAAATCACAACACCGCCCTGGATGACCGCGTAGTCACGTTCAGCAATAGCGCTGATGAGCAGCTTGCCGATCCCCGGCCGGTTGAAAACCAGTTCGATCGCGACCGACCCGGACAGGGTCGCAAGCATGCTGAGGCCGATACCTGTGGTGAGCGGAAGCATCGCATTGCGCAGGCCGTGCCGGTAGATGACCCGGCGTTCCCGTGCGCCCTTGGCACGTGCGGTGCGAATATAGTCCTTGCCGAACACCTCCAGCAGAGAGGTTCGCGTCAGTCGTCCGATGAACGCGGCCTTGACCATGGCAAGCGTTAAGGCCGGCAGGAAGACGTGATGCATGCGGTCGACAAAACCTTCGCCGCCGCCATTGATCGGAAATAACCCCATGTTCAGCGAAAAGGTGATCAGCAGCAGGGCGCCGAGGTAAAAGTCCGGGACGGCGTAGCCCAGTAGCGAGAATCCGCGAACGGCGGCGTCCGGTGCCTTGTTCCTGTGTGTCGCGGCCAGCACGCCGAGTGGAATCCCGACGCCGACCCCCATGATCATGGCGACGATCGTCAGCTCGATCGTGTAGGGCAGGTTATAGGCAATCAGCCTGAGCACCGACTGGTTGTTCATCAACGACGTGCCGAAGTCGAGCGTCAGCATCCCCCACAGGAAGCTGAAATATTGCATCCACAGCGGGGCGTTGAGCCCCATCCGCTCGCGGAAGATTTCCAGCTGTTCGGGTGTTGCCATGTCCCCCAGGGCCGCGATCGCCGGGTCGCCGGGCAAGATGCGCATGGCGATGAAGACGAGCGTCAGCACAAGCAGAACCGTGGGAATGGCATCGGCCAGTCTCAGCAGCAAATATCGCGCCATGGTGTGTTCCTCCTCCCTGGTCGCGGTTCCGATCCTGCCTCCTCGCATTCCGGAACACGCTATTTTCACGCAGCAAACCGCCGACAGCCAGCCTCAATTTTGTAACGACGTGAAATAAGGCTCGTTGGACAGGTTCGGCTGCAATCCCGGCGACAGACAAGAGCGCCCATTTTGCCGAAAGCTGACGAAATATTGCAGATGATATCGCGACTGCGTGTAGGTGCCCGGCACCGTGGCGGCAAAACCTCCGGACTTGTCCTTCATCGGAAGCGACTTCCACCGTTCTGCCTGGTTGATGCGACGGTAGTGTAGTGTCGGTTCACTTTCCGCCTTTCCATCGAACCGGACTTCGAAATCGGCGCCCGGCTTGAAGGTCGGCGCACCGGTCACGCCGGAGGGGCGGGACAGAACCGGAAAACGTGCTTCCAGCGCGGCGATTGCCGCTGCGGCCTTCGGGCTCGCCTCAACGCTCTCATAGCAACCGCCGCCGCGGAGCGACTCCAGATCGGCCACTTCCGCCTGCATTTCCGGCAACCTCGAATGCCAGGATCCACGCAGCCATGATTGCGGACCATAGGTAAGGTCATCGGCGTAAAGATCGCGCGAGATATCGGCGATCTTTTCCCATGCCATCAGTGAACGTCTTGCATGGTCGATAACGCGGTCCATCAACGGCGTGACCTTGGTGGCGACGAACAGTTCAGCCCAGCATGCTGCCCGGAAGCGTTCTGCAAAAAACCGCGCCAGTCCGGCGCAGATCCGGATATCGACGAGCATTCTCTGGACGGCAATCCTGCCGAAGCTGGATGTGCTGTTGGCCTTCAGGACTTCGCTTTCGCAGCCATTTGCCATCTCGTCCAGCCAATCGGCGACATCCAGCGGCGTAAAGCGATGCGACGGTTCTCCGGCGAGCAGCAATTCGGCATATTCACGGGCATTGGCAAACAGCGTTGGATCGAATGTCGGTGCATTGCCGAACCGAACCGGACCTTCCATGTCGAAGCCATAGGCGCGTCGACCGGAGCCTTCGACGAGCGCAAGGTTGGTGTAGACCTCCGGCCAGTAGTGGTTGTTCGAGGCGGATGGCCCATGCGCGAGAGTGACCAGCGGCAGAACACGGCTTGCCCAGGACATGCCTTTTTCGCATTCCTCGGCGGCATCGCCGCAGACCTGCTGGAGATAACGCATCCAGCTTTCGCGCGGCGCATCGGGGTTGTAGAGCAACCGACCCCAGACCCGATATTGATAGTCGTATTTCTGCCAATCGTACCGCGTGGCATAGCCCTGTTTCTGGTAGTTGAAGCGTCCGCCCGGAATGCCTGTCCCCATGCGGCCCTTGAAGCCCAGCGGCTCGCACCATTCCACGCCGTCCGACCCGGCAAACATCGAGCTGCGGCCGTAACCGGCTGCAAATTCGGGATCTCCCCACAGGAGCACGCGCTGCGTGCCCGGCCAGATGCGGTAGATGACCTTGTAGTCCTTGTCGGCCGTCAGCAGATCGCCATAGGAGTAACGCAGGAATTTTCGCGACCCCTCGCTCAGTTGCTCCCGTTCGCTGCGAGCAACCTCCGGCGGGTATTCCTTCTCGCGGATTGCCGATTGGTGGTAGGGCGGTCCCATATGCTCCGCGAGATATTTTGGCGAGGCGGCGATTGGCATGCCGCTGTCACGGGCAATCCCGATCATCTTGTGGTCGAGACCCTTGCCGTGCATGTCGATTTCGACGGGCCGGCCGGCAGCCGCAACGCCGGCGAACGCGTCCTCCCAAAAACCGTATTCGCCCTCGGCGATGCCACCCTCCACATGCACCCGGAAAGTAAGGCCGGTGATTTCCGGTACTTCCTTCAGAAGCGTGGTGATCGCGTCGCGGCAATAGGGTGCGAGATTGTCTTTGGTGACGCCGCGGACGGTATAGTTGGCGCGTGGTACGTCATCGAAATCATATCGCTGGGTCCACAGCGCAAGCTGGAATTCAAGGCCGCGCCTGGCGGCTTCCCGGCCGATGAATTTGAGCATGTCGAGGTTCCGCTCGCGCTCGTCCTCCGGCAGCTCCACCACCTTCACGTCATGGCCTGGAAGGTCGAGCAGATATGGATAGGGGAAATAGAAGTAGACGTCGGTGATCCAGGGGTTGTGATAAGGGTAGTTGTATCCGAAGCCGAGCGCGAGCGAGAAACGGTTGAAACGATTTGTCGCGAGCATCGAGAGATAATCGCGCCACTGCTGGCGGTCGTAAAACCAGACCTTGTCTTCCTGTTCGCTGCAAAACATCCGGCTCATGCTGCGCACGCGGGCGGATGGCCGCTCGACAAGGGGGTAGGTTCCCTCGAAGAGATCCACTCCGGACGCAAACTGCACACGGTCGGCGAGTTCGGTCAAAGCGAAGACCAGTCCGCGGATGTCGGAGCCCCAGGCCGAGATGCAATCACCTTGCCGGGTAAGAACGAAGCTCTCCGGTGTCTCCGGCAGGTCGACCGCCATGTCGGTGTTCCCGGGGAGACCAGCTCCGGAGACGGTGATGCTCGTTCCCGATTGTGCGGCGCTTGCGATTTGAGCCTGCACATTGCGGCGGGCAAGGGCTGCCTGCAGTTCGGTCGCTGCCCAACGGACCGGATGAAACGCGGCGTCATCCGCATCTGGCAGAACAATGGTGACCGAAGTCGGTGCAGTCATAACGTCATCCTTAGAAATATGAAACCATTCGTCGTTGCATGCGGCGGCGATTGCCTGCGCTCCGCGGCCTTCGCCGTCCCGGCAAACGAATGTCTTGAACTGGCCATGGTCGGACCAACCGGGAAGGGTTCCCGGCCGGCGTCGTCGTTTGGAAGTCACGCGGCGTCGATCAGCCGATTTTCGCTCTTGTCAGACGCCAGTGGGCGTAACCCGACTTGAGTTCGTAACCGAGGTCGACATTGGCCGCGCGCACGACCAGATAACCGTTGTCGCTGATCGGCAGGAGCGGCATGTCGGTCAGGAACTTGACCTCGATCTCCTGGACCAGCTTCACACGCTTCTCGAGATTGGGCTCCTGCATCGCTTTCTTCAGCATGTCGTCGATGCCGGGAATGGCAACGCCGTAGTGGCTGAAGTTCGGACCGCCCGAGCCGTCGGATTTGACCTCAGCGGCGGCTGTCAGCTGCTCGATGATCGCCTGGGTCGGGACCGGAGGATAGGCTGCCGAGCGCTGGAACATCGTATTGGTGCCCTTCGCCTGGTCGGCATGGAAGGCCGTGTGGTCCTTGATGTCCAGCTTCATCTCCACGCCGCCGGCGCGAAGCTGTTCCTGGATGATCAGCATCACCGAGGAATAGTCTTCTCGCTGCGAGGTATAGGCGTTGAAAGACAGCCCGTTCGGAAAGCCTGCTTCGGCCAGCAGTTGCTTGGCCTTTTTCGGATCGTGGTCGTAGCGCACGGCCGCCGGTATGGTATCGGCGGTGAAACCGCCGAGAAACGACGGCGGATTGAGGCCATACGTGCGCTGGCTGACCGGTGCCATGGCGCTCGCGAGTTCGTCGCGATTGATCAGATAGGCAATCGCCTGCCGAACGCGGATATCGTCGAAAGGTTTGACAGTCAGGTTCATGGACACTGTGAAGAAGCTGCCCGGTGAAGCCACATCGAAATGCAGCTTGGCATTCCGCTGCTGGATCGACGGCACCCAGCCCGGCGCGCGCACCCCTTCGATCATGTGGACGTCGCCGGACAACAGGGCCAGCGTCCGGGCCGTGGTATCGGCGATATAGCGGATCTGAAGATTGGGAGTTGCCGGCGCGTTTCCGAAATAGTCCTTGTTGACGGTCAGCTTCACGCCCTGTGAGGGATCGCTTTCGACGCTGGCGAGCTGGTAAGGCCCGGTTCCGACAGGATCCTTTTCGAAGGCCGACGCCCCCTTTTCCTCAAGCGCCTTGCGGGAAATGATGCTCGACGAATAATGGCTGAGCGGGCCCATGATGAACAGCGGGTCCGGCTGGTTGAGGGTGAAGATCACTGTCGCCGGACCGTCCACCTTGACGTCCGCGATATTGTCGAACAGGACGCGGTTGCCGCCCAGTGCCTTGTCGTTGCGCAGGCGATCGAACGTGAATTTCACATCGTCTGACGTCAGGTTGCCGTAGCCCTTGTGGAATTTCACGCCCTGGCGAAGCTGGAATGTCCAGCTCTTGGCGTCCGGTGTCACCGACCAGCTGGTCGCAAGGCTTGGCTGGACCTCGGCGACGCTGGTCGGGAAATGCCCGAGCGGCACTTCGACCAGTTTGTCGAAGATATGAATGATGGCCCATTCGTCGGCGCCCTGAATCGAACGTGCCGGATCTATGGTGCGTACGCCGCGGGCGGCAAAGGCCAGCCGCAGCGTGTCTGATGCCTGTGCGAAAGCAGAGCCGCTCAAACTGGTCGCTATGCCTGCACCAGCAATGGTTGCAGCCGTGCGGCCGATAAACATGCGCCGAGATATTGCCATGTCACTCCCTCCCTGGGCGTACCGAACCCTGTTCCGCCTCCACGGCACAAGACGGTTGACGAACAATGCAATCCGATGGTAGCGCTGCCATCGACGGATCGTCAAGCACTGAAGAGCGATTTTTTAGCATGCGCGGAGACAAAGGCCGAAAGGTCCGGCAGGGCAAATGGATTACCTCGGGCAACGCGGATAACATCCCGGCCATCGCAAACATGGCCGTGCGGCAAACATCTCTGCAGATGCGACGCCGTCGGACATTCACTTGATGGAGCCTTAGATGTCGAAACGCCGGACTGACGGTAGACCCACGATAGCCGACGTCGCCGCACTGGCAGGTGTGGGAGCGATTACGGTCTCCCGGGCCCTGCGTGATCCATCGCTGGTGTCCGATATGCTTCGGGAAAAGATCGATACCGCCGTCCGCGAGCTTGGCTATGTTCCCAATCTCAATGCGAGGGCCCTGGCATCCACCCGCAGCGATGTGGTCGGCGTTCTCGTTCCGTCACTGACCCAGCACATCTTCGCGGATGTCCTGCGCGGCATCTATGACGGGATAGGCCATACGAGGCTACACATCCAGGTCGGCAACACGCGTTACGATCTGGACGAGGAGGAGCGACTTCTGGCTGAACTTCTCCGACACAAGCCGGCCGGCCTGATCGTCTCGGGCATTGACCAGAATGCCGCTTCCCGGCGGATGCTGGAAAAAGCCAACTGCCCGGTGATCCAGATCATGGATCTGTCCGACAATCCGGTCAACAAGATCATCGGATTTTCCCATCACAACGCCGCCAAGGCGATGACCCAACATCTCATCGAAGTCGGATATCGCCGTATCGGTTTTCTCAGCGGTTGGATGAACAGCCGTTCGAAGGGGCGTCTGTCGGGTTACGTCGAAGCGCTCGAGGATGCCGGGATATTCGATCCGCGATTGACGAACGCAGCCGGTGATCTTGGTGCGCTGGCGCTGCGGGGCAGTTGGGACAAGCATCAATATTCGACGCCCGCAATGGGTCGGGAACTGCTTAGCGAGCTTTGGAACAGCGAGCCCCGTATGGATGCGGTTTTCTGCAACAACGACGTGCTGGCGCTTGGCGCTCTCTTCGAGTGCCAGGCCCGCGGTTTGTCGGTTCCGAATGATTTCGGCATCGCCGGGTTCAACGACGAGGATTTCATGGAGGCGGCGTCGCCCGCCATGTCGAGTGTCAGAACACATCGCTGGACCGTCGGACACGACGCGGTGATTGCCCTGCGCCGACAGCTGGACGGCGAGCCGGACGATGAGCGCATCGTTGACGTCGGGTTCGACATCGTCAAGCGAGCCAGCACCGATCGCAGGGCGCAACCGGTGCGGGATGACGATGCTGCCGCTCCCCAACAGACGCGTACTGCAGGCGACGATCGCTGAACCCTTGCCGCGCGAAACACCTGTTGGGTGGACGGATATGATCTGAGCAATCGCGTCGAGGAGGCGCCGCGCGGATCGGCAGACAAGAGGTTGATCGCAGAGGAAGCCGGCAGGCCAAGGGAGGATATTTAATGGCTGAAGAACCCTGGTACAGAACCACAACACGTTGGGGACAGACCAACCTGGTCGAGATCGATCCGGATCGCTACGATGGCGCCTGGTGGCGGGCCCACTGGAAAAACACGCGCATCCAAGGCGTGATCGTCAATGCCGGCGGCATTGTTGCCTATTATCCTTCCGCTTTCCCGCTTCATCATCGCGCTCACACGCTTGGGGAAAGGGACCTCTACGGCGAAATCGTCAAGGATGCACGGGAAGCGGGGCTGAAGGTGATAGCCCGCATGGATTCGAACCGGGTTGCGGAAGACTTTTACCGCGCTCATCCGGATTGGATCTGTGTCGACGCGACCGGAAAGCCATATCGTCAGGCGGACAAATACATCACCTGCATCAATTCGCCCTATTACTGGGAATATCTGCCGCAGGTCATGCGGGAGATTATCGAACACAGCAATCCGGACGGTTTTGCCGACAACAGCTGGGCCGGCATTCCGCGCAAGAACATCTGTCATTGCCGGCATTGCGCAGAGCAGTTCCGCGCCCATGCCGGCATCGATCTGCCGTCTGCTCAAGACTGGTCCGACGAGCGTTATCGGCGATGGGTGCGCTGGAACTATCAGCGCCGCACCGACATCTGGGAACTCAACAACTCCGTCACGATGAAAGCCGGCGGCAAACATTGCCGGTGGATGGGCATGATCAGCGGCGACGTGCTGAACAACAGTTCGCGCTTCATCGATCTGAAAGCCATTCTCGCGCGCACCGAAATCGTCATGCTCGACCACCAGCGCCGCAATCCCGTGGATGGGTTTGCCGACAATACGGAAGCGGGCAAGCGGCTGCATGAAGTGGGCGGTTGGGAAAAGCTCATTCCGGAAAGCATGCCGCAATACCAGCTCGGAAGCCCGGCCTTCCGGCTCGCAAGCATGCCCGCGGCAGAGGTGAGGTTATGGTCGTCGGCCGGCTTTGCCGGGGGCATCCAGCCGTGGTGGCACCATATCGGCTCACTCCACGAAGACCGGCGCCAGTACAAAAGCGCAGAGCCGATCTTCTCCTGGCATGAAGCCAATGAGGATATTCTTCTCAATCGCAGGCCGCTGGCCGACGTGGGCGTGGTGTGGTCGCAGGACAACCATGACTTTCACGGCCAGGACAAAGCCAACGACCGCACGATGAACCCCTACAGGGGAGCGATCCGTGCCCTCGATCGCGCCGGGGTCACCTATTTGCCGATCCACGCCGATGACGTGGCTGGTGCGATCGGCCGCGTCGGCGTCCTCATTCTGCCCAATCTCGGCGCGATGTCGGACGATCAGGTGAACGCCGTAAAGGCATTCGCGCAAGCGGGTGGCTCGGTAATCGCCACGTCGGAAACCAGCCTCTATGATGTTTCAGGCGATCAGAGGCGAGATTTTGCACTGGCGGATCTTTTTGGCGTGCACCGTGGTAGCGGGTCACGGGGCGGACAGGAGCTCGCCAACCCGGATATCGAGGTTGCCGCAAGACATACCTATCTCCGCCTTGTCCCCGAACTGCGGGCTGCCCTCTATGGCCCGATGGATAACGCCGCACCGGCTGCCGTCGGAATACGTCATCCGCTGTTAAGCGGTCTGGAAGGAACGGACACGATCCCGTTCGGCGGCTTCCTTCCCGTCGTCGGCGTCGATGATGACGTGGCGGTCCTGGCGACCTTCGTTCCCGAATTCCCGATCTATCCGCCGGAAACCTCCTGGATGCGCCAGCCCCGGTCGGATCTGCCGATGATCACGCTCCGCGAACCGGCCAGCGGCAGCAAGCTGATCTGGTTGGTTGGCGATCTCGACCGGTGTTTTGCCCGCGACGAGCATCCGGAACATGCGACGATCATCGCCAACGCTGTTCGTTGGGCTCTCCGTGATCGGCAACTGGTGTCGCTCGAAGGTGGGCACGGTGTCATAAGCCCGGCGCTTTACGAGCAGCAAGGTCGCTATATCCTGCATCTCAACAACCGCCTGATCATGGCCAAGATGCCGGGACGACAGGACGAACTTCTGCCCGTTGGTCCGATCACGGTCCGCCTGCGCATCGGCTCGAGAATAATATCCTCTAACATCCGCCTGACCGTAAGCGGCCGCTCTGTTCCGGCCATAAAGCAGGGCACCGAGCTTGTTTTCGAGGTGCCGGCCATCGCGGATCACGAAGTCGCGGTTATCGACTTCGATCCGGCATAGCCAAATCCGGAACCGCAGGCTTCCGTCGGGGCGGCGCCAATCGTCCTTCATGGTCTTTGATTTGAAGACCCGATACGGGGAGCCGGCAGGTCAATCGGAGGCCTGGCCGGTCTCTGGAGAATGGACCACCAGGCAGTTGCGGCCGGCCTTTTTGGCAAGGTAGAGGGCCGCATCCGCCTGGCGCTGAAGATGTTCCGCCGACACCAGCCCGCAATCTTGCATCAATATCGCCACTCCAATGCTGACGGTGACATAAGGAACGACGCGAGAGGTGGGGTTTGGAAGAGACGCAGCTTCTACTCTGTTGCGGATTCTCTCGGCGATCACCCTGGCCTCCTGTTCGTCGGCGCCCGGGAGGAAGACGAGAAATTCCTCGCCTCCATAACGGGCGACCTGGTCTCGCTCGTCTCTCATACTGCTTTGGATGATGCCGGCGACTTTCACAAGGCATCGATCGCCTTCGGCATGCCCGAGATTATCGTTGAGGCGTTTGAAGTCGTCGACATCGCACATCAGCATCGCCGCACCGCTCGTTTGTCTAAGGTCGGCATTCCAGAACTGATGGAGCGTCTCCATCATCGAACGCCGGTTGGCGACGCCGGTCAGCGGGTCGGTTCGTGCCAGCAGTTCCAGCTGGGAATTGGCGTCAGTTAGCTCCGCGAGGCGACTTCGATCTCGTAACTCGAGCAGGAAGGTCTTGTGAGCGAGGATCGTTGCGGTGCGTCGGGCAACGATGGTTGCTACGACACCGCTCGCGAAAAACAGCGTTCCGGCGAGAGCACTTCCCACCTGGATGTTCGGATTGTGCAGTTGAAAAACAAAATAGATACCGAGAGCAAAAGCACTGATCGCCATCGCCCAACCAAGCGGAATGGGAAATATAATGACGGCGGTGACCGCCACAAAAAGCATGATGGTCAGATGGCGCTCGTAGAACTCGCCACCCGCGTGAACACCGACCAAAGCGACAGACAGGAGGATGAGAAAGACTGCCGAGAGAATGATAACGCCCTGCAGCCATAAAGCGTGCGGTCGCAGGAAGACCATCGCGGCGACAAGAGCTGCGGGAGGAAGGAGGGATGCCGGCCACAGCATCGTCATCACGGTTTCGGTCGGGAGCAGGATTGCGTAGAGGCCCAACGTCAGGACGTCGAGCACGATAACCCAGATCATCCACGCGCGGATGATCTTGGCAGTCTGCGGCCAGGAACGTTCGCGAAAAAGCCGGGCCAGATCCCCATTGAGCCGGATATCCCGCGTGCGTCCGCCGAGAAGGCGCTCGACCTGTTCCACTATGGCCGGACTCAGCCTCGGCAGAGGTTTCCGCGAAGACGCTGTTGCCGATTTGGTAGAACCTGTAATTCGCTTGGCGTCCATGTGCCGGATCTAGGGTGCAGATGACTGGGGACAAGACGGGCTAGCGAGCCGACCGGACTCGGGTCGCCAGTTTACTTTTACGCCTGGGCCTCGATCGGCAGGTTTGTCCGGTCGATCGTCCCGGCCGTGTCCGCCTCCATCTGCTCGGGCCGCGCGATCGGCAGATTGACTGTAAACACCGTTCCTTCGCCCTTCACGCTGTCGACGTGAATTTCGCCGCCATGCAACTGGACCACCTGCTTCACCAGGTTCAGGCCGATACCCGTGCCAGCGATGCCGGACGAACTTCTCGCTCGGAAATAACGTCCAAACATCTTCGGCAAGTCATCCGCGTCGATGCCGATGCCTTCGTCGCGAACGGTAATCTGGACACAGTCGTTTTGCTGCCACCCCGTGACATAGACGTTCGGAGAGTCCGGCGCGTATTTCACGGCGTTTGAGAAGAGATTGGTGAACACTTGCTCCAGCGCCGCACCGTCGCCATAAATGGTCGAGGGAAGCCGCTCCAGATCGAGCAGGAACCGGTGCGATTTGCGTATGCTCTCTTGCCGCGCACTGCAGGTCCTGATGATGTCGCCCAGTGCGCATGGCTTGCGAACGATATCGATATAACCGTGATCCAAGCGCCCGACCGCCAGAATGCTTTCCATCAACTCAAGCATTCGCGAAACTGCGCCGCGGATCTGCTCCGTCTTCTCACCGATAAACTCCGGTGTGACCGCGTTCTTGCGGCGGACGAGACGCTGCGCCGCGCCGTCGATGATCGAAAGCGGCGTCCGGAATTCGTGAGACGCCATCGAAACGAATTGCCGCTGCAACTCGTTGACCTGCCGCTCTTGATCAAGCATCCGTTCGAGTTCCGCAGCCTGGCGCGCGATTTCTGCGGTTCTGCTGCGCACTGTTTCCTCGAGATCATCGCGGTGCTGAAGCAGCGCCCGTTCCGCCCGTTTCCGCTCGGTGACGTCGACAGCGGCAATCAGCGACGCCGGACGACTGTCGAAGGCGAGTTGGCTTGAGTAGATAAAGACCTCGATTTCGGCTCCGCGAGCGGTCCGATGCCGCTGAGACCGATTGGCTTCGCGGCCATGCTCTGCGGCGGTGGCCGCGACCCTCATTCTTTCCCAATCCTCCGGCGGAAGGATGTCCAAGAGTGTCATCGAAAGAAAAAGGTCACGATCATAGCCGTAATGATCAAGAGCCGCCTGGTTGACGTCGAGAAACTGGAGGCTCTCCCGGTCTTGAACCCACATTGGCAAAGGGTTTCCTTCGAACAATAGCCGGAAGGAAGCCTCGCGCATCTTGAGATCGGTGATGTCGACGCGAATCCCCACGCTTCCGCCACCCGAGACGCGTCTTTCCTCGATCCGCACCCAGCGGTTCCCCGGCAGGCGCTGCTCATGAGCACTCTTCGGCTCTGCGTGACGGGCCAACCGATCGGCCAGCCATTCTTCCTCACGGCCGATCGCGTCGGGATACTGACCACGCTGCAGCCCGCTGCGAAGTCTGTCCTCGAAACCCATGCCTTTGACGAGGGGCGCGCCGCTATCGGCGTAAAGCTGCTCGTAGCGGCGATTCCACATCACAAATCGATCGTCTTCATCGAACAATGCCAAGCCTTCGGGAACGACTTCGAAGGCGGCCAGCAAGCGCGCATGCGCTGCCCGCGCCTCCTGCTCTGCGTGTTCGGCCTGGGCATGAGCCTGAGCAAGGGATTGTTCGGCTAGTCGCGCCTCGGTAACGTCCTCATGCGTCGACACCCATCCCCCGTCGGCGGTGCGCTGATGGCAGCCTCGGATGACTTTGCCCGATCTAAGTTCTTTTACCCAGACCTGCGACGACCCCGCGGCGTTCGTGTCTTCCGCCCATGCGAGATATTCCTCCGTGGACATCGTCGGGACGGCGCCGACTTCGTTCCGCAGCTTTAGGATGTCTTCGAGCGACTGCCCAGGGTGGATCATGGCTGGGTCCACGCCGTAAACCTCGGCGTAGCGACTGTTGGACAGCGCCAGCGTGCCGTCGGCGTTGAAGAGGCAAACCCCCTGGCTCATGCTGGCGAGTGCGATGCGGAGCTGTTGGTCGTGGCCAAGAATCTGCTTGCGGCCGCGGCTTGATGCCAGCTGTGCATTCACGCGCGCGCCAAGTTCCCTGCTGTCGATCATGCTTGAGACACAGTCAACCGCACCCGCCTCAAACCCGGCGATCCGTCCTTCGATATCGCCCTCAGGAGTGACCAGGATCACCGGTATTTCAGATGTCCCCGAACTAAGCTTCAGGCTGCGGCAGGTCTGGACGCCGCACAAATCTGCAAATGTGATGTCGAGCAGGATAAGGTGAGGGTGTGACGCCTCCACGACTGTTTGTAGGTTCTCCAGGGTGTCGCATGGGGAGACAACCGAGATCTCAATGTTTTCCACCGGCAGCTGACTGAGATCCAGCTTGGCTGCATCTGCGCCGATGACAAGAACTGTCGTCCGTCGATGAGCGGTGTTTTGGGCAATTGCCATCGAAACCGCATCTCCATCCGGAGCCGCGGGCAGTGAAGACGAGTGTAACCGAAGGGGAAATGCTGTCGCCAATGAAGATCGCCTACCATTCCGCCGCTGATCTGTCGCAGGCCTACAATACGTATCGACTATTAAGGAGAGCTTATAGAGGCGTGTCGCGATATCCTTAGGCTTAACAGCCTATTGCCGAAATCCGCCGCATCCGCGCGCGGTTTCCGTCGGGGCTGAGATCGATATGGCAAGCTCGAAAATCAGGCCGAAGACTTCTATACGTCAGTCGGATTTGAAGCGCCGATCGATATACCTTATCCAATCACCGAGATTCCCGAAGAGAACCGCGAGATCGTATTGCCATTCGAGCAGAAGCAATCTCCAACTCATGCGTTCTGAAGCCAGACCTCGCTGAGCAAGTTGGGCACGAAGGAAATCCATCTTTGCGGTCGGCGAAGATAGGACGGTGGAGCCGTAGCCGGCCTCAACATCTTCAGTCATTCGTTGCAAAACACTGGGCACATTCCTGTGGTCGCTCATACCTTATGCTCCTCATCAATGGATGCCGGGGAGGAGGAGGAGGATGCTAAAACGTGGCGTTCTCCTCACCCATCGAATGTATGTCGTGAGGCGATGTATATCAAGAAATTCACGAGCGGACATGTACACGAACGCGGCATTGATCGGGCCGAAGTGGCCAACGGTTCAATCAATTTCTTTTCGTTGCGCGGCTTGTCCACCACCGGTGTCTTTGGCCATGCTCGGGCGATCTCGCGTCGTCGTCGAAAGATATGGCCGTCGCTCGAATTCCGAGGTTCGCAGCAAACTTCTCAGGCGCAGAAGATCTTTTCGCGCAACGAGCCCGCACAATTTTCCGCTGACGGGATCGACGATCGGAACCCGTCCGGCATCGGTCGAAAGCATTACATCTGCGACGAAACCGACCGTGTCTTCCGGATGGCAAACCGGGACCGAAGCGTCCGAAACCCGTTCGGCAAGCGTTTGCTCCGCCAGTTCGGCTTTCCCCTGCCAGCCAAGTACGTCGCCTCGGGACACAACCCCCGCCAAGCGCCCGGCGCTGTCGATCACGGGGTAAATGCGGTGGGTTTTTTGCGGAGACGCAAAGAGGTCACAGGCGTCCCTTACCGTCATTGTCGCCGGCAGCGTGTCCACCTCCTTGATCATGATCTCACCGGCCCTTGTGAATTCGAACGGATCGATGCCGTATTCGCGGGTGATGTGTTGCCCCCGTCGCGCAATCTTCTCGGTCAGGATCGAACGGCGCAGGAGCAGGACCGTCACGGCATAGGCGACCACCGTCGCTGCCAGAAGCGGCACCAAGGTGTTTATATCCCCCGTGATCTCGACCGCGAAGAACGTGCCCGTCAGCGGCGCGCGCATCGTCCCGCCCATCATCGCCGCCATGCCCAGCAAGGCCCAGAAGCCAGGATCGTGACCCGGCATAACCAGACCGACAAGCCAGCCAAGGGCGCCGCCGAAAATCAGGAGAGGGGCGAGGACCCCGCCGGAGGTCCCGGAAGACAGCGCGAATAGCCAGATACAGGTCTTGACCACGAGGATGGTCAGGACGGTCGAGGCGAGCAACTTGTTGTTGAGCAGGCCGTCGATAATGTCGTAGCCGACGCCCAAGCTGCGAGGTTCGATCAACCCCCCGACGCCAATCACGATGCCGCCGAGCATCGGCCACCACATCCAGTGTATCGGAAGCTCTTCGAAGAGATCCTCGATCTTGTAGAGCAGAGTGGTGAGCAGCCCGGATTGCAGACCCGATACGATGCCGATCGCGGCACAGGCCAAAATGCCCCACCATGGCAGAGCGATGTCATAGTGCGTCGGGAACAGCGGCCCCGTGCCGAACAACATCGGCCGCCAGCATATCGAGACGCACGCTGCGACGGCAACGGGGATGAAGCTGCGAGGTTTCCATTCAAACAGAAGGAGTTCGACGGCGAGCATGACCGCTGCAATCGGCGAACCGAAAATAGCCGTCATGCCAGCCGCTGCCCCCGCCACCAGCAGCGTCTTGCGTTCGGCGGCGCTCATATGGAAGAATTGCGCGAACAGCGATCCGATTGCTCCGCCCGTCATGATGATCGGACCTTCCGCGCCGAACGGGCCACCCGTTCCGATCGAAATCGCCGACGACAGCGGCTTCAGCACCGCGACCTTAGGCGACATCCGGCTGCCACCGATAAGGATCGCCTCGATCGCCTCGGGAATGCCGTGACCGCGGATCTTCTCTGACCCGAAGCGGGCCATCAGGCCGATGACAAATCCTCCCAAGGGAGGAATCAGCAAGATCCATGGGGACCGCGGCACGCCTGCGAGCGAGGCCGGTTCTATGCCGATATGGCCGAACCAGACGATGTTGGTGACCAGCGCAATCAGGCTCACAAGACACCATGCCGCGAACGCGCCGCCGGTGCCCACGACAATCGACATCCCGACCAGGACGAGAACGCGCTTGTCGGTGGTGAAGTCTCCTGCCTCGCGCCTCGAAAGTCCTCCTGTGAAGTCGTGCGGTCGGTTGCCGGGTTGATGCTGCGACATGGCTTTCCTTTGGCGGGTCGGAAACGGGCGTGGCTTGAGCATGTCGAATATATCGTGATACGATGTAAATCAAGCCGTAAATCCGGGAGCACATATGGCTATGAAGCATCAGGAACGTCTCACCGCGGGAGATTACGAAGCACTCGCCGACTTGCGTTATAGCATTCGCCGGTTCCGGCAGTTCAGCGCGCAAGAGGCGGATAAGCTCGGTCTTAAGCCCCAGCAACATCAGGCGCTGCTGGCGATAAAGGGCTTGCCGAGCGGCAGACAGATGACCGCGCGGATGCTGGCCGAGCGCCTCCTGATGACCGGTAGACTGGTGGATGACCTTATTCAGCAACTGATCGACGAAGGTTATGTCGAGGCAGGGCCGTCAACGGTGGGTCGCGCCAAACACGTTATTCGTCTTACGCCCAAGGCGGAAGATGCCCTTGACCGACTGGCAAGTGCCCATCTATTCGAGATCCGGAAGATGGCGCCGGAATTGATGCAGGCGCTCCGGGTCCTGCAGGACCGCCAGAAGATGCAGCGCATGACATGGATGCTTTGACTGCTGACGAAAACGGAGAGCAGATGAAGAAGCTCAGTAGGCTCAGGCAGGTAGACTACGAAACGCTCGCCGACCTTCGTTATGCGCTTCGGCAGTTCATGGATTTCAGTGCATCCGCCGCACAGGTAGAAGGATTGCCGCCCCAGCAGCACCAGGCGCTTCTGGCGATAAAAGGCAATCGCAACGGCAAACCGATGACGGTCGGAATGCTCGCCGAACGGCTCATCATCGCCCCTCATACTGCGACGGAACTGATCAACCGGCTTGTTGACGGAGGGCTCGCAGCGCGACAGGTGGATCAGGAGGATCGACGGCGCCAGACCGTTCGGCTAACGGACAAGGCCGAGGAACTGCTAGGCCGCCTAAGCGAAGCGCATATCGTGGAAATCCGCGAGATGACACCGAAGCTGGTGGCGCTGCTCTCTCAACTCGAAAAGATGCCATTGGCATCTGCCGACGACGAGTAGGCAGAAATCGGCCTGAACGCACTTGGTGTTCGGCAATGGCCGGAGACAGCGGCGCAGACTGAGGCCGTTCAGCCGCTTGTGCCCTCTATCAACGTCATAGGCCAGATCACGCGGGATGTCTGTCCGACGTAATGGGACTGATAGTCGGGTATGACTGACAGCAGATGCTCGGCCAGGCTGATCCCCAGATCACGAAGAGACAGCGTAAAGCAGGTCAGGGCCGGAGAGAGGTACTGAGCCTGGGGACTGTAGCGACCGATGATCGCAATGTCCTTGCCCGGCTTAACGCCAGCGTCCTCGAACCCCTTGTAGAGCCCTGTAACCAGGATCTCATTGACCAGTACGATTGCCGACGGGCGTGGAGATCTGGAGGCGATCTCATGGGCTACTGCATAGCCCCCCGCTTCGCTCGGTTTTGCCCGGAAGATATGATCCTCGTTAAGGGTAAGTCCATGGTCTGCCAGCACCTCGCGGCATCGATCGGCGAACACGTAACCCAGGTTGAGATCGCCATGGGGCCAGATGATCCCGATATCTCTGTGGCCCGCCTTGACCAGCCGTTCTATCGCGACCTCCGCCATCCCCTCGAAGTCCAGATCGATCAAGGGCTGGCCGACATCGGTCAGGCTGCGGCCAAGCGAGATGAACGGAATGTTGTGCCGGTGCAGCAGTTCGAACCGCGCATCGTTGCGCCGGGTGGCCGAGAGGATGATGGCATCGGCAAAGCCGCGCGCCACGGTGCGTTGCAGATAGGCATAGGGATCTTCGTTGGAAGAGCAGAGCAGGGCGACGAGATCCAGCTTGTGTCGGCTAAGCACAGTCTGCACCCCGTCGAAAACGCTCATGAAGAAGGCATCCCCCTGGCTGTTGATTTCCGGCCCGGTCTGCATCATGAAGCCCACGACGCCGGTCGAGCCCTTGCGCAGCGAGCGGCCCGACTGGTTAGGGACGTATCCCAGCTTCTCCGCCGCCTCCAGCACGCGCCTGCGGGTTTCCGCATTCACATCCGCCTTTCCATTGAGCGCGCGGGATACGGTGCCAATGGAAATATCCAGATAATCGGCAAGTTGGCGGATGCCTGTCACAGGGAGCCTCTTGAGGGTTCGGTATAAGGCCGTAATCGTTTTCGGAAGCAGTATTGACAAAAAAATCGATGCGTTCATAGTACCGTAAACGTTTACGGATGCACAGGAGGTGTCGTGCCGTAAACATTTGCATGGGAGGAAGTTGGTGACATACAAGGTCGTTTTGTGTGGCTGCGGAGCAATGGCCAAAGGGTGGTTGCGTGCGCTTCAGGCCACGCCGGCGCTGCGGCAGGCGCTGACCGTCGTGGGTCTGGTCGATCTCGACCTCTCGGTTGCGCAGGCGCTGGCCGCCGAATTTTCGCTTCAGCCGGTCTCTATCGGATCCGATCTCGCCGCGGTGCTGAGCGAAACCGGCGCGGACATTGTATTTGACGTCGTCATTCCCGCCGCCCGCCATTCTGTCGTCAAGACCGCGCTTTCCCGCGGATGCCATGTGTTGAGCGAAAAACCCATGGCGACCTCGATGGAAGAGGCGGAAGACCTGATCCGCGCCGCAGAGGCTGTCGGGCGCATTCATTCCATCGTGCAGAACCGGCGGTTTATTTCGGGTGTGCGACGCATGCGGCGGTTTGTCGAAAGCGGCGCGATTGGCGCGATCACCGCGATCCATTGCGATTTCTTCATTGCCCCGCATTTCGGCGGCTTCCGCGAGCAGATGGACAATGTCCTGCTTCTGGACATGGCGATCCACACCTTCGATGCGGCCCGTTTCGTCTCCGGTAAGACGCCGCTTTCCGTCTACTGCCTGGAAACAAATCCACCCGGCTCCTGGTATGCCCAGGGCGCCAGCGCCAATGCGGTGTTTCAGCTCACCGACGACGTGGTCTTCACCTATCGCGGCTCCTGGTGCGCGGAAGGCCAGCGCACCAGTTGGGAAAGCGAATGGCGCATCGTCGGCTCGAATGGAATGCTGACCTGGGACGGAGAAGACACCTTCCGCGCCTCCGTTGCGGGAAGCGATAGCGGACTGCTGCGCGGCGCGACGCCGATCGAGGTTCTGCCGCCCGCCCGTGAGGAGGAAACCCACGGCCATGCCAGCGTCATCGCCGATTTCCTCTCAGCCATCGAAACCGGCGGCGTGCCGGAAACAGTGGGCTGGGACAACATCAAGAGCCTTGCCATGGTGTTTGGGGCGATCGAAAGCGCCAGATCCCGGCAAACCATCGACCTCGCAGCATAAGGGCCAGCACTATGACCGGACAGCGAAACCATTCCATCCGCATCGGCACGATGATCAGCGCCACCAAGGGCCAGGCGGCCGAGCGGATTTCCCAGATCGCCGATATGGGCTTTGAAAGTTTCCAGCCCTTTTTCTGGCAGACCACCAACGGCCAGGACATCGCCGAGCTTGGCAAACGTTGCCGCGAGGCGATCGGCGCGCGGGACATTACCATTTCGACCGTCGGCATGTTCGGCAATCCCCTGGAAGAAACGGAACTCGATCTCCAGACGCTCCAGGGCTGGAAGGACTGCATCGACAATGCCCATCACTTCGGCGCCACCTGCGTTGCCGGCTTCACCGGGCGCATCCGCAACAGGCCGCTGACGGAAAGCCTGCCGCGTTACCGGCAAATCTGGAGCGAGCTTGCCCGCCGCGCGGCCGACAAGGGCATCCGCATCGCCTTTGAAAATTGCGCCATGGACGGCAACTGGGCGACCGGCGACTGGAATATCGCCCATAATCCGGATGCCTGGGAACTGATTTTCAACGAGACGCCGGACGAGCATATCGGGCTTGAATGGGAACCTTGCCACCAGATGGTCTATCTCATCGAGCCCTTGCCGCAGATCCGCAAATGGGCGCAGCGGATTTTCCACGTCCACGGCAAGGATGCCACCATCCGCTGGGACGTGATCCGCGAGCACGGCATCTTCGGAAAACATCCCTTCGTGTTCATGCGCACGCCCGGTTTCGGCGACAGCAACTGGACCGATATTATTTCGGAACTTCGGCTGGCCGGCTGGTCGGGCTCCATCGACATCGAGGGATGGCATGATCCTGTCTATCGGGATGCATTGGAAATGACGGGGCAGATCCACGCCCTGAACCATCTGAAACAGGCAAGGGGCGGCACATTCGTCGTCGATCCGGTCTGATGCGCAGGCCGGCTGGCCATAGAAGGAGCTCTGCGCCAGCCGGATGAGAATTGAGGATAACCAAGAAGGAGGAGAACCATGGGTATCCGCAGGACTATGATTTCCATTGCATTGGCTCTAGCCAGTGTCTCACTTGCCGGCATAAGCGCCAGAGCGGAGGACGTGAAACTCGTCCTCTGGTCGCTGGACCGCGATATCCAGCCCGCGCCGACCCTCATCAAGGAATTCAACGCGCAGAATAACGGCATCCAGATCGAATATCGCCAGCTTCAGTTCGACGACGTGGTGAGCGAGGCCATGCGCGCCTATTCCACGGGCAAGGCACCCGACATCATTGCCATCGACAATCCCAACCATGCGATGTTCGCCTCCCGCAAGGCTTTTCTCGATCTCACCGACATGATCCAGCAATCGAAGGTCATCAAGCCGGAGAACTATTTTCCCGGCCCGCTGAAATCGGTGATGTGGGACAACAAATATTACGGGGTGCCGAAGGCGACCAACACGATTGCGCTTTATTACAACAAGGATCTCTTCAAGGCCGCAGGTCTCGATCCCGAAAAGCCGCCGCAGACCTGGACCGACCTGGTGGCGACGGCGAAAAAGCTCACCAATCCTTCAAAGAACGTCTACGGCATCACCTTTTCCGCCAAGGCCAACGAGGAGGGCACTTTCCAGTTCCTGCCCTGGGCGCAGATGGGCGGCGCCAACTATAAATCGATCAACAGCGAAGGTGCCGTCAACGCGCTTACTATCTGGAAACAGATGCTGGATGAAAAGCTGGCCTCACCGGATACACTCACCCGAAGCCAATGGGATTCGACAGCCACCTTCAATGCCGGAAATGCGGCCATGGCGATTTCCGGTCCATGGGAAATCGACCGGATGTTGAGCGATGCCAAATTCCAATGGGGCACCGCTCTTCTGCCGGTGCCGGGCGAGGGCGCTCAGCGTTCATCCGCCATGGGTGATTTCAACTGGGCGATCTTTTCGAGCACCAAACATCCGAAAGAGGCCTTCAAGGCATTGGAATTCTTCGCTTCCAAGGATGCCACCATGTACAAGAATTTCGGCCAGCTTCCGGCCCGGTCCGACCTTCCTGTTCCGCCCACGGGCAATGCCCTGAAGGATTCAGCGCTCAAGACCTTCGTGGAACAGCTGAAATATGCGCAACCCCGTGGCCCTTCGCCGGAATGGCCGAAAATCTCGAAAGCCATCCAGGACGCGATACAGGCGGCCCTGACAGGCCAGATGGCGCCGAAGGCCGCGCTCGATCAGGCGGCTGCGAAGATCAAGTCGATCGACGGCTGAGACAGCCACCCTCCCGCGACGACGGCCCGGCACCCATCCGCCGGGCCGTCATGCAGGCTCCAGCGAGGTTTCGATGAAAAGAGTGTTTTCCAGCGTAACGGA
Source organism: Neorhizobium sp. 05N33 (assembly GCF_056397445.1). Taxonomy (NCBI): domain Bacteria; kingdom Pseudomonadati; phylum Pseudomonadota; class Alphaproteobacteria; order Hyphomicrobiales; family Rhizobiaceae; genus Neorhizobium; species Neorhizobium sp. 05N33. The sequence goes on along the minus strand of NZ_JBFTNK010000001.1, from coordinate 482,997 downwards.
TGGCCGCGGTTTCGACCTTGTTCTGGTCGGGGTGCCCTTCACGTTTCTCCTGGCACTGGCAGGGCTTCCGCTGCTCTACAACATCCTGATGAGCTTTCAGGAAGTGGACATGTTCAGCCTGGCCAGCGTCATCCGGCCTTTCGTAGGCTTCAAAAACTATGTCGACCTGTTCACCGAGCCTGAAACCCTATCCATCCTCAAGAACACGGTCATCTTCGTGGTGGGGTCGATCGCTGGACAGTTTCTCGTCGGCTTCTCGTTGGCCCTGTTCTTCTGGATCAATTTTCCCGGCGCGTCCTGGCTGCGCGGCCTCTTTCTGGTTTCCTGGGTCATGCCCGGTCTCGTTGTCGGCGCCATTTGGAACTGGATCCTGTCCGGGGATTTTGGCGTGCTCAATTTTCTGTTGCAGCAAATCGGCCTCGTCAGCGGCAATATCTTCTGGAGGTCCGATCCGAATTTCTCGCTTTGGGCGGTTATTCTGGCCAATATCTGGCTCGGCACCTCCTTCAACATGATCCTGCTCGCCACCGGTCTTGCCGCCATTCCTGCCGATCTCTACGAGGCGGCGGAAATGGATGGCGCCAATGCCTGGCAGCGCTTCTGGACCATCACCCTGCCGATGATGCGCTCCACCATCGGCGCGATCATCGCGCTCGGGCTGATCTTCACCCTGCAGCAATTCGATCTGTTTGCCGCGATTACCGATGGCGGACCGAACAATTCCTCCAATGTCGCGCAATACTGGGCCTGGGATCTGTCTTTCCGGCAGTACGACTTCGGCAAGGGAGCCACCATTTCCGTCATCATGACCGTCTTCGTGATGTTTGCCGCAACCGTTTATGTCCGTTCCACACGCCATGAGGTGCGCGGATGAGTGAAATCGCGCGAAACCGGCTGCTGCTTGCCCTGTCCGTGGTGATGGCGGCCGTCTATCTCTTCCCGCTCTACTGGATGTATCTGACGGCGCTGAAAAGCGGCTCGGAAATGTTCGCCACACCGCCGACATTCTGGCCCTCCTCTGCCCAATGGCAGACCTTCACCTATGTCTGGGAAAGCCGGAACATGGGCCGCTACCTGTGGAACTCAACGGTCATTGCCTTCGGTGCGGTGGCCCTGATCGCGTTTCTGGGCACCGGCTGTGCCTATGTGCTGGCGCGCTACCGCAATGTCTGGGTGGATATCGGGCTTTTCCTCATCCTGATGTTTCAGGTTCTGCCGGCCTCGCTGATGATAACGCCGATCTTCGTGGGTTTTTCGCAAGTGGGCCTGCTCGAATATCCGCGCTTTGCCGTTATCCTAGCCATTACCGCCAAAAGCATGCCCTTTTTCGTCGTGCTCGTGCGCGCAACCTTCATGGCCGTGCCGATGGAGTTGGAGGAGGCGGCGCTGGTCGATGGCAATTCCCGCATCGGCGCCTTCTTCAACATCGTTCTGCCACTGGCGCGCAACGGCATTCTGGTCAGCGCCATCCTCATCTTCATGCAGGCCTTCGGCGAATTCGTCTATTCCAAGTCGATAATCCAGGACATCCAGCTCCAGCCCGCCAGCGTCGGGCTCAATTCCTTCATGGGGCCGAACACCAGCGAGTGGAACAACATCATGGCCTACGCCACCATGTATGTGACGCCCATCCTTGCCATCTTCGTTCTGTTGCAGCGTCGCATCGTGTCCGGGCTCACATCGGGAGCATTGAAATGACCCACCAAATCGAACTCTCGGCCGTCAACAAATATTACGGCGCCTATCATGCCCTGAAGGATATCGATCTTTCCATTCGCAAGGGCTCGTTCGTCGCGCTGGTCGGCCCGTCCGGCTGCGGCAAGTCCACGCTGCTGCGCTCGCTGGCGGGGCTCGAGACCATATCGAGCGGCGACCTCGTCATCGCCGGAAAACGCATGAACGGGGTGCCGCCCCGAAAGCGCGATCTTGCCATGGTGTTCCAGTCCTATGCGCTCTACCCGCATATGACGGTCGAACAAAACCTGACCTACAGCCTGAAGATCAACGGGGTCAGAAAGGCAGAGAGGCAAAGGGCGGCAGCCGACGTGGCGGCCATCACCGGATTGTCGAACCTGCTCCACCGGTATCCCCGGGAACTGTCTGGGGGGCAACGTCAGCGCGTCGCGATGAGCCGGGCCATCATCCGCAATCCGCAAGCCTTCCTCTTCGACGAACCGCTCTCGAACCTCGACGCAGCCCTGCGTGTTCACATGCGCAAGGAGATCAGGGCGCTCCACGACCGCCTCGGCGCGACCTCGGTCTATGTGACCCATGACCAGGTCGAAGCCATGACGATGGCAGATCATGTCGTCGTCATGCGCAACGGCATTATCGAGCAACAGGGCAAGCCGCTCGATTTATACGACCGCCCGGCCAATCGCTTTGTCGCCGGCTTCATCGGATCGCCGGCGATGAACTTCATTCCGGCGCGATCGACGCCTGACGGAAGAGCCCTGGTTCTCGATCTTGCCGAACCGCAAACCGTCGATCTCGGTTGCCCGCTGCCGGCTGGACGTGCCCTGATCGTCGGCATCCGCCCGGAGCATCTCACTCTCGCCGCGGCCGATGCCGTCGGCTTCAAGGTGGATGTCGCGACAGTTGAAACGACCGGCGCGGCAACGTTCATTACCACCGCCACCACGCCTGAGATTGTCATCGCCTTGAACGGCAGGAGCGTAGTGGCGGCGGGCGAAACCGTTCGGCTGACATTTGCTGCAAGCAACGTCCATCTGTTCGACGCCGCGACCGAGCAGAGCCTCAAATGATCGTGCCGGCTCGCTATCGGGTGCGTCGATTGCCGCTGGGTACCGACTGCCGGTTCATGGGATGTGTAGCCAAGTATTGAAGGCTGACTGAGCTGAGCGCAAATGAGAACGCATCCATCGCCCTGCCCACTTCGATCAGGAGAGCTCGGCATGTTGTTCTTGCCCCGATAAAGCCTCGAACTCCTCATGCAGGATCTCCGGAACCCTGCTGAGCTCTCGCTGCGCGGAGGTATAATCGGGCGCCAGTGGCGGAAAATTCCCAGAGGCGGTCCGGATTCGAGCAAGTTCAATCGCGCACACCGCTGATTGCTCCTTCCACGAAGGCAAGGTGTCTCGTGGATGGCACGCCGGCATCTGCCATCTTGATGGCAGCACGCGATGAGCTTATATTTCCCGCAAAGGAGACTGTAATGGCCGCACCACAACTCTCTGTTCGAAGCTCCAAGGCAAGGGATCTGGCTCATCGGCTCGCGCGCCGTGAGAATCGTTCGATTGCCGAAGTGGTCGAACGCGCGCTTGAAGCCTACGAGATACGCGAGGCGGGTCGCGAACCGGCGGTGACCTTTTACCCGCGGGTCAACGCGCAAGCTGCCACCGATATTGACCTGGATACCCTCATCCGTGAAAGCCGTAGTCCTCACCAAGGCATCGAGCTTTGATATTTCTCGATACCAACGTTGTCTCGGAGACCTTGCGGAAGGATCCTCACCAAGCCGTCATGGCCTGGCTGGTTCGGTTCGACGCGGAATTGGCATTGCCCACTGTGACAATTGCCGAGATTGCTTTCGGCATTCAAAAGATTAGGCCGGACCAGCGGGCCGAGCGTTTGGAACAAGGGCTGGCGGAATGGCGTCGTCGGTTTGCCGATCGGATGTTTGGTCTCACAGAAGAAGCGGCGCTCGCTTATGGTGAGATCATGGGGCAGGCGGCTCGTCGGGGGCACGCAATGTCAGCACCCGACGCAATGATCGCTGCAATAGCTCGTGTTAACGGAGGGCGCTTGGCCACGCGCAATCTTAAGGACTTTGAAACGACAGGTCTCGTACTCCTCAACCCTTGGGATTTTTAACCCGTTCGAGCGGGTGAGCCTTCATAACCAACCTTGCCGCGCGGGTCATTTGATCACCGCCAGATAAAGTGGCAACTTCGAAGGCCGGCTTCGTTTGTTCCAAAATGCTCGGACGAAAGAGTGTAGCTTTCCAAATGATGCAGGATTTCAGCGCTTTCCATCATCCCCGGTGGAATAAACGTCAGCGGCGATAACCGAGCGCCCGGCTGATATCGTCCGCCGCACTGCGCACCATCAGCAGAAAGCCTTCGCGTCGCTCATTATAGCGCACGGTCGGAACGCCGAGATTAAGCGCTGCGGCGACCGCGCCGGTGCCGTCAAAGATCGGCGCGGCAATGCCGGTCGAGCCGGTGACGAATTCCTGGTCGTTCAGTGCGTAGCCATCCCTGCGGATCTTCACGAGCATCTCGCGGATGCGCTCGATATCGGTCACCGTATAGCGGGTATAGGAGAGGAGCTGGACGCGGGAGAGATAGTGCTCCAGCGCCTCCTTCGGCGTGAAGGCGAGCAGCACGCGGCCGGTCGCGGTGCAATAGGCGGCGATTGCTGCGTCAAGATTGACGTCATAGCGAACCCGATGCCGGCTGACGCATTTCGCCAGCCGGCGGATATCGCAATGAGCGTTCATCGTCGCGAGCAGGATGGTCTCGCCGGATTCGTCGCGCAGTTTTTCCATGAACGGTTTTGCCACCACGACCAACGGCTCTTCATGGCGTCTGAACGGAAAGCCGTGCCGGCTCGCCTCGACGAGCATATAGCGGCCGGCATCGTCCTGGACCACATGACCACGGGCAGCCAGCGTCTGGACAAGGCCGTGGGCGCTGCTCTTCGGGAAAGAAAGATCGCGCACGATCTGGGCCAGTGGCACCGCTTCCCGGCGGGACGCCATATATTCCAGGAGATCGAGAATCCGGCCGGCACTTTTGATTTCGGAGTTCATATATGTGAACAAGACCCCCATTGATGGTTATCGGATCGGCTCATAACAATTCTGCCTAGAAAGCAGCCACTCATGTTTTCGAGTGTCGCGCTGATAAGGATGAACGATCTCATGAATGCGCCGAATAAGCAAAACGATGCCTCCGAACCTTGGACCTGGCCGGATAGTGTCTGGCAGCAAAAGGTTCAGAAGGTACGTGCCGGGCGCAGCCTGAGACCGGCGAAGTGGAAAAACGGCGCGCGCATGGCAGTGGCATTGTCTTTCGATTCCGATCACGAGACGATGGAACTGCGCCATGGCGGAGCCTCCTTCGGCACAATGAGCCGCGGCCAGTACGGCGCCCGCGCCGGCATGCCGCGCATCCTGCGCCTGCTGGAAAAATATTCGGTGCCGGCCTCCTTCTTCATGCCGGCCGTCTCGGCGATGATCAATGCGGGCGAAGTGAAGACTGTCGTCTCATCCGGCCACGAGCTCGGCATCCACAGCTGGATCCACGAGTTCAATTCCCGGCTCGACGAGGTGACCGAACGCGATCTGGCGCTCCGTGCCGCCGACACACTCGAACGCCTGTCCGGCATCCGCCCGGTCGGCATGCGAACCGCATCCTGGGATTTCAGCCCCTATACGCTGAAGATCGCCCGCGAGATGGGCCTTCTCTACGATTCCTCGCTGATGGCCGACGAGGAGCCCTACGAGCTTCTGGAGGACGGCGAGCCGACCGGTGTGGTCGAAATTCCGGTCGAATGGATCCGCGACGACGCGCCTTATGTGGCGATGGACCGGATGACCGGCGCGCGACCCTATGGCGGCCCTGCCATGGTTCTCGACATCTTCGCCCGCGAACTCGAAGTCGCCTGGGAAGAGAGCGGGTTGTTCCAACTCACCATGCACCCGCATCACGTCGGCCACCGGTCGCGCATCTTCATTCTGGAAGAGATCATCCGGCTTGCCAAGTCGAAGGGCGACGTCTGGTTCTGCACCCATGCGGAATTGGCGCGTTACTGTGCCGACGAGGCCGGACTCAAGACCGCCGAGAAGGGGGCATAAACAGTTCTCAAATACAGCAGCAACAACAATGAGGGTAAGGAACATGTCTGCCAGAATAGCCTCCATCGCCGCCGTGCTGTTGGCGCTCACCGCGTCGACCGCGCTTGCGCAAACCAAGGACACGCTGACCATCGACCTGCCGAACGATGCGGCAACGCTCGATCCGCATCTGCAGTGGAACACCGACAGCTACTCGATCTACCGCAATATTTTCGACAACCTTCTGACGCGCGACGTCAAGGGCGAGATCGTGCCGCAGATCGCCAAGTCGTGGAAATATCTCGACGACAAGACGATCGAATTCCAGATTCGCGACGACGTGACCTTCCAGGACGGCACGAAACTCACTGCCGAGGACGTCGCCTTCTCGATCAACCGCATCATCGATCCGAAGTTGAAGAGCCCCCAGCTCTCACAGTTCGACCAGATCGCCAAGGCCGAGGCGGTGAGCCCGACCGTGGTCAAGATGACCACCAAGTCCGCCTATCCGGCGCTGCTTGCCCAGCTCGTCAAGCTCTCGATCGTGCCGAAGGCCTATGTCGAAAAGGTCGGCGACCAGGAATTCAACTTGAAGCCGCTCGGTTCCGGCCCCTACAAGATGGCCAACTGGCAGAAGGGCGTCCAGACCGAGCTCGAAGCTTATCCGAGCTACTGGCGCGCCAAGCCGCCGTTCCAGAAGGTGGTCTTTCGCACGGTGCCCGACGTCTCCACTCGCATCGCCGACCTGAAGACCGGCAAGGCCGACCTCGTCCGCGACGTGCCGCCGGATCAGGCCGAAAGCATCAAGAACGACAGCAATTCGCAGGTCCTCTCGGTTCCGACCGAGCGCATCGGCTACCTGTTCATCAATGCCCAGGGCGGCGTTACCAAGGACGTCCGCGTCCGCCAGGCGATCGCCTATGCGATCGACCGTCAGGCGCTCGTCGAAGCCCTGCTCGAAGGCTACGGCAAACCGGTGGAAGTGCTCGGTGCCGAACCGGTCTTCGGTTACACCGACAAGGTCAAGGGATACGAATACAATCTCGACAAGGCGAAGGAACTGGTGAAGGCCGCCGGTGCCGAAGGTGCGACAGTCGAATTCCTAACCTCGCCTGCCTATAGCCGCGCCACCGTCGAAGCCATTCAGCAGATGGTCAACGAGGCCGGCCTCAAGGTGGAGATCTCGTCCAGCGACCAGGCGACCTTCCTGAAGCGCCGCCAGGGCGATCCGGCCAATGCCGGCGGCCTTGCCTTCGGCGCCTGGTCCTGCGCCTGCCAGGACGTGGACGGCGTGATCTTCCCGTTGTTCCGCACCGGCAGCATCTGGGCCAAGTATTCGAACCCGAAGTTCGATGAAGCTGTCGACAAGGCACGCGTCATCCTCGACCAGAAGGAGCGTCTAAAGCTCTACGAACAGGCCTATCAGGTCCTGAAGGACGACGTTCCGGGCATGGGCCTCTATCAGGCCTATGCACTCTATGGAGCCGCCAAGAAGCTGAAGTGGCAGCCGACCGCCAACGAAGCCATGTTCGTCATGGACATGAGCTGGCAGCAGTAAAGGACAGGTAACAAGATCATGTTGAGATACGCCGTCGAGCGTTTGATACAGGCAATCATTGCGATCTTCGGCGTTCTCACCATCGTCTTCGTCGTCATGCATCTCTCGGGCGACCCGACCCTGCTGCTGGTGCCGCAGGACGCGTCGGCCGAGATGATCGCTCAGCTGCGCAGCCAGCTCGGTTTCGACCGGCCGATCTGGGTGCAATACCTGGAATATCTGGGCGGTCTTGCGCATTTTGACTTCGGCATTTCCGTCGTCCAGCGTGTGCCCGCATTCGATATCGTCGTTTCGCGTGTGCCCTATACGGCGATGCTCGCCACCGGCGCGCTGGTGGTGGCGATCGGTATGGGCATTCCTGCTGGCATCATCATGGCGACCCGGCGCGGCGGCTGGCTCGAACGGTTGCTGACGGCGATCGTCGTCACCGGCCAGAGCGTGCCGACCTTCCTGTCAGGCATCGTGCTGATCTTCTTCTTCGGCGTGACGCTGCGCTGGCTGCCGACCTCCGGCTCCGGCGACTTCGCCTCGCTGATCATGCCTTCGATCGCGCTTGGGGCGATCTCGATGTCGACCTTTGCTCGCATGACCCGGATTTCGATCATCGACGAGCTCGGCAAGGATTATGTGCGGGCAGGGCGCGCCCGCGGCCTGTCGCTCGGCTCTGTGGTTTTCCGCCATGTGCTGCGCAATGCCGCGATCCCGGTGATCACCATCGCCGCGCTCGAGATCGGCAACCTGCTTGCAGGCGCCGTCATCGTCGAGACGGTATTCGCCTGGCCGGGTATCGGTCAGCTTGCCATCCAATCCATCCAGTCGCGCGACTTCCTGGTCGTCCAGGTGATCGTGCTGCTGATTTCATTTGTGTATGTGCTGACCAGCGTGATCGCGGATTTCGTCTACGCGCTCGTCGATCCGCGCATCCGTCTGGTCCGATAAGGAGAAGGCTTTGAGCACCGCCGTCCTCGCCCTCCGCCAACGCCTTCGCCGGGTCCCGATCTCGGTCGTCATCGTATCGATCATTTTCCTGGTGATCGTGCTTCTGGCGATCTTCGCACCCTGGGTGGCGCCAGCCGACCCCAACCGGCAGAACCTGCTCGGCCGCCTGAAGCCGCCAGGCTTCGAGATGCGCGGCATCACCTACTGGCTCGGCACCGACGATCTCGGCCGCGATCTACTGTCGCGCACGCTCTATGGGGCAGGGGTCTCGCTGTCGGTCGCCGTATTGTCTGTCGTCGTCTCGTCGCTGGTCGGCGTGACGCTCGGCATGATCGCCGGCTGGTTCCGGGGCAAGATCGAGATTCTCATCATGCGCCTTGTCGATATCATGATGTCGATCCCGGCAATCCTACTGGCGGTGCTGACCGTCGCGGTGCTTGGACCCGGCTTCCTGAAGCTGGTCCTGGTGCTCGGCCTGACACGCTGGCCGCGTTATACCCGCGTCGCCTATGCCCAGACGCTGCAGGTGGCGAACTTGCCCTTCATCAAGGCTTCGGAACTTGCGGGCGCTGGCGCGGCGCGCATTCTCTTCCACCACATCCTGCCGAATATCGCAGGACCGGTGCTGATCGTCGCCACCGCCGAATTCGGCCTGATGATCCTGATGGAAGCCGGCCTTTCCTTCCTCGGCCTCGGCATCCAGCCGCCGGCCTCGAGCTGGGGCTCGATCATGAGCGTCGGCCGTCAATATATCGAGCGGGCTTGGTGGATCGTCGCCTTTCCGGGCGCCTGTCTCTTCCTGCTCGTCTTTTCCGTCAACGTGCTTGGCGACTGGTTGCGAGACCAGCTCGACCCGCGTTCCCGTTCGCGTTGAACCCTTTGGCGCATTGAGGTTTTAAGTCATGGAATTCGAAAACAAGACCATCGTCATCACCGGCGCCGCCGGCATCTTCGGCCGCTGGACCGCAGCCTATTTCGCCAGGGAAGGCGCAAGGCTTTGCCTCAGCGACGTCCGCATGGACGGCCTGGAAAAGGCGGTCGCCGAGCTCGGCCTCGACCGCTCCAAGGTGCTGCTGCACGCGACCGAACTGACCAGCGACGCCTCGATGCTCGAACTCGTCGATCTCGTGAAGAGGGAATGGAAGGCACCGGACATTCTCGTCAACAACGCCGGCATCTATACCCGTTTCAGCCTGCTGGAGATGGAATTCTCCGACTGGGACCGCGTCTTCGGCGTCAACCTGCGGGCGCCCTTCGTGCTGTCGCGCGAATTCGCCAAGCTGATGATCGCGGAAGGCAAGGCCGGCTCGATCGTCAACATCTCCTCGGGTGCCGCCCGCAAAATGAACCAGAATTCCGTCCCCTATTGCACCTCGAAGACGGCGATTGAACGGCTTTCCAAGGGTTTTGCTCTGGAGCTTGCCGAATACGGCATTCGCGTCAACGTCGTCGAGCCAGGCTTTGCGCCGGGCAGCGAAGTGAGCGAGCTTTCCGACGAATACGTCACCAACATGCTGAAGAACATTCCGCTCGGCCGCGCCAGCGGTCCCGAGGATGCGCCGGGCGCGATCGCCTATCTCTGCTCCGACAAGGCCGCCTTCATCACCGGCGCCGTGATCAGCGTCGATGGCGGCAATTCGATCGGCAATTACAAGCGCCCCGAACGGGCGAAGACGGCAGGCTGAGGAGAGATCATGGACGCCGCCAACCCGCTGCTTTCCGTCGACAGGCTGACCATCGATATCGGTGGCGCCAACGTCGTCGACGACGTCTCCTTCACCGTCGCGCCCGGCAAGGTCATGGCGCTGGTGGGGGAATCCGGTTGCGGCAAGTCGCTGACCTCCTATGCCATGCTCGGCCTGCTGCCGCCGGCCGCCATACGCACCGCCGGCCGGATCATGCTCGAAAACACCGATCTCGCCGCCCTCTCGGAACGGCAGTTCCGCAAGGCGCGCGGCAAGGACATCTCGATTATCTTCCAGGAACCGAGCGCCTCGCTCGACCCGCTGACGACGGTCGGCTCGCAGATTGCCGAGGCCTATCGGGTCCACCATGGCGTCTCGAAGGCAGAGGCCTACGAGAAGGCGCGGCAGATGCTGGTCGATGTCGGCATTCCCGACCCGACCCGGCGGCTGGATCAATATCCGTTCGAACTCTCCGGCGGCATGTGCCAGCGCATCATGATCTCGATCGCGCTGATCTGCGGCCCGCGCGTGCTGGTCGCCGACGAGCCGACCACCGCGCTCGACGTCACCATCCAGGCGCAGATCCTCGACCTGATGAAGAAGCTGGTCGCCGACCGCGGCACCGCGATCGTGCTGATCACCCACGACATGGGCGTGGTTGCCGACATCGCCGACGACGTGGCGGTGATGTATGCCGGCCGCATCGCTGAAATCGCGCCGGTGCACGATCTCTTCCGGCAGCCGAAGCATCCGTACACAGCCCTGCTGCTTGCCAGCGTGCCTAAGCTCGATGATGCGCCGAAGGCGGACCTCGCGACCATCGAGGGGACGGTACCGACGCCGAACGAATTCGGCGTCGGTTGCCGTTTCGTCGAACGCTGTCCGCTGGCGACCGACAAGTGTCGCACCGAACAACCGCCGCTTTTCGATTGCGGCGGAGGCCATCGTTCCGCCTGCTGGCATATCGACCGCTTGGCGGAAATCCACGAGGTGGCGGCATGAGCGATCATAAGAACGTTCTCGAAATCCGCGACGTCGCGGTGCATTTTGGCGGCCGAGGTGGCCTGCTCGGCAAGTCCGGCCCGGTGGTCAAGGCCGTCAATGGCGTCGACCTCGATATCGCCCGCGGCGAGACCGTGGCGCTGGTCGGCGAATCCGGCTGCGGCAAGTCGACGCTTTCCAACACGATCGTCGGCCTGCAAGCGCCGATCTCCGGCAGCGTCCGCATCAGTGGTGACGAAGTGGTCGGCGCCAATCGCCGCCAGCTCAATGATATCCGCCGCAAGGTGCAGATGATTTTTCAGGATCCGGCGCTGTCTCTCGATCCGCGCTCGACCGTCGGGGCCACGATCGGCGAACCGCTGATTGTCCGCGGCGTCGCCAGGGGGAGGGCACTGAAGGAACGGGTCGCGACGCTGCTGCAGCAGGTGGGCTTGCGGCCCGAACATGCGGACCGCTATCCGCACCAGTTCTCCGGCGGCCAGCGCCAACGCGTGGTGATCGCCCGCGCACTTGCCCTCGAGCCGGATCTCCTGATCTGCGACGAGCCGGTTTCGGCGCTCGACGTCTCGGTACGGGCCCAGATCCTCAACTTGCTGGTGGCGCTGCAGAAGCGCACCGGCGTTTCCTATCTCTTCGTCAGCCATGACCTCGGCGTGGTGCGGCATATCTGCGACCGGGTCGTCGTCATGTATCTCGGCCGCTTCGTGGAAATGGCCGACCGTGATACCTTTTTCGCCAATCCGAAACATCCCTATACCAAGGCGCTGATGTCGGCCGTGCCGGAGGCCGATCCGGAGGTGCAGCGCGCCAAGCAGCGCTTTATCCTCAGCGGCGAACTGCCAAGTCCTTCAAACATCCCGTCCGGCTGCGCATTCCATACACGCTGCCCGCTGGCGACCGAAATCTGCTTGAAAGAACGGCCGGAACTGACGCCGCGTGCCGATGGCGCGCGCGTCGCTTGTCACCACGCCTAAGAAGCCATCGCGCATGAGAGACTGACATGACTGACGCCAAGGCACACGAAACCCTCCGGCTGGCTGGCCTCGATGTCCGGGCAGAAATCCGCATCGACCGCTGGGGCGTCCCGCATATCAAGGCGGCAAGCGACAAGGACCTGTTCTTCGTCCAGGGTTTCAACGCCGCCCGCGACCGGCTCTGGCAGCTTGACCTGTGGCGCAAGCGCGGCCTCGGTCTTCTCGCCGCCGACTTCGGGCCCGGATACCTGGCGCAGGACCACGCCGCCCGGCATTTCCTCTATCGCGGCGACATGGCGCCGGAGTGGACCTCCTATGCGCCGGATACGCAAGCGATCTGCACCGCTTTCGCCGCCGGCATCAATGCCTATGTCGCGCTTTGCGAAGCGGAGCCGGCCCGGTTGCCGCCAGAATTCGCCATCTTCGGCACCAGGCCGTCACGCTGGCAGGCGGCCGATGTGGTGCGGATCCGCAGCCATGCGCTGACCCGCAACGGCATTTCCGAAATCCTGCGCGCCAATATCATGGCGCTTGCGGATGCGGAGACCGACCTGCTGCGCTTCGAGCTCGATCCACCGGTCTCGCCGAAGCCGGAGGAGGGGATTTCGCTCGCCGATATTCCGCTTTCCGCGACCCGCCTCTTCAAGCTCGCCACGGCGGCCGTCACTTTTGACAAGGCCCGGCTTGCGGCAGGGCTGGACGACGTCTGGAAATGGACTGAGGTCACCGATCTCGGCGATATCGTTCAGGCGATCGCGGAGGAGGGATCCAACAACTGGGCTGTCCACGGTTCGCGCACCGAAAGCGGCCGGCCGATCCTCGCAAGTGATCCGCACCGAGCGCACGCAGTCCCGTCGCTACGTTATCTCGTTCACCTCCAAGCGCCGGGCCTCAATGCCATCGGCACCGGCGAGCCGACCGCGCCCGGCATCTCGCTCGGCCATAACGACCGCACCGCCTTCGGCCTGACCATCTTCGGCGCCGACCAGGAAGACGTCTATGTCTACGCGACCAAGGACGGCGATCCGGAACAATATCGTTACGCCGACGGCTGGGAGAAGATCACCCGCATCGAGGAGAGTTTCGCGGTCAAGGGCCATCCCGACCAGCCGATGACGCTGTCTTTCACCCGCCACGGCCCGATCCTCCACGAAAACCGGAAGATCCGTCAGGTCATCGCCATCCGCTCCGTCTGGCTGTCGCCCGGTTCGGCCGCATATCTCGGCAGCCTGTCTTATATGCGCAGCGGTTCGGTGCAGGCGTTTTCGCAGACGCTCGGGTCCTGGGGTACGCCCTCGGTCAACCATGTCAGCGCCGATGTGGACGGCAATATCGGCTGGTTCACCGCCGGTTTCACACCGGTGCGCCGCAACTGGGAAGGGCTGCTGCCCGTGCCGGGCCATGGCAGCCACGAATGGGACGGCTTCCTGCCCGCCGGCGAACTGCCGCGTGCTTATAACCCGGCCGATGGTTTCGTCGCTTCGGCAAACGAGATGAACCTGCCTCCCGATCGCGATCCGAGAGCCCCGTCGATCGGACACGAATGGGCGGAGGTCAGCCGCGCCCTGCGTATCAAATCGGTGCTGGGTGCAGACCCGAAGCACACGCTGCAGGCCTCGATGGCCTTGCAGACCGACGTCTATTCCCGCCCGGCCGCGACCATCTGCGCCGTGCTTCAAAAAGTTGCCAGCCGTCAACCGCGGGATGACCGGCAGGAACATGCCTTAAAGCTTTTCAACGGCTGGGATTATCGTCTCGAAGCGGGGAGTGCGGCGGCTGCACTGTTCGAAGTCTGGTGGATGAAGCACCTGCGACCGGCACTGCTGGCAAGGTTCGCACCGAACCCGACCGTCCGCCAGTTGCTGCTGCCCGGCGATGTCGACCGCATGCTGGTACTTCTCAGCGAACCCGGCGCGCTCTGGGACGCCGCCGACCGCGACACGATGTTGCTTTCGACACTTTCCGCCGGCTTTGCCGATTGCGAAATCCGGCTTGGTCCTAATCCGTCGGCCTGGCGCTGGGGCGACCTGCACCGCGCGCTCTTCGAACACGCGACCAGCCGCATCAAGACCGAAGGGGATCCCGACTGGAACGTCGGCCCGCTGCCTGTCGGCGGCAGCCGTTCGACGCCCATGCATGCCGGCTACCGGATGGGTGATTTTGGCGTCAATGCGGGCGCGTCCGTCCGACTTGTCATGGATGTCGGCGACTGGGACAATAGCGTCTGCATCAACACACCCGGTCAGTCCGGTGATCCCCGTTCGCCGCATTACGGCGACCTTGCCCACGCCTGGTCGAAAGGTGAATACGTGCCGCTCCTCTATAGCGACGCCCGCATCGAGCCGGAAACCACCCACCGCATCACACTTCTGCCGGCTTAAGCCGGCGGGAGGGAGCTGGGGAGCTTCCCGGTTAGTGAGGCTTGTACAGCTCACCGCGATCAAGCCTGGATCGCCCGTCCTAATCTATAAAGACGATGCGATCGTCAATTTCGGTGGCGTCGTTTGGCAGTTAATTTGAGAATAACCGTCTTTGCTCCGCACCGATCAACGCCGATTTGGGTCATGTTGACAAAGTGGGGGAGCCAAATCTTCGCCGTGGCGATCGCCAGGAATGCCGCGAATGATGTTTTGGTCTTGTCGTAGCGATGCGCGTCCCACACCCCTTGCTCGGCCCAGCGACGGAACCGAACATAGACGGAATTCCACTTTCCGTATCGCTCATGCATATCCCGCCACGGGCAGCCGATTGTCAACATGGCCACGGCAATTTGGGTGAAGACGCTCATATGGGAGCAGATCGCTGGTTCAATCCCATCAAGAGCAGGGTTTCGCAGACGATTTTCGGGGTATGAGGGTCGGAGCCGAAATACGGATTCGCTCGTCAGCTGAAATGGTGCCGCTTGTGAGCAGGTCCAAAGCGTTTGACGCAATCTGCTCGAAGGGGACCCGCAGTGTCGTGAGCGGTGTCGGAAGATGATTGACGATCGGGATGTCGTTGTATCCGACGACTGAAACATCGTTGGGTACGGATATCCCGAGGCGTGACAGGCCGGAAAGAGCACCGATTGCGGTGTTGTCGTTCACGGCAAAGATCGCCGTCGGGCGATCTTTGAGGCGCATGAGCTGCAGGGCCGCATCCGCTCCGGCGTCGATCCCGAAGGTCGACGGCACAATGCAATCCGGGCGGAGCGAGATGGCGGCCTCTTGCAGTGCCTGCCTGTAGCCTTCGACGCGCCCGCGCGAGCTGGAGGCATATGAAGGACCGGCAATCACTCCGATACGACGATGACCGAGATCCAGGAGGTGGCGCGTCGCCAGATATCCGCCCAGCCTGTCGTCGCCCACCGAAGACAGGCTCCGTCCATCGGTGCGCAACGCCAGGACAAAAGGTACCCCCCGGGCCGCGAGCTCGTCAGGAAAATCGTCATCCTCGCGGGCAGTCGAAAGGATCAAGCCGTCGACGCCTCGTTTCAGAAGAGACTCCGCAGCAAGTCTGTCGGCCTTGGGCTTGTCATCCGTCGTTGCGACAATCGCAAAGCGCCCACTTTTGCTGCATGCTTTTGCCAGGGCTTCATAAAGCATTGCCATGACGGTATCGGTCAGCCGGGGCACGATCACGCCAACCGTCATCGTGTTGCCGCGTCGGAGGCTCGCTGCGGAGACGTCTCGGACATAACCCATGTCTTCGGCGATTTTCCGGACGCGGCGCGAAGTTTCGTTGTCGGATCGGGGAAGTCGTTCATCGAGGATGCGCGATACCGTCGATTTCGAAACGCCAGCTGCCGACGCGACATCAAGGATGGTCACCCGTGTCTGACGGCTCACTTCTCCGGGCTTTGAATCCATTTCGCTTTTTTCCATCTGCGGCGTTCTCGCGGTCAACGCGCCAACCATGCAACAAAAAAAATGTTGACTCCAGCAAAATCGGAAACGATAGTGGGAACGTTCCCATTAACGATCCCATCGCTGATCGCAAAGGCGGACAGCGGCTATCTAGGAGGAGAAAACCTATGCCAACGATGGATCTGAGAGGTCTGAGCCCGGCACCCGTTACCGCGTTTACCCGCGACGGAGAGGTCGATTATCCGGCCAATGCCCGTATTGCCAAATGGCTTGCCGGCATGGACGGCGTCAAGAGCCTCGTTATCCTTGGCCATGCCGGCGAAGGCACGTTCCTGACCGAGGAAGAGCGCCTGAAGCTCATCCGCACCTATGTCGAAGCCGTCGATGGTCAGGTTCCAATCATTGCTGGCATCACCGGCGAGGGTACCAAGGTCGCCGCTGAAGAAGCCAAGAAGTGCAAGTCTGCCGGCGCGACGGGTGCTCTTGTCTATCCGAACCATGGCTGGCTGCGTTTCGGCTTCCAGAAAGGCGCCCCGCAGGATCGCTACAAGGCGATCTGGCAGGAATCAGGCCTGCAGTGCATCCTGTTCCAGTACCCGGATGCCACCAAGGCTTCCTACGACCTGGACACCCAGCTTGCTATCGCGACGCAGGATGGCGTCGTCGCCACCAAAAATGGCGTTCGAAACATGAAGCGCTGGTATGTCGAGATCCCGGAACTCAAGAAGGCCAACCCGAACCTGCAGATCCTGAGCTGCCATGACGAATGGCTGTTGCCGACCATGTTCGATGTCGATGGCCTGCTTGTGGGCTACGGCAATATCACACCGGAGCTGCTGATCGACCTGATCAAGGCAGGAAAGGCGCAGAACTATCCGGAAGCCCGCCGGATCTTCGAACGTCTCCTTCCAGTCACCCGTGCCGTCTACCACCGTGGTTCCCATATGGAAGGCACCGTCGCCCTCAAGCTTGGGCTTGTCCACCGTGGCGTGCTTGACCATGCCACGATCAGGGAGCCTCTGAAGAACCTCGGCGAAAAGGCCGAAGCGGAGATCTTTGCAGCCTTTGATGCTGCCGGTATCGGCCGGGTTGAGCAGCTTCTGGCAGCCGAGTGACTGAGGACGCCCCCGCCTCTCAAGCGGGGGCTTCTTACGAGGAGGGGATTGCGGCCGCATCGGGGAGTGATGGGCCGCGGTCGCACCGTCTGTCACGCTGGTGCCTGATTAGCCGATGAGAGAGCCATGCCTTCCGGATCCACAGCGACACCATGCCAAAGGGTCCCGAAGTTTAAGACATCCAACGCGTAGGTTCGACGCCAGGCTGGGAGAGTAGGCCGGGCAGAGGGAGGAAACATGAATATCGAACAACGGATGGCCGCGCCGTCGCCGGCCGTCGATACCCAAGCTGAAATCAGCGCCCGCCTAGAACGGCTGCCAGTGACCCGGGAGGTCTTCTGGGCTCGAAATATCGTCGGCGCAGCCACATTCTTTGACGGCTACACCGTCATTGCCATAGCCTATGCCATGCCGGTTCTTGTCCGCGAATGGGGTTTGACCCCGGGACAGACGGGCATGATCCTGTCGATGGGCTACCTGGGGCAGTTGATCGGCGCCATTTGCTTTGGCTGGCTTGCCGAGCGGATCGGCCGTCTCAAAGTGCTGCTATTCACCATCCTGCTCTTCGTCAGCATGGACGTCGCATGCCTTTTTGCGGCCGGTGCCGGCATGATGATGGCATTGCGTTTCATTCAAGGCATCGGAACCGGTGGAGAAGTTCCGGTCGCGAGTGCATATATCAACGAGTTGATCAGCTCGAAGGGGCGGGGCCGCTTCTTCCTGCTGTATGAGGTCATGTTTCTGCTCGGCCTCGTCGGCGCAGGCTTGATCGGCTATTTCATGGTCCCAGCCTATGGCTGGAAGGCGATGTTCGTCGTCGGCCTGATCCCGGCCGTCCTCATGATCCCGCTGCGCTGGTTCCTCAATGAATCACCTCGCTGGCTCGCCGCCAACGGCCGCTATGAGGAAGCCGACCGGATCGTCACCAAGTTGGAGAACAGCGCTCGTGCTGCCGGCAAGGAGCTGCCGGAACCGAAAATCGTAGCCGCCCCCATTCGTCGTCGATCGGACTGGCGCGAACTTTTCCAGGGCATCTACCTCAAGCGCACACTGTCGATCTGGGCCATGTGGTTCTGTGCCTATATGGTCGCCAATGGGACGATCACCTGGCTTCCGACCCTCTATCGGCAGACATTCAACCTGCCGCTGGAAACTAGTATCCTATACGGGTTTATCACTTCGGTCGGAGGCGTGATCGCGGCCGTTATCTGCGCATTGCTCATCGACAAGGTCGGTCGCAAGCGCTGGTACACCGGTGCCCTTCTGATCGCACCGGTCCCGCTTGTCATCCTCGCTTGGCTGGGTGCGACGTCGGCAACACAGGTCCTGATCCTGGCCGGTCTCGCCTACGCCATCGTCCAGACCGTGACTTTCTCGCTCTACCTCTATTCCGCGGAAATCTACCCGACCCGCCTTCGTGCTATTGGCACGGGGACAGGCAGCGCCTGGCTTCGTCTCGGATCCTCCGCGGGCCCTATCGCGGTGGGTTGGGTCATGTCGTCGATGGGCATCCAATATGTCTTCGGCGCGTTCGCAGCGATCCTTCTCGTTGGCGCCCTGGTGACGGCCCTCTTCGCGGTCGAGACCAAGGGTCAGGTTCTGGAGGAGCTTTCGCCATGATGCCCTGATGCGCTAGCCATGAATAAGTGTAGGGATCAAAGGCTCGGCGAGGATCGCACGGGCCTTGATCTTTCACAGTTGCAGCTTCGGACGGGCTGGTCATCGTTTTACCCCCTAGATTGCTTCGCCGTCCGACGTAAATACCGAGGCAGCGCGAGCGGCTCCCGAACCACGAACTCGGCACGGCTTACGACGTCAAGATCCCGGTCGCCCGTCCGGAAAGATTCGCTAGCTCGCTCCAAATGGTAAAATTTGCCAATCGTCATTCAGGTCCATACTGGACGGAAAATGATTGTAGAACGTCGATTTGGCCAACGCCGGCTTCCGCGATGTTGCCGTCAGTGCCGACAGCTCCTTCGCAAAAGAGCCGGATCACGGCGTCAAGCAAACGGCGACGGGTCGAAGAGAAACTAGCGACGCTCGATCATTCAATGCGTGTCAGTTTTTCGCGCGTAAGAGCGACCTGGAACGTTCCATCCGACAGAAGCTCTACGAGATACCCATTGGACGTATAGTAAATAACCGTTGGGGGCGCCTGGTCGCCGGCAGAGGGATCAGCTTGCCGTGTAGCCTCTATAACCATCACCATGGAACCTCTTTCGTTCAAGCAGCTAATCAGTTGCTCCCGTGGGCCCATCATGTCGTCCGTCCTGTTGTCCACCCGGAATGAGCTTAGAGAGCGAGCCGACGGGGAACAAGTACGGGCTTGGAAGAGACGGCTATATTGTCGTTAGAACACCTCGGCTTCCACAGGCGATGCTTCCTGCGCCGATTACGCTCGTGATGCTGGCTTGAGATAGGCGGTGAACTTAACCATCAGAATCATTCGACGGATCGGCATTGGGCGGCAATTCTCCCGGGCGGATGACGCGCGAGTTGCTGAAATCTGCGTTTGGAGGCTGGAAAACACAGTTCTCAAAGCATTTTCCGGCCGTATTCTGCCGTTGGACGAGGCGGCAGCCGTCAAGGCCGCCCAATGGCATGTGCCCAACCCCAGACCGATCAATGCCGCCTATATTGCAGCGACAGCCTTCACCCGACGTATGAAGCTGGTGACTCGCAACATCAAGGATTTCAAGGATATGGAAGTGGCACTCGTGAACCCGTGGGACACGCCGGCCTAGACCCATCTTCTGCTGTGGTCAGCATTGCTATCGCATCTGAGCTCGTTACGCGGTGCATATAAGAGTAGGGACCGGTCGCAGCGATCAGGCCCCAGTGTCGACGAGGGCGCTCACAAACGAGCTTCGCAACGACCTCTTCTGGGCTGACCACGGCGCAATCCGGAGTCACCGTGCGATGTCTCGCTCCCGTTTTACCCGCTGGCTGATCTGCGGAACTTCCTGAAGACCCAAGGCACCTGGCAGCCTTTCAGCGTGACAGGCGCGGAGCGAGACCTGGTTTGCTGTGGCCAGAAGTCTCGAGCTTCGTCTCGGCAGAGGTTTCTGCTCCAATCACCAAGGACGCCGCCCTTCGGTCGACGACAACGGTCATATTAGCCCATGCGCTCGGAGGCATAGGAACCTGGGCTTGCCGGGAAGACGACGGTGCGATGTCCGTTGATGAAGGTGCGGTGGTGGATATGGGCGTGGATGGCGCGCGCCAGCACCTGGCTTTCGACGTCGCGGCCGAGAGAGACATAGTCTTCCTGAGACTGCGCATGGGTGACCCGCACGGTGTCCTGCTCGATGATCGGACCTTCGTCGAGATCGGCGGTGACGTAATGCGCGGTGGCGCCGATCAGCTTCACGCCACGTTCGAAAGCCTGCTTATAGGGATTGGCGCCCTTGAACGACGGCAGGAAGGAGTGGTGGATGTTGATGATCTTGCCGGACATCTTCTGGCACATCTGATCGGACAGGATCTGCATGTAGCGAGCAAGCACGATGAGTTCGGTGCCGGTCTGCTTGACGAGGTCCATGATGCGCGCTTCGGCCTCAGGCTTGTTGGCTTCGGTCACCGGAATATGATGGAAGGGGATATCGTGATTGACCACGACCTTCTGGTAGTCGAAGTGGTTGGAGACGACGCCGACGATCTCGATCGGCAGTGCGCCGATCTTCCAGCGGTAGAGCAGGTCGTTCAGGCAATGACCGAAGCGCGATACCATCAGCAGGACCTTCTCCCGCCTGGCGGCATCATGCAGGCTCCAGTTCATGCCGAAACGCTCGGCGATAGCGGGGAAGCCCTGTGCGAGCTTCGCTTCATTGGCCTCCTTCTCGGAGATGAAGGAGACGCGCATGAAGAACTTGCCCGTGCCGAGGTCGTCGAACTGGGATGAATCCACGATGTTGCAGCCCTGATCGGCGAGATAGCCGGAGACTGCAGCGACGATGCCGCGGGTCGACTGACAGGAAATGGTCAAAACATAGGTCTTCATGGTCATCTCGTGAATGGCCTGTGACGGCGTCATCTCAGTTGTAAGACGGGTGCATGGGGGAGGCGGCGCCGGTTGCTCGGAACCGGCACCGCCTCTGCGCCTGGGGAGGTCCTTCAGGCGCGGGATTTCTTGCGTTGGCGGTGCACGTCAATGACGACTGCTGCGACGATGATCGCGCCCTTGACGATCTCCTGGTAATAGGCGCCGACCTTGAGGAAGGTGAAGCCAGAGGTCACCACACCGAGAATAATCGTGCCGATTACCGTCCCGGTGATCCGGCCGACGCCGCCGGAAAGCGAAGCGCCGCCGATGACGGCCGCGGCGATGGCGTCGAGTTCGAAGGAGACGCCCATGTTCGGTTGGCCGGACTGGGCGCGGGCAGCGAGCATGACGCCGGCGAGGCCGGAGAGAAGGCCGGCCACCGCATAGACCTTGATCAGGTGCTTGCCGATATCGATCCCCGAGACGCGCGCAGCCTGGCTGTTGGCGCCGATGGCATAGGTGAACTTGCCGTAGCGGGTATAGGACAATCCGATGTGGAAGATGATCGCCACGACGAAAAAGACGATGACCGTTCGCGGGACGGGAAAGCCCCAGAGACTGAAGCTCTGGCCGAGCCAGGCGAAGTTTTCGTTGAGCAAAGCGACGGGCTGGCCTTCGGTATACCATTTGGCAAGGCCGCGGACTGAGACCATCATGCCAAGCGTGGCAATAAAGGGCGGAATGCCTGTCTTGGCGATAAGAAGGCCGTTCAGAAAACCCAGGAATGCGCCGAGCAGCACGCCGACCAGAAGCGGCCAGAACGGGCTGGAATCGATGAACCAGTCCAGGCCGAATGCGGCGTATTCGGGTTGCAGGAAGACGGCGCGGGCATTCAACGAGGTCTGAGCGAAGCTCGCAGCCACCATGGCGATAAACCCGACCATGGAGCCGGACGAGAGATCGACGCCGCCGGTGATGATGACCTGCGTCACGCCGACCGCGATAATCCCAGTGACGGCCACCTGCAGGACGATGATGGACAAGCGCTGCTTGTTCGCCAGAAAGCTTTCGCCCACGACGTACCAGCCGATCACTTCAAAGATAAGGGCGATCCCGATCAGGACTGCCAGGATCGAGAATTCCGGCGGAAGTCGCCGAATTTTCTTCAAGCCCGTCTTGGAGGTCTCCCCCAGTTCGTTGATGGCATCAGACATGATATCCTCCCGACTGTGTCGTCAGCGCGACGCCAGCTCCATTATCTTGACTTGATCGGCTTCGGCCCTGTCCAGGATGCCTGTGACCCGCCCCTCGTGCAGCACGACGATGCGATCACTCATGCCGAGCACCTCCGGCATCTCCGACGAGATCATAATGATCGCCACACCTTGGCCCGCGAGCTGCGAGACCAGCCGGTGGATTTCGGCCTTGGCGCCGACATCTATGCCGCGGGTGGGTTCGTCGAGGATCAGGATCTTTGGATTGGTCATCAGCCAGCGACAGATCAGCACCTTCTGCTGGTTGCCACCCGACAGGTTGATGATCGGCTCCCGCATGTCGGGCGTGCGGACCCTGAGGCGGTTGGCCATGTCGGTGGCCGCCTTCCGCAGCTTGTCCTGCTGTACGAAACCGAGCTGCACATAGCGCTGTTGCAGCACCGCCATCTGGGCGTTTTCCTGGATGTCGAGCAGCAGGAAACAGCCGGTCTCCTTTCGATCCTCCGTCAGAAACGCCATGCCATGTGCCATGGCAACGGACGGCGAGGAGACGGTCAATTGCTTGCCGAAGAGTTCGATCGTCCCGGAATTTGCAGGGGTCACGCCGAAGATTGTCTCCGCGACGTTGGACCGGCCCGAGCCGACGAGGCCGGCAAAGCCGAGGATCTCGCCGGCCCGGAGATCGAAGGACACGTCGCGGAAGACGCCGTTCAGCGTCAGCCCTTTTACCGACAGCACGACGTCGCCGATCTG
Organism: Neorhizobium sp. 05N33; assembly: GCF_056397445.1. Taxonomy (NCBI): domain Bacteria; kingdom Pseudomonadati; phylum Pseudomonadota; class Alphaproteobacteria; order Hyphomicrobiales; family Rhizobiaceae; genus Neorhizobium; species Neorhizobium sp. 05N33. The sequence continues at coordinate 460,130 of NZ_JBFTNK010000001.1, read as the reverse complement.
CGCCGGTTCTTTTGGGAACATCTGAGTGATCTCGCGCCCGACCATCATGCGGATGATGTCTTCGCGGGTCACCTCCGAGGAATTGCAGGTTGCAACATACTTGCCGTCACGAAAGACGGAGACCTCGTCAGCGATCTCGAAGAGTTCGTTCATCTTGTGGGTGATGTAGATGATGCCCTTTCCTTCCTCGCGAAGGGAGCGGATGATCCGGAAGAGGTGGTTCACCTCCCTCTCGGTAAGGGCCGATGTCGGTTCGTCCATGATGAGGACGTCGGAATCGAAGGATACGGCCTTGGCGATCTCGACCATTTGGCGGTTGGCCACGCTGAGCTTGCCGACCTTGATTTCCGGATCGATCTCGATTCCGAGGCGCTTAAACAGCGCGTCCGTTCGACGGTTCATTTCGGCGTGGTCTACGATACCGAAACGCCCGAGCGGCTCACGACCGATCCAGATGTTTTCCGACACGGTCATGGGCGCCATCAGATTGAGTTCCTGATGGATCATCGCGATTCCGTTCTGGAGCGCGTCGAGCGGATTCTTGAGGCGGATGTCTATGCCACGCAGTTTGAATGAGCCGCTGTCGGGCGTGTAGATGCCGGCGAGGATCTTCATCAGCGTGGACTTGCCGGCGCCGTTCTCGCCCATAAGGGCATGCACCGTCGCGCGTTTCAGCTTCAGCTGCACATTGTCCAGAGCAACGACACCTGGGAATTCCTTGCGCACGTCCTCGACTTCCAGAAGATATTTGCTGCCCGGGACAGCGCCGCTCCTGCGAACGGCCTCCATGGTCTGCGGACTGATGATGCGTTCAGCCGACATGGTGATCCTCCTCCACGAGAGTGATCCGCTGCCCCGCAAGGCAGCGGATCGGCCCGTCTCCGGTCAATTCTTCGCCGTGAACTTGGCCATGTTTTCAGGCGTCACGAGCTGGAACGGGATCCAGACCTTGGCGTCCACTTTCTCACCCTTGGCGAGCTTTATGGCCGCGGCGACGGCACCCGAGCCCTGGCCGAAGGCATCCTGGAAGACGGATACATCCAGATTGCCCGCCTTCATGTAGGCGAGTGCTTCCTGGGTGGCATCGATGCCCGCAACGACCACGTCCTTCATATCCCAGCCGGCAGATTTCATGGCGTTGATCGCACCGATCGCCATGTTGTCGTTGTTGGCGATGACAGCCGCCGGCTTGCGACCGGCCGCGATCCAGTTGGTCATCAGGTCCTGCGCCTTGACCGGATCCCATACCGCGGTCTGCTCGTCGAGAATCTTGATGCCCTTGCAGTCCGGCGTCGCGATCACGTCGTGGACGTCCTTGGTGCGCTGGACGGCAGCCTGGTTGGCAAGATCACCGACCATGACAAGGATATCGCCCTTGCCGCCCAGGATGCGACATACTTCCTTGGTCTGCAGCGTGCCTGACTGAACTTCGTCAGAGGCGACGAATGCTCCCTTGGCGCCAAGCTTGTCCACGTCTGCCGGCATCCGGTTGACGTAGACGATCGGGATGCCGGCATCGTTCGCCAGCTTCGTCATCGGCGCCGTTGCCGTGGTGTCGACTGCATTGACGATGATCGCATCGACTTTGGAGGCGATGAAGTTCTGGATCTGGGAAAGCTGCTTCTGAACGTCATCATCGGCGATTTCGATCTGGACAGGCTGCTTCGCATCGGCTGCAGACTTCTCGATGCCCTTGCGCAGAACCGTCAGGAACGTGTCGGAATTGGCCATGGACACGCCAATATTGCCTGCATAAGCACTCGATGCCATCAGGACGCCGAACACGGCACTCGCCAAAAGTTTCTTCATCTCTTCCTCCTCTGAAACGGTGCCCGGCGAACACCTTAAAAATGCCGGTCGCCTCCTCCCCGAAGGCAATCTCACGAACCAATCCGGTCACTCCCACCGGATCGGTGAAGACGTCAAAGTCTGTCCCGGATCAGCTCCATGCTGCTGCGGATCATCGTTTGCGGATCGCTCGATGCGTGAACGGATGACGCGAACGGTTCGAACGACAGCGGGCCGGAATAACCAGCGTCGATGAGCGCACGGATTTGACCGATATTGTCCAGCCGGTCCCGTGCCGTCACCATCACGCGATGCGGGTCTCGCATGGCGTCGATGCTGACTTCCTGATCATCGACGCCTGAAATGTGGACCAGCCCCGTCAAGTCCGGAAATATGTCCGGCTCGCCAGCGAGCACGTGGTGAAACGTGTCATGAACCAGCTTGAAGCTCTCGCGGCCATCGATCGCGACAATCGCTTCCGCTGCTTCTTTCTTGGAGCGAAGCGAGCAGATCTGGAAGCCGAGCGGCTCCACGAGGCCGATGAGGTTATTGGCCCGCAGGATAGGTTTCAGCGCCTTGAGCGCAACGCGCAAATTCCCCTGACGTTCTCCCTCCAGCTTGCCGCTTCCATCGTTGACAGGCACGAGGACCAGGGCTTTTGCGCCGCAGGCAGCGGCATAAGCGGCCAATTCCGTGGCCTCCGCTTCCCGCTCCGGCGTCCATTCGTTGAAGCGCTGCAGGGCATTGATCGAAATGATTTCGGTTCCGTGCGCCTTTGCCAGGTCGTTGACCGTCTCGGGCGAAGTCCCGTCGAGAATGGCATTACCCGCAAGATCGTTGCGGATTTCGAACTGCCGAACACCGAGCGATATGCCCAGTTCGAAAAAAACGCCGAGCGGCATGTGTGGCGCAACCATGTGGTTGAGCGCGAAGGTAAGCGCGGCCATGAGTTCTCCCGAAGTTTGGCGCGGCCGGCTTTCCTCCTCCGTCCCGCTGAATGAAGTCATCAGGTTTCGTGGCGTTGGTCAAAGAGGAAATAGCAATATTCCGTTTCATTCATGAAAGAATTTGCGGATTGATATGATGGATTTCCATCATCGCAGCTCAGATGTTTTCCGGCACGTAAATTTCGAGCGGCAGGAAAGTCTGGCCTGGCGCCGTCGCGGGACCGGTATCCACCGCCTCGACCATTAGCTGGACCAGTTCGCGGCACAGATTGGCAAGCGGTGTCGCGATCGCCATGGTCACGATCTCATCAGCCAGCGCTGCGCGGGAAATTGGCGTCAGTTCGTTGACGACGATAACATGCTTGCCGCCGAGTTTTTCTTCTCGGATGGCGGAAATGGCGCCTTCCATTCCGCCTCCGGCAACATAGAAACCCACAAGATCCGGATGGCGGTGCAGCAGATCCAGCGTTGCTTCGTGGGTGATTTCGACCGTTTCCAGGTTCACCAGCGTGTCCAGAACCTCGAAATCGGGAGCGTGTTCGCGAAAGTAGGACCGAAAGCCGATCTCGCGCAGTTCGTGACCGTGAAAGCGGTGACTGCCGACGAAAACAGCCACCTTCCCGGGGCTTTTCGCAGCCTTCGTGATCATCCAGGCGGCCGTCCGACCGGCCTTGCGGTTGTTGAGGCCGACATAGCCCTCGCGGATGCCGGAGGCGAAATCAGACAGGAGTGAGAATACCGGGATGCCTCTTGCCTTCAGTTCTTCCGCCGCCACCGTCAGGGCCGGATAGTCCGGGGATGTCATGGCGACCGCCTGATTCCTGGCGCCAACCTCTTTCAGCTTGTCGGCCAGTTCGCTCGGCGTCTGGTTGGCGCAGAATTCGATCTGCGCCACGCCGCGAATGCCGGGATGGTTTTGGACGGCGATCTCCAGCTCCCGCTTGAAGCTCTGGTAGAAATGGTGGTTGGGCTTCTGCAGGATGAAGCCCAACCGGTATTGCGGCAGGCCCTCGAACACGCGCTGCCGCAGCAATCCGACGGCATGGAAGCCGATCTCGTTTGCCGCGTCATAGACGCGCCGCGCCGTGTCCTCGCGCACCTTGTGGCGCCCGTTCAACACGCGGTCCACGGTTGCGACACTCACTCCCGCAGCCTTGGCCAGATCCGTGATCGTTGGTCTTGATCCCATCTGTTCCTCCTCAAGTGAGATCTTTCTATCATGGAATAAATCAAAAATGATAGACTTTGATAGAATATATCATCCGTGGATTGTGATCCGTCAGAACAACGATAATCCTCAAGATCAGATTCCATGCGGCGCCTTTGATGGCGACCGCATCGAAACCGATGGAGGAGATCAATGGCGAGGACAGCGGCAAAGCGTGACTATAGCCTGCTTGGACGCGATGCGCAGGCAGCGGTGGCCAATGGGCTCGCGGCGGCGCAGTGGTATCATACCGAGGTCCCGCGCAAGCAGATGAAGGAATTGATGAAGCGGGAGGATGGGCCAGCCCTCCGGGACACGGCGATCTGGCTCGGCTGCATGGTCGTCTTTGCAGGGCTTGGCATCTATTTCTGGGGCAGCCTCTGGGCGATCCCTTTCTTCCTCGCCTACGGCGTGTTCTACGGGTCCGCCTCGGATAGCCGCTGGCATGAATGTGGTCATGGCACGGCGTTCAAGACGATGTGGATGAACAACGTTGTCTACCAGATCGCCTGTTTCATGATCATGCGCAATCCGGTGACCTGGCGCTGGAGCCATACTCGGCACCACACCGATACGGTCATTGTCGGCCGGGATCCGGAAATCGCGGTGATGCGTCCGCCGGATCTCCTGCGGCTGATCCTCAATCTGTTCGGCCTGCTGGATGCCTGGCATGCGGTGATCGACATGGTCCGCAATGCGTTTGGGGTCATCAGCGCCGAAGAGAAGATCGTCATTCCGGAGACGGAGCAGCCGAAGGCGATCCGCGTCGCACGCATCTGGCTCGCGATCTATGTGGCGACCGTTGCGCTTTCGATCGCCGTGAATTCGATCCTGCCGTTGATGCTGATCGGCATGCCGCGCCTTTATGGTGCCTGGCACCATGTCATGACCGGCCTGCTGCAGCATGGTGGCCTTGCCGACAACGTCACCGACCACCGGCTAAACAGCCGCACAGTCTACATGAACCCAATCAGCCGCTTCATCTACTGGAACATGAACTATCACGTGGAGCACCACATGTTCCCGATGGTGCCCTATCACGCGCTGCCGAAGCTGCACGCGATGATCAAGGACGATCTGCCGGCACCGAACCCGTCGATCCTCGACGGTTATCGAGAGATGATCCCGGCCTTCCTACGCCAGCTCCGGAACGAGGATTACTTCCTGAAGCGCGAGTTGCCGCCGACGGCAAAGCCCTATCGCGAAGACTTCCACAGCGACGCCATGGCGCCGGCGGCGGAGTGACACCGGCGTCCGAGAAGACAAGTCATAAAGGGGAGGAGAACCCGATGAGCACCTGGATCGACGTCTGCGACAAGGACGAGATCGACGAAGAGGACGTCATCCGCTTCGATCACGACGGCAAGAGCTACGCCGTCTATCGCAGCCCGGAAGACAGTTTCCACGCGACCGATGGACATTGCACGCACGAGAATGTCCATCTGGCCGATGGACTGGTGATGGACGACATTATCGAATGTCCGAAGCACAACGGCCGCTTCAACTACAAGACCGGCCAAGCCAAGGGCGCCCCCGTCTGCGTCAACCTCAAGACTTATGCGGTCAAGGTCGACGGTGGCCGCGTCTTCATCCAGGTCGGCTGAGATGGGTGACAAAGGCATGGTGATCGTCGGCGCCGGCGAAGCGGGCGTTCGGGCGGCCTTTGCCCTGCGGGAGCGAGGCTACCGGGGGACCGTCACGCTGATCGGTGATGAGCCGCATCTCCCCTACGAGCGTCCACCCCTGTCGAAAGCGGGCGAGGAAGCCGGGACCGTCCGGGCGATTGTCGCAAGCGAACGTTTTGCTGAGGCGGGGATCACCTTCCTGCGAGGGCGGCGAGCTATCTTGATCGACCCAGCACGCCATGCGCTGCTGCTGGAAACCGGCGAAATGCTATCCTACGAACGACTGCTGCTCGCAACCGGCGCCGCTCCGCGCCAATTCCCAGGCCTTGCCACAAGCGATCGCGTCCATGTGCTGCGGACCCTCGAGGACGCATCCGCCATTCGTCGCCACATGCGGGAGGATGGCCGCCTGGCCATTCTCGGCGGTGGCTTCATCGGGCTCGAACTGGCCGCGATGGGCCGGAAACTCGGCACGGCCATCTCCCTGATTGAGGCGCAACCGCGTGTGTTGATGCGCGGCGTTCCCGAAAAGCTCGCACTCGCCTTGCAGGCACGGCATACGGCAGAAGGCGTGGAACTGCTCTGCGGCGTGGGGATCGAGACCATCGCCGATGGCCGGAGCGGCGTCACCATCGGGTTCGCCGATGGTCGCCACATCAAGGTCGATGCGCTCGTGGTCGGGATCGGCGCCCAGCCCAACACCCGCGTTGCCGCAGAAGCAGGGCTTGCGATCGACAACGGCATCACCGTCGACCGCTATCTGACGACCAGCGACCCGCACATCTTCGCCGCCGGCGACTGTTGCTCCTTTCCAGTCGCCGCCTATGGCGGCCGGCGCGTCAGGCTCGAATCCTGGCGCAACGCGCAGGAACAGGGCAGCGTCGCGGCGGCCAACATGCTGGGAGAGGCAGAACCTTTCGATGCGGTGCCGTGGTTCTGGTCGGACCAATACGACCTGACGCTGCAGGTAGCCGGCCTGTCCGACGGCGCGACATCGACCGTCGGCCGGACGCTGTCGCCGGAGGCCGAGATCCTGTTTCACCTCGATGCGGATGGGGGATTGCTGGCAGCCAGCGGACTTGGCCCAGGCGGTGCCGTCGCCCGCGACATTCGACTGGCCGAGATGCTGATCGCCAGGGGCACGCGCCCCGATCGCGCTGCACTCGCCGATCCTTCGGTCAAACTGAAATCCCTTCTGTGAGCGCCTGGCGCCAAAGGATGCACCGATGAAATCCAACCGTCCCACCGTTGCCGATATCCTGGCGCTCAAGGGCAAGCGCCAGCTCAGCATGCTTCGTGTCGTCACGCTCGAGGAGGCGGAAGCCGCCGACAAGGCCGGGATTGAAATGGTCTCCGTGCCGCCGGCGCTCCTTGGGCCTGCCTTCCGGGAGGTGGCGCCAAGCGTCTTTGCCGTGCCGGGGCTCGAATATGGCGACTTCGTCACCACGGAGGAATATCTGCGGGCGGCCTTCAAAGCGATGCGCGCCGGTGGCGACGCCGTCTATTGCGCGGCGAGCCTCCGGATCATCCGGGGGCTCAGGGAAGAGGGTATTCCCGTCTGCAGCCATGTCGGCCTCATTCCCTCGAAGGCAACCTGGACCGGTGGCTTCAAGGCGGTCGGCAAGACGGCCGACAGCGCGATGGCGATCTGGAATGCCGTCAAGGCCATCGAGGAGGCCGGTGCCTTCGCCGCCGAAATCGAGGTGGTTCCCGCCGAAATTGCCTCGCTGATCAGCGCCCGGACGTCTCTCTTCATGATCTCGATGGGGGCGGGCGCCGGTTGCGATGCGCAATATCTTTTTGCCGATGACGTGCTCGGACAGAACCGCGGGCACGTGCCCCGACATGCGAAGACCTATCGCAACTTTGCTGCCGAGTTCGACCGCCTGCAGCACGAGCGCATCGCAGCCTTCCGGGAATTCCGCCGGGATGTCGAGAGCGGAGCCTATCCGGCAGAGCCGCACAATGTCGGTGTGGCAGGCGAGGAACTTGCCCGTTTCCGCGATATGATCGACGGCTGATCGAGCCACAGGAGGTGGCATGAAAGAGGYCGCGCCCGCTGAGAGAACGGATCACTCCGCGACGATGTTGTTGAACCTGTCAATCTCGTGCTGGGTGAGCGGCATACAGATCAACCGGAAGAAAACGCTGCGTCGCCGAAGAATTCGGCCAGCACCTTCGTCGTTTCGATGGGATACTCTTCAGGAAAAAAGTGGCCGCCCGGCATCGAATGACCGACGACATCGCCTGCGAATTGTTGCCACAACGCCAACGGCCCTCCGTCATTGGTATACCAGGTGGCTAATGCACCGGTTCCGCTCCAGAGGGCCATGAGTGGGCAACGAATACGGCGTCCGGCGATTTGATCTTGGACGTCATGCTGGCGATCGACGCTTGCTGCAGCACGATACTCCTCGCAGATCGCGTGAACATGGTCTGCACTTCTAAGCGCCTCGACATAGGCCTCTCTGATCTGTGGCGGGAACACCGCGGCGGAAGATCCCCAGCCTGTGAGCGCATCGTCGATAACGGCCTCCGGTGCACCTGCGATTAGTCTTTCCGGCAAAGGCTCGGCTTGCGCCAGTAAGACCCACGGCCAAAAGCCTAACGCAAATCGGTCATCAGCTTGATCCCAGACGGTGGAGGTCGGGACAATATCCAGAACGGCAAGCTTTCTTATCACCGCCGGATGATCGAGCGCCATGCGGTAAGCGACACGGCCGCCCCGGTCATGGCCACCGATCATGAACTCGCTGAAGCCGAACTTTTCCATAAGCTCGACCATCTCGGCCGCCATCGCGCGTTTGGAATAGGGGAGGTGATCGGGGGTGGAAGGAGGGCAAGCGCTGGCGCCATATCCACGCAGATCGGCACAGATGACGGTGAACTCAGAGGCAAGCAGAGGAGCGATGTCGCGCCACATGAGATGGGTCTGTGGGAAGCCATGCAGCAAGAGAAGCGGCGGGCCGCTCCCGGCAACGGTGGTGAATATCGATCCACCCGACACGGAAATTATTTGCGCATGGCTGTGGTTCGGCATGTTGCTTCTCCTTGCAGCGTCATCGTCACTCGTGCGCTCAGTTGAACGGCCAGCCGGGTCCCGGCAGTGGTTACTTCGATGGAAACGATTTGACCGGTGCCGGCCATCTGATTCATCTTGTCCATACCGAGCCACTGCGCGGTGGTGATGAAGAGGGTCGATCGATCCTCGCCGCCGAGCATACAGGCGAAAGCGCGCCGATCGGCCTTGACCTCGTCAAGCATTTCACCGCCTTCTCGTACTCGGTGGCAATACCCCTAGACGCGATCGATTTTTCCGGACCTTGCGAACAGCACGATCGGTTTTCCTCGGCGGTCACCCGCCTCTTCATAGGCGAGATTAAGATGGGGCCTTTTTGATGTATTTCGTCATGAGCATGAAACCAAAGTCGTCCAACACGTGTTTTAGATCTTTCCCAGGTGAGCCGCAGTGCATCGCTGGTCAGCGATCAGCGATGCCACTCCGCATGTTGGCCCACCTGCCGAAGTCGCAATTCGCTACAACGATCAGGGGAGAGGCTGGTTCCCCTCTCGCCGCGGCGACGCGTTGAAGGGCGAGAGGGAGACGATCATCGATGACACGTGTCGGTGAATGTCGATTGGCGCCAGTGCGCGCTCACCTGGGCACGAAGCGAGCAAGATTATTCTTCGACCTGTGTGGCCAACGTATTTCAGCGGGCGCCTGAACGCGTTGCGGAAAGGATAAAGGGAATGGCAACACCGTTCAAAGTCGACTGGTCAGATGAGGCCTTCGATGCATTGAAGGCGCGGGTGCGATCATATCGTTTGCCTGACCAGCCGGATGATTCCGATTGGTCCTATGGCTGTGATCCCCAAACCCTGCGCGAACTCTGTGCCTATTGGGTTGACCGCTACGATGTTGATGCGATGGTCAGAGATCTCAACTGCTTTCCGCAGTTCACGACGGAGGTTGATGGGCTGAGGCTTCATTTCGTTCACGTTCGAGGCGAGGCTGAGAGCAAGCGGCCACTGCTCCTGATCCACGGCTGGCCCGGCTCGACTTACGAATTCTGGCCGGCGGTGGAAGCCTTGGCGTTTCCATCTCGTAACGGTGGACGTGCCGACGATGCTTTCGACCTCGTCGTCCCATCGCTGCCGGGCTATGGCTTTTCTGCCAAGCCCAACCAGCCGATCGATCCGCGGCGCATCGGTGCACTGTTCAACGCGCTGATGCGCGAGGTCTTGGGGTACGATCGCTACCTCGTTCATGGGACTGACTGGGGTGCCGTGATCGGTCCATGGATGGCGCTGGATCAGGCCAATTCGATCCTCGGCTTGCATATTGATTATCTCGGCACTGTCCCTGAGGACGCGCCGCAGGATGACACCGAGCGACGCTGGATGCAGCAGTTTGCGGACTATGAGAAGCGGCTGGGTGCGTATTCACACCTTCAGTCCACGCGGGTACAGTCACTCGCCTATGCGATGCATAACAATCCCGTGGCCCAAGCCGCCTGGCTCCTCGAGCGCTTTCACGATTGGGCCGACCTGGGCGAACGATCGATCATCGACGTGTTCGGTCACGACCGATTGATCACCAGCATCATGCTTTATGTCATGACCGACACGTTCGCGACATCGACGTGGATCTACACCGCCTCGGAGCGAGAGAAGAGCAAGATGCTACCCAAAGGCCGCCGGATCGAGGTGCCTACCGGTTATGCCTCCTGGCCCGATCCGAGGCACCCAGCGCCACCACGGTCCCTCGTCGAGCGCACCTGCAATCTCGTCCACTGGAGCGAACAACCGCGCGGCGGCCACTTCCCACCCACCGAACAACCGGAGGCGTTCGTCGCCGATCTGCGCGCCTGGGTACGCGGGATCGCCGCGTGACCTCCTGTGCCAAGCACAATGCTTCCACGACGCGAAAGCGCGTCAGGACGTTACTCACTACAGAGGAGTTCGTGATAAAATGCGTATCCGTGTTGTCACCCTGAATGTGTGGAATACACAAGGCGATGCGCGCAGGATTTCTCTGATTAATCAGGAATTGCGGGCGCTTCAACCGGATATCATTTCGTTGCAGGAAGTCGTCCAGTCCGAAAATATCCGGATGCTTGACGAAATCCTGGAAGGATTGGACATCGGGTCGATCCATCAAGTGGACCTTCAACGATTTCTTCCGCCCTTTGCCGATCAATATGGTGGGACAGCGATTGCGAGCAAGTGGCCGATGCGGCCGCTAGAGGCGCTGGACCTTCGGCTCGCTGAAGCACCCGATGTGCCTTGGGCGACGCTGGCTGCCGCCGTCGATGTTCCCAATGAGGGCGAAATGCTTTTCATCGCTGCGACGACCGCGTGGCGTCCGAGCGCAGAAGCGGCTCGCGAACGGCAGGTACAGGCGATCGTTGATCTTGATCTCCGCCATCGCCGGGCGCTCCCGACCATTATTGCCGGAGATTTCAATGCCGATCCAGATTCGTCAAGTATGAGATTTCTGACGGGTCGTCAGTCATTGGGCGGCCGAAGTGTGCTCTACCACGATGCCTGGGACATTGCGGGTGAGGGAGTGGGGTTCACGTGGACCAGTGACAATCCCAATGCAAAGGCAGGCATCGATCAGATCATTCGACAGCCGGAATATCATCGCCGGTTCGACTACGTCCTTGTTGGCTCCTGGGATGGTCACCCGAAAGCCCATGCGCTTGTGCATTCCGCGCAGGTCGCCTTTGACAAACCACGGGATGGAATTTGGTTAAGCGATCATTTTGGTGTGGTCGCCGAAATTGACGTGGGCCTTTGATGGGATGGAAAAGCCGTGACCTTCTCATCGATCTCTTCGCAAATCCGAGATATCTGGCTCTTGAAGATACCACTCATGATACCACTCATGCCCACCGCCTTGACCAGATCGCGCGACACAAGCCCCTTCGAGGCCGCCGGATTGAAAGTGATCAATCCATGGTCCCAATGAAGGTGATATTCAGCTAGGTGTCCTTGAGTCCGATTTCCACCGTGACCGCCGAAGAGGAAATGTCCGAAAACCGTTCGGAAGTCCTACTCATCGCCGCGGAGGATCCAGCGTTGGAAGAGACTTCGCGTGAGCGGCCGCTTCGCCGGAGTAGGGGAAATCCTCACCGAGCTGGCGGTCGCCGTCATAAACTTTGAAGGTCGGTCCCTCGAGCTCAACAATCCTATAACCGTTGACGTACTCGACCTTTGGCGTTTTCCATCCCATTATCAGCTTCCTTCTTAGAATCTTTACAGCCGCAGCTCGGGCTCGCCGGCAGGCTACAGCATTCTTTGTCCCGGAATCGCCAAGACAACTTGCACCCGCCCATGTTTATCAGGAGGGGTGCTGAACGGCTTCGATCTCATCGACCTGGTTGGGAAGTGCGGAAGGCGGATTGCGATCAGCGTCACGCCCGGCCGCCGTACCGACCGCGAACTCCGCTCCCCGCACCTAGTCAGTCTCTCCCGAAACCTTATCAGATCTCGCAGGGCATCGTAGCCCTGTCCTGGACCCTACCCGTCGGGACCTCGCTGGCAAGCTAACGGCTCGCTTGTCCAACCTACATCCAATCTCGGCAGGCCTGCTATTCCGGCGCGTTGATCTCGTCGATGTGCCACATGGATCAGCTTGGCTCGTTGGCGAAACTGCCAGCTCAAGCTGAACAGCGCTTCCTGGCAGAGCCCTGTATTTCGCGAAGCCGAGTTCTTAGTCAAAGAACCGAAACGTTCTCTGCTTTTGATTTTCCGGTCTTGCGATCTTGCCCCAGTTCGAAGCTGACCTTGTCGCCTTCACGGAGCGATCCGCCGCGCTCGAGTGCGGAGACGTGGACGAAAACGTCCTGTCCGCCATTCTCGGGCGTGATGAAACCAAAACCCTTGTCGTCGTTGAAAAATTTCACTGTACCAGTCGCCATGAATACCTATTCCCGTGTTCGCAGAGTTGCGGGTGCACTCTATAGCGGGATGACCGTCGTGGATACAATGATCGTCGCGAATATCGACAATGGGCAACGCGGATACGGAAACAGACGTACAGGCTACCGCCACCACAGCGATGGTTTCTGGTACTCCCTTGCAGCATTCGGTGCTGCCGCTATCATCGGCGGTGCCATCGCGAGCCAGCCTCATCGCGCGGGTGGCGGCAGCCATGCACAGTGGTGTACAAACCGCTATCAGTCCTATCGCGCTTGCGACACCACGGATTCTCCGCGCGCAGGCGTGCGAGTAATCTGTTCATCGCCCTATAGATAAAGCCGTTTCGAACGGGTGCTCTAGTAGCCATTTCTGATGAAGCCGCTCAATCGACCGATCGCGCAGCTTCATCCTGGGGTGCCTTCCTGTGTAAAAGCGAGACGCAATTAACCTCTCAGTAACGAAGCCGGAGCATGAGTCTGGGGCTCAATCGCTGAGAGGTTTTGTCATGCGTGTTCCCGGTGGTGCTGTGCTTTTGGTTATCCCGATTATTGCGGTGCTGCTGTTTGGCGCGTCGCTCGCTTGGGACCAGCTCGACAAACTTGATCCCATCGTGACTGGCACGATCCGGTAGAAAGACATTTTCCTCACGTGCTGTTCTTGACACGGCTACGCCGCTGCCGGCGCTCGGTCGAAAGGTCGGGCAGATTGCCATCCAACTGCAGGCCGGTGTGGTCGCGGTCATCCGCCAAGAATTCTCTTTCGATTTCCTTGATCGCCTCGTCGAGCCTGTGCAGTTGGATCGGCAGAGAACCATCCCCAGCAGGCATGTCTGCGCGTGTAAGAAGCCGTTCTACTGCGCGGCGGGCGGAAGCATAGATACGTTGCCGCCCTTCGACCGTGGCGTCGCTGGAGCGCTGGATGGCTTGGCGGAGTACGGAAATAAGTGCTGACATAGGATCCTGGCCGCGATGAGAGCACGAAGCTAGGGCCAGATTGTCAGTCGTCAATCGTGCGAATTCGCGCTAAATCCAACTGTTTACTATTTCCAAGCCCCGATCGACGCATAACTGGCTCGAGGGGCTCCTTCCTAAACCAGACATCCCGTATAGGCTTCCGCCGGGCGCTTCACCGTTCAACTTTTCCTGCTCAGACAAAGCTGGCGGTCTAAAGCGGCAGCCGCAGCAGCGGCTCCGTTCCAGAGGCCCGCCGCTCCAGCGAAGACAGGGTGACGCTGAGCAGGCGGATCCCTTTTCGCGGTGGGAAGATTGGTGCGAGCAGCAGGCCGACCACGTTCCCACCGATCAGGAAGAGATCGGCTCCGGCGTGGGCGATCACCTCGCGGGATGTATCGCCCCATGCGACGATCAAAGACCGACCCTGAAATCAGCTCTGGTCTTTGCCTTGATTTCTTCCAAGGTCACTCCGTCTGCCATTTCGATCAGCACCATTTCAGGAGCGCCCGTCCTTGCGATCGTGAAAACGCCGAGGTCGGTGATGACGAGGTCCACGACGCGCTTGCCTGTCAGCGGAAGATCGCATTCCGGCAAAAGCTTCGACTCGCCCTTGGCCTCGTGCTCCATCAGTACCACGACGCGTTTGACGCCGGCGACGAGGTCCATCGCGCCACCCATGCCCTTGGCCATCTTGCCGGGAATCATCCAGTTCGCGAGGTCACCGTTGCTGGCCACCTGCATGGCGCCCAGGATCGACAGGTCGATGTGACCGCCGCGGATCATCGCGAAACTGTCGGCTGACGAAAAGAAGCTCGTCATCGGCAGTTCGCTGACCGTCTGCTTGCCGGCATTGATGAGGTCGGCGTCGACTTCATTGTCGAGCGGGAAAGGGCCGATGCCGAGCATGCCATTTTCGCTCTGCAGCACGACATTGATCCCGTCGGGAATGTGGTTGGCCACCAGCGTCGGAATGCCGATGCCAAGGTTGACGTAGAAGCCGTCCTGAAGCTCACGCGCTGCGCGCGCGGCCATCTGGTCGCGTGTCCAAGCCATTACATCGCCTCCGTCTGTACGGATCTCACGGTCCGCTGTTCGATATGTTTCTTCGCATCGGGAACATGGAGAATTTTCGAGACGAAGATGCCCGGCGTATGGATATGGTCGGCGTCGATCTGGCCGACGTCGACGAGATGTTCGACCTCGGCGACCGTGAACTTGCCCGCGGTCGCCATCATCGGATTGAAGTTCCGGGCCGTCTTGCGATAGACGAGATTGCCTTCGGTGTCGCCCTTCCAGGCATGGACAAGCGATACGTCCGCGGTCAGCGCCATTTCCATCACATATTGCTCGCCGCCGAACTCCCGGATCTCCTTGCCCTCCGAAATGATCGTACCGACACCCGTCTTTGTGAAGAACGCCGGGATGCCTGCGCCGCCTGCGCGTATCCGTTCGGCAAGCGTGCCCTGCGGATTAAACTCGAGCTCGAGTTCGCCGGACAGAAACTGTTGGGCGAAGAGCTTGTTCTCCCCGACATAGGACGAGATCATTTTCCGAATCTGTCGCGTTTCCAGCAACAAGCCGAGGCCTATCCCATCGACGCCGGCATTGTTCGAGACGACCGTGAGATCCTTTACGCCGGACAGCTTGACGGCCTCGATCAGCGTTTCCGGTATTCCGCAAAGCCCGAAGCCTCCCGACATGATCACCATGCCGTCCTTCAAGACGCCTGCCAGCGCCTCAGTGGCGCTCGATACTATCTTTCGCATCCCGACCCTCCCACGAAATTACGTTACTGCGAAACTAAGGCTTGATCGGCCCCGGCGACTAGCCGTATTTATACTGCATGTCTGAAGCTCCAGCATCAATCGCGGATCCGGATCAGAGCCATCGGTTTCTGCTGGCCGATATGCCGGTGCCGATGGTTTATGCAAGGCATCGCATTATTCGCGATTGTAACGTCGAATTCGCGACGCTTTTTGGGCTTCGCCGGGAAGAGATCCTGGACACCAGTTTTGCACGGCTCTACCCGAAGATCGCAGATTTTGTGCGCATCGGTCATTTGTGGCGCAGTCATCTGCCTGCCGGGCAGGTCTTTTATGACGAGCGGATCATGACGAGGGGGGATGGCGGACGCTTCTGGTGCAGGGTGAACGGCCGTAGCCACAATCTGGCCGATCCGTTCGCCGAAGCACTCTATTGTTTCCAAGCGATCAACCGGCCGATCAAAAGCTCGGGTCCTACCTTTACCGACCGGCAGCACCAGATCATCACCCTGGTTGCCCAGGGAAAGAGTAACGCAATGATCGCTGACGAACTCGGACTTTCGAAACGTACCATCGAATCTCATCGCGCCCGGCTTATGCAAGCCGTAGGCGTACGTAATTCGGCCGAGCTGGTAGCCTGGTTTACGGCAGGTCATAAACGGCAAGGATGAGTTCATTCAATCTGGCCGAGTAGAGGTCATATCCTCAGTCAGGCTCCTTTCCCAAACAACGAGGTCGGCGCCATCATCTGCCCAGGATGAGCGCCGAGTTATGCTGGCGGGGCGGTTTTCGTGCGGGACGGCATCAAACGCCATTTTGCCGCTGCCAAATTGACCGGTGTGGACTGCGGTGCCAAGCTTGATGACGGCCCCACAAATCCTCATGCTCCCAAAAATTGCACTTGATGGCCCCCGTCGGTCCGCTACAAAACGACGACGATAGCCGCGAAGCAAAGAATTTGGGATGTATGGTGAAAAAGGCAGATAACGGAACGTCCAGCGTCAATCGTGCGGATGAGCCGCGAGAGCGTATTGTCGCGGCCGCGCGCGAAGTGTTTATCGAGCAGGGATTTGATCTGGCGACCGTTCGCGACATCACGAGGCGGGCCGATGTGAATGTTGCTGCCGTCAATTATTATTTCGGCTCCAAGGAGGATCTCATCAGCGAGGTGCTTAACCTGATGATGGAGCCCTATACCCATGCCCGGATCGAGGCTTTGGAAAAATGCGAGGCCGCAGCTCGGCCGGGATTCCCGGTTTTGGAGGAGGTCGTCGGTGCTCTTGTCCGACCGATGGTACAATTTAGCCGCGACGCCTCGGGTGCCCGCCCCCTGACGCGGCTGATCCTGCAGGTCCGTTCGCGGCCGCGTGAATCGACCAACCGTTTTTTCATACGCCGCGTCGATCCAGCCGTGTTCCGCTTTATCGATGCCTTCAGTCGAGCACTCCCGGATATGCAGCGCCGCGATATTTTCTGGCGTTATAATTTTTCGATTGGCGCCATCATGCAGGTCCTGATCGATTCGGACCCAGCATCGTACCGCCTCAAGCAACTGTCCGGCGGCCTTTGCGATACCGATGATGATGAAGAGATTATCCGTCAGCTCTCGCGGTTTATCTGCATCGGGTTCCAGGCGCCTGCCATCGGGTGATGATCTCGGATCTCGAACTTATAGTGGAGACCGATCAGGATGAGCTATACTCCAGTTTCTGTATAATCTCGGATTTTACGCTGGATAATAATATTTTTTACTTCATTTTGAGAAAAAGATCACGGCCTATATTTCAAGGTTAGACCGTCTTTCCCGTTATCCCTTCGATGGCATTCTGGTTTTTCCAAAGTCACCGGCTGCTGCTTGATTCTTGGGCGGTTTGACCGATTAAAATCATTGACTCCATCTCGTCTCAAATTATGTTTCAAACATTGTTTAACATTCACGGAGTCCTGCAATGACTGCTGCTGCCCCGAAGATCACCGGATCCTTCGTTGCCTTGATCACCCCATTTGACAAGTCAGGCGCCGTCGATATGGGTGCATTCCGCGAATTGCTTTCCTTCCATGAGGCGAACGGCACCTCAGCCGTCTTGATCATGGGTTCGACCGGCGAGGTATCCATGCTGTCGGCCGAGGAGAAGAAGAAAATCATCGTCGAGACGTCGAAAATGAAATCGGCCAAGATGCCGATCTTCTTTGGCTGCACCGGCAACAACACCGACGTTACGATCGAAAATGTGAAGTTCGCCAAGGACAACGGCGCGGATGGTGCCATCCTTGCTGCTCCAGCCTATATCTGCGCGCCGGAAGCCGACATCGAAGGTTATTTCCTGGAAGTGGCCGACGCCACCGATCTGCCCCTCGGGCTCTACAACAACCCGCCTCGCGTCAAGAGCGACCTGCACTGGGATCACCTGCTGCGCATCTTCAAGCATCCGAACTACGTCATTCACAAGGAATCAACTGCGCGTGTCGGCCAGGTTGCCCAGGTTCTCGCCGCGCGTCCGGATATTTCGGTCATGTGCTGCGACAGCCCCAATCTCGGCCTCGTCGTTCCAACGATGAGCCTTGGTGGTCATGGCACCGCCAACATGGGCGGTAATATTGCCCCGGCCGAAGTGGCGGTGATGTCGCGTCCGTGGACGAGTTATCTCGAAGCCGAAGGGTTCCGCGACAATTATTTGAAGCTTCTGCCGCTGCTGCACTACAATTACTCGGCGATCAATCCGGTGGCCGTGAAATCGCTGATGAAGGCTGTCGGACTGCCGGCTGGCGAACTGCGGCGGCCGTTGACCGGTCTGGAAGGCGAAGCGCTCGCAAAGGGCATTCGCATCGTCCAGGACCTCGGCCTCGACAAGAAATATGGTTGGAAGCTGCAGCCCGCTTCCGCCTTGGCCGCTTGAGGCTCGGCCGATGGATCTCGGGATTTCCGGTCGAAATGCTATCGTTACCGGCGCAAGCCGGGGCATGGGCAAGGCCGCCGCAATGGCTCTCGCGCGGGAGAATGTGGATCTGACCATCATCGCTCGCACGCCCGAAACACTACAGGCGACAGCCGCGGAAATCCGAGCGGCTACCGGCGCCCGCGTCACCGCCGTGGTTGGCGATATTACCACGCTTGCCGGTCGTGAAGCCGTTCTGTCCGTCTGCCCAAAACCGGACATCCTGGTCAACAACGCCGATGGCGAACTGCCCGGTGATTTCCGCAACTGGTCTCGTGAGGACTGGTTGCGGGGCATCGATCGGATGATGCTGACACCGATCGACATGATGCGTCTGACTGTCGACGGAATGATGGAGCGCGAGTTCGGCCGTATCGTCAACATCGTGTCGCGGAGCGTCAAGATCGCCCAGGCCGAGCTTGGCATGTCGAATGCGGCACGCTCCGGCCTCGTCGGTTTCGTCGCGGGCCTGGCCCGGCAGACGATCGCCCACAATGTGACGATCAACAATATGCTCCCGGGCATTGTCGCTTCGGATGGCCAGCGCCAGCATGTCGAGGTACTTGCTCAGGAAAGCGGTCGCTCTTTCGACGAAATCTGGGCCGCCCGTGCGGCACAGAATCCGGCTGGCCGCTACGGACGCCCCGAAGAAGTCGGCGCCTACATTGCCTTCCTCTGCTCGGCGAATGCCGGCTTCGTCACCGCTCAGAACCTGCTGATCGATGGCGGGCAATATCCCGGAACGTTCTGACGGCAGGAGCGGATTGCTGCTCGCCGCGAAGAATCCGCGATGCATACAATGACTTTCGACTGCATACATCCTCTTGGAGCCAGAAGGAATCCATCATGAACCGCTTCGGAACAGTATTGCTTTCTCTATCGATGACGCTGTCGGTGGCCGGCCTCGCCAAGGCGGACGACTATCCCAGCCGGCCTGTGTCCATTGTCGTGCCTTATCCGCCGGGCGGTGCAGTCGATGGCGTCGCACGCGTTCTGGCCGCCACGCTTTCGGTCAAGACCGGCAAGACCTTCGTGGTCGATAACCGTGCGGGCGGTGCCGGCGGGGTGGTCGGTTCGTCCGATGTGGTCAAGGCTGCTCCGGATGGCTACACCCTGCTGCTGAATGCGTCGATCCATGTGGTCACGCCGCTGATCAACAAGAACGTGCCTTTCGATGTCGTCAACGACTTCACGCACATCAGCGGCATCGCGGCTGGCCCTCTGCTGATCACCACCAATCCGTCGGACAAGGCGAACACGCTGAAGGAATTCTTCGCCGAGGTGAAGGCGGCTCCGGATTCCTACAACTTCGCCACGTCGGGTTATGGCTCGGCTGGTCATTTGGCTGTGGAAGTGCTGAAGGGCGAAGCTGGCGTCGATACTGAAGTGGTTACCTACAAGGGAGCCGGTCCGGCACTTACCGACATGATTGGCGGCCAGGTGCAACTGATCGCCGATCCGATCCTGTCGTCCCTGCCGCACGTCAAGGCAGGCCGGCTGAAGCCGCTTGCGGTGACCAGCCTGACCCGCTCGCCCCTAGCACCGGATGTCCCGACCGTTGCCGAGAGCGGCATGCCTGCCTTGGAAATGCTCTCCTGGTACGGTGTCTGGGCGCCGAAAAATCTTGATCCAAAAGCGGGGGAATATCTCGGCAAGGTCCTTCAGGACGTTGTCACCTCCGCCGAATTCAAGGACAAGCTGACGGTCTTCGGCTTCGAGCCGATGTACAAGAACAGCGCCGATCTGAAGGCCTTCGTGGTTGACGAGACACAGCGTTACAGCAAGATCGTCAAGACAGCCGGCATCAAGGTAGAATGAAGATGACGAAGGCTCCGAAAACCACGCAATATTCGGAGCCTTCGGCAGGCCGGCGCCATGTCGGTACCCATTGGGGGTTCTACAGCCATGATGGCTTGGACGGCGCCATTCGTCCGATGGCGGGCGATCCCGATCCCGTTCAATTCGGCGGGGAGCTTCCAGCCGACAGGCTCGCGCCGTGCCGCATCCTCAGGCCAGCGGTTAGGCGATCCTTCCTTGAAAAGGGACCGGGTAATCGTGCCGGCCGGCGGGGAGCCGAGGCATTTGTCGAAGTTTCCTGGGATGAAGCACTCGAACTGGTCGCCGGCGAAATTCGCCGCGTCAGGGACGAGCACGGCAACGGCGCGATTTTTTCCGGCTCCTACGGCTGGTCGAGCGCCGGGCGATTTCATCATGCGCAAAGCCAGCTGAAACGGTTTTTCAACATGAACGGCGGTTCCGTTCGTTCCGTCCAGAGCTACAGTTATGCCGCTGGCGAAATCATCCTGCCGCACGTCATCGGCTCCACCGATGGGCTGATTACCGGCCATAGCCCATGGAGCCAGATCGTCGGCCATGCGGATCTGATCGTGATGTTCGGCGGCACGCCGCTTCGCAACGCTCAGGTCAATGCCGGCGGCGTTTCGCGGCATGAAACCCGCCAGGGTCTGCTTGATTGCAAGGAGGCCGGCGCCCATTTCATCAACGTCGGACCCGTCCGGGATGACGCCGCCGGCGAGCTCGATGCCCAGTGGATGTCTCTCAGGCCCGGGACGGACGTCGCCCTGCTGCTGGCCATCGCCCATGTGCTGATAAAGGAGGATCGTTACGACGCGGGGTTCATCGGACGCTACACCGTTGGCTTCGAGACATTGCAGGATTATCTGTTTGGCAAGGCGGACGGCGTCATCAAGGATGTCGCCTGGGCAGCCGGCATTACGGGTCTTGAAGCGCAGGACATCCTCACCCTTGCCCGGACCATGGCCTCGCGAAAAACCTTCATCATGATGGCATGGGCGCTGCAACGCGCCGACCATGGCGAACAGGCCTATTGGGCGGCAATCGCGGTGGCATCGCTGCTCGGTCGCATCGGTTTGCCTGGCGGAGGATTTGGTTTCGGTTATGCATCCGTATCGGGCATCGGCCAGCCGGCGCCGGCCGTGAAATGGCCGTCGCTACCGCAAGGGCAGAATGCGATTTCCGACTACATTCCGGTCGCCCGAATTGCCGACATGCTGCTTTCGCCGGGAGCGGAATACGACCATGACGGCAAAAAACGGATCTATCCGGACATAAGGCTGATCTATTGGGCTGGCGGCAATCCCTTTCACCATCATCAGGATCTCAATCGACTGGTTGAAGCTTGGCAGAAGCCTGAAACGATCATCGTTCACGAGCATTGGTGGAATGCCCACGCCCGGCATGCCGACATCGTGCTGCCGGCCTCGACATTCCTGGAGCGCGACGATCTGGTTGCCAGCGGCCGCGACGGTTTTCTCGGATATTCGACACACACGACGGCGCCACCTGCGGACGTATTCTCGGATCACGAGATCCTGCGTCGCGTTGCGGCAAAGCTGGGGACTGAAGCGGCATTCACCGGTGGATTGAGCGAATCCGAATGGCTGGAGAAGCTTTATGCCGACGCGCAGGCGAACGCCGCGTCAGGCGACATTTCCCTGCCTGATTTTTCGACGTTTCGGAATGTGGGACTGATCGAGGTGGAAAGCCAAGACGCCGACAGGCCTTTGCTTGCTGCGTTTCGCGCCGATCCGGTTGCCCATCCGCTGCACACGCCGTCCGGTCTGATCGAGCTTTCCTCGGAACTCATTGCCGGCTTCGACTATGTCGATTGCTCTGGCCATCCGGCGTGGGCGGAACCGGCCGAATGGCTGGGGGGCAAACTGGCGGACGTCTATCCACTGCATCTCCTGTCCTGCCAGCCGCATGACAAGCTACACAGCCAGTGGGACCATGCGGCACCGTCGCGCCGGACCAAAAGCGGCGGCCGCCAGCCGGTGCGCATTCATCCCGACGACGCCGCGGCTCGCGGACTGGCGCAAGGCGAGGTGGTGACCATTTCCAACACCCGCGGTGCATGCCTGGCGGTCGTTGCCATCACCGATGCCGTCATGCCCGGCGTCGTGCAGTTGGCGACGGGCGCCTGGTTCGATCCGGCGGATCCCTCGACGCCGGGTTCGCTGGAACTGAACGGCAATCCGAATGTCCTGACGCCGGATCATGGAACCTCCCGCCTCACGCAGGGGCCAAGCCCGAACTCATGCCTTGTCGAGATTTCCCGTTTCATCGGCACACCGCCGCAGGTGCGAGCCTACCGCCCGCCGGATCTGGTCCCCGACCCGCGATTGAATGACGCTCACGGAAAGGAATGCCCATGACCTCACGTCTCAATCCGCAATTGATCGCAGGGCTCGTGTTCGTATTGATCGGCGCCGCTTTTCTGTTGAGCAGTCTCGATCTCTCCTATGGTACCTGGCGCAAAATCGGTCCGGGTGCATTTCCGGGCCTGGTCGCCTCGGCGCTGATTGCCATGGGCCTTATCGTCGCCTTCACGGCCGAGAAACATGACGCCGGTGAAGAGCCGCCGGGCCTTTATTCATCGAAGGTCACGTTCATCATTGCAGCGATAGTGGTGTTTGGGCTGGTCATTCGTGGAGGAGGGTTGCTGCCGGCGGTCTTCTGTTGCTGCGTCATCTCCTCGTTGGCGTCGCGCCCTTTGCGGCCGGTGAAATCGATGTTGTACGGGCTCGGGCTCGGCACGGCTTGCAGCCTGGCCTTCGTCAAGGGGCTTGGCATGCCGGTTGCCATCATTGGTCCCTGGTTCGGGCTTTAGGACGATCACATGGACACGCTGAACGCGCTGCTACTCGGCTTTGACCAGGCAATCCTGCCGACGAACCTGTTCTGGTGCCTGATCGGCACGCTGCTCGGGACCCTTGTCGGCGTCCTGCCGGGCCTCGGGCCCGCCGCCACAATGGCCATCCTCCTGCCTTTCACCATCGGACTTGAACCGGTGACGTCGCTGATCATGATGGCAGGCATCTATTACGGTGCGCAATATGGCGGTTCGACAACGGCCATCCTTCTCAATCTGCCCGGTGAAGCATCGTCCGTTGTTACAGCGATCGACGGCTACAAGATGGCCCGCAACGGACGAGCGGGCGTGGCATTGTCGACGGCGGCGATCGGCTCCTTTTTTGCCGGTACCGTCGCCACGCTATTGCTGGCATTGTTCGCGCCCTCGCTTGCCGAAATTGGATTGCTGTTCGGCCCCGCGGAGTACTTCTCCCTGATGATCCTCGGGCTTGTCGCCTCGGTCGTGCTTTCGCGCGGATCGCTGCCGAAGGCACTTGCCATGGTCTTCATCGGCATTCTGGTCGGCCTTGTCGGCCAGGATGTGCAAACTGCCGTGCCGCGCTTCACGCTCGGTTTTGAAGAGATGTCGAGCGGTATCAATTTTGTCGTGGTGGCGATGGGATTATTCGGCATCGGCGAGTTGATCAAGGATCTGGAGAACCCGGAAAGCCGCACGGCCATCAACGCACCATTCTTCTCGATGATCCCGTCGCGGGAAGACTGGCGCCGGATGGTTGCGCCGATCCTTCGCGGCACCGGGATCGGTTCCGTGCTGGGACTTCTGCCGGGTGGAGGCGCGCTTCTCGCTGCCTTCGCCGCCTATGCCATAGAGAAGCGCGTTGCCAATCCGCCCGAAGGTTTCGGCGGTGGTGCGATCGAAGGCGTTGCATCGCCCGAGAGCGCCAACAATGCCGGTGCGCAGACCTCGTTCGTCCCGCTGCTCACGCTCGGCCTACCGGCCAACGCCGTCATGGCCTTGATGTTCGGCGCCCTGATCATGCAAGGTATCGCACCCGGGCCGACGCTGATTTCCGAACATCCCGACGTGTTCTGGGGCGTCATTGTGTCGATGTGGGTCGGCAACCTCATGCTGCTGGTCTTGAACCTGCCACTGATCGGCATCTGGACCCGCTTGCTGACGATGCCTTTCCACTATCTCTTTCCGGCTATCGTGGTGTTCTGCTCGATTGGCGCATTCTCGCTCAGCAACTCGGTCTTCGATCTTTGGCTGCTTGGAGCCTTCGGCGTCGCCGGCTACATCTTCGCCAAGCTTGATTGCGATCCGGCACCACTGGTGATGGGCCTCATTCTCGGGCCGATGATGGAGGAAAATTTCCGTAGAGCGATGTTCCTTGCCCGCGGTAATCCGGGCATTTTTGTCGATCGTCCGATTTCGGCGGGTCTGCTTGTCCTTGCTGTGCTCGCCATCCTCGCGGTCGCACTGCCGAAGATCAAGGCCGTCCGCGAAGAGGCATTTCAGGAATGAACCGGCTTATTCTGGACACGCAGAGTGAAACACCATGCATGTAGTGGTCATTGGAGCGGGTATCGTCGGCGCAGCGACGGCACTCGAGTTGTTGAAAGACGGGCACGAGGTCACCATCGTCGAACCGGAACAACCCGGCGGGCGCCACGCCGCAAGTTATGGCAACAGCGGCTGGCTGAGCCCTGCCTCGATCATCCCGATGTCGATGCCAGGCCTCTGGAGGAAGGTGCCCGGCTATCTTGCCGACCCTTCCGGACCACTGACCATCCGCTGGCGGCATCTGGTGCGCCTCGCGCCCTGGCTGCTGCGCTTCGTGCTGGCCGGTTCGACGGAAGCCAAGGTCGAACGGACCGCGCAAATTCTGGCGAGCCTCCTGCACGATGCCCCATCACGGCATGCGGCTCTGGCCGAGAAAATCGGACGGTCGGATCTCATCCGGCGCAAGGGCCTGCTCTACGTGTATCAGGATCGCGCGGCTTTCGAGGCAGAGACTTTTGCGTGGCGCCTGCGACGCGACAACGGCGTTTCCTATCGAGAACTATCTTCGGCAGAATTGCATGAACTCGAGCCGAATCTTTCATCCCGCTATTCCTTTGCTGCCTTCGTCGAAGATGGTGGTCATTGCGTGGATCCGGGAGGCTATGTCGCAGCGATGGTCGATCATGCGGTGGGTCTCGGCGCCCAGCGTATCAACGCGAGGGCGACCGGTTTCGATCTTACCGGCAACCGGCTTTCCGGTATCCGGACAGAGGCGGGCACCGTGACGTGCGACAAGGCCGTCATCGCTGCCGGCATACACTCAAAAAAGCTTGCGGCGTTGACCGGCGACGCGATCCCGATGCAGAGCGAGCGCGGTTACCACGTCGTCATTCCCTATCATTTGGCGGAGGGGGAGATGCCGATCATGCCGAGCGACGGCAAGATGGGCAACAATCCGACTCTTGCCGGGCTTCGTATCGCCGGGCAGGTCGAACTGGCAAGTGTTGAAGAAAGACCGGACTGGACCCGCGCCGAAATCCTGCTGAAACACGCCAGAGGAACCTATCCGGCACTATCGGATCTATCCGAAGGCAAGAATATCGATCGGTGGATGGGGCATCGGCCCTCGACTGCGGACGGCCTTCCGGTGATCGGTTTTTCGAAGTCTTCCGAAGACATCGTTCACGCGTTTGGCCACGGTCACGTCGGCCTTGCAGCCGGACCGGTCAGCGGCGCGCTTGTTGCAGGCCTGATCGCTGGGCGCCAATGTGCCATCGATCTATCCGCGCTGTCCGCCGCCCGTTTTCGCTAATCCGCAATCTGCAGGATCGAGTCGGAGAACATCATGCGGCTGAAATGGCCCTAATCCCTGCTTTCATGCGCTTCGACGGCATCCGGCGATCCCCCAGTTCGAAAATCTATGCGGCTGGGCGATCCATATTCGTTGCCGAGAGGATTGGCCGGTCGTATAAGGCGCGATGACGTCTGATTCAAAGATATTTGTTGGCCTGCGGTCGACCCGCAAAAAACCGGCCCCGGACCACGAACCAAGCCGTGCGAAATGCCAATGGGACGGATGCGAAAAGAATGGCACCCATCGCGCTCCCGTCGGGCGAGATGCTGAAGGGCTGTATCTGCTGTTCTGTCCCGAGCATGTAAGGGAATACGGCAAAGGTTATAACTTTGCGCCAAATCTGTCTGACCCTTTAATTAGGCGCTATCAGACGGAAGCGGCAAACGGCAGCCGCCCGACTTGGGGTACTGGTATCAATCGCGCGTCGGAAATGCCGCTCCCCTCGACGGCTCGCTCCGGTTCTGCAAAGGCAACGAACGCACGTAAAAGCGCTGCAGAACGCCAGGCGGCGCAGGTGGATCTTCAGCGACGCAAGCTCAAGGTATTGGAGGCCAAGGCTTTCGAGACCCTCGATCTTTCGCCGGATGCGACACCGGAGGAGATCAGAAGCCGCTACAAGCAGAGGCTCAAGATGCACCATCCGGACGCAAACCATGGAGAGCGCAACTCTGAGGACGAGCTTCGGGCGTCGATTGACGCCCATAAGATCCTCAAGCTCAACGGCTTCTGCTAGGGGCGTGGCAAGGGATCTGCGGTAGTCTCGGTGGCAGCGGCGTGTACCTCCGACAAAGGGAGGTGCCACGGATGGCGGATCACAACTAAGGCACGAATCGCTCTAGCACTCTCAGCATAAGAGTGCTAAGGATATCCGATCGGGAACCCGCCATTGGGCTGCGCTCTCGCCAAGGAACCCAAATGAATAATACCATTTTTCGGCCGTTGCACGACCGCGTCGTCGTGCGCCGCATCGAGGCTGAAGCCAAGACCAAAGGCGGGATCATCATTCCCGATACCGCCAAGGAAAAGCCGCAGGAAGGCGAAATCGTCGCCGTCGGCACCGGAGCACGTGACGAGAGCGGCAAGATCGTTCCCCTCGACGTCAAGGCTGGCGACCGCATCCTGTTCGGCAAATGGTCCGGCACCGAGATCAAGTTCAACGGCGAAGACCTGTTGATCATGAAGGAAGCAGACGTCATGGGCGTCATCGCCTGATTTTCGGGCGCTTCTTTATTTCCTTTTGATGACGACTATGGGGCCAATGGCCCGGGAGTTATTGCCATGTCTGCCAAACAGATCAAATTCGGCCGTGATGCACGCGAAAAGCTGCTGCGCGGCGTCGACATTCTTGCCGATGCAGTCAAGGTCACGCTCGGTCCGAAGGGCCGCAACGTGGTGATCGACAAATCCTACGGCGCACCGCGCATCACCAAGGACGGTGTTGCCGTCGCCAAGGAAATCGAACTTGACGACAAGTTCGAAAACATGGGCGCCCAGATGGTCCGCGAAGTCGCTTCGAAGACCAACGACGTCGCCGGCGACGGCACCACGACTGCTACCGTTCTTGCCCAGGCGATCGTTCGCGAAGGCGGCAAGGCTGTTGCTGCCGGCATGAACCCGATGGACCTGAAGCGCGGCATCGATCTTGCTGTCACCGCCGTCGTCAAGGACCTGCTTGCCAAGGCAAAGAAGATCAACACATCGGAAGAGATCGCCCAGGTCGGCACCATCTCGGCCAATGGCGAGAAGGAAATAGGCCAGTATATTGCCGACGCGATGCAAAAGGTCGGCAATGAGGGCGTGATCACCGTCGAAGAAGCCAAGACCGCCGAAACCGAGCTCGAAGTCGTCGAAGGCATGCAGTTCGACCGGGGTTACCTGTCGCCCTATTTCGTCACCAACGCCGAAAAGATGGTGGCTGAGCTGGAAGATGCGTATGTGCTGCTGCACGAAAAGAAGCTCTCCAACCTGCAGGCCATGCTGCCTATCCTGGAAGCCGTCGTCCAGAGCGGCAAACCGCTGCTGATCATTTCCGAAGACGTCGAAGGCGAAGCTCTTGCGACGCTCGTCGTCAACAAGCTGCGTGGCGGCCTCAAGATCGCTGCCGTCAAGGCTCCGGGCTTCGGCGATCGCCGCAAGGCCATGCTGGAGGATCTGGCGATCCTGACCGGCGGCACTGTCATCTCCGAAGACCTCGGCATCAAGCTCGAAAACGTCACGCTCGAGATGCTCGGCCGCGCCAAGAAGGTCTCGATCACCAAGGAGAACACCACTGTCGTCGATGGTGCGGGCACCAAGGCGGATATTGACGGACGCATCGGCCAGATCAAGGCTCAGATCGAGGAAACCACTTCGGACTACGACCGCGAAAAGCTGCAGGAGCGTCTGGCCAAGCTGGCCGGCGGCGTCGCCGTGATCCGCGTCGGCGGCTCGACGGAAGTCGAAGTCAAGGAAAAGAAGGACCGTATCGACGACGCCCTCAACGCGACGCGTGCAGCGGTCGAAGAAGGTATCGTGCCTGGCGGGGGGACAGCCCTTCTTCGCGCCTCTATCCTTCTGAACATCAAGGGCGAGAATGAGGATCAGAATGCCGGGATCAGCATCATCCGCAAGGCCCTGCAGTCGCTGGTTCGTCAGATTGCCGAGAATGCCGGTGACGAAGGTTCGATCGTGGTTGGCAAAATCCTGGAAAGCGATACCGACAACTATGGCTACAACGCCCAGACCGGCGAATTTGGCGACATGATCGCCATGGGCATCGTCGATCCGGTCAAGGTGGTTCGCACGGCTCTGCAGAACGCGGCTTCGGTTGCCGGTCTGCTGGTGACGACGGAAGCCATGATCGCCGATCTGCCGAAGAAGGATGCTGCCGGCGGCGGCATGCCTGACATGGGCGGCATGGGCGGCATGATGTAAACGGTTCCCAATCGGGAACTCAAATAGGCCGTTCGCGGTGAAGGGCTCCGATCGATCGGGGCCCTTTTGTCATATGCTCGCTACGTCTCGCTTCCACAATTGCCCGCCGCCTGAGGTTTTGCGATCATCTTGTCCAAGGCAGTGCAGCGTAGCTTCGCCACAGCACATAGAGGCTGACGGAAAAGATGATCCATCGGAAGATCTGCGCCAGCGTATTGCGATGCGTAGAGAGCCGCGTAGCGGTTATGGTGCCGAGCGTCCCGCCGCCGACGCCGCCGGCAATGAAATATCCCGCGACCTGCCAGTCCACCAGTCCGGACAAGGCGTAGTTGGCCGCTGTCGTGAGGCCGAACGTGCCGACCGCGAGGAGAGACGAACCGACCGCGTTGATCAGCGGCATGCCGGTAGAGAACAGCAGTCCCGGCACGATCAGGAAGCCACCGCCGATGCCGAAGAAACCGGAACAGAGGCCGGTCAGCAAGGCAACCAGGCTGGTCTTTCCATGGGTGCGGACCGTCAGGGATTGCGGCGTAATGCCGATCTGGCTGCGTGTCTTGCTCATGACGAAGCTGACGAACATCATCAGCAGTCCGAACATGAAGAGAAGGTCCTGGCCCTCGACGACCTTGCCGAGACTGGAGCCGAAATAGGCGCCGAGCGACCCGGCGATGGTGAAGATCAAGGCGCATCGCCACCAGACATGGCCGCGAACCGCATGGCCCACGAGATTGAGATAGGCATTGACGGAGACGGCGAGCGCGCCGGTGCCGATCGCAGTATGCACGTCCTTGACGCCAACGACATAGATCAGCAGCGGTGTCGCGAGGATTGAGCCGCCTCCGCCGATCAGGCCGAGGGTGAAACCGATCAGCGATCCTGAGCCGATCGCAAGCAGGACCTGCTCGATTGATCCGTCCATGCAGCCGTCAATTCCAGACCGAATGGGGAAACGCGTCGAGCGGAATCTTCAGGTAACGGCACCCGTTGTCTTCGGCCGGCGGCAGTTCGCCGCCGCGAATATTTACCTGCAGCGCGTGCAGGATCAGCTTCGGCATCGGCAAGGTCCTGTCGCGGGCCTCTCTCAGGTCGACAAAATCCAGCTGCGACCTGCCGGCGACATGCGGGTTGTTGGCCTTCTGCTGCGCGACCGAACTTTGCCATAAGGCTTCGCGGCCACCCTGCCGGTAGTCATGGCCGGTGAAGAGGCGAGTTTCGTCGGGCAGCGACAGGATTGCCTGGATCGACGTCCAGAGGTTAGCGGCGCTACCGCCGGGGAAATCGGCGCGGGCGGAGCCGGTGTCGGGCATGAACAGCGTATCATGAATGAAGGCGGCATCGCCGACGACATAGGTGATCGAGGCGAGTGTGTGTCCGGGCGAATACATCACCCGTGCTTCGAGCTCGCCGATCGCGAAGGTCTCTCCGTCCCGCAACAGCCGGTCCCATTGGGAGCCGTCGCAGGCGAGATCCGGCCAGTTGTAGATCTGTCGCCAGATTTTCTGCACCGCCACCACATGCTCGCCGATCGCGGTCGGCGCGCCGGTCCTCGCCTTGAGGTAACGTGCTGCCGAGAAATGATCGGCGTGCGGATGCGTGTCGAGGATCCATTCCACCGTCAGCCCGCGAGAGGCGACGTGGTCGAGGATCGCGTCGGCATTCACCGTGGCGGTGGAGCCGGATTTCTCGTCGAAATCGAGGACCGGGTCGATGATAGCGC
Organism: Neorhizobium sp. 05N33; assembly: GCF_056397445.1. Lineage (NCBI taxonomy): Bacteria > Pseudomonadati > Pseudomonadota > Alphaproteobacteria > Hyphomicrobiales > Rhizobiaceae > Neorhizobium > Neorhizobium sp. 05N33. Next base: position 429,861 of record NZ_JBFTNK010000001.1, on the reverse strand, counting down.
ATTTGCGCGCCGCCGGGTCTGATACGACATATTGAATGCTGCCCGTCCGCGCATCGTAGAAAGCGGCAACATCAGGCTTGTGCATAGGTCAGGCCCTCTTCGGTCTCCATGCGCGGAAAGAAGATCGCTCGTGCCGGGTCGAAATCGTAGTCGGCTTCGAACATCGGCGCGTCTGCCGCAAGCTGCGCCACGGACTCGATGATGAACCGTATTTTTTCATCCGAAAGCAGGACACTGAAGTTCAACCGCGTGAAACCCGGCTTCCTGATTTCGTCGCCGGCGAGAATGGCCTGGCGCATCTCTTCGGATTGCTTGGCATCGATTGACAACAGCCGGTGCACGTAAGGTCCGGCGCAGGCACAGCCGCCGCGCGCCTGAATGCCGAAGCGGTCGCTCAGCATGCGCGTGACAAGCTGCTGATGGACATAACCGCCCTTGCCGTTGCGAATGCGAAAGGAAAAGATCGGCAGCCGATCCGTGCCGGGCAATCCGAGCAATTCCAGTTGCGGCACCTGCCTCCACGCGGCAAATGCCTGCCGCGTCAGTTCTCGGTTGCGCCTATCCATCTCCTCAAGGCCGATTGCGTGTTTGACGATGAAGGCGAGAGCGGCACGGATGTCACCGACGACGTTCGGCGTGCCCGCTTCCTCGCGCGCTTCCAGGCTGCTGCTGTAATCGTGGGTCTCCGGCGAGACGAACTTCACCGTGCCGCCGCCCGGCCAAGAAGGTTTGTTCGTCGCCACGCCCTCGCGACGGACGATAAGGATGCCCGAAGCACCAGGACCGCCGATGAACTTATGCGGCGAAATGACGATGGCGTCGATCTGTGCATCCGCACCAGGCGACATGGAAATCGGCACATAGGGACCGGCGCCCGCATAGTCCCAGATCATCCTTGCGCCCGCGGCTTTGACCATTCTGGTAATCACGGCGACATCGCTGGTAATCCCCGTGATGTTCGATCCGGCAGACAATGTGCAGACCGTCAGGTCCGGCGATCCGTCGCGTAGTGCCTTGTCGAGAAGGGACAGATCGGGGCCGCCGGACGGACACTCGGAGAGCTCGACGATTTCCGCGCCGCTTTCGCGCCAGGGGAGGATGTTCGAGTGGTGTTCATAGGGTCCGATGATGACCCGGACGGTTTTCCCTGCCGCGACCGCTTCTGTGACGCCGAACAGTTTGACGAGGCGATTGAGGCCGGACGTCGCGCCGGAGCCGGTGAAGATGACGGCATGCTCTTCGGTCGCGCCACAGAATTCGGCGATCAGCGACCGCGCTTCCCGCCGCATCCGGGTCATGAAGCCGCCGCAATAGGAAGCTTCCGTATGGCTGTTGGCGTAATAGGGCAGGACTTCGTCCATCACGAAGTGTTCGATCGCGCGCAACGCCCGGCCGGAGGCGACATAATCCGCATAGACCAGGTTCTTCACGCCATACGGACCTTCGATCTGTGCCGTCGCGCCAACGAGATCGTCGCGAAGATCGGCGATCAGCCCGGGATGGTTGAGGGACTTGCGAAAATGAGCAAGAGGCGTGAAGGCCTGATTGGTTTCACGACGAATGGCTTGCACGGTCATCTCGCTGTCATCCTCTTCAGTCTCGAAGTTGACAGCGATTGTATTCTGCTTCAGTCTCGAAGAACTCACCTATTTTATGCGAATTTCCCCCCAGGTTGTGTCGTATGATCGAATCTACAGCAAAGATCGATGTGTTTGATCTGAAAATCCTCACCGTTTTGCAAAAAGACGCCAGCCTTTCGCAGCGGGATCTGGCGGAGAAGGTCGGCCTGTCGCAAAACGCTTGCTGGCGGCGGCTTCAGCGGCTCCAGACGATCGGCATGATCCGCGGTTCACACAGCGATATCGACCTCAGCGCGCTGGGGCTGGATCTCACCGTCTTCGTGATGATCCGCACCCGCCATCATTCCAAAGAATGGATCGACGGTTTTCGCAGCCATGTCGAGCGTCTTCCCGAGGTCATCGATTTCTACCGGATCGGCGGGGACTGGGACTATCTGATCAAGGTCGTGACCAGAGGCATGTCCGGCTACGACGCATTTTACCAGAAGCTGATCACCAATTTCGACCTTGCGACGGTCACCGGTTTCTTCTCCATGGAAGCCATCATCAACAATCGTCCGGTGGACCTGAGCCGGTTGCGGTAACGACCCTGACCGAGGCGCCCGTCAGCGCTGGTAGCTATCAATGCTTTTTTTTCTGTGTTGGCACGCCCTTGCCTCGGGCGGCCCATCTGGCTATCCCGCCCACGATCACGGCAGGCGCCGTCTCTCCTTGCGTTAGCTCAGCCTCCAACGGAAATCACAAGCGCCATCGGAGACCGTTGGACCTGCCGTGGGGTTTTCCGCGGCATGGGAATTTGCACGTTTGGCTCAAAACGTCGCCTCAGCACCACAACTCCCTATCCTGGACCTTGCTCCAGCACCTCCTTCAACGTCCCAACGAACGTCTGTGCGGCAAGCGATAGGGGCCGGCGTTTGGGGATGATCATTCCGACGGAAACCGGGATGCGGGGCTCGAACTGGCGCACGGCGATGTGGTCGAACTCATTGGCGTCCCAAACCGAGAAATGATCGACGAGGGCCACTCCGCGCCCCCGCTCGACGAGGCGCCGGATAAGCTGGCTCTGGTTCGAGATCAGGCTGTTCGAAGGTCGTACGCCTTCGTCGGAAAGGGATCGGAAGATCGCCGCGCCAAACGGGACCGAGCGCGGATAGGTCACGAACGGCTGGTCGGCGATGTCGCTGGCGAGGATGATGCGATGTTTCGCAAGCTCGTGATCGGTCGGCATGATGCAGACCATGGAAGAGGTCTTGAGTGTCTGCGTCATCAGGTCGGCCTCATGCTCGGGATGATGCACCAAGCCGAAATCGTAGTTTCCGCGACTGACATAGGTGTGGATCTTGTCGGAGTCGAGAAGGTCCACCTGGACCTGGATTCCGGGGTATAGATTGTTGAAACGCTCGACAGCCATCGGGATCAGCGCGGTGCTGAACGCCGAAAGTATGCCGATATTCACATAGCCCTGCGACATGGTGGTGAGGTCGAGAGACAGATTCTCGAACAGCATCAGCTCGTCCATCAGCAGCGTCGCATGCGCAAAAAGCAGCTCCGCCTCGGGCGTCGGACGCAGCCGGCCGGCGCTGCGCTCGAACAGTTTGACGCCGGCAAAATCCTCAAGCTGCTTCAACGACTTGCTCGCGTTGGGCTGCGTCGTGTGCAGCACAAGCGCCGCCTCCGTGACGGAGCCTGTTTTCATGAAGGCGGCCAGGGTGTCGAGATGGCGCAACTTGATCCGGCGCATGATGGATTTCTCCAGAGTATTCCAAAAGGGAATGGAAAGCTCGAATAATTGAATTTTACAAGATGCGCCATGCCTTTTTAGATTGCTGATCATTACAGGACAGGCGGACGCGGGAGCCGACGCCCAAGCACGAAGATCATCATGGGCAACATCAGGGTTGGCATCGATGTCGGCGGAACCTTCACGGATTTCACCGTACTCGACGACGAAACGGGCGGCATGCGCCACTTCAAGGTGTCCTCGACACCGCATGATCCCTCCGAGGCAATCGAGATCGGCATCACCAGCCTCGAAGGACGCGGCCTGAGAGCCTCCGACGTCGTCCATTTCGGTCATGGCACGACGGTTGCCACGAACATGGTCATCGAGCGTCGCGGCGGCAAGACGGGCCTCCTCACCACCGAAGGCTTCCGGGACGTTCTTGAAATTGGTCGCCAGACCCGCCCCGACCTGTTCGACATGAGCGTCCGCAAGCCCGATCCGCTGGTCGTGCGGCCGTTGCGCCTGGAAGTCGCCGAGCGCCTCGGTCCCGACGGCGAAGTCATCGTTCCTCTCGATGAAGCCGGCGTGGAAGACGCTGCAAAACGTTTCAGGGCAGAGGGCGTCGAAGCCATCGCCATCGGCTTCCTCCATTCGTATCGCAATGCCGCTCACGAGCGGCGCGCAGCCGAGATTGTCAGCAAGCATCTGCCGGATGTCTTCGTCAGCCTGTCGAGCGACGTATTGCCGGAGTTCCGCGAATACGAGCGCTTCTCCACCACGGTGATGAACGCCTATCTGATGCCGCGCATGGACGGCTATCTCGATCGCTTCATGAAACGATCGCGCCAGGCCGGCATCGATGCCAAGCCTTATACCATCCATTCCAATGGCGGCTTGATGTCCACCGAGACGGCGCGCAACTACCCGGTGCGGACCTGCCTGTCGGGTCCAGCGGCCGGTGTCGTCGGTGCAGCGCTCGTCGGCAAGGCGGCATCCTTTCCCGACATCATTACCTATGACGTGGGCGGCACCTCTACCGACGTCGCTCTCATCGCCGGCGGCAAGCCCGCCTATTCGGCCGACCGTGACGTGGCCGGCTATTCCATCCGTTGCGCGATGGTCGATGTCAGCGTCATCGGGGCAGGCGGCGGCTCCATCGCATGGCTTGACGATGCCGGCGGCCTGAAGGTCGGCCCGCAGAGCGCGGCGGCGGTTCCGGGTCCGGCCGCTTACGGCAAGGGCGGAACGGATGCCACGATCACGGATGCCAACATCGTCCTGCAGCGCCTGAACCCGATTACGCTGCTTGATGGCGCCATGCCCGTCGATCGCGAGGCAGCGCTGAGTGTGATCAGCGCAGTGGCCGAAAAGATCGGTCGCAGCGTCGAAGACACTGCCTGGGGCATCATTCGGATCGCCGTCGCCAATATGGCGCGCGCCATTCGCGCCGTGTCGATGGACAAGGGCCACGATCTCAAGCAGTTCGCGCTGATGGCCTTCGGCGGCGCAGGCCCCCTGCATGCCTCGCTGGTTGCGGCCGAAACCGGTCTCAATACCGTCATCATCCCGGAATCGCCCGGCACCATGTGCGCCCGCGGCGTTCTCCTTTCCGACGTCACCCGCGATTTCGTCTCCACTCAGATCAAGCGGGCACAGGGCGAAGGTTGGAGCGAGATCACGACAGCCGTCGCAGATCTTGAGAAGCAGGCCAGGGAATGGCTCGAGGCGGAGACCATCCCCGACGACAAGCGCGTGTTGCAGCATATCGCCGAAGCGCGCTATGCGGGCCAGAACCACGAAATTCGTGTCGAAGGCATCCTGTCGAGCGCGGAGGATTTCGCGGCTCGTTTCGCCGACGCCCACCGCGTGGTCTACGGTTACGCACTGGACAATCACCCGGTCGAGATCGTCAACCTGCGTGTCCAGGCGATCGGCCACGCTGGTCGACCGCTGCAGACGGTGGAAAGCGCTTCCGGCACCATGGCGGATGCCAGGGTTGGCGAGCGCGATGTGTATGTCGGCCCCGAAGGCGGCTGGAAAATTGTGCCAGTCTACAAGCGCACGCTGATGCCGCAGAGGGAAAAATTCACCGGCCCAGCCATTATTGAGGAACTCACCTCGACCGCCTATGTGCTTCCCGATCAGACCGGCGTCGTCGACGCCTATGGCAACATCATCCTCAGCTTTGTGAAGGACCGTGCGTGATGCAGCAGCACGTCAAACCAGCGCGCGAGTTCGACACCATCGAAATGGAGGTCTATTCCAACCGGTTCATGTCGATCACAGACGAGATGGGGCTCAGCCTCGTACGTTCGTCCTTCTCCACCAACATCAAGGAACGCAAGGACTGCTCCGTTGGCCTGTTCGATGGTAAAGGACGCCTGGTCGTCCAGGCATCGCACATCCCGGTGCATCTGGGGTCGCTGCAGGGCGGCGTAGCGGCCGTACTCGAGAACTACAGGCTCGAGGACATCAAGCCGGGCGATGCGTTCATCTGCAATGATCCATATCTGGCGGGCGGCTCGCATACGCCGGATATCTCCATCCTCACGCCCGTCTTTTATCAAGGCCGCCTTTGCTTCTTCGCCGCTAATCTGGGTCACCATTCCGACGTCGGAGGCGGCGTGCCCGGCTCCTGCGATCCGAGCCAGACCAGCATCTTTGCCGAAGGCCTGCGTATTCCCGTGCTGAAGATCGCGCGCGAGGGCGTGCTCGATGAGCAGATCGTCAAACTCATCAGCACCAACAGCCGGGATCCGCTGGAGCGCATCCTCGATCTCAAGGTGCAGATAGCCACCAACGAAATTGGGCAGCGGAAGCTCGTGGCCCTTGCCGACCAATTCGGCATCGCCACGGTCGAGAAGGCGATCGAGGACCTGATCGCGTATTCGGAAAGCCGGCTGCGCAAGCGCATCAAGGAAATGCCTGACGGCGTCTACAAAGGCGAAGCCTTCATCGACGGCGATGGCGTTGGTTTCGATCCCTGCCGTATCCAGGTCGCCATCAAAGTGGAAGGTGAGGAGATCACCTTCGACTTCACAGGCACCGACAGTCAGGCGCGAGGCGCGGTCAACATTCCCAAGACCGCCCTCGACGCCACCTGCTATTACACCATCAAGGCGCTTCTGGACCCGTCGCTTCCGCCGAATGAAGGCATGGCGTTGCCGGTCTCCATCATTACCGAGGAGGGCACGCTGGTACGGCCGAAGTTTCCCGCCGCCGTCGGCATCCGCTCGACGAGTTGCCAGCGGGTAGTGCGCGCCATCTTCCAGGCCTTCTCCGACGTTCTGCCCCGGGAAAAGGTGTTCGCTTCTTCCGCCGACATGAATGCGACGATGATCTTCTTCGGGCCACACAAGACCCGTGAGGGCAGCTTCGTTTATCTCGAAACGGTCGGCGGTGGTGCCGGCGCAAGCCTCGATCATGATGGCATGAACGGCATTCAGGTTCACATCACCAACACGTCGAACCTGCCGGCCGAAGCACTCGAGATCGAATATCCGCTGATGGTCCGTCGTTATGCGCTCGCCGACGGGTCGGGCGGCGAGGGGCACACTACGGGCGGCATGGGCATCGTCCGCGAGGTCGTCGCCATGACGGATGGCATACGCGCCAACGCTTCCTGCGAGGGACTGCGTACTCCAGCCGACGGGGTCTTCGGCGGCGGACAGGGCGAGGTTGCGCGGCTGAAATTCGGCACTGCCGACGGCACTGTGACCGAATACGACATCTCGATCACCAATATCCACATGAACCGTGGCGACAGCCTGTTCCTGCAAACGCCGGGCGGCGGCGGCTTCGGTCGCGCGCCCTGAACTGATTGGAGAATAAAACTATCATGGCTCTCGAAAACCTGACGCCAAGCGACGAAGAGATCAAGTCCGCTCCGAACCCGAATTACCTGGAAGGTGACTATCTGAAGGGCGTCCTGGAGATGACCTTCCGCGACGGCAACCCTCTGGCCGAAAAGCTGGTGGAGGACATCTTCTCGTCGCGTGAAATCGACACCGTCTATCTGGTCGGCGCCGGCGGCTCGAATTCCTACATCGAACCGATCAAGTACATCCTCGACAAGTATTGCGACCTGCGCATCGAGCGTATCAACTCGACCGAGTTCGAAACGCGCCGCCCGAAGCCTGTCAACGAGAAGGCTGTCGTGCTTCTCACCTCACATAACGGCGAGACCGAAGACACCGTGGTTGCCGCCCGCTGGGCCAAGACTACCGGCGCGGTTACCGTCGCGCTCACTTCCGGCCACGAAAGCGGTCTGGCAAAGATCTGCGATTACCTTCTGCCCTACAGCAAGGAGCTGCCGGGCATGCCGAAGACGATGGTCGCTTATCTGTTCGCCGCCTACCTGCTAAAGCACCTCCGCAGCCCGGTCGGCCCGCAACTGCTGCGTGACCTCGAAGCGATGCCGGCCAAGCTGCACGACATCAAGGATGCCGAGCGCGAGCGTGGCATGGAGCTCGCCCGCCGTTACAAAGACGAGAACATCTACTACGTGCTCTCCAGCGGTATCCTCTCGGGTCTCAATTACCAGTATTCGATCTGCATCTTCAACGAAATGTTATGGCTTGATGCATCCGACATCCATTCGGGCGAATTTCGCCATGGTCCCTTCGAGGTTGCCGATCCGGAGATGGCCTATGTCTTCCTCATGGACAATGGCGAGAACCGCAAGATCGACCAGCGCGCGCTGAAGTTCACGCGCCGGGTCACCGACAAGATCATCACTTTCGACGCCGGCCGCTACGAAGACATCTCACCGCTGCTGTCGCCCTTCGTGATCGGCGTCACCTGGTACTGGTTCGCCCACACGCTGTCGGTATTGCGCGAGCATCCGCTGTCCGTGCGCCGCTACATGTGGAAGGTCGACTACTGATGGTTAAGCGCCCGCCCGCATGGTTGTTTCTGCCTCGCGCGAGTTCGTCGCGGTTCGGCACGGCATCGCCTCCGCGGGCGGGCGGTTTCTCCGTCGCGCCCTATGTCTCGCATGAAAAGAAGGCGGCCGAAAAATGATCACGCCCGACACGTCTTTCAACACGTTCAAGGTGCTCGGGCTCGGCGATAACGTTGTCGACCGCTATCTCAACACCGGCAAGATGTATCCTGGCGGAAATGCCCTGAACTTTGCTGTCTATGCCAAGATGCTTGGCGCCGATGCGGCATTTCTGGGTACCTTCGGTACGGATGCCGCCGCGCGGCATGTTCGGGCCACGCTTGAAGCGCTTTGCGTGCCGGCAACGCACAGCCGTATTATCGAAGGCGAAAACGGCCATGCGGATGTGCGTGTCGTCGACGGAAACCGGGAGTTCGTGTTCTCCAATAGAGGCGGCGTCGCGCGGGAAAATCCGTTCACGCCGGGTCAGGGCGATATCGACTACCTCTCCGCATTCGCACTGGTGCACACGAGTTGCTACAGTCACCTCAACCAGCATCTCGCGACGCTGAAGAATGGCAGCCATCTGCTGTCCTATGATTTCTCCTATCGCTGGCAGGTGGAGGACCTGATCGCGCCGGTGGCGCCGCACCTCGATTTCGCCGCCCTGTCGGCAGGCGATGTCGGGCGTGGCCGTGCATTGGAAGTCCTGCGCGAGGTCGTCGGGCATGGCTGCGGCCTGGCGCTCGCGACCCTCGGGCCGGAGGGCGCTGTTGCCTATAATGGCAAGGACTTCGTGTCCGTTGCGCCCGTACCCACCGATGTCGTCGATACGCTTGGCGCTGGCGATGCATTCATCACCGCGACGCTGCTGACGCTGGCTGCCCGTGGCTGGAAGCGCGGCGAGCATGTAGGGCCGCAGGCCATCCACGCCGCGATGGAAAAGGGCTCGCAGTTTGCCGCCGAGATCTGCCGGATCGAGGGTGCGTTCGGTTATCCGGCACCCATCCACTCGCAAGTCACGGCTTGATCGGAGGCGCGATGCTGGAAGTCAGGAACCTCTCGATTGCTTTCAAGACCCGCGACGGACTGAAGTTCGCGGTGCGCAATATCGACTTCACCATCGGGCCGGGCGAAATACTCGGTCTGGTCGGGGAGAGCGGTAGCGGCAAGACGATCACCTCGCTTGCGGTGATGGGCTTGCTCCCGCCGAATGCGATAGTCACGAGCGGCGAGGTTCTGGTCGACGGCATCGACATGCTTCAACTCGGACCCGGTGAACTGCGCAAGCTGCGCGGCAGGCATATTGCGATGATCTTCCAGGATCCGATGGCGTCGCTCGACCCGATCTTCCCCTGCGGCGACCAGATCATCGAGGCGATCCGGCTTCACGAAACGGTTGGCAAGGCGCAGGCGCGCCAGAAGGCGATAGAACTTCTTGAGAAGGTCAGGATTCCTGATCCCGAGCGCGCCATGCGTGCCTATCCGCACGAGCTTTCCGGCGGCCAATGTCAACGCATCATGATCGCCATGGCGGTCGCCTGCAAACCCCGCATCATCATTGCCGACGAACCGACCACGGCGCTCGACGTGACCGTGCAGAAACAGGTTCTCGACCTGTTGCGTGGCCTTAACGAGGAGGTGGGGGCAGCCATCCTGCTGATCACGCATGACCTTGGCGTTGTCTACGAAGTCGCGGACCGGGTCGTGGTCATGTATTCCGGAGACAGAATAGAGGAGGCGACCACCGCCGATCTCTTCAATAATCCCAAGAGCAGTTATGCCAAGGCGCTGATAGACTCGATGCCGACGCCCGGCGGCCAGCATGACCGCTTGCCAGTGATCGAGCGTGACGCGCTTGGCAACGTTTTCAGCGTCCGACCCGAACCGCGCGTCCGTTCAAGCAATGTCGCGGCGGCACCGGACGCGAACGCTACGCCGCTGCTCGAGATCAGGGATCTCGTCAAGTCCTACTGGATCAAGCCTGCACCGCTTGCGGTGCCGGTCGAAATGCGGGCTGTGGACCGTGTCAGCCTGAGCATTGCACCGCGCTCGACACTTGGGCTGGTTGGCGAATCCGGTTGCGGTAAAAGCACCCTTTCCCGCGCCGTCATGCGGCTCTATCGCCCCGACGCCGGCGAAATCCTGCTCAAGGGACGAGATATCGCCAGACTTTCGGAAGGCGAGATGCGGCCGTTCCGGCGTGAGATCGCCATGGTCTTCCAGAACCCTTATGGCTCCCTCAATCCGCGCCAGACCGTCGCCGAGCTTGTCGAAGCGCCGTTGGTTATCTTCGGGGAAGGCACTGCGCCCATGCGTCGCCGCCGCGTCGCTGGCCTGCTCGAAGCGGTCGGTCTGCCGGCCGCCGCGGCGGCGAAATATCCACATGAGTTTTCCGGCGGACAACGACAGCGGATTGCCATCGCCCGGGCTCTCGCACTCAATCCGTCGCTCGTGATCTGCGATGAGGCTGTCTCGGCCCTCGACGTTTCCGTACAGGCGCAGGTGCTCAACCTGCTCAAGGATCTGCAGGTGGAGTTCGACCTGACCTATCTCTTCATTTCCCACGACCTTTCCGTGGTCGAACATATCAGTGACACGGTCGCCGTCATGCAGAAGGGCCGCATCGTCGAATACGGGTCGGCGAAGGCAATCTTCGCCAATCCGAAGGAAGCCTATACCCGGATGCTGCTCGATGCGGTGCCGACCATCGGTTCGGACCGTGTCGGAAAGGGGGTCGCATGAACGCCTCTGTTGCCGGAGCTTTGCTGCTCGTTGGACGAAAGCTGCTGACGGCCTTTATCCAACTGCTGGTAATCGCCACACTGATATTCTCGGTCATGTACATCATGCCGGGTGATCCGGTGCTGCTGTTGCTCGGCGCTGACAGCAATCCCTCGCCGGAAGCCGTTGCCTCCATGCGCAGCCAGCTTGGCTTGGATCAGCCGGTCATGTCTCAGTATTTCGTCTGGCTGTGGAAGGCGCTGCATCTTGATTTCGGGGCGTCGCTCGCCAACGGCTATCCGGTTTCGCGATATGTGCTTTCCAACCTACCGCGCACGCTGGAACTGGCCTTCGCGGCGATCATCATCGCGACGCTGATCGGTGTTCCGCTTGGCATTGCCGCTGCCCTCAAGCGTGGAAGTCTGCGCGATACGATCCTGACGTCCGTCGCCACGATCGGGATTTCTGTGCCTGTCTACATCCTGGGCACGATGCTGGTTCTGTTCTTCAGCCTGAAACTCGGTTGGTTGCCCGCCAGCGGCTATACGGACATTTCGCGAAACGCACTTGAGCATTTCCGCAAGCTCACCCTCCCGGCGGTGGCACTCGGATTCGGCCTTGCCGCCTCGATTGCACGCATGACGCGCTCATCGATGCTGGAAATCCTTGGACGGGATTTCGTGCGGGCGCTACGGGCGAAGGGCATGTCGGAGCGACGCATCATCTGGCAGCACGTGCTGCGCAATGCGGCAATCCCGATCGTCACCATCATCGGGCTGCAGCTCGGCAACCTGATGGGCGGCACGGTGCTCGTCGAAGCAATGTTCAATTGGCCGGGGCTCAGCACGCTGCTGGTGGGTGCGGTATCGGCCCGCAATTATCCGTTGGTCCAGGGCGCGATGCTTGCCATTGCTGCGCTTTTCATCTGCATCAATCTGCTGGTCGAACTGCTGTATAGCCTGCTCGACCCGCGCATCAGGAGGAAACGCACGTGACCTCCCGCACCCTTGGCGTCGCTCGCAGTCAGCCGGCATTCGTCGCAAGTCTTGCCGTATTGGCGATCGTCCTTCTGATGGCGATCTTCGGCGGCTGGCTCGCGCCTCACGACCCATTCATGCTCAACCCGCAGGCCGTCAACCAGGGCAGCTCAGCCAGCCACTGGCTGGGAACCGACGAATTCGGCCGCGATCTGCTGAGCCGGCTTCTTATCGGCATCCGTCCGACCCTCATGGTAGCGCTTGGCGCCACGGTGATCGCCGCTGTGTTCGGAACTTTCCTTGGAATCGCAGGTGCTTACGGACGTTTGTGGCTGTCCTTTCTGATCATGCGCGCCGTCGACATCATGTTGAGCTTTCCGCCAATTCTGCTTGCGCTGCTCGCGGTCGGGTTCTGGGAAAGCGGCGTTCTCAGCCTGACCGTCGTGATCGGCGTGCTCTATATCCCGCATTTTGCCCGTGTCGCTCATTCTGCCACGCTTCAGGTCACACGCCAGGAGTTCATGGAAGCCGAGCATGCCATGGGGGCCTCGGTGCGGCGTGTCGTCTTCACGGCGATTCTGCCGAACATCCTGTCGCCGCTGGTCGTCCAGGCGACGCTGACGGTCGCCGCGGCGATTCTCCTTGAATCGGGACTGAGCTTCCTTGGCCTAGGCATTGTGCCGCCGGAACCGTCCTGGGGCCAGATGATCGGGACCGCCCGCGGCTATCTCGGCCAGAACCCGATGTATGTCATCTGGCCATCCCTTCTTCTCGCGCTGACAGTGCTCGCCATCAACGTGGTGGGCGACCGGTTGCGCGACATTCTCGATCCACGTCTCAGGGAGGAATAGCCGACATGGAAAAGACGAATAAACAAGCACAAGCAAAAAAGGGGTACAGCATGAAGAAATCAGTTCTCGGGCTTATCTTCGCCCTCGCATCCAGCGTTTCCGCGCATCAGGCCCTGGCTGCTGAGGGCGGTACTCTCTATTTCGGTCTCTCCGGCGAGCCTTCCACGCTCGACAGCACCATTAACGCGGGAACGCCGGCCCGCACGATCCGGCTCGCCATTCACCGCGGCCTCGTCAACTACGGCGCTGATGGAAAGCTGTCGCAGGAACTTGCGCGATCCTACGAGGTCTCCACAGACGCACTGACCTATACGTTCAAGCTGCGGGACGCCAAATTCCACGACGGGTCGCCGGTGAMCGCGCAGGATGTGAAGGCGTCCATCGAGCGCATCACCGCAGCAGACAGCAAGGCGACTTATCGAAACGAGCTGGGTGTGATCAAAGCGATCGATACGCTCGATGCCAAGACAGTCAAGCTGACGCTTTCCAAGCCATTCGTTCCGCTCATCCACTACCTGGCGCTTCCGGAATCGGCCATCGTGCCCGCCGCCTGGATCAGGGATCATGGCAAGGATCCGAATGCAACGCCGATTGGCGCCGGGCCTTTCAAGTTTTCCGCATGGGAACGTGGTCGCGAATTGACCGTCGAAAAGTTCGACGGATATTACAAGCAGGGCAGGCCTCACCTCGATGACGTCCACTACGTCTTTTATGCCGACGAAAATACCCGCGTGAATGCGCTGAAATCGAGCGACGTCGACATCATCGACTACGTTCCGTGGAAGGACGCCGCCTCGATCGAAGCCGATTCCAATCTGAAGCTGGCAAGCACGACCGGCCCTTTCATGATGCTGCAGTTCAACACCAAATTCGAGCCGTTTTCGAAGCCGGAGGTGCGGCAGGCCGTATCTTACGCCATCGATCGCGCCACGGTCATCAACACGGCCTTCAATGGTCGGGGCACGCCGATTTACGGAATTGCGGTTCCGGAAGGATACATGGGCTATTCCAAGGAGAAGGCCAACTACTTCAGCTACGACATTACCAAGGCGAAGGCACTGCTGGCGAAGGCGGGTTATCCGAACGGCTTCGAGGCACGGCTGTTGTCGACCGCCCAATACGGCTTCCATAACAATACCGCGATCGCGGTGCAGGCGGAGCTCGCCAAGATCGGCATCAAGGCGAAGCTTGATCTTCCGGACTGGTCCGGCCGCATCGCCAAGAACAACGCCGGCGACTATGATTTTCTTGTCGCGGGCACCGCAGGCGACATCGCCGACCCCGATTGGCTCAGCAACTTCTTCTACGGTGGGCAGCAACTGGTCCGGCTCAACAACTCAGCCTACTTCAACGATCCGGCCATCAACGATCTCCTGGACAAGGGGCGCGTCACGCTCGACACGGCCGAGCGGGGGAAGATCTACGGCCAGTTTGTCGACCGTGCTCTGGAGCAGTCGCCTTTTGTTTATCTGATGTGGCGCGACCAGAGTTTCGGCCTTCGCAAGAACGTCAAGGGCTTTACCAACATTCCCGGCTTTCTGACATTCCAGTCCGGCATCACGGTGGAAGACACCGAACTGGAATAGGCAGTTGAGAATGGCTGATTTATTCCCCCGATCTTTCAGATCGGGGGAACGCACATATTTGCTTGTCGAATGAGTGACCGTGGTTGATGATGATGAACGGTGCTGGTGCAAAATTTAAGGTACCCGCGAGCGTGGGTACCTTCTGCGTCTGCACTGCAGACCTTTAGCGTTAGCAGGGCGATTGTGACCGTAGTTAGCCTCCTTCGCCAATAGCAGGGCCGGCAGAGCGACCGTTGTGACGGATCGCGCGAAGCTGGCTGTTCATTCCCGATGGGATTCGCGGGCCAGCTCTTGTCGGACCCAGGTTGGATCGTTGCACGATGCCTGCCGGAGCGCTAGCGCGCCGCAACCGGTGGTTTTTTTGACCCTGATGCTATTCGAGCGCTTCTTTGAGGATTTCGCCTTCCATCCTCTTCTTGTCGAGGAGGCGCTGCTGCTCTTTCACCTGGTTCTGAAGCGCCCGATATTCGGATGCCGGGACGACCTCCACCTGCGACGTAGTGGCAGTCAGCGCACTCTGCGTTGCATGCTTGTGCCGAGCAAGTCAAATATAACCGATAATGGAAGTTTATCGTTCATTTGCTTGAGCAGACATGACGTGCGGTTTTGGCAGCAATCGGCGCAACAAACCGCTCAAGGAAAGATGATGCTCGGCATGAACCCGTGCTCCCGCTCCCTTTCACCGTCGCGGTTCTGCTCGCGGCCGTGCCGCCCCTGCCGGCCCGGGCGACCGCGCGCCCCCAGGATGGCGGCGAGGCGGATGCTGCCTTTGCCGCCGGCATTGCCCTGAAATCACTCCGCGATCTGATCCGCTCCGATCCGCATGGGCAGTATCGCACCCGACCGTGCTTTGGCGAGACGATTCGGGCCTCGTCGGCGCCGTCGCGGGGAGGGGCCGCGGCGCTGTCGGGATTCGAGGTGATGGTCCTGATGGCGGTGGGATTATTTCCAGCCCGTCACCCGCGGCGAGCTGAGCATAATGTTCGGCAAGGAGGTCAGCCGCGATATCATCGCAGCGCTCCGGGGTTCCAGCTTCATTGCTTCCGGACCGCGCAGTCCGATGCCAGGCGCACCTTACACCTATGTGACCACTCCATACTTCCCCTCCGCATTCGGAATGGAGACGCTGCGTGATCTTGCCAACGTCGAAGCGCTCGAGGATGCGGATTGCTCAGCCGGAAGGAGGTTCAGAATGAGCCGCTCTCGGCTGAGGCGGAGAGCGAGGAAGAATAAATTGTCTGCAGCGTACAGGACGTTCCAGTCGTTGTGCTCTGCGCTGGTCCATACGGTCACTTCAGCTTGGTGATATTTCGACGAAGAATGGCCGAAAATTTCTTCAACCCGCCTTGCTCAAGCGCGCCCACAAACGTTTCGATGGACGGCGCCGTCTTGCGCAGATTGTGCCGTGCACCTTTGACGCTGGAGATCAACGCATCGGGAAACGCGGCATGGAGTTCGAACAAAAAATCATCGGGTGACTGGCTGATCACACCGTAGGGGCGGAGGTTTGGTGCTGGAAAATCTTTCAGGTTCCAAGTAACGATGACGGATGCTTTCCCGGCGATGGCGGCTGCCAGAACATGCCGATCGTCGGGGTCTGGTAGCTCAAGTTCGGTGACCAGAGGGCGGTAGTTTCCCACTTGCGCTTCCGGTAGCACGGCCTTCATCCTGTCGCGTGTGGCTAATAGGCGTTCGATGGGCAACGAAGGCGTGTTAGCTGCAAGATTGCGTATCCATTCGTCATGGATATCGTCGGTCCACCGCGCCTCGACGAGGCCGTCGAAAGCACACTGGATGAGGACATTGCGCAGGTGGAATGGATAGAGGACGCAGGCATCATAGACCGCGACGGGCGGTTTAGAGGCCATGAGTCTCAACAAGATCCTCGGTGTCTTCGGCAAGCGAATCCATCGCAGCCTGCCGGCCGTCCAGCCTGAATTTTAGCGCGAGCACATCCTTGAGCAAGGCACGGCGGTGTTTGCCGACATAGCGGAATGGCAGATCGCCCCGGTCCATACGCAGGACGACGAGTGGACGCGAGATGCCTAGAACCGCCGATGCCTCGGTCGGGCTGAGCTCCTGGTCTGCGGCCAGCACAGCGACGCGTTCGCCGCGCAACATATGCGCCAGAAGCGCTTCAACTGCCGCCGCGGCCGTGGGAGGGATTTTAAGCGTCTGTTCTGTACCGCCTTCGTGACGAACATGAAGTTCCATCCTGTCGCCCGCGGCCAGCTTCGGCAAGGGCGAAGCTGCCTCGCGGTCGCGATCCGACAATCCGGCGAAATGAACGATTTGACTGGCCATGGCAAAGTCTCCTTGGCTACTAACATAATGTGCCAGGCCTGTAACTGCAATAACTGAAAACCACGGAAATGGGCGTTGGCGATGCGGTCACCGCACCGCCACCTCCACATCAGGCTGCTTCCCAAACCTGGTTGAGGATCTTTGCCGCAAGCGCCGCCTTGTCTTGCGGCAGGAAGCGCCCGTAATGCTCTTGCACCACATCCGATGTGTCCTGGATCGCGTAGCTTGCTTGCTCATAGGATCCGGTTTGCTTCAAGATGTGCGTCGCCAGGATATCCCGCAGATTATGCGGCCCGTGCGGCAGCAGGCCCTTGATGGCGCCGCGACCGGTGTAGGGGTTGTAGATGCCATAGCGCTGGATGATCGTCCTCCACGCCTCATAGAACTTTGTCGAGTCATAGGCCGCGTCGTAACTGGTTGTCTTCACCGTTTTCACGAAGAACGTGCCCGGATCCTTTGCACTGCCGAGCAGCACGCCGCGATGCCGGTCGATATAGGCCTCTAGGTATTTGTAGAGGTCGAGCAGGTCCGGCAGGATCAGCCGGAAGGGCTTTTGTCCAAAGAAGGACGAGCCGGAGTTCTTGAAGGCAACCGACGGGATCAGCACTTCCCAGCCACGCTCCCGGTCGTTCCACCGCAATTCCCCGCACTTCATGTCTTCCAACCGGCGCTCGGAGGTCGGGAAGTGTCCTCGCGGGCAGAGGCGAAGCTGGCGAAGGTTCTTCTGCCGAAGTCCCAGATGCAATCCGAGCCGAAGCATCAGGAAGGAGCGCACAGCTTCCGCAGTCGGCCGCGGATAGCGGTCTTCGTCTGGCATACGCATCAAGATCTCATCGGTGATCTTGCGATATTCCGCCAGCGGGCTTTCCGCTTCCAGGATCACCATGATCGCCTCAAATGGATCGCGATGCACGCGCATCACCCTCTGGACTTCCTTCGAACGATTGGCCGCATGGCGATGGAAAGCATCACAGGCGCCGTGCCAGTCGCGGGTGGCAAATTCGATTTCCTCTGGTGCGATGAGGCCCTCGATCGGCCTGACATTCTTCAGAAGCTCCGGATGCTGGCGGATCCAGCCCACCTCGGCACGAGTGAGGGCTTGCGCCACCATCAGCATGTCCTCCTCCCACTTGGTGAAAAAGCCGCGCCGCTGCTCACGCCATTGCAGATACCAGTCCCAGACGCCTGGAAAGATCAGCAAGCCGAAGGTCAACTGGCTGAGCGGCACACCGCGGCCTCTGACGACGCCGGCAGGTGAAGCGGCGAGCGCGCCGAACATTAGTCCGAGATGCTCCACCTTCTGCGACGCCGTTTCTTCACACCAGACGCCGTTGCGCTGGAAACCGACCGCCGTCAGCGTCGAAGTCTTGAAGCGGATCAGGTCCGCCATCTCCATCGCCAGCCGCCGCGGCGCGTCGACCACGCCGGACAGCAGGTCGGGATCCTCGAATGAAACATCCGCACTCTTACTCATGCCGCCGGCGAGAAGGGATGATCGCGGAGACAAAGATCCTCCGCCATAAGTGACGCCGGGAAAGCGGATGGCATAACGTTGCTTACTCGCCGCCGCCTGATAGCGGCGATAATCAGTTGAGCCGGAGATGATGACCCGCCGGACCCAATCGAGGATTTCCTCGCGCTTCGAGAATGACAGGCTGCCAAAGTCGTCTGGCAGGTGCCAAGCCAGCCTTCGTCGTTCAGCGGGGCTGATATCGGCGAGCTTGTGACCGTAGAGCGATCGCGACGGATGCGGCAGCTTTTCTTTGAAATATCCTTGTCGGAGTTGGTAGCGCCGCTCGATGCGGGAAAGGATTTCGAAGCTGGCAATGGATCTTGGCATTCGGCCAGCCTGGATCCAGGAGAGCAGGGTTTTGTCGTCGAATGTTTCACCGAGGCGAATGATGGCGCGGCATAGCTGCCAATAGCTGTCTCCAAACCGGCGCATATGATAGACGAGCGCGTCCTGGAAGGTTTCTGGATTGTCCGTCGCTTCAAACAGCGGCTCAGGAAACTCCTGGATCGGTTTTGGCTGCGGGCCTCGCTGAGGCGACGCAGATTGAACCGGTGTCCCGTCGCTGCCCATTCGTTGAGGCTTGCGAGTGGACGATGTCGCCGGCACCGGTGAGCGGCGAGCGGGTCGAGCCGGTTTAGTTTTCGGCTTGGATGCGGGACCTTCTTCCAAAGCCGGCGTGCCGAGCCATCGAATGATGGCGTCAAGGCCAGGACGAAGCCGCTTTTTCAGCTCGGCTGTCAGTTCTGTCTCAATTCCGCAAGCGTCTGCAACCGCTGTCCAGTCGATCCGGCCGTTTAAAAGGGGCGGGGACTTCCGGTAGATGATGAGGCTGATCAGGTAGGATCTGATATTCTCCAGCACCCGTTTCGGAGCGATTGGCGCGATGCGCACGTCGCAGAAATCCGAGATCTTTCGTTGAAAATGACGTGAGGCAATATCTTGTTTTGGCATGCTTGCATTCCATAGCTCTTGGCACCAGTGCCAAGGGCGAGCGGAAATAGGAGCTGATTTTTAACAAAGGATTATCGGGCCGCCAGCAGCATCGAGTAGGCAGGAGGACCACCCCAACATCGGTTCCGGCGAACCACTGACCTGCTTAGTATCCGATCGGCAGGCATGTCTCCGTCCCGCCCGGAAATTGACCTTGGCTAATAGTGCAGCGCCGATCCGATAAAGGCGCCTAACCGCCGGCTCAGACGTATAGAATATCCCATCATCCCGATATCGAAATATACTCGTGAGGATCAGAAATCACGATCAAGCCGTTACTTAGAGATATACCATCGATAAGAGGTACTTATCGATGGTTAGACACCCAACCCACAGTCATACCATGTGGCGAACCGCAATATTCAGATAGAGTTCGTTTAGCAAATCGTTTACTATGATTTCAATGTCTTACGATTTGTCGAAATTAGCCATCTCAAGCCTGCTGCGGCCGATTTCCGACGCCGGCACGGCCTTGGCCCGTCTCGACGAGCGCATCGCTCGCTCACCGGTCGGGCAGGGCTGGATCGAACGATCGCATTTTGCCGACGCCTGCGCCTCGCTGTGGATCGACGGCGAGCTCGTCCATCTCGAGGACCTGGTGCTGCACGACGCTGGCGCCGACATCCGCGCTCCAACCCACGAGCTGACGATCGCCCGCGACGTCTTGAGGACCCGGCGGCGGATCGCATCGCAGCCGCCGGGCTGGGCGCTCAGCACTGATGGTCTGCGCAGCCTGCGCGGGCAGGCGTGGCCTGCAGCATCACATGGCGACGACAACACCGTGGCGATCGACGCCGGCGAGCTGGACGGCAGCGCGAGCGGAGGAGGGGAGGGGGAGGACGACGATGACGGCGCCAGCGTGCTCGACGCCGAGTTTGCCGTCATCGATGCGGTGCTGGCCCGCTCCGACGCTGCCATCGAACAGGCAAAAACGCCCGGCCCGGCTCGGGCCAGGGAAAAGGATCCGCTGGTCTACGATCTCGACTGGGATGAGGACGAACGGCTCGGCGAATGGCGGGCCGTCCTGCGCGAGCTCGACGGTTTTCCACCGGTGCTGCAGGCGATTGTCGCCCTCGATGCTTGGAATAGCTTGGAAGTGCTGCAGCATGCGCCCTGGCTGGGCCGGCTGCTCGGGGCCTCTGTGCTGCGCCAGGTCGGCGTTACGACGGGAGCGCATCTGGCCACGATCAATCTTGGGCTCAAGTCCATTCCGGTCGATCGCCGCCGACACCGCGATCACGCAACCCGAATGCTGGCCATTGTCGCCGGCATCATCGCGGCGGCTGAACTTGGACTCAGGGAACACGACCGTCTGGTTTTGGCCCGACTGTCGATGGAACGCCGGCTGATCGGCCGGCGCCAGACGTCAAAGCTGCCCGAGCTGATCGACCTGGTGATGTCCCGGCCGCTGCTGTCGGCCGGCATGATCGTCAAGGCGGTCGGCGTGACGCCGCAGGCGGCGGTGCGGATCGTCGGCGAACTCGGGCTCAGGGAGATGACGGGGAGGGGGAGGTTTCGGGCGTGGGGGGTGCTGTAGTGGAAGGGTCGTCAGATAAGTGCTACACTTTCAGCCACAATGTCATAGCACCGAGAACTAGGGATTTGCCATGACACAAGATTCGTGGGGAAAAGTGGTTCCTACCCTTTCGGCGCAAATGGATGCGGCCCCGATCCAGTTCTTTTCCACGTTTTCTCGTTTCGAGTGGGCCTTTGGGCAGGAGGGAGAGACGTTCACCCTTAAGCCGCCCAGCCCTGGCATCAGCTGGGACAAGGTCGGCCAGGCGTTTGGCGGCAAGTTTTACCAACTCGTTAAAGCGGATGTGGAGGCGTCTCGCATTATCGCTGATCCTCCAAAAGCGATTGAAAACTTAGCCGGCCTCGGTCTTCGGTTTAACGCTACACCTCCGCATTGCGGCGACGCCTCAGCCGTTTTTCATGCGCTCGCGCGTATCCGCAACTACTTTTTCCATGGTTGGAAAACCGGCCTCGAGGCGGACGATCGGCAGCACATTGCCGATGGCAATGCGGTCCTCCGGATCGCCTACGAATTTTGCGACAATCACCCCCAGCTTCAAATAGTCTCGCACCACCTTATGTATATATGATCAGCGGTTTGAGAGGTCGTGTAAGCTATGATCTCTGACTTAGGAGGTGGTGCGTGACTACCATGGACAATCACTACGAAATCATGGGCCGCATTTTGGCGCACTTGATCAAGGTCGGACTTCGTCGCGTCGAATTCACAGAGGATGACGCTTATAAGATCTTGTCCAACGGCATCGAGACCGACGAGGATCTTCCCATGATTTTTGCCGACATCTTGAGGTGGATGCTTGAGGAAAACCTTATTCGCAGCGGTAGAATACACTTAATGATGGACAGCAGCTACATATTCCAGGACGTGCAGCTAACGTCGAGAGGCATAGCCGCTGTACAGGCCAAACCTACTGATCCGAGTCTTGGTGAAAGTGTCGAAGAGACCGTGGCGGACAACGATGAACTTGACGCTTCGACCTACACGAAAATCGGTTCTTTTGTCGGCGGTTTGATTGGAGGTTTCACGCAGGCCTTGTCGGGCTGAGCCCGGACCCAATACTAGTTTTTTAACTGACCTAAGACCCATCTTCCGTCCAGTTTCAGGAGAGTCTTTGGTTTTCAATCTGGCCCCATCTGGCCAGTTTTTCCATAGCCATTTTCATTGCGAATTCACCGGGCGTGATGTTGCCCAGTGAAGAGTGTGGTCTGTTTCGATTGTAATCCCCATTTCATGCTGTGATGAGCCGGGGGGGCGGCGTCAACGCAAACCTTGTGAGGAAATGGATCAACAATGCCTTGCAGGTACGTGCTCTACAGCGCCTAGGCGACGCTGGCCGAAGCCAAAAAGCGACGGTCGGAAATCGCCTGTCTGGATCGCGTTGCACGGGCCGATCTGGTGCCCTGCGGAGCCTGTCGTCGCCGCAGGGCACCAGATCGGCCCGCGCCGCGTCCCTGCTACGATGTGGCTGACCCGCAGGGTGAACCACGCTTACTATTCACACTGACTTGCCAAGTTGCGATACGAAGGATTGAATCTGCCTGAGCGTTCCCCTGGGGTGAGCCATACCGCGATTGCGTCCGAAATCGAGAAAGCGCTCTATAAAAATCGGGAATGGAGGAGGACGCGATGATTCGAAAAATCAAGATCCAGGGTTACCGAATACATAAGAATCTGTCAGTCGAGCCGAACCGGAAATTCAACCTGATTGTTGGAGCCAATGAATCTGGCAAGTCAACGCTCATGGAAGCTGTCGCGCTTGCGCTCACAGGCCGGATCAACGGCCGCAGCGTCTCCGAGGAACTAAATCCGCACTGGTTCAACACAGCCGTGGTTGAGGAGTTCATCAAGAAGCGAGTTAGCGGCGTTCCAGTCAGTTTTCCGGAGATTTTGATTGAGCTGTATTTCGAGGATGTTCCGGAGCTGCAAATCCTATGTGGTGCAGTTAACACGCATGTGCCGACGACGGCATGTCCTGGCGTGAGCATGCGGATTTCGGCGAATCCGGACTACGCGGCAGAACTGGAAGAGTGGGCCAAGGCTCCGACCTCTCTTCTCCCGGTAGAGTATTACCGTTGTGAATGGCGATCATTTGCAGACAAGGAACTGACGACACGGCCGAAGGTCCTGGCCACTGCAGTGATCAACTCGCACACCGTCCGGACCTCATCTGGTATCGACTATCACATGCGCCAAATCCTGGGCGACCAACTGGAGCCCGCGGAGCGAGCGCAGATTTCGCTCGAATACCGCCGTGTAAAGGCTTCGTTGTCCAACACTGCATTGAATGCCGTCAATACTAGAATGAGTTCCGTGCACGCGACCCTGCACAACCGGCCGATCGCGCTTGCAATGGATCAAAGCGCGAGAACTTCGTGGGAAGGTGTCGTCACCCCGCACGTGGATGACGTTCCATTCAGTATGTCTGGTCAGGGGCAGCAATCGGCAATCAAGATCTCGCTCGCGATGAACCGGCACGCCGGCCGCGCCAAGTTCGTCATGGTCGAAGAGCCCGAGAACCATTTGACGCACACCAGCCTCGTCACTCTGCTTTCCAGAATCGAGTCACTTGCGGGTGAGCAGCAACAGCTATTCATCACTACGCACAGCTCATTCGTGCTCAATCGCCTGGGACTGGATGCCCTTCTTTTGATGGGCCATGATGTCACCGCCAAGCTCTCAACGCTCGACCCGGAGACAGTCAACTACTTCAAGAAGCTTCCCGGATATGACACGCTGCGCATCGTCCTTGCGAACAAGATCGTTCTGGTCGAAGGACCGTCCGACGAGATCGTGTTCGAGCGGATTTTCCATGACCGGTACGGGAAGCGTCCGATGGCGTGCGGGATCGACGTGCTGAGTATGCGCGGCCTCTCGCTGGCTCGCGGTCTGGAACTCTGTGCTGCACTCGGCAAGCCGATAACAGCTTTACGGGACAACGATGGCATTGACCCAGATGAGCTTCGCGGGCCTGTAGACAAGTGGCTAAAGAAGGGCGTACGCGAACTTTTCATCGGTGAGGTCGCCCACGGTGAGACGCTTGAGCCGCAAGTGATTCACCACACCGGTGAAGTCTTGCTTCGGGACATTCTTAGGATCGCCGATCATGCAGACCTGCTGAAATGGATGACCAGGGAAAAGACCGAGGCAGCTCTTCGAATCAGCGCTTCAGACAAAACGATTGTTCCGCCGGCGTACATGCTGGAAGCTGTCAAGTTCGCGCATGGTTAACCATCTGACGCTGGCGGTCGCAGGCTCTCGGAAGACACAAAGCATCGTTGAACACTGCGCTTCAGTGTCGCGCGAGCGACACGTGCTGGTCTTGACCTATACGCAAGCCAATCAAGAAGAACTGATCAGCCGGCTGAAGCAGTACGCAGGTGACCACCATCATGTCGAAGTGATGGGCTGGTTCACCTTCCTCCTACGACATTTTGCCAGGCCCTTCCTGCCGTTCAAGTTCGCCGGGAAACGTGTCCTAGGCTTCAATTTCGATGGGCGTCCCCATCGCATGTCGAGCGGCATTGGTCGATTTCTGGACTCCAACGGTGCTGCATACGGATGTGAACTTGGTCGCCTCGCTCACGAGTTGGTTGCTCAGAGTAAGGGGGCGCTTCTGAAGAGGCTGGAGTGCATCTACGACGAAATCCTGATCGATGAGGTTCAGGATCTCAGCGCTCACGATTGGGAAATCATCGACGTGCTGCTGGATTCTTCGGTCGACATTCGCATGGTCGGCGACATCCGTCAGTCGGTGCTCGCGACAAATCCGCGTAGTTCCAAGAATGCAAAATACTCGTACGCGGGGTCGGTCAAGTGGGCGCGTGAGCGTCAGGCTAAAGGGCTGCTTGAAATCGTGGAGAGCGTGACGACTTGGCGGTGCCATCCCGTCGTTGCGAAATTCTCTGACCGCATCTTCGACCCGTCTTGGAAGTTCCCCGAGACGCAGTCTGAGAACAGAACAGTTACGGATCACGATGGCGTGTTTCTGGTATCGACAAAGCACGTCACCGAATACGTTCGTCACTTCCAGCCTCAGTGCTTGCGACACAGCGTCAATTCAGGCAAGGCCTTCGATCTTGACTACCTCAATTTCAAAGTGTCAAAGGGCATGACGTATGAACGCGTCCTGATAGTCCCGACCGCGCCCATCGCCAAGTTCATCGCATCTGGCGCCTATCTAGAGGCAAATTCCGCTTCGAGCTTCTACGTCGCAGTTACGAGAGCGGAGCAGAGCGTTGCGATTGTTCTGGATAAGGCAGGCTCGTCTTCGTTGCCTTTCTGGAATCCAACGGCGGCGAGACAGGAGGTATAGGCCCTAGCCGGGTTCTGCAGGTGGTTTGTCCGGAAGGGTGGTCAGGTTGAAAGTCCTGGGGCCACCAACGCCGATGGTCGGTAGAGTAGGGCCATGATCGCGGGGCCAGCATGCGCGTTCGCCGATCCACGTGGGGTTACCGGACCTGGAAACAGCAACGTCTGGATATGAGAAGGGGCCACTTGATCTTGTTGTTCGTTTCCGTGTGTGTTTGATCCATTTTTCCGTTCGCAGTGGTCCACTTACGCCGGATAAAATTGTTGTTGCACAATTCACTACACCGGATCTGGTGGCTAACGCGAAATGGCAAAACGGGTTAAAGCCGGCTGGAAATCAACACTTGATCTTCATAGTTCCGCTTTCCACTTCTGTTTGGTAAGAACGATCAACGTCATAAACGAGCAGTGGAAAGCGTTTGACACATCGAATGTTTGTGGCGTTTGCCGGGGGCGGTGCGAAGGCCTTGATTCATCTTGGCGCTCTCAGAGCGCTGGAAGCAAAGGGTGTTGATTTCAGGGGGCTCTCTGGCACATCCGCTGGAGCTCTGGTTGCAACACTAAAGGCCTCGGGGTTCTCTGCAGATGAGCTTCTGAACCCGCTCGACAAATGTTCCGTCATCTCCCGGCTTGGTGAGATCAGGCCCTCCATCAAACAGGCAAAGCATCTGTTCGGTAGATGGGGATGGTGGAAAGTCTGGCTTTTTCGCACTGCGATGCCGATGTTGCCGACGATTTTATGCGTCTCGCTGGTCGGCGTTGCGCTCACTCTAATCTTGGTCGGCGCGCTCCTGGCATGGGGCAGAATATATCTCGCCGCAGCTATTTTCGCTGCATTGATAATTTTTCTCTGTTGCGTTGTAACCTCGCTCTTATCAGGACTTGCCAGATCGCGGGAGTTTTCTGAAGCCCTTGGCATCCTTCTCCAGCAGCGGATGTTCCCATCGGAACCGGGACGCGTCGTTCGAATGGGCGACTTTGGCCGCGACGGTCGGCCGATCCTCAAGATCGTAAGCGCCAATCTGACGACCGGGAAGATGGAGCTTTTTTCTCCTGAGCGAACGCCGAATGTCCCGGTAGCGGATGCGGTCGCTGCCTCCATCTCCCTTCCGATCATATTCGAACCGCTGATCATTGAAGAAAACTTGCATATGGATGGAGGGATTGTCTCAAACCTTCCTGCCTGGTCGTTTGATGAAGAGCGTGAACTTGATCCGGATGCCATCACCCTCGCCGTCGAGATTCAGACAGCCACGGAACGGCGCATCCTTAATCGGCTAAATTGGCTGGGTGCTTTCATTCAAACCGGATTGTTCGGCTCTTCCGAACTTAACCTCCGTGCTGCCGGCCAAGCTGAACGGCTTGAACTTTCAACAAGCCTGAATCTTCTCGAGTTCGACCTGTCCGTTGACAGGGCCATTAAAGAGGTTCTGGACGCGGAAACGGCGGCTACGGCGAAGTTGGACAAATGGCTCTTTCAAACACCCGAGACCTACGCTGAAGCTTGCCGTTTTACCAAAGGGCTTGTCGACGACGTCATCGAAGCGGCGCTTGACCAGCGCAACCCCAAAGTCCGCGTTGCTATTGCAATCCCGGACGTAGGACATACGAGATCTTTGCGGCTTCGGTATTCAACAGGATATGAAGGTCATCATGATGGGCGGATGTTGATCCCAATCGATGGAACAGTGGCAGGGCAAGCCTGGAAGACTGGCGATAGCTGGTTCGAACTCGCGCCACTGTCTCCGGAGTTCAGTTTAACGGCTCCGGAACATCGCTTGCGTCGCAAGGCCCTTCGAAGTGATTTGAAATGGGTCCTGTGCATACCCATTTCAATTGGTGATGGGCCTGTCCGCTTCGTGGTGCAAATAGATGGTGGACGGGATTTGCCGGAAGACGAAACTGTTGGTACGATGATCACGAGCATCGAAACCGATGTGAAAGAGTTTTTTGGTATGCTTGCAGACCGGTTCAAAGAGATGGAGGAATGAAATGGCTTGGAAAAGTGCAAGTTTTTCGCCTCGCAGCGGCCCACCGAAATCCGGCGAAAAGGTTTCGACTGCGATTGAGAAACATCGCCCTGCGATGGAAGTGATTTTGCAGAAGGCTCAGAGGGCTTCGGAGGAGCGGCGCGAAGCCATAGATAAGATCAAAGATCCGGAATTGCGCAAGAGTGCGGCGCGTTAGAGCGTGCTTCTTATTGGTATCGGTCTTGACCTCGTAGAAATCCCGCAGTTCCGCGCGCTTTATGCCTTAGACGATCTCGTCGTGCTGGGCCGAGTATTTAGCCCCTTTGAGCTCGGCGAAGCGGCGAACAGCACCAGCCAAATCGACCGCCTGGCCGGTCGATTTGCTGCCAAAGAAGCTGTCCTAAAAGTGCTTGGTGGTCTACAGCAGGGCACTGCAATGACGGAGATCGAAATTCGCGCGTCAGCCGGTCAGCCCACCATTCATCTTTCTGGCCAAGCCGCTCTCCGGGCTAAGGAGATGCAGATCAAGTCCTGGCTTCTGAGTATTACGCATACGCAGAACGCTGCAGCCGCAGTCGTCATTGCGTCAGGTTGACACCTGTCGGCACGGTAAGATTCCATTTGGGCGGGAAGAACGGTCGCGGCGCGTCGCCGTGCTCGCGAAAACCCTGTTTGATGCGGGTGCGGCCCGCTCGCCCAGGGATGTCAGGATGCGACACCCGTGAATATTTGCTGATTTCGCAAAACAAGTTCTGGCAGTCGATAAGCTGTAGGCGGCGGCCGAATAAAGATTTGAAGTTCAGACCTAAACGCTCGAACTCTAGTTCCTGGCGGTCAGTCATGAACTCAATAATGTCGGCAGGCTGCAGATTGTCGGCGTTTACGAAGCATTTTGAAATACCGTCGAGAGCTCCGGGGCCGGCGACGACAAAGTCACTTTCTTCATGATGGATCAGCGACGAGTAGTTGAGATCGATCGTCAGCTGATAGCCGAGGAACGGACCTATCGACGGAAAGGCGGTCAAAATTTCATAGACCTGCTTCAGGCTTTGCGTTTCCTGAATGCGTTCATAAACCCGCTCCCGCATCATGAGTTCAAGAAGAGCCAGATGTCCGCGGTGCTTCACCCCGTCAGGCGGCCCCAATTTTACAGGAGGCATGATGTAGGCCGCAGAGTAAATTCGGCCTCCATTCTGCTGGGCTTTGGAGAGGACCTTATCGATCGCAGCAGGGTTGAACGCGTTCCATGTGAGCGCGCCCAATTGCTCGGTCAGGACCTCCCAGGTCTCGATTTTATTGAAAATCTTGAACAGGATCGTGCGAAAGAAAATCTCGTCGGGATTTTGATCGAGGTTTGGGTCGTAAATCACTGAGCGTATCAGGTATTGGCTGACACGATCAGCGGCTCGATAGGCGTTGGTGAATCGAAACTGCTTCAGGATTGGATCGTCGGTCCAAGGACCGAGCCGCCTCTCAATTCTTCGGAAATAGATTTCCTGCCGCTCCGCAGCAAATTGCCAATAGGCGTCGAAAACCGGCGTAACCTCAAGGCTCGAAAACCGGTTCGAGCCTATTGTAAATGGTTGCGACGCAAGCTTTCGTTCAGCAGTCACGCTGGAACCGGGGCGTTCTGCAGTTCCGCCTTGATAACGGCCATCATAGCAAGAAAATCTGGGTCCGTTTTTTTCAGATCGTCCGCTTGAGCGACGCCTACAAATACGTTGAGCCGTTCCATCTTCAATCCCATCTCATGCGCCATGAAACGACCAAGTCGGCTAAGGCCAAGGTAGTTCCCGTATCCCTTTCGGATGATCTGCTGCGTCGCATAGAAGGCGTTGACTATCAAGCCGTTCGTTTCTGAGAACGTGAAACTGACCTGCTGGAGGCATGGGAATTCTTGAAGCGATGTCCTGCTGACATCACGGTGTGGATCGAAAGTTGTCGCCTGCCATCTGGATCTGCGGCCGCTTGGGCGACGTTCGTATTCGGCAAGGATCCACTCCAACTGATTGAAACCCTTGCCCCCTCCCTCAAAATCTATCAGGCGCTGGAAGTAGGAGCCTTTCTTGTTGTTTTGCGGGTTTAATTTTTGGATGCGTTGAAATGCCTCTCGGTACATTTCGAAGAACTCTGCGCGGTTGCCTTGCGCGAGCAAATAATATCGTTCTGGAAAGATCGTGAATGCGACATTTTCACAACCCCGTTTGCCTGTGATTTCCAACCAATGATCGAGAGATGCTCGAATATTCTGGTTCTCCACGGGGTATCCCTCGTCATCAAAACCCGTGATCGAGAGTGTGAGTGGCGAGATCTCTGTGCAACCCGGTGATGTCAGCTCAGAGAGAACATGTCCCCAAGCGATCGAAAGGCCGCTTGCCTCGATCAAGCGTGGTGATCCGGATTTAGTCATCATCTTCCTCCTCAACGTGTCGGTGTTTCATCAAGCCTTCGTATTCAGTAGGGCCGATACGCACAGTCATTTGACGCAGGCCGGTCCGAACCTTCAATTTGGTGCGCGTTGTCGCTTTATAGATGGCAAAATCCCCGCCATCTTGCAGATAGTCCAAACCGTCGCCCTTGATCTCGCTGAGCTTGGGAAGTGCAATTCCATTGCCGATATCGAGGTCGACCGTGGAGGTCAGGGAGTGTCCGTCGAAGACCGGCAGAGCTGTCAGTGTGTCGTCGGCGATAAGAGAGCGCCGTATTTGCTGAGGTTTCGTCTTCAGTAAAGCGGCCCGTTGCTCCACACCTATGTGGTGAAGCACATAGGTCAAATGAGAGATTAGGGTCCCATACCCGACGCCGAACTCGCTTGCTACCGTTGCTATTTGCAGGGGTGATGGGGCCGAAATGTCCCATTTGCGGGAAGCGAAAGCCCTCCGGATACCGATCGATGGCATCAACAAGAACGACGAAAACGCATCAGCCAAGATTTCCTCCGGCTTATCAGACGACTTGCGGTCGTCCTCTTTAAGCTCATCAATCGTCGATCCATGCCCGAACCAATGATGTCCGAGCTCGTGTCCACACGTGAAGGCGCGTCTTGGAACCGGCCGCAGCGACGATAAAAACGTAATCGCGGGAGGGCCTTTCTTGTAGAGCCCTTCCATACTAACCTTGAGAAAACGCACTCGCAAACCGAGCCGATCCGCAACCGTATAAACGTCGATCGGATCGATATCGTCTACGCCTGCTTGATCACGGGCGTCGGCTGCCGCTTGGGATGCCTGTAGGATGAGATTACGCTTTGCCGTCATCAGAATTGTCATCCTTATCGTCCCCCTGGATGACCGCAAGCGCGCGCATCAAACTGTTCAACGCATCTGGGCTCAGTTTGCTCAGTTCTCTGGCGGCAAGCTGAAGCTTCGGGTCTGAGGGGTTCATCTGATCCGGGCCTTCTCCCATCAGATAATTGATTGAAACCTCGTAGATTTCCGCGAACTGGGCGAGCTCGGTCGCTGACACTTTCCGATTACCGTTTTCGATCTCACTGATCGTCGGCCTATGCATCTCCAGCATCTTCGCAGCCTGCCCCTGGCTCAGGCCTGACAGTTGCCGGGCCTCCTTAATCCGGTCCGCAATTCTTTTTTGTCTATCTTTTTCGCTCATGTACTACTCCGCCGCGACCGTAATCGGGGGCTTGCTTTGCTTCTTCGCGAGGACCAGGTCAACGCTTTCGTCGATAGTTAGGAGGGTTTTTCCGTCCAACGTTCCGAAGATATGGACATCATTGGGGATGATGATGTCGAGCTTCTTCGCAAGCCAACCAGTCGCGACCGGCCAAACTGTACTGTCGAAGCTCTCCAGCACTTTTCCAGGAACATCGGAGCCCTTGAGAGCAGGACTTGGGCATCCACTCAGCGACTGTACGCGATCGAGCACTTGCAGCAGGGCATTCTTGACTTCGTCTTTGGTCATTGGTACGAACTCCTTACCGACTCGTAAGATAATCCTACACAACCGGATTTGCAAGGGGCGCGAAAATTCTTCTTGAAATAGCGACGGCGCTCAAGTCTATCTTCAGCGAAGCAGCCACAGAAATAACCGGAGGAAGCAAATGAGCTTGAATGCAATGAAGCCGGAAACTTTACTTCGGTGGCAGCAGCAGCAATTTCAACATGACAGACGCAACCATACCGACATTATTTGTCTGTCGCGCATAGATCGGCTCAAGCATTATGGTTTGCATTACGCCAAATATGCCGGCCGCGTCGCTTTGCATCCAAATGATTTATCGGTTTTGAGCCGGACGCTTGTGGACGCTCTTTTGGTGATGCTCAGCGCTGCGAACGTTCTTTCTCAGCGGTTGGATCGTGATTTCCAGGTGAGAGCCGATGCCAAGTTCGTCTACGGACTTCTGGAGGATATTGCGGACGCTTCAGGTAGGTTTTGCGATGCATGTGAAAAAATTGACCACTTCGAAGAATTCCTTCCGATTGCAAAACAAGCCAATCTCGACATGCTCCAGTGGATTTTCGTTCTCGCTGCTGAGCACAAATTCGATCTAGAAGCACTAGTCCTGGCTCGCCGGCAACAGCTTACTGAGCGCCAGTTTCTCATCCCAGCCGATCAGCAGGGTTGAACGAATGGCGAGCGAAGCACGATTTCTGGTCCTCACCGATTTACACCTGGCAGGCATACTGAAGCGCGACGAAATCAAGTCGCCTTCAATTCCCAAGATCGAAAACCCGAGCCGGATTGCGGCCACGGGAGAATTGCTGAGTTCAATCGCCGACTATCTTCGGCGTAGACATCTCACACTCGAGGCTGTGATCTTTGCCGGAGACGCGCAAGACAAGGGGTCGAAAGGCAGCCACGACGCGGCATACCAATCAATTGTTGACGCCTTTCAAGAATTCGGAATCGACGCCGCCAAGATAGTTTCCACGCCAGGAAACCACGATGTTTTGAAGGGATCGCCGCCGGGCTCGGAAGAACGTTACGCAGATTTTGCTTCCGTGTGGCGCGACAAGGGATGCATCGTTCCATGGATCGATGGCCTCGATCCCCAAAAGCCTTCAGATACGGTTCGACATCGCCTCGTGGCGGATGACGCTCAATGGGCCATATACCCCTTGAATACGAGCAATTGGTCGCAGGTTCGCGCAAATATTCCCAAAGATCTGACAACTGTCTGGGATGAATTGCCGAAGAAAATGGCGCAGGGCAACGGAATCCTTGAGGAACAAGTGAAAGCGGCACTTGGGCGCCTTCTTGACTACGACATGGCGAATATCTCGAATGACCAATTGAAGGTATTTCGCCAGACTGTCGATGATACACCGCAACCGACAGCGGGCTCGCAGGTGAGGCTGGCCGTCATGCATCACCATCTTAGATCGCCAAGTTTTCGGGTGGAGTACAAACCTTTCGAGGGCATCACCAATCTCGAACAGTTGCGCTCCGTCTTAAAAGAAACGAATGTTGCTGCGGCGATTCATGGGCACAAGCACGAGCATAACTTTCGCTACGAATACGTTCAGTCCACCGATCCCGATTCTCCGCATCGCATCGCCGTCGTGTCTGCGGGTACTTTTCAAGATGGAGCAGATCATGACGCGGCGCTGTTGCTGACTCTAAAAGGCCTCCCCTATACGCCGGAGATCTCGGTCGAACGAATTGACCTCCCCCGCACGGCGCTCGATTTAACAGTGTCGGAGCCTGTATCTCTTATGCTTGTCGGTCTGCGGAATGTGGAAGGCGCGCCGGTTATTGTACAAGGATCTAATCTCGACGAGCTCTACGCGCGCGCCGTTCAGAAAGCAAAATCCCACATCGGCGAAACCCTTATCGTGCACTACGACCCGTCGGATACGAGGAAGGGCTCGCTCAAACTACCGTCTCAGTACCCCCGCTCAAACGGTGTGACAGACGAGGAAATGCAGAACTGGCTTGAGGACCTTGTTCAGTGGTGGCAGCTAGAACGTTCTAGTCGGGACAATGACTTCCCATATCCACACGGATCGCGCCTCAGGCTATTCGGCGGAAAGCTAAATCAAATTGACCGGATCGTGAGGCTCTTGGAAAAAGAACCATCTTCTCGAGCGCTCGCTGTACTCGTCGATCCTCTGCGAGATTTCGATCGAAATGGTGAAGACGAGGCATTTCCTTCCTTTACTATGATGCAGGTTCGGAAGCGTGAAACTTTACGCCATACATTTTCAATCGATGTGATTGGATTTTACCGTGCGCAAGAGTTTTCGCAGTGGTGGCCGGTCAACATGGCAGAGCTTCGATTACTGCAAAGCGAGTTAGCAGATCACCTTAAGGCTAACCTTGGCACCATCACCACGGTAACCACGGACGCCAGATTCAAGCCGCAGGGTCCGGGTCAGGTAGCAGTCCCCGTATTCGATCGTTGGGTGGATCAGAGTCCAGAAAAGCTTTTTATGCTAGCTCTCACCCTGTCTGGCGATACCAGAGGCGAGCCGTTCCAAGAGGTATTACTGAGAGAATGGGTAAGGTCGCTCAACGATATCAAAGAGGCGTCTTCCGCCGCGGACATTGATGGTCTGCTGATCCCGGCCGAAGGGTTGAAAACTCTCGTCACCTATCTTTCGATGATCGATAGACAAGGTGAAAAATCCCCGTTGGTTCAGCAACTTCGTAGTCTGGTAACGGCCAATCAGACATACCAGCAATCGCGCAAACTGGCAGCCCATCGTGAGGCACGGTCGGGTAGCATTGCAACGATTGTGCCTTCGATCATAGCATTGACTCCCGTCAACAGAAATGGATGAAGACCAGAGCAGACTCGGGAAATCTGCACAGCGGGGATAAGTGGAATTTATGCCTGACTTCGGCTTAGGTTCCGGGAACAGGAGATCCATGATCATTCCTGATCTCACTGAAGTGGCTGAATTTGGATGGCTTCCCGGAGGCGATTTGCTGAGCAAACTCGGCGAGCAGGCCTGGTTCGGATACGGCTATGAGCTTGCTCTGCTGGCGAGGCCATGCGGTGCAAAGGCCCTTCGAGCTGTCAGGTAATTTTGTCGGTCTTACCGACCGACACGAAGAGTTCAGGTTGCCGACCGGCCGGCGCGATGAATTTGCTAATTGCGGGACGCGGGATCCGCCAAATCTGGTTGTCGCCCCGCGTGAGATGTTCGTGTTCAACTTCCTTATCGATACGTTGAAGGTCAAGGCACGGATTTTCCTTGATTTATGCCTGGCGAACTACCGGTCGAAGGTTCGAATTGGTTCAAGGCGCGCAACACTCTTTACGGCAATTCGTCGGCTTTGACCAATAACCTGTATGAATAGCATGCCCAGATCTCGCTATTGGACAGCCTGTATCCCGTCCTTCATATTGCGCCAGCCAGTAAAGGGCATAGGTCCGCGCGGTTGCCTCTGAGACCGCGCGTTTTTGGCCCGGCTGCGTCTTCGCAGCCGGGCTTTTTGCTAAGTCACATCATCAAGGGAGAAGATTAGCGGTCTCAACTACTCCACTGCGTTGCTGCCTTCACCAGATCCGCAAACAAAGCGCTAAAAGCGTAGGAACAAACGTTCAATGTTATCGCGGCTGTCACCACGCGCGAGGCACAGCGCGAGCAAGATCCGCGCCTTTTGAGGGCCGATATCGCCGCCAGCGATGATTTCAAGCTGTCTGTGCTGGGCACTATCCACCACTAATCCGGAACCAGTTCTCGACGATTGAACTACGATCAACCCGGCTTGTATCAAATCCCGGAGGGCAGCCGTTTCAGCGGGCGTGCCCATTCCCGGGCCGAATCCCGCAGAAACAATGCCCTTTGAGCCGGCCGCCGCGAACGCGCGAGCTGCGGTTCCGTCAGCCCCGATGTGACTGTAAGTAATATCCACTCTTGGGAGCAATCGAAGAAGCGAATGGGGGAAGACAGGTTGCGAGCCATTATCGATCCGCGACATCCGCACAATCGGACCATCCACATACCCAACCGGTCCTGCCCAAGGAGACTGAAACGCGCCAAGTCGCAAAGTATGGGTTTTCGTTACTGCTCGAGGGGAGTGAATTTCATCATTTATAACGACCAAAACGCCGGTGACACCAGGGGTTGACGCAACGCGAACTGCCGCCGCTAGATTGGCGTGAGCGTCGGTCGATATGCCAGTTAGTGGCCGCATGGATCCCGTCAAGATCACCGGCTTTTTCGGTTCAAGTACCAGGGAAAGAGCCCAGGCTGTTTCTTCAAGGCTCGCAGTCCCATGGCCGATCACGATACCCGCCAGATCAGGGTCGTCCATGAGTTCACAACAGATTTCCGCGAGTTCGGCCCAATCCTCATTGGTCAAAGCTGTGCTATCAACTTCCCGAAAGTTGATCGGAATGATCTCGGCTATCTTGCCTTGAATGCCGGCATCTTCAATCAAGGAAGCTGCATCGACCCTTTCGTTGCCGGCGTTATAATCCAGGAGATCGAATTGATCTTTGCCCAGCGATGCGATCGTTCCGCCGGTTCCAATGAAAGCGACCTTTGAGAGCATGAGTGTTCCAATCTGGCGGATGCGGTCTTTGTCTGGCTAATCGTTTTCCGACAAAGATTTGAAAGGATAGTAGAGGTAGGATTGCTTGAGCGCGGTGGACGGGATAGCTCAGCCTATAAGCTGCGGCAAGCCGGTTGCATAGATCTTGCAACGAGTGGAAAGATAGTAGTCCAATCCGCACAGACCTGTTGCTTCGACCTCCGGCGCAGATGACTTTGGTGGCGTTTCGGACCCGAACTCAATTACGAACTTTTGGAAGAATGCGATGAACTTGCGGCAGGTGGAGATCTTTCGAGTTGTGATGACGAACGGGACTACGGCCCGTGCGGCCGAAGTCTTGCATGTGTCTCAGCCGGCGGTCAGCAAGATGATCAAGGATCTTGAACGATCTCTCGGCTTCGACCTGTTCAGCCGAATAAAGGGAAGGCTTCATCCCACACCAGAAGGTCAACTTTTTTACCGGGAGGTGGAACATGCCTATCTAGGCTTGACCCACCTTCGAGGAGCTGCAGCGCGTATTCGCGATTTTGGATCCGGTGAGTTAAGGATCGCTTGTCTTTCGGCTCTGTCCACAAATGTTCTACCCAAGGCTTTGAGTGCGTTCATGTCTCGCAACCCGAATGTCGCCATCACATTTCAGGCTCGTATGTCCTCGACGGTTCGTGATCTTGTCGCATCCGGTCAATTCGATCTTGGTATCGTTGCCGATGAAATCGACCAGACGGGGGTTACGGTTGCTGAGTTTTCACAGTTTCGAGTTGCCGTTGGGGTGCCAGACGGCCATCCGCTCGCGAAACTGAAAATGATACGCCCACAGGATCTCAATGGCGTCCCGTTTATCGCTCTCGCGCCTGAGGATACCACCCGAGAAGAAGCTGAAGCCGTTTTCGAAAGGCTCGGCGTAAAGGTAAGAGTGGTGATGGAGACACCGTACTCGACAACGATCTGCGCCATGGTTGCGGCAGGCATCGGCGTCGGACTTGTCGATCCACTGACGGCCGAACCCTACATCGGTCGAGGTCTAACCCTTATTCCGTTTGAGACGGGGTTGTATTTCCGCACGCTTCTGATCACCCCGCCGAACCGGATTGCCTCGCGACACCTTGAAGAGTTCATCAATGATCTGAAGCAGGCGATTTAGCCATACGGGCCGACAAGCAATCGGGTCAGCGGCGGCACAAAGGTTGCGCCGACACTTTTTTCCAGGTCGTCAAGCGAACCTCGACTATCGGTAAAGGTTCGCTCGCCTCTTTTTCCTAGCCAGGGCGGCGCCAGAGGACCGGGAACCAATCTTCCCTGAGCCGGTCGCCCGTTTTCATGTCGTGTCCTGGAAATGGTGGCGAGGTGCGACCCGGGCGTTCAACATAGCGGACGTCGTCACCTGTTAGCCTGAGCGAAAATGCGCGACGTCTCGTCGAGCTTTGATTGCCGCGCGCACCATGCAGGACGTAGAAGTTGAACGCGACTGCGTCGCCTGGCTCCATTTCCCACTCCCGTACGGGCATTCCTTCCGCATCCGGGTCTGGCACCGGCATGTAGAGATCATCATCGGCATAAAAATTCTCCTCCGACAACCATCGTGTCGGGAGGACCGGTTTATCCCAGAGGTGAGAACCAGCGACGCAGCGCAATGAAGCCTCACGGACATGGTCGAGCGGTGACCAGAAACTGATCGTTTGTTTTCCTTCGACGAAGTAGTAAGGGCCGTCCTGGTGCCAGGGTGTAGGCTTTGAGGTGCCGGGTTCCTTTACGAGTACGTGGTCGTGAAAGAGCTGTACCGTGTCCGAAGACATAAGGTCAGCCGCCACCTCCGCCGCTGGTGAGTGGTGGATGACCTCACCGAATTCGTCGATCCGCTGCCAATTACAGTAGTCGTCGAAGAACCGACCGCTGTCTCCCGCCTTCAGGTTTTCCGAGGCGTAGGAACCAGGCTGAGCCATGTTGACCTCAATCCCTCGTCGAAGGGTCTCAACATAATCCTTGAATAACCCCTTGATCAGTACGACGCCGTCATTTTGGAACGTCGTAATGTGGTCCTGGGTAATAAGTGGATGTGTCATTTGAGTTTTGCCTCCTTGCTCCGGCTTGCACGGTGGAGGATTGATAAGTTAATTTCTAATAATATCTTTGGAAGAGAGTTATAAGCCCATGTTGCATGTCTCGCTTCGCCAGTTGGAATACATCGTTGCAGTTGGCAAAGCAGGCAGCTTGTCGGCGGCGGCCAGACAAATGAGCGTGTCGCAGCCAGCCATATCAGTGGCTATAACGCAGGTGGAGGCCCGCCTCGAGACGCTTCTGTTCATCCGGCGCAAGGGCGTTCCCATCACGCCGACTGCCTTTGGAAGAATTTTCCTCAAAGACGCGGAAACGCTTCTTACGGACGCTGAACAGTTGGAGAAACCTGGCGGCCTGTCCCAGCGACGCCAACCCCGGATAACGTTAGGTATTCTTGAGGAACTGGCACCGACATGGCTGTCACCTGTTCTAGTGAGGCTGAAGGCAGGATACCCTGACACGGAGTTCTCCGCCGTAGCCCTGTCGTTCGAGGCGCTCACCGGCGCGATGTTGTCAGGACAGATCGATCTCGGACTGACCTATGATCTTGGGCTCGATGGCAGCTTCAATCGGGACATTCTCTATCGCATAGCTCCTCGGATATGGACCGCTCCGGACACCGAAATAGCAGCTCGCAGCGAAATCACGCTCGCGGAAATTGCTGATCTCCCACTCATACTATCAGACCAAGGCCTGTCCATTCGTCACATCCTGGGCCTGTTTCAAACCATTGGCTTTAACCCGGTTGTAAAACACCGCGCGGCATCGATCGAATTGCTTCGCAGTTTGTCTGCAAATGGAGAGGGCTACGGCATAAGCTATACAAATCCTCCAGGCACAATGACATACGACGGTCTACGGGTTGCCCGGGTACGGATCAGCGATGCGCATGCTATCGAGCCTATTGTTCTCGTCTCGATTGGTTCGCAGCCCGAGCCCATAGGCCAGGTCCGCGCGTCTATCGCTGAATTCGTCGCTTATCGCCTTCCCGTCTCGGACGCCTAAATCTTCTTTCGACCATCCCACCTGTGCCGGCTGAGCCTTGCTCCCTTACACGCAGCGTGGTGAAAGCGCATCCATTTGGCGACAAGCTATAACCTGCAGGAATTGATTGCCCGAATTTTATTGTTGGACGGCAAGTGTGTTTGGAGACCATATTGCCTTCAGCGGATACATCGTCTGGCTCCCAGAGATCTGATGATCCGTTGCAATAACAAGATGGGGAACATCAATGTTCAAGAATATCACTCGCCTGCCATTCATTGCAGCGCTGGCTTTGTCCGCTGTAACCACCACAGGATATGCGCAGAGTTTCGACACCTCGGCGATCAAGGTCGATGAAGCTCTTGCGGCCCGCCTGCCGGCAAAAATCAAGTCGGCAGGAGTGCTGACGATCGGTTCCGACACGTCATACGCACCTTGGGAATTCCTGAGCGAAAAGGACGGACAGACACCGGAGGGGATCGACGTCGATATCGCAAACGCGATCGGAAAGAAGCTCGGCGTCAAGATCGATTTCCAGACCTCGGCATTTGAAGCAATTCTCCCCGCCCTGGGTTCGAAATTCGATATCGGGGTCTCGGCATTTTCCATCACAAACGAACGCATGAACGCGGTCAACTTCGTAAGTTACGCCGACACTGGAAGCCTGTGGGCAGTTAAAGCTGGTAACCCCGCCAAATTCGATCCGGATAATCTCTGCGGTCGAAAGATTGCTATCCAGTCCGGTACTTACTTCGAACGATCCATCAACCAGGAAAACGATAAATGCAAATCGGAAGGCAAGGCCGAAATCGAAATTCTGCCTTTCTCGAAGCAGCCTGAGACACTGACACGTGTGGCCGCAGGTGGTGCTGATGCAACGGTTTCCGGTGAGGCTGGCATTGGCTACGCAGCGAAACAATCAAATGGTGTTCTCGAAACGATAAAGCCGAAGTCTGGTCCATTGAGCAAACACGGCCCAAATGGCATTGCAGTGGCCAAATCCGATATGGCTCTGACCGAGCTTATTGCCGACACGATCAACGCCCTGATCGCGGATGGAACCTATAAATCACTCCTCGACACGTGGGGTATCGGTTCCGTTATCGTCGAAAAAGCGCTGGTCAATCCAGAAGTCAAGATCTGAGACCATGGCTTCAAATATCGAAAGCATGGAGGCCGGCTCACCGCCGGTCTCCCCAAGAACACGAAACGTCACGCACAATGTTGTCGCGCCACGTCGCCATCCCGGCCGCTGGCTGGCCATTGCAGTCCTGGTGGTTCTCGTCCTTCAGATCGGTCAAGCGATCTCGACCAATCCAAACTTCCATTGGGATGTGTATCTGAAATATCTGTTCGCGCCTCAGGTCGTGCGCGGTGTCGGCTGGACGCTCCTTCTGACCGTCATAGCCATGGCGGTAGCGATTGTGGTCGCGGGCCTGCTGGTCATTATGCGTGACAGTGACAATCCGGTCCTGCACGGCCTTGCCTATTCGTGGGTTTGGTTCTTCCGCGGCACGCCAATCTACACGCAACTGCTATTCTGGGGCCTCTTCGCCGTGCTGTTCCCGAACCTGAGCATCGCGATCCCCTTCGGCCCCGAGGTCATCAGCGTAGAAACGAAATATATCGTGACGCCGGCGATGGCCGCAATCCTCGGCCTTGGGTTCAACGAGTCGGCCTATCTGACGGAGATTTTCAGAGCAGGCTTCAACTCGATCGATCGCGGTCAGGCCGAGGCGGCTCAGGCGCTTGGAATGAAACCGCCAAAAATCTGGTGGCGGATCCTGATGCCGCAGGCGATGCGCGTGATCATCCCCCCAACCGGGAATGAAGCCATCGGCATGCTGAAGATGACCTCTCTCGTGCTGGCGATCCCATTCACCTTGGATCTGACCTTCGCGACCAACGCGATTTCAAACCGCCTCTATCTTCCGATCCCGCTCTTGCTCGTCGCAGGCACCTGGTATCTCGCGATAACCAGCCTGCTGATGATTGGCCAGCATTTCCTCGAGCGCCATTTCGGTAAGGGCGTTTCCGTTCATCCAGTCAGGGCGGAGTAGGCCATGAATGCGATTGTCTCCGAATTCTGCGTCGAAATGCAGGATATCCACAAGTTCTATGGCCCTGTGCACGCCCTCAAGGGCGTCGACCTCCGCGTCAAGCGAGGGGAAGTCTGTGTTGCGATCGGTCCGTCCGGCTCAGGGAAATCGACACTTCTGCGGTGCATCAACCAGTTGGAGAGCATCTCGGCGGGCCGCGTTTTCCTGAAGGGCGAATTGCAGGGCTACACGGAACGCAATGGCCGGTTCCATCAACTGTCATTAAGCCAGATCTCCGCCCAGAGGCGTTTGACCGGCATGGTCTTCCAGCGGTTTCAATTGTTTCCGCATATGACGGCTTTGGACAACGTTATGGAGGGACCACTGCACGTCAAAGGGTGGCCAAAGGAACGGGCGCGCGCCAAGGCGACCGAGCTGATGAAACGTGTCGGATTGGATGGGTTCGGTAATCGCTATCCAGGCCAGCTCTCCGGGGGCCAGCAGCAACGTGTCGCTATAGCGCGCGCGCTCGCGATGGAACCCGAAGTCATGCTTTTTGACGAGCCGACTTCAGCGCTTGATCCCGAACTGGTCGGTGAAGTCCTGGACGTGATCAAGGATCTCGCACGAAGCGGGATCACCATGGTCGTCGTCACCCATGAGATCGGGTTCGCGCGTGAAGTGGGCAATCACCTTGTGTTCATGGATCAAGGTCAGGTCATCGAAGAGGGGCACCCCCGTACCATGCTTGCCAGCCCAAAAAACCCACGCACCGCGGCCTTTTTGTCCAAGGTGCTGTGAAAAGGTTCAGTGTTCCCCAGAAAAAGCGCTGACGAAATTCGGCTATCGTGCGTCATCATCGTTTCAAAATGTCGTCATTCAGGTCCCGCTGAGAGCACTTGTGCAGGATCGCGCCTCCGATCGCTTTCGGGGCGATCGAAATAGCTTCAGAAAGGTTCGTTCATGAACGATCTCACCCAATGTGTCCTCACACCTGAAATCCCGACGGAAGGTTTCGATCCCCTTGGTGTCGGCGTCCATCGTGCGTCGACAATCGTGTTCAAGGATGCCGCGGCCTATGCCTCTCGCGGTGATCGCGGCCATGAGGGTTATTCGTATGGCCTTTATGGGACGCCGACGACACGGACGCTTGAAGCGAAGCTCACGAAACTGGAAGGCGGAGCCTGGACCTTCCTGACGCCCTCCGGCCAGGCCGCGAACGCGCTTGCGGTTCTACCGTTTCTGGCAGCCGGCGATCATATTCTGATTGCCGACACGGCTTACCCGCCAATGCGCGATTTCGCCGACACGGATTTGAAACGACTGGGCGTAGAGGTCGAGTTCTTCGATCCGCAGTCACCAGGTGACGTCGCCGCCAAGATCAACGAGAACACCAGAATTGTCTGGTGCGAGAGCCCCGGTTCCACGACGATGGAAATCGTGGACCTGCCGATGATCGCTGCGATCGCGCATCAACGTGGCGCGCTTGTCGGCGTCGACAACACCTGGGCAACGCCGCTTAACTTCAAGCCGCTTGAACATGGTGCAGACATCGTCACCGAGGCGCTGACCAAATTCGTGTCGGGTCATTCGGATGTTCTTATGGGGTCAATCACCATAAAGGACACGGCCCTCCTCAAACCGATCCGATCGCTGATCGGCCGGATGGGGATCGGCGTTTCCGCCGACGACGCATCGCTGGTGCTGCGTGGATTCGAGACGTTGGGCGTCCGTCTACGCCATTCGGAGAAAGTGGCCCTGGATTTCGCGGCAAAGATCGAGGGGCATCCTCTTGTCGATCAGGTGCTGCACCCGGCACTTCGGACTTTCCCCGGTCATACGCTCTGGAAAAGAGATTTTCTCGGGTCAAGCGGTGTCTTCAGCATTGTCTTCAAACAGGATGCAGCCGCCCATATTGCCGCTGCGCTCGACACGTTGGAGGTTTTTGCGATTGGGGCCTCTTGGGGCGGGACCCGAAGCCTGGCCGCTCCCATGTCCATCGATGGTTTTCGGACCGCAACATCTTGGGATGGGCCAGACGTCATTTTGCGCCTGAGCATTGGCCTTGAAGATGAGAACGAACTTTGGGCGGACCTAGAGCGGTTTCTCGATACGCTTGCGGCGCTAACCACAGCCGCTTCAAGCGGACGGAAGACAAAGTCCGCGAGCAATGGCTGATATCGGCTGCGGTTGCGCTCGACAACATAAAGGATATGACGTGCCCAATAGAGAAGACGTGCTGCACGATATCGACCGGAATTTTGATGTCGCGGTCGGCAAGCTGCTAGAGCTGATTTCCATACCATCGGTCTCCAGTGAGCCGACAGGTGAAGCCGCCATTGCCAAGGCGGCGGTTTGGCTCAAGGCGGAACTGGATACTATGGGGTTTGCGGCGAAAGTCGTGCCGACGAAGGGCCATCCTGTCGTCCTGGCGCAGTCCCCGCGAGCTTCGGGTCAGAAGCGTCCATGCCTTCTGTTTTACGGTCATTACGATGTCCAACCTGTCGGCGAGCAGACGCAATGGAAACACGCGCCATTCGATCCTCGGATAGTGGAAGAGGATGGTGTCCACCGCTTCTACGGCCGGGGCGCGTCCGACAGCAAGAGCCAGCTATGGACCTTTATCGAAGCGCTGCGTGCGTGGAAGAAGGTCTACGGTGACTTCCCGACCGACATTATCGTCCTGCTGGAAGGAGAGGAAGAATGCGGCTCACCAAGCCTGCCCGACTTCATCAAGGCGCATAGGCAGGAGCTTGAATGCGACGTCGCGTTCATCTGCGACGCAGAGATGTGGTCACAGACCCAGCCAGCGATTACGACCCAACTCAAGGGACTGGTTCACGAGAGGGTCACCGTTTCCGCGCCCAACCAGGACCTTCATTCCGGCCACTACGGTGCCGTCGCTGCAAATCCCATCCGCATCTTGAGTTCGATTCTCGCAGGCCTTCACGATGACAAGGGGC
Source organism: Neorhizobium sp. 05N33 (assembly GCF_056397445.1). Taxonomy (NCBI): domain Bacteria; kingdom Pseudomonadati; phylum Pseudomonadota; class Alphaproteobacteria; order Hyphomicrobiales; family Rhizobiaceae; genus Neorhizobium; species Neorhizobium sp. 05N33. Next base: position 386,412 of record NZ_JBFTNK010000001.1, on the reverse strand, counting down.
GGGTAACGATCGAGGGGTTTTATGATGGAGTGAAGGATCTTCCCAACAAAATGCGTGAGCAATGGCATGAACTTGCAAAGGAACCTGGCTTGTTGGGAGAGGTGGACCTGACAGGTGGGGTAACGGAGGAGGGATATTCTCCACTCGAAGCGATGTGGGGGAGGCCGACGGTCGATATCAACGGCATCACTGGCGGAAATCAGGGCCCCGGTGAGCGTTCGGTTTTGCCGGGGTCAGCGACTGCACGTCTTTCCTTCCGGCTGGTGGAGGGGCAGGACCCAGAAGAGATCAGACGCCGTTTCCGCCGCCATGTTGACGCTCACCTCCCTGAGGGCTGTAGCGTCGTGTTCGACGGTATTCACGGTAGCTCAGCGGTGGTGTTGCGACAGGAGAGCCCGTTTCTGACAGCGACCGCCCGTGGTCTCGAGGAGGAGTGGGGCACGCCGACCGTTCTTCGCGGTACCGGCGGTGCGATTCCGCTCGTCGAGCAATTCAGCAATGGGCTTGGCGCCGAGTGCGTTGTTGTCGGTTTCATCCTGCCTGGCGATGCAATCCACGCGCCCGACGAACGGTATGACACTGAGCGACTGAAAAAAGGTGCCCGCAGCTGGGTGCGCATTTTGGAACAGATCCAGCTCGATATGGCGATCTGACCGTGACCACTGCTCTCGTTAATCCCTCCCGCGTTGAAGAAGATGCACTTGGCACCCGTCTGATGCCCTACGAGACCGCGTACGGCATACAAACCGCCCGGGCAGTCGAGAATTTTTCGATTTCTAGCAGAACCATCGCTGACATCGAGGGATTTGTGCCGGCGATCATACTGATCAAGCAAGCAGCAGCCAGAGCAAACCGTCAGGCCGGCGAACTCGTGCCGTCTATTGCAGAGGCAATAGAGACAGCAGCACTGGAGCAGCTGCGTGGAATAAAACGTGGGGACTTTCCCGTGGACATTTATCACGGCGGCGGCGGTACTGCCGCCAACATGAATGTCAACGAAGTTCTGGCAAACCGCGCAAGCGAAATACTGGTCGGGCGCAAAGGGTCTGATCCTGTGCATCCCAATACTCACGTGAATATGGCGCAGTCCACAAACGACGTTATCCCGTCGGCGATGAAGATCGCGATCGGTAACGAACTCGGATCGCTTCAGGGTAGTCTGGCCGTTCTCGTCGAAGCCCTGCTTGAAAAAGAACGAGCGTTTGGGGACGTCCTCAAGCTGGCTCGCACCTGCCTTCAGGACGCGCTTCCGGTCACCTTTGCTCAGCAATTTTCGGGCTATCGTTCCGCCTTTGAGCGTCAAGCGCTTGACCTTGAAGTTCTGGAAACAACGTGTCTCAGCCTGCCGCTCGGCGCCACAGCGGTTGGAACAGGCTTCGGTTCCTCGGCTGCCTATCGCCGGTTCGTTTACGAAGAATTGCGGATGCTGACCGGCAAAGGCTATCATCTAGAAGACAATTTGTTCGACGGGTTGCAGAATGCCGATCACTGGATTCGGGTTTCGGGTTCGTTGAAGGCAATCGCCGTCACGCTTTCGAAGCTATCCTCGGATCTCAGGCTCATGTCTTCCGGCCCCCGCGCCGGCCTTGCCGAAATCACCCTGCCGGCTGTTCAGCCGGGGTCGTCGATCATGCCGGGCAAGGCCAATCCCGTGATGCCCGAAATGATGATGCAGGTCGCATTCCGCGTGATCGGAAATGATGCCACGGTAACGCGCGCTGCCGAAGGGGAGCTCGATCTCAACGTCTGGGAGTCCGTTATCCTGGATGCCCTGAGCGAATCCATACGGCTCATGCGGAAAGCTATCCCGTTATTCGTCTCCGGCTGTGTGTCAGGGATCGAGGTGAATAGCAAACGCGGCTTGGCAGATGCCGCCGGTTCCCTCGCCCTTTCTACTATTCTCGCAGCTATCTTCGGTTATCCAGCGGCATCCGCAGTTGCCAAGCATGCCGCGCATCACGATCTGCCGATAGGGCAAGCTGCCGTCGATTGTGGGCTCATGAGCGAGCAGGACTCACGCCGCCTTTTTGCCGACCCTTCCGCCTTCACGGATGCTGAACGCTCGGAGCGCTTGATTGCCGAGTTCAGAGCGCAGCTACCCCCGGCATTAATGCAATCAATCCCTCATGTGTAATTTCCGGACGTTTGACGGTGGAACGATGTCTGATTTTCTCCGGCGGACGAAAGAATGAACGGCATCACATCGGCGCCTTTTGTGCGGCTTTGGGTTGGAAATACGGCTTCGGGTCTCGCCACGTGGGCCTTGCCGTTTGTGCTTGGCTTTGCAGTGCTTGGAGGCCAACTGACGTCCGCATCGCTTGGGGTTGCCCTGGCGGTTCGGACATTGGGTTTCCTCGTCGCTGTGCCGATATCGGGTATCTTGTCCGACCGTTCAGGCCCGAGGCGCATCATTTTTGCGTCAGGGGTAGCAGGGGCGGCAGGATTGCCGATTATTTTCGTCGGAATTTTTGCATGGGAACAGTGGGCATCGCTATTGCTGGTAGTGGGAGCGATCATCGTCGGGATCGGGCAGGGCGCTTGTCGACCAGCATACCAAGCCATCGTCCCGGAAATAGTACCTGTTGAAGGACTGCAGGCCGCCAATGCTGCGCTGAGTATCTCAGTGCGTGTGACAAGTATCGTTGGTCCCGCCGTCGTGGGTCTCGTCGTCGCGGGTTTGGGGATCGAAATAGCGTTTCTGGCAATCGCCGCCCTTTGGCTCACCAGCGCACTTGCGCCGCCGGCGGGAACGACGAGAAGGGCAGAAGCTGGTCTTCCTTCGGTCGGCAGGCTTACTCGCAGAGATCTTTTTCGCGACTTTGTCGAAGGCTCGCACGAGGCTCGCCGACATCCTTGGTTTGTTACCGGGCTCGTCTGCCTGACTGTCACGATCGCAGCTGGTTACTCGGTCACAGCAGTTCTACTGCCGGGCATCAGCCAGGAAGTCTCTGGCGGGGCAACCCTGATGACGACGACAGCCACATCATACATGGTGGGAGCGCTGTGCGGAGCGTTACTCATGGCGCGGTGGCGGCCGGCTAACAGAGGCTGGGTGGCTCTTTCCGGCCTTTGCCTTTACTGGCTTGCGCCGCTTAGCCTTCTTATGGCTGAGACCATCGTGGTACCTCTCGCGGCATACTTTGTTGCAGGGATCGGAATCGAGATTTTCAACGTGCCATGGTTCACTTCGATCCAGAACGAAATCCCTCAGAACCGCCTATCACGCGTATCATCGCTTGATTTCCTCTTTTCGTATGGCCTGGCCCCATTGGGCTTGGTACTTATGTCACCGTTGACAGAAGAGTTTGGTAGGGAGGTTGTTCTTATTGGAACGGGTCTCCTATGCCTGGCAGGCCCGGCGATTGCGGCGGGTCTACCGACTGTAAGACACTTTTCTCGAGGCCCTCTGAAATAAAACGCCGCGCTCAAGCAAAATCCACTTGCGTGGCATTGTACGGCGTTAAGGCGTCCGCATTCCGATAAGCCGCCGGTGTGATGATCACGCAGCTGGCATTGGCTAGCCACCCACAGCAAACCGCCGACGCTGAGGCGAGAGCTCAGTCTCCCCATCCATTCGTGCTGCGGCTAGAGTTATAACTATTGGTAATCAACCGAGTGCCTGCGGGAATTAGGAACTCGGGAATCGACCTGTTAGCGTGATTTGACCAAAGCCAATCCCGAGAGTGACTGAACCTGATGGCGAAACCCTTTCCTCAGACGATTGCCGAAGCTCAAGGCTCGTTCCTGGAAGGATTATCACCCCTCACCGTCGTGAAGGCATGCCTCGATCGCATCCAGGAGCAGAACGATCGATTTAGGGCGTTGATCTTTATAGCGGGTGCAGAGGCACTTGAAGAAGCGCAACAGGCGGAAGCAGCAATCCGAGCCGGAAAACGTATTGGCCCGCTCCACGGTATTCCCGTCGCGGTCAAAGACATGATCGATGTTCGTGACTGGCAAACGACCGGTGGGTCACGCCTGTTCGATAGGGACGATGCACTGAGCGACGCCCGATGCGTGGCAAACCTCAGATCGGCAGGCGCGATCATCATCGGCAAAAGCAATCTGCATGAACTCACCGCAGGCAACCACGATAACCCCTGGTATGGAAAGGTCGTCAATCCGCTGGATGCAGAAAGAGGCACCGGCGGAACCAGCAGCGGCTCGGCCGCGGCGGTCGCGGCGGGGTTTTGTTTTGCCGCCATAGGAACCGATACCGGTGGCTCGAACCGATCGACGGCTGCTGCGACCGGACTCGTGGGCTTCAAGCCGACCAACGGCGTCATTGACCCGACCGGAACGATGCCCACAGCACCAACCTTCGACACGATCGGTCCAATCGCCAGAAATGTGGCAGACGCCCGTCTGCTCCATTATGCCATGGCAGGCATCGATCCGCCGGAAGCGAAAAGCGTATCGGTCGTGGGGATGCGCATTGGTCTGTGCCCCGAACTCTACGCGGCCGCTGTCGATCCCGCGATTGGAACCGCGCACGACGCATTCCTGGCCTCCGCACAACGGGCGGGCGCTCACATTCAGGTCCTCACATTCCGGTTTGCTCACGAGGTTCGCGAAGCAGGCCTGACAATTCTTGCGTATGAGTTCACGGCTAACTATGGCCAGCTTGTAGAAGCCCATCCCGAGCGGGTCGGGGCAGCAGTTCGCGACTTCCTGTCGAACGGCGCCTCGATCTCAAACGCTGCCTATCAATCTGCGCTCGCCTACCGAGCGCAGATTCAGAGTGAATTTCAGAGACTGTTGTCAGAAATCGATGTCCTGGTGACGCCGGTCGTTCCCGGGTTTGCACCGCGAATGTCCGACGAACAGACGGCCGTGGGCGGCGATTTCGTGCCCTACGGCCTGGCCGGTGGTTACTTTCGCCGCTGGGCCAATTTTTTCGGCGTCCCAACGCTTGCGATGCCGATACCCATGCCGGGCGTGCTTCCTGCATCCGTGCAGATCACGTCGCCGAGAAACACGGAAGACTATCTGTTTTCTGCGTGCGAGGCCCTGAGCCGATTGGAGACCGGCTCGGCCGATTGAACTTAACATCCACCAAAAAAGGGGAATAATAATATGAAAAAGATCGCAATTGTACTATCCGTTATCGCCGCGACGTTCGGCTTTGCCAAATCGTCCTCCGCAGCCGACGACGTCATTCGCTTTGGTGTCGCAGCCGAACCCTACGCACCGTTCTCTGTAAAAGATTCCAGCGGCAAATGGCAGGGTTGGGAAATCGACCTGATGGATGCCGTCTGCAAGCAAATGAAGGCGAGGTGCGAAGTCGTCGACGTCGCGTGGGACGGCATTATCCCGGCTCTGCTTGCCAAGAAGTTCGACGTTATCTGGAGCTCCATGTCGATCACCGACGAGCGCAAGAAGGTCATCGACTTCACGGACAAGTATTATTACTCGCCCAACGTCCTGGTCGGCGCAAAGGCAGACACCCGTAGCTTCGATGTCACCAAGCCTGAGACCTTCAAGGGCATTACCGTTGCAGCGCAAAGCTCGAGCTTGCAGGCGACTTACATGCAACAGAAATTCAACGGCATCTCGGACTTGAAGCTCTACCCGACGCTCGATGACGAGATCGCCGATATGCAGGCGGGCCGTGTGGACCTGATGGCTGCGGCCGGCATCCAGATCCAGGACTTCCTGAATAAGCCCGAGGGCCAGGCCTACGAGATCAAGGTGACCTTGCCGCATGAGACGATGTTCGGCTACGGGGACGGCGGTGGCCTGCGCAAGGAAGACACCGCACTCAAGGACAAGCTGAATGCGGCTCTCAAGGCTGTGCGTGCCAGCGGCGAATATGACGCCATCACGAAGCGTTATTTCAAAATCGACATCTATGGCGAATGATGCCGGATTGAAGGCTTGGAGCCGGTCCCTCGGGTCGGCTCTTTCCCAATCTCGACGAATTGCGCGGCATGGATCCACATATGGCCTGGTTAAACCTACTCAGCTTTGGCGATCAAGGCTGGAGCGACGAGTTGCTGCAGGGCGCGTGGCTCAGCATCGAGATTTCCCTCAGTGCCTATCTCATTGGCTTGGTACTTGGGCTGTTCGGCGCCATTGCCAAACTCTCGAAGAGTGTCGTGGCCAGATCTGTTGCCAGTGGCTACACGACTGTCATTCGGTCCGTTCCCGACATTCTTGTTATCTTTCTGATCTACTACTCGGCGACCGACGCGCTGAGCTATCTGATCAGTATGACGGGTCTGTCAGTCCAGTTCCAGCTCAATGGTTTTGTCGCAGCTGCAATTTCGCTCGGCGTTGTCCAAGGTGGCTACAGCACGGAAGTGCTTCGCGGCGCAATCGTCGCGGTGGCGCGCGGCCAGACTGAAGCAGCCCTCGCGGTGGGACTGACTCGCAAGCAGACGTTCTTCCTGGTTATCATCCCACAGATGTTGCCGCTGGCTTTGCCAGGGCTGGGCAATTTGTGGCTGATCGTTTTGAAGGAAAGCTCTCTGGTGAGCCTCATCGGTTTTACCGAACTTGTCCTGGTCGGCAAGATGGCTGCCGGTGCGACGCGGCACTACCTGCTGTTCTATGCCGCGATCGGCGTGGTGTTTCTCGTCATGTCCGGCGTGTCGTCGCTTGTATTCCATTATTTCGAAGTGAAGGCTTCTCACGCCTGGAGGCGGAAATAGAATGTCTGATTTCGGATCTTATCTGTCAGGCGAACTTCTTACGGGCCTGCAAACGACCATCGTGCTGTTCATCGCCTGTGCGATCACCGGAAACCTGTTGGCGCTACCGGTGGCACTGGGTCGGATATCCCAGCGTGCTTGGATCAGATATCCCGTGATGGGTTTCATGCTTGCATTCCGCGGCACGCCGTTGTTGGTTCAGCTCTATATATTTTACTTTGGTGTCGGTCAGGTCCTCGCGACCGTTCCGACCATCCGCTACAGCCCCTTCTGGCCGCTGTTTCGGAGTGCAAACGGCTATGCCTACGTCGTCCTTTCCTTGAATACCGCCGCCTATTGCGCGGAAATTTGGCGAGGCGCCATTCTCGGCCTACCGACGGGGCAAACCGAGGCGGGTCGCTCGCTTGGGCTTTCCAAGTACCGGATAACCCGATCAATCCTGCTCCCGCAGGCATTCCGGTTGGCGCTGCCGGCGATTGGCGGCCAGAACATCCTGCTTTTGAAGGGGACCGCGCTGACCGCTGCGATCACGGTTTTCGAGACGATGGCAGCTGCTAACCTGGTGCGCGCGCAGACGTTTCGGACCTACGAACCCTTGCTCGCAGCCGCACTGGTTTACTTTGTCCTTGCATCCGTCATTACCTCCGGCTTCAAAGTTATGGAAACCCGGCTGGCTTCCCGATACTAATCGAGGCTTCTTTGCTGTTTCTCGTCAACGGAGGCTAGGGTGATCCCAGGCGATGTGGATTTTACACCCCGTGAGGTCGAGGTTTTCGCGGCCGTCATGTCGCATGGGACGACGACAAAGGCGGCCGATGCTCTGGATATCACCCAGCCAGCGGTCAGCAAGATTCTGTTGCAGCTGACGAACAAGGCCGGCTTTCCTCTATTTCGCAACCATCGCCAGCGTTTGATCCCGACGCCGGAAGCGCACATGCTCTATGCCGAGGTGCGGCGCCTGTTCGAGACGGTTCGCGGAATATCACAAATCGCAAAGGAAATCCGGGAGCTCAGAAGCGGTCGGCTCAACATCTCGGCACTGCCCGCGTTTGGCCTCACTCTCCTGCCGTCCATCGTCGCCAGCTTTACCAAGCAATATCCAGATGTTTCGGTCACTCTGGATATCCGAAGTTCATCCACCATCATTCAGCGCGCCGGGCGCAACCAGCTTGATATCGGAGTAGCGGCCGAGGTCAACGACGACACGCCATCGGTGGTTCGCCGGTCCCTCGTCGCTACCCCGCCGGTTTGCGTCATGCCGAAGGGCCATCCCCTCAGCAAACTCTCCGTTGTCCAGCCAGACGACCTGGATGGCCTTGACTTCGTATCGCTCGGCGTTGGCGATCCGATGCGCAAGCAGCTGGATGACCTCTGCGAAAGCAGAGGCGTCACCCGTTCATTGAAGGTTGAAGCAGCGCTTTCCAATACCTGCATCAATCTGGTTGCAAGCGGAGTCGGTGTAACCGTGGTAGATCGGCTCTCGGCATGGATGGCGAAAGACCTGCCAATCGAGATCCGCGATTTCCAACCCCATCTGGACATCAATCTTGGTGTCTACAGGCCGTGGGGCACGATCGCCTCGTCTGCCGCAGACACTTTCATCGAGCATCTTATCCAGACGACCCGGGAATACATGAATATCGTCGATCGTGAGATCAAGGCGCTCGGCGAACGCTAGCGCCTTGATCAGCGTAGACTTAGGCAGTCAGCGTGTCGATAAGCTGAAACAGTCTGTGGATGTCTCGCTCTTCGTTATAGACGTGAGGCGTGATGCGCATCTTTGTCCCGCGTATTGTGACAAAGGCCTTGTTATCCTTCAGGCTCTTAACCAGATCCGCCCGGAAGCGCGCACCCAATTCCACAACCGCGATGTGTGGTGCGCGAAGATCTTTGCGGGGGCCCTCGAAGCCTCGCGCCTCTGCCTTCTGCCAGATCAATTGGTTCAGATGCACCAGGCGTTCGAAAACCGCTTCCGATCCCCAGCTTTGAAGAAGTTCGAGCGAGCGAATGGCGATCGGTAGTACCGCGAAGTCGGAGCGCTCGCCCATGTCGAACCGGCGAGCGCCTGGCAGATAGTCAGGCATTGTCTCAAGGTAGAAATCAGGCCGTTCTCCACCCCGACGGTTCCAGGAGTGGAACTCGATCGGTTTGCCGACTGCCTGCCACTTCTTGTCGGCGTAGAGGAAAGCGAGGCGATAGGGACCGAGAAGGAACTTGTAGGTCGCAAAGGACAGGAAGTCTGGGCGCACCTTTGAGACATCGAAAGGCACAGCGCCAACCCATTGCGTACCATCCATCACGAGGGCGGCACCAACGGCATGCGCAGCGTCGGCGACCGCCTGAATATCGACGCTCATGCCCTCGAACCAATGGACGATGGTACCGGCCACGACAGACACAGGAACCGTCGAGTTGTTGATGGCTGCCACAAGCGCAGAGCCCCAGTCCTGGTCAGGATCTCTCGGCACCGTCACAACCGTGGCGTCCTTTCTTTCCGCCAGTTCGTACCACGCGTAGCGATGCGAGGTGTGCTCGTTGTCCATCATCATGATGACCGAGCCGGGTGCGACATGGACATTTGCCGCCGCGACCGCAATTCCGTAGCTGGTCGCCGGAATGACACCGACGTCGTCGATCGATGCGCCGATGAAGGATGCGGCAAGCTCTCGGGCCCGCTCCACCTCGTCGTAATAGGAGTTGATGGTCATGTCCCAGGGGGCAGCCTTGACCAGAACGCCATCGCGACCGGCTTCCGCTGATATGTTCGGGATCGGCGACATGTAAGCCGCATCGAGGTAAGTCACATCGGCGGGGATCGAAAAATGGTGTTTTTGGCTGGGAAGCATGTCGGTCCTCACAATGTTACTTCGACGCCGAGACCAAGGTCTCTCGCCTTCTGGAAAATGAAGTTGGCAAAAACGATGTCCTGGGCGGGGACGCCGAGTGAGCGATAGAGCGTGATTTCGGACGGCGCGGTTCGCCCGGCAATGGTGCCGTTCAACGCGGCGCCGATTTCGCCGACGAGGTTTGAAGGGCCGATGATGCCCTTTGCCAGCGGTTCGAAAATGTCCGAAGCGGCGGCCATTGCCATCGGCATGTAATCGACCCAGATGCGGGAGCGCTTCACACATTGGAGGTCGACTTCCTGGAGAGTCGCGACACTGGCGCCGACGGCATTGATATGGGTTCCGGGCGTCAGCCATTCTCCCATCAGAACGGGCAATTTTGCCGAGGTCACGGTGCAGACGATATCTGCTCCGTCCACGGCCGCCCGCGCCGTATCATAAGGCACCGTCGGCATGCCCTTGCTGGTCTGTTGGCCAGCGAAAGCCCTCGCCTTCTCAGGGTTTCGACCCCATACGCGCACGCGCGATATCGGGCGGACCGCACCGATCGTTGCGATGTGCCGTTCAGCCTGCTCGCCATATCCGATAAGCGCGAGTTCGCAGGCGTCGGGGCGCGAGAGCGCCCGCGTCGCCACCGCGCTTGCCGCCGGCGTCCGCATGCCTGTAATGGCGCTGGCATTAATAAGAGCGACGGGCCGTCCTGTTTCCCGATCGAAAAGCAGAACTCCACCCTGGTGAGAGGGTCGCTGATGCTCAAAATTGTGCGGATAGACCGACTGGACCTTCGCGCCGAACGGTTCGGCTTCACTTGCCGATCCATACATGACCGAAAGACAGGTGCCGGCGGTGCCGGGGAGGGGCAGGGTTCGGCGAATGTCTTGTTGTGCCGTACCATCTGACGTTTGTCGAAGCGCGGTGTCGGCAAGCGCGATGGCCTCGTCGATGGAGACGAGAGATTCTGCGGTTGGACCATCAATGACCAGAAAACCGTGCGCGTGTCCTGGTTGGGATGTCGTTGAAGACATTTTAATCTCGCACTGGTGGCACAGGAGACAAAAGATATCAGCAATGAAAACGCCAGGGTGATCAAACTTGATAACCTGAGAGGGTAAGTTTCCTCCTGTTTCTCATAGTCGTAGTGCCGAGCACGGATCGTGCGGCCTTCATAACTATTGCTTATAAACCGCCCCCTTGCGGTTGTTTGACCCTCCAGTCCTCCGTCGCCCATACATGCTGACATCGCCGAATTTGTTGCCTTCTATCGGGATGGCGCAAAGCGGATCGAATTGATGCAAATAGGAGAAGAATATGCGCGTCGTAGTGATAGGGGCCGGGATCGTCGGAAGTTCCGTGGCCTACGAGGCGGCTAAAGCCGGGGCTCAGGTGACAGTGCTCGAGGCGGGCAGGATCGCCGGCGGAGCATCAACCTCCAGTTTCGCGTGGACCAATGCGACCGGCAAAAGGCCACAGCCTTATTTCGCTTTGAACGTCTTGGGCATGCGAGCGCATCTCGACCTTGCCCGCGAATTCGGTCATGCGCCATGGTTCCACCAGACCGGCAGCATCGAATGGTATTCGGACGCGAGCGACTGGCCGGCCCAGCTCGATAATGCCGATCAGATGCGCGACTGGGGCTACGGCGTGGAATGGATCAGCAAAAGCCGGTTGGCGGAACTGGAACCGGAAATCGATCATTCCGCGATCAAGGATTCGCCACTTGTCTATTACCCGGAAGAGGGTTGGGTCCATCCAGCTCTTTATTCTGCATGGCTTCTGCGCGCGGCGAAAGAGAAGTGGAACGCCGACATTCGGCCGTTTACCGGGGTCAAGTCGATCGATGTCCGAGAGGGCGTGGCAAAATCGGTCAAGACCGTCGACGGCTCGACCTTTGAAGCCGATGCCATCATCAATTGCACGGGGAGTTGGGCTGCCGATGTCCTGGACGGCGTGCCGGCCATCCCGATGGCCTCGAATATGGGCATCGTAGGCTTTACACTGCCGATCGCGACTACGCTTCGCCGGCAGTTCCACATGGATGATCTCGATGTGCGTCCTGATGGCGCCGGTCGTCTGATGATCCACAAAGTCTCGGTCGATTCTCTGGTGACTGAAATGCAGCCCCTCGATACAGCTGGCCCGGAGGCTGCCCTCCTGCTGGACGCCGTCAGAAAGGTTCTGCCTGCGATACAGCCTACCGACATGGAATCCATCCGCACCATCGTGCGGCCAATTCCCGGCGATAACCTGACCTGCAGCGGCTGGGTTCCCGGCGTCGACGGCTATTATGTTGCCGTCACGCATAGCGGCGTATCTATCGCGCCGCATCTGGGCAAAGCCGTGGCTCAGGAAGTGGTTCGCGGGCGTCTCCACGAGAGCCTCACTGATTTCCGCCCTGATCGCTTTCTGGCGGCAAAGAACGGAATGGGACAAAGAGCATGACGATTACCCGCATCGCGAAAACTGAAAAACTAAGCCGTGTCGTCATCCATGAGAAGGTCGCATACTTCTCGGGGTTGACTGCCGATGACAAGAGCCTGGACACCGTCGGTCAGACCGAGCAGATTCTTGCAAAGGCCGACGCCTTCCTCAAGGAGATCGGATCAAGCCGGTCGCTTCTGCTCAGCGCGACCATCTGGCTGCGAGATATCGAGGATTTCGATGCCATGAACAGCGCGTGGACTGCATGGATCGACAAGGACGAACCGCCGGCACGTGCTACCGTTCAGGCGATCCTGGGCCTGCCGGATATCAAAGTCGAAATCCAGTTTACGGTCGCTTTGCTGTAGACAGGCGATTTTGGAATTCCCCTCTTCTTTCACCATCAGTCAAAGAACCAATCAAGGCGGAGTGCGCGTGCTCAGCTCCGCCTTTCGTCGAAAGGAAACCGATCATGGCGGAAGGTCAAAAGAAGAAGGTGGACCTGTTCGACACCCAAGTGGCTGTCGACCTTCTCGATATGAACAAGTGGTACGGCGACTTTCACGCGTTGCGCGATATCAATCTTAGGGTGCTGAAAGGCGAGCGCATCGTCATCGCCGGCCCTTCGGGCTCCGGCAAATCGACGATGATCCGCTGCATCAACCGGCTGGAGGAACACCAGTCCGGCTCGATCATCGTCGACAACATCGAGCTTACCAACGATCTGAAGAAGATCGACGAGGTACGCCGCGAAGTCGGCATGGTCTTCCAGCATTTCAACCTCTTCCCGCACCTGACGATCCTGGAAAACTGCACCCTGGCGCCGATCTGGGTCCGCAAGATGCCGAAGAAACAGGCCGAAGAGGTCGCCATGCACTATCTGGCGCGGGTCAAGATCCCCGAACAGGCCCACAAGTATCCGGGCCAGCTCTCCGGTGGTCAGCAGCAGCGCGCGGCGATCGCCCGGTCGCTCTGCATGAACCCGAAGATCATGCTGTTCGACGAGCCCACATCGGCGCTCGATCCTGAGATGATCAAGGAAGTTCTGGATACGATGGTGGGTCTTGCCGAAGACGGCATGACGATGATCTGCGTCACCCACGAAATGGGCTTTGCTCGCCAGGTCGCCAATCGGGTGATCTTCATGGACCAGGGCCAGATCGTCGAGCAGAATTCGCCCGCCGAATTCTTCGACAATCCGCAGCACGAGCGCACCAAGCTGTTCCTTAGCCAGATCCTGCAGTAGATAAGATTTACCCCTGCCTTAGATCCCGCAGAGGCTCGCACGAAATGGCACGTTTTCAGACTGAAACCTTCCCCACCGCTACTCTTTTGCCTCCACGCCGTGGATTCAAACCAGCGGCCTAGCCTTTCCCGCGACGAAAGATCGTATGCCAGAGACGGCATATATCATCCCGAGCATGGAAAATACTGCCTCGCGCGAGCGGCAATCATCTTGCGCACGCCGAATTGCAACGCTATCGCGGCTTCGGAGGGGTTTCGCTGAATCGGCGACTTCATTTAGCGTCGCCGACGAAGCGTATGTAACCTAGCACCTTTTCGATTTCAGCGTCGCTGAGGCCGGCAAATGACATCCTGGTGCCGGGGACGACCCTATGCGGATTTTTTAGAAAAGCATGTAGCGTCGTTTCATCCCATATCAGCCCGCTATCGCGCATAGCCGATGAATAGGGGTAGGTTGTGGACGCGGCGGGACGGTTGAAAACGCCTGTAAGGACAGGCCCAGTCGAATTCCTCGCCCCAGGTCCGATCTGATGGCAGTGGGCACATGGAGCAAAGACAGGGGCGAACGTCTCTCTCGGCGGCGGCGCCGCGAGCTGCTTCGACGACGCGATTTCCGGTTCGTTTCCCGTCTCACTCCGGAATAAGTATGGCATGCTGGCAATGGCCGCCAAGCCGATCAACGCGCCCGCTAAAATGACGATTTTCTTCAAGGAATATCCTTCCCGATCCACCGAGGGTGTCTGCCATGGATGGACCGCTGACAACGAAAAAAGGCGAGGTCGCCAGCAATAATTGTTTGCTGACTTGTGCCCTCTTTCCTCAGGGTTTCAGGAGGTTCTGAATTTTCTTCACGGCCGTCTCGGCATTTTCGCCATAGGAAATCGTACTTTTCAGCTTTCCATCTGCATCGACCATGATGACTGAGGCGGTGTGATCCATGGTGTAATCTTCGCCGCCGTCAGGAGCCGGAACCTTCTGGGCATAAACCCGCCAGGCCTTGACCGCCTTCTGCATTTCAGCGGGATCACCGGTAACCCCGGTTATCCTGTCGGTAAAATTCGAGATGTAGGTGTGCATCATCGGTGCGGTATCGCGCTCTGGATCAACTGAGAAGAAGTAAGCTTTCAGGCCCTCGGCTTGTGGTCCCAGCGTTTTGAACCACGTCGCCATCTCGTAAAGCGTCGTAGGGCAGACATCGGGGCAATGGGTGTAGCCGAAGTAGACCAGAGAAGGGTGTCCCTTCAGCAGGCCCGGCGTCCAGGCCTTGCCGTTGTCGTCGACCAACGAGTAGGCAATCCGCTCATCAGGTATGGACGTGGCAACAGCCGTCAGCGGTACCGATGGGCGACTGAAGAAGTTCGAATAAAGTGTCTGGGCGGCAAGTGCCACGATCGTAACCGCACAGGCAACGAGAACGAACGCTCTGATTTTCGACATGATGACCTCAAAATTGGAGATGGTGATCGCCCCGTTTTTCCGTCGGAAGGGCGAAGCGTGGAAATCACTGTGCCTGCAAGGTACTTGGCATCTTCATCGAGGTCGGCTTTTCTCCTGCAAGTCCGCCGACGGGGATATCAAGTGTGATGTTTCCCGCCTGTTTAAAGGTCAGTGTGGTCTTGATGGTTTCGCCCTGTTTGAACGGCGAGGGTACCTTGAGATACATGACATGGTAGCCGCCAGGCTTCAATTCGATAGTCTTGCCCGCTGGGATCTCCAGTCCCATTGGCATTTCACGCATGACCATGACGTCGTTCTGCATCTTCATCTCGTGAATCTGGACTTCACCGGCGCGATCGGATTTTGCAGAGACAAGCTGATCGTCGATGTTCCCGGTATTGGTGATCGTCAGGTAGCTTGCCCCCACTGGGGCGTTCGAAGCCATCGCCCGCGTGTAGGGGTTGGATATTTTCAGATTGCCGAGGACGAAATCCTCAGCCTGTGACGTTCCAAAAGCGAGCAACGACGCAACGATTGATAGCGGGATAAATTGGGTGGGGCGCATGGATTTCTCCGTTTGGTGGTGACAGATGATGGAGTTGTCGACTTGATCAGGTAGGACCGCTGCTCAGCCCTTGAGGCGTTGGGCGGCTCGGCGAGCTGCCGCCTGGGCGTCATCCATCACCGACTTGCGTGCTTTCAGGAACGCGTTGGTGATGTCGGGTCCGGCCTTTTCGGGCTGCCGGCGTCAAAAGGCGGATGCGGATCATATTCGATGATGAGCTGGATGCGCTTTGCCACCTCTTCGCCGCGCAACCTCGCCACGATGTCGAGCCCGAAATCGAGGCCCGCGGTCGTGCCGCCGCCAGTGATGATGTTGCCATCCTCGACAACCCGTTCATGGACCGGGATCGCCCCGAACGTCGGCAGGAGATCGCGAACATTCCAGAGCGTGGTCGCGCGTTTGCCTCTGAGGACACCTGCGGCACCAAGCACGAGCGAGCCGGTGCAGACAGCGGTGACGTAGCGCGCACTGGCTGCCATTTCCTTGACGAAGGCTAGCGTTTCCGCATCTTCCATCAGTTCGGTCGATCCGGCCAAGCCCCCGGGGATGAAGAAGACGTCGACGTTTCTCGGGCAATCGGCAAACGTCGTGGTCGGGGTGATCTGCACGCCGACCTCGGTCGGAACGGGCGTCTTGTTCTTCCAGACGAGATGCACTTTGCCCATCGTCATGTTGAAGACGGTCATCGGGCCGACGAGATCGAGAAGGATCATCTTGGGGTGGACAAGCATGGCGAAGACCTGACCATCCGGCGACGCGGAAGGCGGCGGGCTTTGGGCCGATGCGGTTTCCGCATTGAGAAAAAGCCCGGCGCTTGCGGCCGTCAACAGCAGATTGAAGTCTCGACGGTTCATTTTGATTTTTCCTTATACTGCGCGTGGCGTTTCCGCCGGTTGCGTGCATGGATGTCAGGTGTGTTTCAGGAGCACTTCACGGATCTTTGCGATAGCCTCGGCCTGATCGGCTTCGTAGGGAAGCAGACCTTTCAACCGGCCGTCGCCGCCGACCAGAAGCAGGGATGTCGTGTGGCTCATGTGATAGTCGCCGTCCTCGCTCGGTAGCTTGGAGGCATGGATGACCCAGCCGTCGACCACCTTCTGCATTTCGTCGGGTTTGCCGGTAATGCCGGTAATGCGGTCTGTGAAAGCGGTGACGTATCCGTGCATCACCTCCGGCGTGTCGCGCTCCGGATCGATCGAGAAGAAATAGGCCTTGAGCGGCTTTCCATCCGATCCGAGCGCGTTCAGATATCCGGCGACCTCATAGAGCGTCGTCGGGCAGACTTCCGGGCAATGGGTGTATCCGAAATAGACGAGTGAAGGACTGCCCTTGAACAAGGTCTGGTCGACCGGATTGCCTTGGTCGTCCACCAGCGAAAATAGCGCATGGAACGGGCCTGGCCGGGCATTTGCAGTGCCGACCCAGACCATGACGCCGACAAGGAGCGCCAGGAAGAATGCGGTCAGGCCCGCACCTGCCAGAACGAAAGGATTGCGCGCCGTCATTTGCCATGCTCCATGTACTTGCCATGGGCGCCGGCATCATCGCCTTCGACCATCACCGTTCCCTCGAAGCTTGCAAACAGGGCAAGCTTTTCCGGAGCGATGGTTTTTTCAGCCTCAGCGAGCCTGGCCGCAATTGTCGTCGCATCGCCTTCGGAGAGGCCCATCATCCTCAGGCCTTGCACCTGCTTCAGCCCATCACCGCTGCACAAATGGACGCTCCAGCCGGTATCCTTCTTCTTGAGAAGCGCCCGTCCGCCTCGACCGTCCTGGGTCCAGCCGCCAATCGCCCAGTCGCCCTGCACGACGACCGGCTCGACGGATAACGGCTTGTCCGCCGTCTCGAAGATCGCCTTCATCGCGACGGGGATCGCCTGCTGCGGGTCGCCAGGCATCGCTGCCATTGCCGGCATGGAACCATGACCTGCATGCGCGGCGGCAGGATCGTCATGCTTCATCGCCGGCGCACCACCGGCTGCCGGGCCGACGGTAAATTCCACGTCGACCGAGCCTGCTTTCTCGAATCTCAGGGTTGTCTTGACCAATTCGCCTTCCTTGAAGGGCTGGCCGACATTCATGAACATGACGTGATAACTGCCGGGCTTCAGCTCGACAGTGGATTTGGCGGGAACGGCAATGCCGTCCTTCAGCTCGCGCATCACCATGATGCCGCCGTCCATCTTCATCTCATGAAGCTGGACGCTGGCGGCACGCTCTGCCTTCGCGCTGACCAGCCGGTCGGCCGGACCGGGATTGGTGATCTTGAGATATCCGCCACCGACCTTGGCGCCGGGAAGCATGGCGCGGGCATAGGGAGCTTCGATTTCGATCTCGCCGATCTTGACCTCGTGCGCGCCCGCGAGCGTGGACACGAACACGGTCATTGCGAGAGCCGTGATCGACAATAGTAATCTACGCATGATTTTTCCTTGTCATTCTGTTGGTTTTGAAATCGAGGCGGTCACCAAGCGCGGCAATCGGCCAAGAGTTTTGGGACGCAGTTGCGCTGGACGGCTAGCCTTCTCGACAAGCCCATCGTCGCATTCGAGCCAGAAGGTGATGAATTGGTTGAGCGCATCGAGGTCGTCCGACAGGTTGATATCGCCGAACAGCCAGCTCCATTTGTCCGCGGCAGCAAGCGAAATACGTGGTCGGTGACTGCAGCCGCCCAGACACGCATAGAAGCCAATATCGAGCTGATCGGGTTCAAATTGCCGGCGCACAGTGCGGGCAATAATCTCGGCGGGCAAGGACGAACCCTGCTCGGTGCTGGTTGCTCTGCAGGTACTGCAGATCTGAAGAGTGGGGATCATCGTCCGCTTCCCTCTGAAACACTGGGAGAGAGGGGGGCGATGACGGGCGTGCCGTTGCGAGTCGAGAGGATTTCCGCCTCCACGCCGTAAACGAGACGGATCATATCAGATGTCAGGATAGCGGCAGGCTTTCCGCTGCAGGCGAGCGCTCCGTCATGCATCAGCAGCAGGTGCTGCGCATAACGCGCCGCCAGCGACAGGTCATGCATGACGATCGCTACCAGAGCGCCGCTCTGTTCGGCATAGGTCTTGAGGATGTCAAGCACGAGCAACTGCCGGCGAAGATCGAGCGCGCTCGTCGGTTCGTCGAGAAGCAGCACTTCTGGCTTGCGGATCAGCCTTTGGGCGATCAGAACCAGTTGTTGCTGGCCCCCTGACAGGGTGTCCACCCGCCGATGCGCGAGATCGATGATGCCAACGGATTGCATCGCTTCTCCCGCCGCGTCGATATCGGCCGCAAGCAGCGACCACCGCAGCCGTTCCAGCCTTCCAAGCAGGACGACCTCAAGGACCGAGAGCTGGACGCGCAAACCGAGCGCTTGTGGCATGAACGACAGGTCGTTCGTATCGGGTGGCGATCCTTTCCAGGTCATCATTCCTGTGGAGGGAAGCGCATTGGCGAGTGCCGCCATCAAGGTGGATTTACCGGCGCCATTCGGGCCGCAGATGGCGGTGATCGCACCGCCATGCAATCGGGCGGAGATGTTCCCGACCACCTCTGCGCCGCCGCGTTTCACGCAGATATTGTCGAGCACGAAGACATTCGGACCGGTCATCTCAGCCCTCCTGCACTCCGGCGCATGATCAATGCAAACAGCACCGGAACACCGACGACGGCGGTGACGATCCCGACGGGTATGACCGCGCCCTGAGCGATCAGCTTCGAGACGATCGATGCCGATGCGAGCATCAAAGCACCGCTTAGCGCGGAGAGCGGCAACAGAACTCGCTGATCTTCACCGGCAATGGCGCGGGCGACATGCGGCGCGATGAGACCAATAAAACCAATCGTGCCGACAAAAGCGACGGATGCGGCTGTCAGCAGCGCGATGATCACAAAGGTTCGCCGCCGCAGTGCCTCGATCTTGATACCCAGGCTTGAGGCATGCGCATCGCCAAGCTTCATTGCGGTCAGTTTCCAGGCGTCGCGGGCCAGTAGCGGCAGGCTGAGCACCAGGACCGTGAACAGGATCGCAATGCTGGTCCAGGTGGATTTCAAAAGGCTACCGAACAGCCAGAAGACGATCTGCTGCAGGACTTCAGGTGCCGCCAGATACTGGAGCAGCGATTGGCAGGCCTGGAACATGAACATCACCGCGATGCCGGCGAGGACGAGAATTTCGGCATTGGCACCGCGCAGCCTGGCGATGGCGTAGAGCAACAGGCAGGCGATCATCGTCATGGCGAAGGCGGAAATCGGCGCCAGGATCCACCCGGCAATCGGGACAAAGGCGCCGAACATGATGGCAAGAGCTGCCCCGAAGCCGGCGGCTGCGGAAAAGCCAAGCGTAAACGGACTGGCCAGCGGATTGTCGAGGATGGTTTGCATCTGCAACCCGGCGATCCCAAGCCCCATGCCGACCAAAGCGCCCATCAGGGTCATCGGCAGCCTGATTGACCAGATAATCGCGGCGGCCGTCCGATCGCTCCCGCCGGGACCGTCGATCACCGCCTGCAAAGCCTCGCCAGCCGTCAGTGGGGATGGTCCCGTGACGAGATCGATCGCCAGCAGAACGAGGAGCCCTGCCAGCGTCGCGACCATCAACGCCAAACGCTTCTGCATGCTCTTTCGGTAAAGGGCATGCAGGTCACGGCTGGGCAGGATGTTTCCAGGTGTCATTGAGGCTGCCCGACGCGCATCATGAACGTGCCGTCGTTCTTGACCGGCAGGTATTCACGATAATAGCCGTCGAGTTCTGCTTGCGGATCGACATCCTGGAAGGCCTGCGGATAAAGCGCCTTGGCGATATAGCGCAGAAACGCATAGTCGTAGAGCGTCCGTGTTCCGCCGTGATAGATGGCGTAGACCTCACTTTTCTTCACCGCCGGCAGGTCCTGCCAGCCGGCGCGTTTCAGGAACGGCTCGACACGGGCGCGAGTGATGTCGGGCGTGATGCCAAAGCCCATCAGCACGGCATTCGGAAGACTGATCCACTCCGATCCGGTGATGAAGATCGCGGTCGGTTTGGCCGACAACACATATTCCGGATTGAGCGGTCCGAAACTGGCGATCTGTCCAGCGGGGATATTGAGGCCGCCGGCCGCACCGAGCACGCCGGCCCACATGCCCTTGCCATAGCTGTTGCCGTATTCGGCCGCCCCCTTTTGTCCCAGTTCGACGTAGACGCTGGGCTTTTGCCCCTGTGCGGCCTTGGCGACCCGCGCAAGCGTATCCTCGACCTTTTGTTTGTATACGGCGCCAAGCTGTTCGGCCCGCTTTTCCTCGCCCATGACCTTGCCGATGACGAGAGTGCTGGCGACATGTTTCTCGATGGTTTGGGCGTTGTAATCAATGACGACGAGCGGAATGCCGACCTGCTCTATGGTCTGCGCAGCGGCTCCCAGATACTGATATTGGCCGGCGGAGAGGATCACGACGTCAGGTCGCGACGCGATGATCTTTTCAGCCGACATCGTGCCCGCATCGGCATCGCCGACATCGACGAGGTCCTTGATCTTGGGAGCTATCTTCAAATAGGCTTCGTATTGGAGGGGACGATACCCCTTCCAGTAGTTCAGCGACACCGCCTTCAGCCGATCGATCGCGGTCGGGCCGGTGATGGCGATATAATCCTCGAAATAGAAGCCGAGCATCACGTGCTGGGCAGGTTTCTCAAGCGTCACCTGACGGCCCAGCACGTCGGTGATCGTGATATCGGCAAACGCCGATTGGGTGAGCGCGAACAGCGAGATCGCGGCGGTAAGCAGAAGCCGTTTCATAGAATGTCCTTTATAGTCAGGGTGCGTGAGGCGGCCGATCGTTTGAAACGCATTCATCAGCTAAGCGCTCGCTTGAGCGGTTTCATGCGCCGGACGACGAGCATATCGAGGGCAAGCACAGTGACCAGAACGATGCCGGTCAGCGGGAAGAGGAGCGAGACAGCGACCATGACGATCGCTCCGCCCTTCCAGAGCGCCATGTTTTCCGGCACGACAGGTGCGACAAGGCGGTTGGCGCCGGCCGGCCGACGTTTCCACCACATGACGATGCCGCTCACCGACAGGAAGACAACCGAGAGGCAGAAGATCGTGTTGAGCGCGATATTCCAGACGCCGATATCGCCTTCATGCAGGGCGATACCGACCGCCATCGCCTTGCCGGCTGCGCCGTAATCGGAGAAGCCGACGTCCACCAGAACTTTGCCGCTGTAGCGATCGATATGCACCGTGCGATCCGAAAACGGATCGGCGGCGTCATTGCTCATCGTGTCTTGCGCGATGGTCCACACGCCCGTCTCGCCGTTTGGATACGAAAGCTGGAAACGACCGGCGAAGCCGAGCGGGCGTGCCTGGGCGACCACGGCATCGACATCGGCCGGCTGGCTGTCCGGCATCATCGCATGGCCATTATGCGCCGCATGCGGATCGGAGGCGGGCATCGGCGTCTGCTCCAGCGTCCACGGCACGTCCTTCACCCCGCCATGGTTCATGCTTGCGTGCGTTACATCCGACAAGGGAACGTTGTCCCATTTCTCGGCCGGGAACGTGCTCCAGGCCTGGGTCATCTTCTCGCCCCAGATGCCGGCCCAGGTGAGGCCGGACAGCAGGAAGGCGAGGAGCAGCACCGCGACATAGACGCCGACGGTCTGGTGCAGCGATTTCCACACCTGCCGGCCGCGACCGGACAATTGCGGTTTGAGCGCGCGCGCGAAACCGCGCCCCTCGCGGGGCCACCAGAGATAGACGCCGGTGACGATCAGCACGACGCCGAAACCGGCGGCAACTTCGATCAGACGGTCGCCGACGGTACCGATCAGAAGCGTGCCATGGATGAGGTTGGCGAGATCGTAGAGCGCGTTGCGGCGTTCCCAGGTGCCGAGCACCGTGCCGCGATAGGGATCAACGGCAACCATCGTCGATTGCTCGGCGACGTTGACGCGGAAGACGGCTGGCTGCTCCGGCGTGCGGGGCACGATGTATTGAACCAGCGATCCGCTCGGCACCGCCGCAAGGGCAGCCTCAGCCTGCGCTGAAACGGCGATAGTCTGCCCTGCTGGTGCGACGGAAAATGCCTTTTCGCCATCACGGCCGACAAGGACGGACGACCAGAGCATGATCAGGCCGGTCACGGCGAGCATGATCAGGAACGGCGCAACATACAGCCCGGCATAGAAATGCCAGCGCCACGCGGTCGTATAAAAGGCCCTGGAGATCGACTTTTGCGATCTTTCCGAGGGTGTGTCTGCGGTCAGTGTCATTGTTGTCCCCTTTTGACGACTGAATTTCGGTATGGGTTTCACGCTGCGCGGGCAGCGAGTGGGCTTCCTGCAGCAAGCGCCTCAAGCGCTGCCCGGTCGCTGATGGTGATGATTTCCGGATGATCGAAGGCGATCAGGCGAGACCGCTTGAACGCGCTGAGGCAACGGCAGACTGTTTCGAGTGTCAGACCAAGCCAATCGGCCAGGTCGATGCGCTGTAAATGCAGCGTGAACGTCGTTCGGCTATTTCCGGAGGGTGACCGCGATTTTCGGGCGAACTGGTCGGCAAGATCGAGAAGCGCGGTTGCCACGCGTTCGGCGGCACTTTTGCGACCAAGTAAGACGGCGTGCGCTTGAGCACGAAAGAGCATGTGCCGCAAGGCGTCGGCGATAATTCCGTCTTCACCGTCGGCGGCAAAGGTTTCAATGCTGCTCGGCGCCAGAGCCATTGCCTTGCAACGGCGAATGTCAACGAGGCGGGCTCCGAGAATGCGCCCGGGCCCGAGAATGTCGAGAATCAACCGGCGGCCATCCGCCAATTCCTGATAGAGTGCCACACATCCTTCGAGTATGCGGAGGGTCGTCCGATAGGATGATCCCTCGAGGATGATTGGTGTCCGGGATGCAATCCGCGTTTGCTTTGGTAGCCGCCGATCGGTTGGATTGCCGATGAGAGGAACGGGCGCGCTTGCACCCATGGTGGTCCTGTTGAACATGGAATGTGGTCCGGCAACACGCCGGCACACATCCGATCAGGTCGGACGGGTTTCCGGCGCAGACTGAAGGAGCTGCCGCATAAAGCGGTAGCGGCTCAGGCGTTCAGGCCGGATGGAGGACCGCGGGGAAAGGTGTTGGGAGGAAAGAGCTGGCGATAAAACGCTTCGCTACGGATCGGCAGAAGATGCTCGATCTCACGCAGGACCGGCTCGCCCGCGATATTCGCCGGGGCTGGCAGCAAAACCGAGGCCGTCAACCGGCAGGCTTCGCAACCTGAGCCGAAATCGTGACCCTCGTGTTTTGTCTTGCCGTCTTCGGATGGCAGGCAGAGGACGGGAATCGTACCGTCCGGAAGGGTGTATTGGGCCAGCTCGCTGGCCGGGATCGCATGATATTCGAGGACGGGTGGCTTATGGGCGAAGCCGACGAACAGCAGAGCCAGCACGCAAATCATGCGCACCGCCCACCGCTCGGCAAAGCTCAACCGCTCGCTCATCGAATCCCCTGTGTCGTGGTTGACACTGTCGATATCCTAATCGGATCACGCGAATTGCTCAATGCAGCAATTTACACAGTAAAGGCAAGTGCGGCGCAAAGGCGCATCGACAAAGTTGATGACTTGGTGGCACGGCTGGGGCAATGATGCGGCGGTGGCGTCGATTGCGCTTCAGTGAGGGACCGTTGAAAAACAGAAGGCTGCCTGGATGGAGAGCTGTGCCCGTGCTTGTCGCGGCGTATCTGTTCGTTTTCCAGTTGGTGCTCGGATCGCTGGCACTTGCTACAGCCGCGTCAAACGCCTCGCCGCTCGACGTCTTCGGCAATCCGCTTTGCATCACGCATACGGAAAATTCCGGCGACACCGGTCACAAGGACAATTCCAAACCGATGGAATGCTGCACACAGGCGTGCAGCATGTTCGCCCCGGTACTGCCGCCGGACGCTGCAGGCCATTTCCTCAGCAACCGGCTTCAACCTCTCCGGGAGACTGTTCGAATTGAGCGGACCATTCGCCCGCTCGAACGGCCCGAGACAGAACCGGGAAGTCCCCGAGCGCCGCCGCTCGTCGCCTGAACCATCTGACTGCTTGATCGACATCGCTCCTCGTCAGACGCCACCGCATGTGGCGCCTGACGACCGACCGTAGGGATGATCGGGCGCTGTTCAGTGCGATCGCTTCTTCATCCGCATCATCACAACCACCGGTGCCATCGTGGCCGCCGGGACATCAAACCCAGCCGATGGGTAGTCGGCATTTCAATGGAGAGACACATGTTGAAGACGCTCATGACCACCGCCGCCGTTCTTGTGATCGGCAGCACCGCCGCGTTCGCGCATATAACCCTCGAAGGCCGGGAAGCGCCGGTGGGTTCGACCTACAAGGCGATTTTCCGCGTACCGCATGGCTGCGAAGGCAAGCCGACTGTCTCGATCCGGATCCAGATGCCGGAAGGCTTTTATGGCGTGAAACCGCAGCCGAAGGCTGGCTGGAAGCTCGAAAAGATCAAGGGGACCTATGCCAAGCCCTACACCAACGAGGGTACGACGATGACGGAAGGCGTCAAGGAAATCGTCTGGAGCGGCGGCAATCTCGGCGATGACGAATATGACGAATTTGTCCTGCGCGGTACGATCTCCGCTGATCTGAAGCCGGGCGAGATGCTGTATTTCCCGGTGGTGCAAGAATGTGCCGAAGGGATGAAGGATCGCTGGATCGAAATCCCGACGGGCAGCCAGAAGTCTTCCGACCTGAAGACGCCGGCTCCGGCTGTCAAGCTCCTCGGCAAATAAGCGCATCAAGCGACAAGCCGGCATGGGAGACCATGCCGGCCATGCACACATATGGAGAATGACGGCGATGGGGCAGTTTCCGGGAAAGACGTCTGCGCTGGGGAGCAAGCTTCGTTGGATCGTGCTCGCGATCCTGTTGTGGCTGCCGATGACGTCGGCCGCCTTTGCGCATGCGTCGCTGACGGCAACCGAGCCGCAGGATGGCACCGTGGTTGCGACGCCGCCGGCGATCATGAGCCTGTCCTTCAGCGAACCGGTTGCCGTCACCACACTGCATCTCACCAAGCCGGATGGCAGTTCGGCCTCCCTCGACAAGTTCGTGCTACGTGATCGCACCCTCGAAATAACCCCGCCGGATGGTCTTGGGTCCGGGACCTATGTGCTGTCATGGCGGGTGGTCTCTGAAGACGGCCATCCGGTCGGCGGCTCGATCGTGTTTTCCATCGGGCAGCCGAGCGCGACCCCGACGACCCAAATCGAAGCCGTCGACTGGACAGTCCGAGCCGGCCTCTTGACCGGCAAGGTGGGACTCTATCTCGGCCTGAGCTTCGGCATCGGCGGCGTCTTCGGCATGCATTGGTTCGCCGGTGGCTCGCGGCAGGGATTGCGGGCCATTGGCGTGGCACTGGCGCTGGGGCTCGCAGGCACGATCATCTCGGCCGGTTTCCAGGGCCTCGACACCGTCGGTGTTTCTGCCGCGAGATTGTTCGATCCCGCACCCTGGGCCGCCGGTTTTGCCACCAGCTTCGGACGGACCGTGGTCTTCATGATCGCGGCGCTTGCCCTATCGGCCTTGGCGCTAGCAAGCGGGCCAGGCAAAAGCGGCCGCTGGATATCGCTTGGCGGACTTTTGACCGGCGCGTTCGCGCTCTGTCTCAGTGGCCATGCGAGTGCTGCGGAACCCCAATGGCTGACCCGTCCGGCGGTATTTCTGCACGCCTTGACGATCGCCATCTGGATGGGCGCGTTGATACCATTGGCCGCCAATTTCCGGGCCACCGACGCAGCGGCGCGCCCTGCGCTTCAACGTTTTTCCCGATCGATACCCTATGCGGTGATCGTTCTTGCCGCCGCTGGCATCATCCTTGCCGTGATCCAGGTCAGGGAACCAGCAGCGCTTCTCAACACGGCCTATGGCAATGTCCTGCTGATCAAGCTCGGCCTGTTGTGCGTTCTCTTCCTGGCTGCGGCCTTCAACCGCTGGAAGCTGACGGCTCCTGCGGAAGCTGGCGACTTCGTGATGACGCGCGTGTTGGTTCGGTCGATCGTCGCGGAGACCGTCATCGTCCTGCTGATCTTCGGGGTTGCCGCGACCTGGCGCTTCACGCCGCCGCCAAGGGCCTTGCAGATCGCCGCCGCGCAGCCGGCATCGACGCATATCCACACGGACAAGGCGATGGCCGAAGTGACGATCACTCCCGGCAAGGCAGGCGTTGTTTCCGTGTCGACGATGGTGATGACGGGAGACTTCTCGCCGATGGAAGCGCAGGAAGTCTCGCTGGCCTTTTCCAATCCGAAGTCGGGGATCGAGCCGATCGAGCGCAAGGCGACGAAAGGGGAGAACAGCACATGGACGGCGGAGGGGCTGACCCTGCCGCTTGCCGGGACATGGAATGTGCGAGTGGACATCCTCATCGACGATTTCAATATCACCAGGCTGGACGGCGAGATCGACATCAAACCCTAAGCGTGTCCCGCACCTACTATGGGAGTCGGCCGCGCTCGCCGCCGGACCACAAGTACGACAAAAAACAGCCCTGCAAGCAGCATGGTTGCTGCAAGAACGACCGTCAGCAGGCTTGGAATATGCGTCGCGAAATCATGCCAGTCGGGATCGACGGGGGAGGCGGTATTGAACGTGGTCGCGCTGAAGGCGCAAAGGACAAGCGACGATCCGCGTTCGATCATGTCCTTTTCGACGCTATCGAACAGATCGCCGGCCTTCTGCTGCCAAAAGGGCAGTGTCCGCATGCGCACGAGCATCGCCTGGTCGGCGGCGAGGTAGGCATGACTGCATTCGTTGAGCGGGCTCGCCTCGTCCTCGATGCTGCGTGGGATCAACCCCCAGAGGCAAAGCCCATATTGCTCGCGACTAAAGGCCAGCAGCTTGCGGACGTCGCCGTCCTTGACGGCGACCCAGGATGCGAGCGCCTCGATATCTCCGCGGCGATCGGCAATGACCGCCATCTGGCCATGCGAAAGCGGCGCGATCGCGAGGCCGGAGATATCTCTCGGGGTTCGAAGGCTATGGGCACCCGCACCCCAGGCCGTGCCGAGCAACACCATTATCAGCAATGCGCATATACCGAGCGATCTCATCTGGAGCCCCATTCCTCGCTAGCTAAATACTCAGACACCGAAACATGGTCCAGTGTTAATGATGGGTCGCGCAGGCACACAGCCGCGGAGGAGATAGCATGCAGAGACTCACGATAACCCTAGATGACGATCTGCTTGATGCGACCGACCGAATGGTCGACGAAAAAGGCTATTCAAGCCGTTCCGAGGCTGTTCGGGATTGCCTCAGGGACGGCCTTCCGAAATCGCATGAAGGAGAACACCAATCAGATCGTCCGGCCTATGCGGTTCTCTCATACGTGTTCGAACACGACTTGCGCGACCTGGCGAAAAGACTGACGAGCCATCAACACGATCATCATGACCTTTCGGTTTCAACCCTTCATATACATGCAAACGAGACCGATTGTCTCGAAGTTGCCGTTCTGAAGGGCAATGCCGGCGACCTCCGCGCCTATGCCGATAGCGTATCTACCCAGCGCGGTGTTCGCTACGCCAACATCCATCTCATCCCGCAAGATTGAGGCGACGAAGCTACGTCGATTGACGCAGTAGTCGCTTTTCGATCTTTCCTCATACCATGGCTCATACCATGGCTCATACCATGGCTCATACCATGGCTCATGCCATGCACCGTGTCACAGAAAAAGGGGATCGACATGTTTTCCAAAGCTTCAAAACTTGCTCTCTCGCTCGCCGTTGTCGCGGGAATGCCCTCTATCGCTTTCGCACATACCGGCGTCGGTGACACAAGCGGCTTCATGCATGGATTCGGCCACCCGATCTCAGGACTGGACCATATCCTCGCTATGGTGATGGTCGGCGTCTTTGCCTATCAGCTTGGTGGCAGGGCCATGTGGCTTGTGCCGACGACGTTCGTGCTGGTCATGGCGTTCGGCGGTGCGCTCGGCGTCCTCGGCGTGCCGGTTCCCTTCGTCGAAGTCGGGATCGCGCTTTCGGTCATTGTGCTCGGCGCGATCGTCGCACTCAACGTCAAGGCACCGATCGCGGTCGCAATGGGAATTGTCGGTCTCTTCGCCATCTTCCATGGTCATGCCCATGGAGCCGAGATGCCCGAGGATGCAGGCGGTGTCGCTTATGCGGCCGGCTTCATGATTGCGACGGCTCTTCTTCATGCGTTGGGTATCGCCCTCGGCTTCGCGATCGGCAAGGCCGGCGAGCGCAGCGGTCGCGTTGTGGTGCAGTCGGTCGGCGGCATTGCTGCATTGGCGGGTGTCGGTCTGCTGACCGGCGTGATTTGATACCCCGTCACATGACCTGAACATGCTCGGTCGAAGTCGGTATGTCGTTCGGCTTCGATCGCGACTATGAAAATTGGGACTACGCCTCCTGATTATCGAAGGCCCAATTGAGCGCGGAGACCGTGATTGCAATTGCCGCGCCCGGCCAGATCATCAGCATCGGATGGTCGAAGATAAAGATGCGGTATTCGAAAAGCATCGATCCCCAATCCGGTTTCGAGGGATCGGCGCCGAGTCCGATGAAGGCCAGCGAGGCATACGCCACGACGGCCAGACCCGCCTGGTTTCCCACATAAGCGAGCATCAACGGCAGCGTATTCGGAAGAAGGTGGCGGAAAATCATCCCGAATGACGAGACGCCGAGACTTTGCGCCGCGAGAATGAAAGGTTGGCCGAGCACCCGCTTGCTCAGCGAATGGGCAAGCAGCGCATGCGGCCCGATGCCGGCGAGGCCGAGCGCCAGGCCGGCGCTGAGTGGCGAGAGCCCAAAGATCGCCGCCGCCGTCAAAGCTACCACGAGCGTCGGCACCACGATGAAGAATTCACAGCTGCGCAGGATGAGCGTTTCGCGCCAGGTCCCGAGAACAGCGGCAGCGGTGCCCAGGAGCGTGCCGGCGGTGAAGCCGATGAAACCGACGGAAAGGATGACGCAGGCCGTCCGCCAGCCGCCGGCCATGATGCGGGACAGGAGATCGCGGCCGAGATGGTCGGTTCCAAACACATGGCTTGCCGTCATGCCGGAATGGCGGGCAAGGATATCCACGGCATCCGGATCATGCGGCTGCCAGACACCGCCGAGGATCAGAAAGGCGGCGAGTGCCGCGAGCAGGCAATATCGTACCATCAGGATCGGGCCATCAGGCGAGACGCGGATCGAGGAAGCGCATGGCGAGATATGCACCGCCATTCATCACGAGCATCCAGAGGGCGACGACCATGACATAGGCCTGCAGCACCATCTGGTCACGGGCGGCGATGCTCTGCACCAGGAACTGGCTGATGCCGGGCAGGCCGAACAGAATTTCCATCGTCGCCGTCGAGCCGATCACCCAGCCGGCTTCGGATCGCACGGCCGCCAGCAGCCCGTAAAGGGCGCTGCGATGGCCGTGCCGCCACAGCGCCTGCCGTTCCGACAACCCCTTGGCAAGCGCCGTTCGAAAATGCGGCTGCGCGGCGGTTTCCGTCAAGTCGCGGCGATAGACGCGGGCGAGGGCTGCAACGGAATGCAGGGCGATCAGCAGGATCGGCAGGACGACGGCCGTCCAGTCGTTGGCGAAGGGCCTCATCCATCGCAACTGCACGCCCAGCACCCAGAGCAGCACGAGCCCGAGCCAGAAGCCTGGCACGGCCTGAACGAAGACCGAGAGTATTCGACTGAAGCGATCGACCACTCCTTTCGGCCGAGCCGCCGCAAAAAACCCGAGCGGAATTGCGAGCACAATGGCGAGCCCCAGGCCGGCAAGACCCAGGGACAGCGAAACGGGCAGGCGCTCGAGGAATTCGCCAAGCACCGGTTCTCCCGTGCGGAAGGATCGCCCCCAGTCTCCCGTCAGAAAATTCAGGAGCCAGTGGACGTAGCGGAGCAGCAGGGGCTGATCGAGACCCCACTGTGTCCTGAGAGCCGCGACGGTTTCGTCCGTCGCCGGCAGGTTCCAGATGCGGATGGCGATCGCGACCGGATCGGCCGGCATCAGGGTGATCGCGGTGAAGGAGGCGAGTGAAGCCCCCAGCAGGCCCGTCAGGGATTGAACGCCGAACCGAACCGGGCTCATGCCGCCTTACTTCGCCTCGCCGATATCGGCGCGCAGCACGTGATAGTCGGATCCCCAGGGCTCGTAGTTCTTCAGCCGCTTCGACATGCCGACATACCAGACCGGCGAGACCAGGAAGGAGGCCGGCGCCTCGGAAAACAGCTTTGCCTGCGCGTCAAGTGCGATCGTCACGCGCTTGACCGGATCGCCTTCCGTGGCGAAGCGGTTGAGGATAGCGTCGAAGTCCGGTGAAGCGTATTTCGCATAGTTGAGCGAAGCGCCGCTTCTCAGCATCGAGTTCAGGAAGAAGGCGGCATCGCCGCTTGGCGCGGTATGCTGGGCCCAGAGCGCGATGTCAAAATCGCCGGCCGCGGCCACCTGCGAAATATTCTCGACTACCTGCGTGTCGATCGCCACGCCTATCTTCGCAAGTTCGACCTTGACGACTGGCAGCATGGTCACGAGATCGGGGCGTTGCGGATAGGTGATGGCGAGCAGGCGAAGCGGCTTGCCATCCTTTTCGCGGGCGCCGCTGTCACCCTTCTTCCAGCCGGCTTCATCGAGAAGCGCGCCGGCCCTGGCGAGATCGGTCGGGCGCAGGTCCTTGCCGGCGAACGGGAAATAGGCGGCATAGGCGCCTGTTGCAGGATCTCCACCGTTGATCGCCGCGGCCAGTTCCTTGCGGTCGAAGGCAAGATCCAGCGCCTGGCGGACCTTGACGTCGCCGAGCAACGGGCGGGTCGTGTTGAAGAAGGCGAGATACTGGTATCCGACCGGGAAAGACTTGATCGTCAGGTCCGGATTGGTCTTGAGGCGGGCAACAACCTCCGATGGCAGGCCGAAAGCGAGGTCCAGTTCGCCGGCTTCGAGCGCCAGCGTCATCGACTGCGCATCGCCGAACTTGCGGAAACTCACCGGCGAGCGCTTGTCGGCTCCGACGAAATGCGTGTTCGGCTCAAGCGTGATCGACGCATCCGTCTTGAAGGCTGCGATCCGGTAGGGACCGGTAAAAACGGCATTGCTGTCGCCGGCCGGCTTATAGGCGATCAGCGGCCATTCGGCGAAAAGCGCCTGGATATAGGGAACGGGCTTCTCCGTCCTCACCTTTAGAGTGAGATCGTCGGCGGGCTCGAAGGTCAGCTTGCCGCCGGTGGCAAGCGCCGCCTTGTTGTTGGCGAACGTGTTGTCGAAGCCGGCGGCGAGCGCCTTGGCAGTCACCGGCGTGCCGTCGGAGAACATCCCGCCGGGCTTCAGCGTGATCGTCCAGGTCAGGTCGTCGGTACGCTTCGCCTTGTCGGCGAGTTCCTGTACGAGCTTGCCGTCCCTGTCGACGGTGAAAAGGTTCTCGCCCACTCCATGGCTGACCAGCGCCCAGCCGTTCGAGCCCTTGGCCGGATCCGTGCCGCTGGTGATGTAGGTGGCGCCGACGCGAAGCGGTTCGGCCGCAAACGCGGTTGCGGCCGTGCTGACGGCCGCCGTAGCAAGCCAGGCCGCGGCCAGGCGCGACATGAGTCTGGATGACAATTCTCTCTCCTCAGTTCTGTTCGGACGATGTGCGCAGCCGCTGCTTGCGGCCGGTCGGGTGATAGGCGAAATCCTCGACGATCGCGTCGCGGAGCAGATGTTCGGTGATGATCCGGTCGACCGCGTCTTGGTGACGCCGCCGTAATAAGTGCCCTCGGGAAACACTTGCAGCACGGGCGCCAGATTGCAGGGTCCGAGACAGGTGGATTTCGCCGTCATCGTGCCGTCGCCGGTGACGCGCAGCTTCCGGCGTTCCTGCTGGTTACGCAGATGATTCCAGATCACCTCGGTGCCGGCCGAATTGCAGGCTCCGCCGGCGCAAACGAGGGCGCGCCGCTTCTGGGCGGGTACGAGCGAGCCTTCCTGGGCGACAGGTTTTGCGGTGGGAACATCAAGGCCTTCGGAGGTTTCCAGCAATTCGCCGATGAGCGGTGTCATCAAAGCGCTGGAAGAGACGTCTCTGGAAATCGAAAGCGCCGGCCAGGGCTGTTCGTCCGACGCCCTCCAGCGTTTCAGCGACTTGGTCAGCCAGATATGGAAACTCGGCTCCATCGGCAGGACGAGAGGGACGATGGTGAGGCTGTCGACATCCACGTCGAGCAGGGCGGAAAGCGCCTCGCGCAGGGATGGCGTGCCCTGCTCGGTGAAGGCAAAGCGAACCACGGTACCGGGCCGGGATTGCGCCACGAGACCGGCCAGCCGCCGCATTTCCAGATGGGGAGACGCAGCAAAGGCGGATTTCACGATCAGCAGGATCGCCCGCCTCGGCGCGCCGGATGGAATGTTGTTCTGGTCCACTGCCTCGATCTCAAAAACGCGAGGAGGCAGCAAAAATGACGGCACGCCAGGATCCGGAAATTACCGGAGGCCCAATGCACCTTCATTCCTGTGGCACACCCCGACCACGGAATTTCTCTCTGTCAGGCAGGTCTCCTGGCTCGCGGGTCAAAGCCTTTATCGCCCGTCTTCCCGGCATTTCTGCCAGTGACTTGATGGACGAACGGCTCACCGCTCACAGTTGCGGGACAGCTCCGGTATCACACCGGATTCCCTCTTAGCTTCCGCCCTTCGGCGGAAGAACCACGACGCGATGACCCTACACTGTCATGGTCGACTGTCAATCGACTGGTCTCAAGCTTTCGCTTATGTTGCCTGGCGATCCCAACTTGGGAATGGGTCCAGCAGGTTGTGCCAGAGTTGAGGTGTGAAGACCTCGCTGTCGATCAAGCAAAAGTCCAATTCCGCTCGAATTTTCGCCTCATCCACAGGGTCGGCGCCGATAAAGACAATTTCCTGGCGGCGATCGCCCCAGACCGGATCCAGATAGGGGGCCATCATTTTGAGGAAGCCCGGTTCCTGTGGCCATTGACCCTTGGGAACGGATGTCCACCAAAGGCCCATCTTGCTGGTGCGGACAAGGCTCCTGCCTGACTGATTTCGCCGACATAGTGAGGTCGCGTTGCAAGCCAAAAGAAACCTTTCGCACGGACCACGCCAGGCCACGGCTTATCGATGAACGCCTGAAGTAGCGCGGGATCGAAGGGCTTCTTTGCACGGTAAACAAAGGAGCGAATTCCGTACTCGTCCGTCTCCGGAATGTGGTCCTTGAAACCATGCAACTCCTTGCCCAGTCGAGCGATGGGATTTCTGTTAATCCGGAACGCGTGCAGGCATGCCAGGAACAAGCGTCCAGCTTCGACGTTACCCGATCGCAGCGCCAGCTGGCGCGGTCATTCATTTCCAGTGGAAATCACAGTGAACCTCGGCCTCACAAACAAACGCGTTCTCGTGACGGGAGGCAATTCCGGTCTGGGAGCCGCAATCTCGAAGGCCTTCGCCGCGGAAGGCGCCCGAGTTGCAGTCAACTATCTGGTCAACCCCGAACAAACCGAGATGCTCGTTGATGAGTTCACCGCCGCCGGAGGTCAAGCTCTCGGGCTGATGGCCGACATAAGCGACGCCAGTGCAGTCGATGCAATGTTCCGCGTCATGGACGATGCGTGGGGCGGGATTGATGTGATTGTGAACAACGCCGGCATTGACGGTCGCTTTTCGCTTGGGTGGCAAAGTGATGTCGAGGCGTGGTGCAAAATCATCGATGTCAACCTGAAGGGGACCTATTTTTGCGCGCATAAGCGCTCAAGCGCATGGTCGCGCAGAGGTCGGGCGTCGTGCTCAATACGACCAGTGTCCATGAGGTCATCGGCTGGACCGGCTACAGTGCTTACACGGCCAGCAAGGCGGGAATATCAATGATGTCAAAATCCCTGGCGCAGGAAGCGGCGCCGCATGGTGTGCGTGTGCTTTGCTTAGCGCCTGGGGCAATTCGCACGCCGATCAACAGGCCAGTCTGGGAGGATGCCGATGGATATCGAGATTTGCTGACGAAGATCCCGCTGCAGCGAATAGGTGAGCCAGAGAACGTCGCGGTTATGGCCATTCTGCTCGCGTCAGACGCCGCCAGCTACGTCGCCGGGACGACCGTCTTCGTCGATGGCGGCATGACTGACTACCCCTCCTTTGCGCATGGCGGGTGATCGCGGCCATGGTCAGGCGCATCGAGGATTATGGGCTGATCGGCAACATGCTGTCTGCAGCACTTGTGGGCAAGGATGGGTCAATCGATTGGCTATGCTTGCCCAGGTTTGACTCACCTGCTTGCTTTGCAGCGCTTCTCGGAACCCCCGAAAACGGCCGCTGGCAAATTACGCCGGTAGGGAAGGGAGCGAAAGTGAGCCGGCGCTACCTTCCTGACACTGCAATCCTTGAAACGCGGTTCGAGACGCCTACTGGTACTATTACACTTACGGATTTCATGCCGGTCGGGGAGCGGGATCGCTCGCTTGACGTGATCGCATTGTGACCGGTGTCTCCGGAACCGTCGAAATGGAAATGGAGCTGGTCCTGAGGTTCGAAAATGGTCAGGCGATCCCCTGGGTACGCCGTAAGGATTACGGGCTCAGCGCTGTCGCCGGCCCTCACGCCGTTGAACTGCATACCGATTTACCGCTTCTGGGCCGCAACATGCTCGACCTTCGAAACGACCTGGGCTTGCTGGCGGAGGAATATGACACGGTCGCTGGCCGGCTGCTCGGCAATTTCCCTCAGGCCCTCTCGCACATCGGTCTCATCAACACGGCGCACGATCTTGTCAGTGTTGGAGGCCCGGCGCAGCAACGCGCCCAGAAGACCGCGCCCAGCAAGCCACACAAGGTCTCTTCCTGAGTCGCTCTGGCAACTCGATTTGGCTCGGCCCGCCGGGGCAGCCTTCGTCAAGAGATCCTTATCACGAGGGCGCCGTGTCGGCTCTCTCTTGCCGACTGGGACGAGCTGCCTAAGCATAAGCGAGGCACCGCAGACGAGCGTCTTCACCGATTTAGGAGAAATTCCGAGAGCCCTCCCGTTTTCAGGAAGGTTCACTCCAGTGCCCATGAGCCGCCGCGACCCGGTCTCGGCTTCGGTAAGGTCAAAGATGTTCTGCAGTGCCGGGTTTGCACGTGGTATTTTCTTTCAGGATCGACAATATGGATAAGGACCCGCGCGTCCCCATCCACCGCATCCCGCGGCGAGGACGGTGTTGGGGCACGAGCGGAGTGACGACACAAGTGGGGCGGCGTGCGCACCTGACTATGCGCCGGCAATGCTACGGCGGTGTCGCCAGTGGCTTTTCCAGTGCACCCAGGGCCGCTCTCAACGATGGCCACTGGGGCGCCGCCTGATCGAGCCTACGTGGCTGTGGTAAGGGTTGAAAGCTGATCGGTGTCGAAACGGTTTCGCAGGCTGGCGAGCGCTTCTGGATCCGGGGCACCATCTGCGGCAAGTTGAGCAAGCTCTTGGAAATAATGCTCATGGCCGGGCGGTGAGACTGTCATCAGCACGCGAGCGGGTTTCAGGCTGACATTGGTGATGTTGTGTGGCACGCGTGGCGGAATAAAAATGTAAGTTCCGGGTGTCGCGCGAACCACTCTGTCGCCGATATGCCACTGACACTCGCCCTCAAGCAAGTAGAAGGTCTCCTCCTGAACCCGGTGAACGTGCAGGCCGGTAGCGAACCCTGGAGGAATCGTCCACTCAAACATGCTCGTGTGCTTGGTATCCTCGCCGGTGACGAGAAACAGCATGGGGTGACCACGCAATAGCACTCCGTTTTTCTCACCGGGCATCCGGATGACGGCGTTGTTGCTCATTTGTACCTCCATCGATTAGATGCCTGCTTCCAGAGACATCCTCTTCAGGATCGCCGGTTCATTTGAGAAAGTCGTGAACCCTTCCCCTAAAAATCTGCTAAAAATATTGAATGATAAGTGGGAGCGACATCTACCAGTTTGGCCCGTTCCGCCTCGACCCAGCGGCCGGCATTCTTTATCGAGGAGACGAGCCGACAATGCTTGGGAGTCGCGCCGTCGCACTGCTGCGCCGGCTGATCGAGAACGCAAGAGCACCCGTGTCAAAAGACGCGCTGATCGCGGCGGGTTGGGGCGGATTGGCGGTCGCCGATAATAACCTGAGTGTTCAAATTGCGGCCTTGCGACGGGTGCTTGCGGAAGCAAACGCCGAGCGGTGGATCGAGACGATCCCACGGCGTGGCTATCGGTATGTCGGACCTCGGGTTCTCAGAAGTGTTCACAATGCGCCGGGTATCGGCCGCGCCGCATCGATTCTATCGCTCCCGGAAAAACCTTCGGTCGCTGTTCTACCTTTCTCAAACCTGAGCGACGATCCAGAGCAAGAGTATTTTGCTGACGGAATGGTCGATGACATTATCGCCGGCCTCGCACGCATTAAGTGGCTGTTTGTAATCGCGCGCAACTCGACCTTCATTTACAAGGGATATGCGGTGGACGTGAAGCAGGTCGGCCGGGAACTTGGCGTGCGCTATGTCCTAGAAGGTAGCGTGCGACGGGTAGGCGGCAGTGTGCGGGTGATCGTGCAAATGATCGATGCATCGAACGGCGGACATGTGTGGGCCGAGCGCTATGACCGTAGCTACGAAGATATTTTTGCGCTTCAGGACGAGATCGCGCTGTCAACAGTGGGTGCGATCGCACCCAGCGTGCGAAAAGCAGAGATTGAACGCGTCAGGCGGAAACGTCCCGAAAGCCTTGATGCCTATGATCTTGTGCTCCAGGCCCAGCCTGACGTCGATTCAGGCATGCCGGCGCAAGTGACGAGAGCTCTTGGTCTTCTTAAGCGCGCCATCGCACTCGATCCCACCTATGCGCTGGCGCACGGAAATGCCGCGATGTGTTATCATTGTTTGTTTCTCCGCGCCGGCCTTCAGGAGGTCGACCGCACCGCTTCCATCCACCATGCCCGATTGGCTATTACCTATGGGCAAGACGATGCACTCGCTCTGACCTGGGCAGGATTTTCGATCGGCATGGATGCTCATGATCGACCCGCGGCTTTTGCATCCTTGGAAGCAGCACTGGCGATCAGTCCATCATCAGCGCTGAGCTACATCCTCGGCAGCGTCATCCTTGGCTGGAGCGGTGAGGCCGAGCGCGCGATAGAGTGGAGCGAGCGAGGGTTAAGGCTAAGCCCTTTTGATTCTTGGGCTTGGGCTGCGTTTGACGCCCAGGCGATGAGCTATCTATTGCGCGGCCGCTACGAGGACGGCTGTCGTGCCGCTTACAAGTCGGTCCAGGCCAATCCTGCACATAGCATCACTCACGCGCAACTGGCCGCCGCGCTGGCAAAACTTGGCCGCATGGATGAGGCGAGAGCGGCCGCCGCCCGCGTGCTCCAGCTTCAGCCGTCATTTCGCTACAGCCGTCAGTTTGCCGGCGTGAACTGCGCGCCAGCACTGGCATCGGCTCTTGGGGGCGCCTTGCGGGACGCCGGGTTGCCGGAATAGGCGCCGGCCGGTGGGCGGCGGCGACCAAACAAATTTGGGAGGTACTTGAAGGTCTTCTGTCCGGTTCTGACAATCTTATGATGCGGCGGCCCTGGCTGCGGCGAGGCTTGCGTGGTCGACGACCTGAACGGCGGCCGAAAAGGAGAGAACGATAACAGTGAAACCGTCCTCGTCCGTCACCTTCATGATCCATGCTGAAACATCGGTCTCGGTCAGCATGAGCCCCTTGAGGCACTCAGCGACGGCTTCGCCGCGGACGCTCTGAAGGTCAGGATGCTCGGACCCGACGGTGTCGGGAATCGAGATGCCATCATGAAGGTTGAAGAAGTACCGGGCCGTCTGGCTGTCGCTCCTGTGCAGGCAAGAGCGAAACGTGATCTCTCAGCCACCCGCGCCTGGGACCGTCAGCAGATGATCAATCTTTATCCGCTTCAATAACGTTCTAAAGAAGGGCGCTAGTCCGAGGGTGGCTGCCCATGTGAAGGCGTTGCTGCGGTCGTGGCGCCACGAGCAGCCCCCCGCTCTAGGTGCTCCGGAGGGCGCATGGGACCAGCCGCCGGACTACTAACGAGGCGGGATTTTTATGTCCCCGTTTAAAAGATTCCTTCTAATCGAGCGGCCAAACCTCGACGACGCCATGCGCCACAGCGCAAGGGACGCCTGAGACCTTTTCGATAGCTTCAGCCAGATCAGCCGCTTCGATTACGGCGAAGCCGGCGACTGGCAAGGTTGACGCCATGAACGGCCCATCGAGGGTCTCGATGTGCACCGCCTCTGGATTGCGCACCTGTACCGGTGTCCCCGCGACCCCTATCAGTGCACCCTCCAAGCGCAATTTCGCGTCCTGCGCATGGGCAGCGTCCCTGATATGCTGCGGTGTGCGATCGTAGTCATCGCGATCGCCGTAGCCGATTGTGATAAACTTAGGCATCGAGTGCTCCTTTCGAAGGTTTGACGGATGCTTGAGCGATGTCCGTCGGGCTCTGCAATCACGCATCCAATTGCAAAATGCAATCAGTATGTATACCAACTGATTGTCTTTTGCAATCAGTATCCGCAGCCTAACCGGGGAGCGGACAGCAAGACCGCCCAGGCGCCAAGCCGATGAATCGTTGTCATTGCGATCAAGAGCTCGGCATGGATGTTGTGGGCGAGAAGACGCCGGCCGCTCGAGTATGGGCCTTATCGGGTCGATCCCATGGCTAGATAGATTCCTGGCGCAAACTACTATGTTACGTTCATCGCCACCAACCGGGGACGGCCGAGGGTTACCAAATGCTCCCGCGTGCCGCATGCTACGAGGTGCCGCCGCGCTGTCTTCCCGACGACCTTTGCCTGCGTTAGGTCCAGAGCTCCAACCTCTCTTGGACTGCGCCTCCGGTCTCGTTCCGGATGACGAAGGAAGACGACTGCTGATCGAGCGGACGATCGCTGCGATCACCAACAATCCAGATTTGCTCGACGATGGTCCTGTCTTGGATAATGGACAAGCTGGCATCCGATCGACTTACTCCAAATACCAAGCTGGGATTGGACGAATGACTGAACAGCACCTGCTGACTCGCCTGCGCGCCGGGTTGCCTGTGCTCCACTTAGCTGAATGACAGCTTGGACTTCGGACCCATCGCCTTTGATCTTACCCGCCCTAGCTGCTCAATTATGAAGCAAAAAAACGCAGCTGTGCTAACCCTGATAGTGATCGCCGTCGCCTCGGCATCTTGGTCTTTGATTGACTTGACCCGTCTTCTGGGCGGCTAAGCGTGCTTCTGCGATGGGAACAGCTTGTTTGCGACGGAGTTCGGGTTTCTCAGGTGCGGGGAGAACGCATGACGAGATACTATTTCCATGTTCGCCAGCACGATGTCCTTGAGGAGGATCCCGAGGGCGCCGAGTTCCCTTCCTACGAGATGGCTTATGAAGAGGCGGTCAGGGGCGCTCGTGAGATTGTCGCAGACCAGGTTGCCAGGGGCGAAATCGTCGACGGCCAAACCTTCGAGATCACCACTGAAAGTGGTGAGGTCATTGGAACGGTGCCTTTTAGTTCTGTTATTAAGTTTAAATGACGTTGGGCATTTCCAGATGGAATCCAGCATCCGATTTCAATCTAGTACGGATCCGCAAGCAGCACACACAAGCGTAGTGAATGCGGAACGGGAGCAGCCGCCCACATTCCACGTCGCGCGTGGATTGAATCGCGGGTCTCCCGTTCATCCTTTCAAGGCGGCACCACGGCCAAATTAGACGCCGGCCAAGCTAGGGATATTACCGTCGCGCCAAAGCGCGGTGAAGGGTTGCACCGGCGGCAGGTTGAGCCATTGCTCCCTGTGTCGAGCGAAGAGCTCCGGACCGGTTCGGAACGGCATCGGCGAGCTTGAACTGCCTGACAAGCTCGCGCAGCTTCTGGGCTTCCTGAGCGAGTGAGGCGGAGGCAGCGGTCGATTGCTCCACCATGGCCGCATTCTGCTGCGTGGTCTGGTCCATTTGATTGACTGCAACGTTGACTTCGCTCAGGCCGACCGACTGTTCTTTGGAAGAGGTTGCGATCGCATCCATATGCTGGTTGATCTGGGTGATGAAGCTGACGATGGTCTTGAGAGCCTGGCCTGTATCCCGCACAAGCTTGACTCCACTCTCCACCTCCTTGGAGGAGTTCTGGATGAGGCCCTTGATCTCCTTAGCCGCGCTGGCCGAACGCTGTGCAAGTTCTCGCACCTCCTGGGCAACGACTGCGAAGCCCTTGCCGGCCTCACCAGCCCTGGCCGCTTCCACGCCTGCGTTCAGGGCAAGAAGGTTGGTCTGGAATGCGATTTCATCGATCACACCGATGATGTTAGAAATCTGTTGCGACGAAGTCTCGATGCGTCCCATCGCCTCTTCGGCATGAGAAACGACCTCCGCAGACATCGCGGCGCTTCGGTTTGCCTCCGTGGCGACCGCGCGGGTCTCTTCAGTCCGCTTGCTGGAATTCGATACGTTTGCGGTGATCTCTTCAAGTGCGGCAGCCGTCTCTTCAAGCGAGGCCGCCTGCTGTTCGGTACGCTTTGAAAGATCACTGGCTCCCGACGAGATTTCCTGGGTGCCATCGTCAATCGTGGTGATGCTGCTGGAAATCGACGTCAACGCTCCGGCAAGTTGGGTGACGGATTGGTTGAAGTCGTGGCGCAGAGCCTCGAAGTCGGGAGCGAACGCCTCGTCGAGCTGAAAGGCAAGATCGCCTGCAGCGAGCCGCCTCAAACCGGCCGCGAGACCCGATGTGGCAACCAGCAACCGCTCACGGGCATCCGATTCCGCCTGTTGCTGGGCTGCGATGCGATCGGCCTCCGCCTGCTTCCGGCTTTCTTCCGCTTCCATCTCCATTCGCTTGTTTGCGATGGCGGCCTGGCGGAAAATCTCTACCGCTCCCGCCATTGAACCGATTTCATCGGCACGGCCGGCGAACGGGATCGTGGAACCGGTCTCGCCCTCGGCCAGTCGCCTCATGGAGATTGTAATCTGGGTAATGGGATTGGCAATGCCTGTCAGCACGAATGTAATAGCGCCGACAACGAGCAAGCCTGCAAAACCAATTGCGGCAAACAGATAGAATTTGACAGACGCGTAGGTCGTTCGGCTCGCGTCTGCGGCCCCTTTGCTGCCGCTAACATTCAATTCCACCAGAGCCGTCGTCAATTCTTTCAGCTTGTCTGAATAGGTACGCATCTTCCCGCCGAGATATTGTCCGGCCTCTTCGGTCTTGTTCGCGCGGGAAAGCGCGAGAAGCTGCGGTTTGCTGGCGATGTAGCTCTCGACATTCTCTTTTATTCCGGCGATCAGCTGGCGCTCACGCTCCGAGGATGCCAACGGAAGATAGGCATCTATCGATTTGCGAACCGTATCCTCGGCGACTGCAATAGCCTCTTCGCGCGTTTTCTTTTCCGCTTCCACCTGGGTGATGATGTGATCGCGGTAAGCGAGGCGCAAATTCGCCATGTTAAGATTGATCGTCCGGGATGCCTGTACGCTCGGCAACCAATTCGTGGCGATTTCTTCGGTGGAGCCGTTTGTCTTGCTAAGGCCATCGATCGCAAGATATGCGACTATGGCGAAAAGGAGCGCTATTCCGCTGAAAATCAGGAGCAGGCTCGACTTTATGCTTGGACGACGCATTCAAGGACCCCCGTTGGAAGCCCGACCCCGTGGCGGACTGACAAGGAGTTTTCTAACAAAAACAATTTAATGCTTTGCTTATATGTAATGCTTGGTTTCCCAACCCTTCGGAATTCCGCCCGCCGGACCCTGCGCAATCAAAGGCAGGCGCTGCCGGCTCCGGGAAATACCTGAGCGATAATGGCCTCTTGAGACGCAAGCCAGTCGATTTCAAGACTGTCTCGCTACTTCCATCCGCGCAATTCATGGCGGACCTAGAGTCCCGGAGCCTTAACCGGCTGCGGGGCTTTTTTTGTTCCGGCGGGTTATCGCAATGGGCTTCCAGGGTGAAGCAAGCATAGAAAAGCCCCACCAGCAGGACTGACTGGCAGGGCTCCATGTCGGGAGTAGAGCGCGGTCGCGCTGCGTCCGTTCTCCCGGAAAAGTTCTCGGCCGCCCAATGGTCCTCAGCGACGTGAGCTTTCCCGGCCTCCTTATGCTGACCTAACCGGCCAGATCGGGAACCGTTCCCCCACATCTGGTCATAATGGCGGTAAGCGAGATAGTTGGGAGCCCTGTTCCTCAAATCAGAATAAGTTGGGTTTGCGGTGCCGGACGAGATCTCTCAATATATCGGGTCTCGGCCGATCTGAATTTCCGTCCCTGTATCCAGCACGATATGCAGGTCACGGATCATGCCTGCTGCATCCAGCAAGGCACGTTGAACCCGAGCACCAGCAGCGTTCCCAAAGGGAATGGCAGCCGCTACGATCTGAAGCTCGTTGAGCTTGTCCGGTTGGCGGCTCTGATAAGCTCTGAAATGAAGTCGCTCGTCGAGGTCAATGCAGCGTGTCCCCATCGGGCACCATACCGACCGAATTCATGAAGTCGGCCAAGGTATCGGCGCTGTCTTGCGGGAGGTCGAAATACGGTTTTCCGCCGATGAACACGGTTCTTCCGGTCGTGGTGTCGAATATCTCCCACGTCGCCCGGCCGTCCTTTCGGATGTCGAAGCGAGGTCCCCCTTTCGCCGTCATAGGGTTGCCCTCTGACGCCGGTAGGTGGGTTGGTGGTGGAAGAGCTTCATGCGCCTGGGCGAGCGTTTCGAGCCAGGCAGCGAGACCAGAGGGAACCTCTTCGTTGCCAACTTCCAGGGCTTCGATCCACGACAGGCCGCATTGCAACGCCGACGCCAGGTTGATTGGCGTCCAGCGGATGTGACGCAGGCATTGGTTGAAGCGGTCGGGAGTCATGAAGCAGCATTGTCACCCTCCGGGCGAAAGTCAAGTTGCAATGGCAGATCGTGAGTTGCAAAGCACCTACCTACATGAGGCTCGGCCGGTGGTGGAGAGCCCATCGGGCCCGGATGCCGGCTCACGTTAAAGGGTAAGCAAGACGGCTGCCGTTCTTCGCACGTGAGCGTATTCTTCTTTCAGCATGGATGGTCGGTTGAGGATTCGCAGCGGACGTCAATAGATTTGCTGGAGATCCGTTCACTTCCATGTCTGATGGATCCCTCAAGACCTCAATTCACGAGCGCCGCCAGGTTTCTCTAGCCAAGTGCTAGCCGACCCCAGGACCAGAGCGATCGTTTCGTGTAGCTCTTTTATCGAAAAAGGTTTTCCGATCAGCGGCTGGTCAGCGAAGTCGTGAGATAAGCCGCTCTGCCCATAGCCGGTGCTGAATAAGAACGGTATGCCGCGCTCGCGCAGTATTTCTGCAACGGGGAAGCTGGGATGACCAGCCAGGTTGACGTCCAAAATCGCCAGATCGATCGTCGCTGTGGCAGCCAGTGCACGTGCTTCCGCTAGTCGTGCTGCGGACGCCACGATCTCGCAGCCAAGATCTTCAAGCATGTCCTCGATCAT
Source organism: Neorhizobium sp. 05N33 (assembly GCF_056397445.1). NCBI lineage: Bacteria > Pseudomonadati > Pseudomonadota > Alphaproteobacteria > Hyphomicrobiales > Rhizobiaceae > Neorhizobium > Neorhizobium sp. 05N33. Next base: position 342,825 of record NZ_JBFTNK010000001.1, on the reverse strand, counting down.
AAGGGCCACGAAACCCTCGTCCTCTACAACGAGTACCTTCAGTCCGGAATAGTTGCTCATGCCTTCACCGCCTCGACAGGGACCGATATTCGGCAGGCGACACCAGCCGGCTCAAAGGCGAGGTCAAACTCACCTGCTAAATCGCGCTCGATACAACGTTCCATCAGGCGGCTGCCGATGCCGCGACGCGTCGGGGGGCTCACCGGCGGCCCGCCGACTTCCAGCCAATCAAGGACCAGCCTCGGTTGGTTCTCCGCCTCTCCCAGTAGGTGCCAGTTAACTGATAAAGTACCCACTTCCGATGACAACGCTCCATATTTGATGGCATTGGTGGCAAGTTCATTGAGTGTCATCGTCAGGCTCAGGGCGGTGCGTGGATTGAGAACGACCGGAGGGCCGTTCATCTTGATCCGGCCCGCGGCATCACTGGCCATTGGTCCCAATACTTCCTGAGCAAGCAAATCCAGAGGCGCATCCTTCCAGTAGTGCCTGGTCAGCAGATCGTGACCGCGGGACAGGGCAAGCAGCCTTGCCTCGAATCTATCTACGAAGTCCTGCAGACCGTCAGCATGTCGTGCCGTCTGCCCCGCCAGCGATTGAACGGTGGCGAGTGTGTTCTTTACCCGATGATTGAGCTCATCGATGAGGATCTTCTGCTCGTTCTCGGCCTTCTTGCGCTCACTGATATCGACCAGCATGTTTATCGCGCCGATCAGATTGCCATCGGCGTCATGAAGGGGCGTGGGGTAGGGAATAAAGGGAACGCGGCTACCATCGGGCCGCTCGGCGACCGCCTCCGCGCCTCGAACTGGACGATCTTCTCTCAGCGCCACTGCCATAGGGCACTGGTCGTGCGGCAAAAAGCTGCCGTCCACATTGTAGAGGCGCCAGGTGACGCACCACACGTCGCCGGGTGAAGGCGTGCGGCCGGACATCTCCACGGCTGCCTTGTTGTAGAAGGTGATATGTCCTGCCGCGTCACTCGTGTAAACGGCCGCCGGCAGCGCCTCCAGCAGATCACGCATGTGCTGTTCGCTGGCGCGTATCTGGTCTTCCATCTGCTTGGCCGCGGTCACATCCTGCAGGACGCGCACGCCATAACGAAAGCCGCCGGCCTCGTCCCTCACCGACGAACTATGGACGTCAAGGTAAACCATAGTGCCATCGGGGCGGATCGCCCGTTTCCGAATGAAATAGGTGTCCAGATCTCCCTGTAGCTGACGCGTGTAGTGAGCCGCATCTTCCTCCCGATCCTCCTCCTGAGTATAATCGAAGAAGGTCATGGTGAGCAGCTCTTCACGGGAGCGTCCCAGCATCCCGCAGAGCGCGTCGTTGACGCGGAGCAGGCGCCCTTGCGCATCTGCCTCTGCAATGCCGATTGTGGCCGCCTCATAGGTGGCCGCCAGTCGCTCCTCGCTTTCGCGACGCGCGGTCTCGGATTCGAAAAGCTCTGTCACATCGGTCGTGAAGCAACGCGTGTTAACGAACTTCCCATCTTGGAAACGGCTGTTGGACGTAATCAGCACATGTTTGATGGAGCCGTCCTTGGCGCGCAGCCGCGCAGGGTACCGATCGAGCTTGTCGCCGCAGGATAGCCTATGGAGGATGTCTCCAATAACGGGCGCATCGGCGTGAAACTCCGCTATGTGGCGGCCGATATATTCTTCGGACCCGTATCCCAGAAGGGCTAGTTCCGCCTTGTTCGCACGCTGAATGATACCGTCGCCACTGACGATGTGGAGGCCGATGGCGCTGTTTTCGAAAAAGTCATCCAGATCAGCGCCTTTCCGACGGACTTCCTCTTCTGCTGCCCTGTGCGCGGAAATGTCCTGGAAGCAGTTTATTGCTCCCTGAACCTTTCCCTCGTGGTCTTTCAGGGCGCGGATGTTGACGAGGGCGAGGAAGCGCGAACCATCGGGCCTCTCGATAATTACCTCAGCGTTGCGAGCTGGCGCGCCGGTGAAAACGGCCGTTGCCATCGGGCAGACTTCGTGTGGGAGTGGCGTCCCATCGGGGAGGAAAAGGCGGTGTGAACCGCAGAAACGCTCTGGAGTTTCCTCGAGCGACGGTGCCCGCCCCCAAAGCTCTGCCGCCTCCGCGTTGTAGCGGATGAGCCAGCCTTCATGGTCACAAAGATAAACTGCCCCCGGTATGGCATCAAGAACGCTGGGCGCTGCCGCCACCAACGCGTCATATTCGCTCAGCTTTCTAGCGGTGATGGGAAATTCTTCGACATTCGACATCCGCGTTCCTGCACCTGCTACTCTTCGGGCGACCCCGCACCCCCGATCTTTCGCGCAAGGCGCAGATCAGATAACTCAATGAAACGACCGAAACGGCGGTTCGTTCCATGAGAGCCGCACCATTCTGGAAGCGATGGGCAAATGCCTGTAGCCAAAGGGCGATCGCTAGGGAGGGGCGTTGGTCCTGATCATCGCGTTGGCCTTTTGGTGAAATCGAAGCTGCTCGGCGCCTCGATCGGCGCCGGCAGGCTGATCATCGACCATGCCATCTTTTCTTAGCGTCGCCTTACATGCTAGGCGTAGGATACCTCTAACGTCGCGACATTCCCGGATGATTTGTAGTAGTATTCACCTATGAGAATCCTCGTTGTCGAAGACAATCATGAGTTAGCGGCGTGGCTTGGCAAGGCGCTCAAGCAGGCGAATTATGCGGTCGATATCGCACATGACGGCGAAGACGCTGGCCATCTCCTGAAGGTAGCGGAATATGCCGTCGTCATTCTCGATCTGTCACTTCCGAAAATTGACGGCATGACACTGCTCAAGGGGCTCCGACAAGCCGGCAACAAGGTCCCCGTTATCATCCTCACCGCCAATGCCAGCCTCGATGGCAGGGTCGCCGGACTGGATGGTGGTGCGGACGATTATCTTGCCAAACCTTTCGAGATAGCGGAGCTGGAAGCCCGGATCCGCGCGCTTGTCCGGCGCGGCCATGATCGGGCATCGCCCCAAATAGCCATCGGAGACTTACTTTTCGACGGCGGCACGCGCCAGTTCACCCTGGCGGGCGAGACGCTGGTTCTAACGCCGCGGGAACATGCGGTACTCGAACACCTTGTCCTGAAGGTCGGTACGACGGTCGCAAAGGCAACATTGTCGGAAAGCGTCTTCGGCTTCGACGACGCAGCCGACGCAAGCGCGATCGAAATCTACGTCCATCGGGTGCGCAAGAAGCTCGAGGGCAGCTCCGCCCAGATTGCAACGCTCCGCGGCCTTGGCTACATGTTGCGCCATGCTGGGTGAAAACGCCAAAAGTCTCGGAAAAGGCGCCTGGCAAACCATCCGGCTGCTCGGTGCAAGTCTGCGCATCCAGCTGTTGGCATGGATTTTTCTGACCCTCATCGGTGCGATCTGCATCAATCTCTACCTCAGTTTCCTCACAGCCAACGCGACGGCCAACCTTATCTTCGACCGGACATTGATGGCCTCGGCGCGCGTGATTGCCGAGGATGTCACCGTCGACGAAAGCGGAGCAGCGCAGATTGATATACCGCCGGCGGCGCTGGAAATGTTCGATACCGGCTATCGGGACCGCGTTTTCTACCGGGTGATCACGGCCTGGGGCAATCTCGTCGCCGGATTTCCGGACCTGCCGGAATCGACGGGGCCGGGGATCGGCGAAGAAGCGGTCTTTCACGATAGCCCGGTGCGCCTGCTGACGCTTTACCATCCTCTGGTCGGATTAAAACACCAAGGCGACATAGCGGTAACCGTCGCGGCGACCCGCAACGGGTGGACGGCAATGAGGGACGGGCTCTGGTTATCGGATTTCAGCAAACAGCTGGTCCTCGCGCTGCTTGCCGGAACTGTCACGATCGTCGGGCTGCAACGCGGCTTGGCGCCGGTCTTGCGCCTGCGCGACGCCGTTCGCGACCGGGGGCGCGAGCGGCTTGATCCGCTGCCGCTCGACATCGTGCAGACGGAACTGCGCCCCCTTGTCGCGACGCTCAACGACCATATGGAGCGCGTGCAAAACCAGATTGCGGCACAGAGGCGGTTTGTCGCAAACGCAGCACACCAATTGCGTACACCCCTCGCGCTCATTGCGATGCAGGCAAGCGTGGCGGCGCGCGAGGCAGACCCGGCGCGGCGCGACGAGGCCCTGCAGTCCCTGCGAACCAGCACGCGCCAGATGACACGACTGGCAAGCCAGTTGCTGACCCTCTCGCGTGCCGAGCCCGGAAGCCGTCGGCCTCGTAGCGACAGGATCGATTTTGCAGCAACCGTCCGCCAAGTCCTGGAATATCATGCGGAGGAAGCATTGGGACGTGGTCTGGACCTCGGCCTCGAGGCCGACGAGCAGCCGATCTTCGTGGAGGGCGATGGCACGATGCTGCGCGAGATGGTCGTCAACCTCGTGGATAACGCACTGCGCTATACCCCGCCTGGCGGAACCGTGACCGTGAGGACCACGCGTGAGGGCGACGAGGCCGTGCTGCAGATCGAGGACAGCGGCCCCGGCATTCCCGAGGGCGAAAGGGACCATGTGTTCGAGCGGTTCTATAGGATTGTCGGAACACAGGCTGAAGGAAGCGGGCTCGGATTGGCGATCGTGCGGGAAGTGGTGACCGGCGCCGGCGGAAACGTCTCGCTCAGGGACGCGACGACCGGAGGGTTGCTGTTGACGGTGAGAATTCCGGCTGTCGGCCCCTGATCGAACAGATCCTGAAACAAAAATACCCGGCGTCGGTGTTCTATGCTGATTCCCTGGGAGGATCATTGAATATCGAGGCTCTGCTGCGGGCGCCACTTCGCCAAGCGATTTTCGATATGCGTCATGATGAATTCCGCGATCAGCGTTACGATCATCACAAGGACGATCGCGGCATACATACCTGCAGCGTCGAAGGTACCCTTGGCGATTGAAATCAGCTGGCCGATACCGAAGCGGGCGCCGACAAACTCTCCGACGATAGCGCCGATGATGGCAAAACCGAAGGAGACGTGAAGGCTCGCAAAAATCCAACTCATGGCCGAAGGAACGATCACGGCCCGCGTGACCTGCCAATCAGAAGCACCGAGGATCCTCGCATTGGCGATCATGTTGCGGTCGGCTTCACGAACCCCCTGGAACGCATTGGCGAACACGACGAAGAATACCATGATGAAGGCAAGCGCCACTTTGGATGGCAGGCCAAGGCCGAGGATCATGATGAAGATCGGTGCCAGAACCACACGCGGAATGGAATTGATCGCCTTGATATAGACCGACAGAACATCCGACAGAAAACGGTTGCGACCGAGGCTTACACCAACGATGACGCCGGTAATGGAGCCGCAGAAAAAGCCAATCAGAGCCTCTTCCATCGTCACCCAGAGGTTGTACCAAAGTGAACCTTCACTGGTTCCGTTGACCGCCCAATCGTAGAGACGGAAGATAATGTCGCTCGGGCTGGAGTAGAAAAACGGGTCGATCCAAAGCAGGTTGGATGACAGCTGCCAGAGTGCCACAACCGCGACGAAGATCCCGATCTGCAGCGACAGAACCTGCTGCTTACGTCTCTTGATCGCGCGGAGCGCTGCGGCCTCGATTTCGGAATCCGATGTGCCCGGGCGAAAGACGACGGCCGGTACGTTGTCTGCGATGATGTTTGCCATGCTTGTCTCCTTACGCAGCTTCGCTGGAACGGCGATAGCTGGCCTCGACCTCCTGTCGGAGATCCTCCCAGATCGTCTTGCAATAGTCGATGAAGCGCTGCTCGTAGCGAATTTCCGACACTATCCGCGGTCGTGGAAGATCGATCGTGTAGACGGACTTGACCGTGGCTGGGCCGGCTGTGAGCACATAGACCTTGTCGGCCAGCGCGACGGCTTCCTCCAGATCATGGGTCACGAAAACGACCGAAGCTTTCCGTTCCGCCCACAGTCTCAGCAATTCCTCGTGCATCACGGTGCGGGTCTGCACGTCGAGCGCCGAGAAGGGTTCATCCATCAGCAGGATTTCCGGCTCGTTGATGAAGGTCTGCGCCAGCGATACGCGCTTGCGCATACCGCCCGAAAGCTGATGCGGATAGTGATGCAGAAACTTTGAAAGGCCGACGCGCTGAAGCCAGCGTTTGGCGCTATCTTCTGCTTCCTTCTTACTCTTGCCGCGAAACAGGGGGCCGGCCATAACATTGTCGATGACATTCCTCCAGGGAAAGAGCGCGTCCGTTTGGAAAACGAAGCCGACGCGCGGATCAATACCGTCGACGGGTCCGCCCATTAGCCTGACCTCGCCGGCGCTCGGCCGCGCAAGACCCGTTACCAGGTTAAGCGTGGTGGATTTGCCGCAGCCGGTCGGGCCTACGACAGCGACGAATTCGCCTTCTTCCACGGACATGGTGAAATCGCGCAATGCTGTCAGCGACTTGCCTGTCGGAGAGACAAAGCGCCTGCTGACATTGAGAAGCTCGATAGCCGGCTTCCGAATGTTGATGTCTGACATTGGTTTTTCCTGACGCGCTGGTAAGGCTCGCATGCGAAGCCGAGGCATGCCCGCCCCCGGCGAACGTGCCGGAGGCGGATATGAAAGCGGCTTACATAACCTTCTTGACGAATTCCGTGGTGTAGGTCTTCGAAAGATCGATCTGCTTGCCCTGCATATTCTTCGAGAAGGACGAAAGAACAGAGAGAACGGTCTTCGGACCATCTTCCGGCATCACGCCGTCGGCGGTAAACATTGCCTTACCTTCGTCAAGCGCTTTGACGTATCCTTCCTTGTCGCCGACATAATATTCCTTCGGCATCTTGTCGGCGATCTCGGCGCCGGAATGCGTATTGATGAAGCGCAGCGTCTTCACGAAGGCATTGGCAAGCTTCTGGGTATCGTCCTTGTGGGCATCGACCCATGAGGTTTCCATGTAGAGCGAGGCTGCGGGATAAGTGCCGCCGAGCGCCTGGCGTGCGCCTTCCATCGTGCGCATATCGACGAGGACGGTTGCTTCCTTGGTCTTCAGAAGACGGGAGATCGTCGGTTCTGTCGTCATGCCTACCTGGATCGCATCTTGCTGCATGGCGGCGATAAAGGTCGCGCCTGCGCCGACCGGAACGGAGATGACGTCGCCGGCCTTCAGGCCAGCCTTGTTGGCCATGTATTGGGTCAGAAAATTGGTCGAGGAACCAAGGCCGGTGACCCCAGCGCTGTGACCCTTGAAGTCAGCGATGGACTTGATTTCCGGATGCTTGGCCGAGACGAGTTCGACTTCTCCCGGAGCCTGACTGAACTGGACGACCGATTCGACGAACTTCCCCTTCCCCTGCAGGTCGACGCAATGGTCATAGAAGCCGACAACGCCCTGGACGGCGCCGGCCAGAAGCTGGTTTTCGGCGTCGACGCCGGCCGGTTCGTTCAAAAGCTCGACATCCAGGCCTTCATCCTTAAAGTAACCTAGCCCTTCAGCCAGTTTTGCGGGCAGATAAATCTGCTTTTCGTAGCCGCCGACCATCAGCGTGATCTTGCCGGCTGCATGCGCGGAATTTGCTGCAAGCATCGACGCGAGCATGACGACGGACAATGCAGCCGAATTGGATAATGTGCGTGTAGAACGCATGAGGTCTCCTCCTGAGTTTTCGTATCGCACTTACGTTGCCACGACGGCCACGCGCTCCTCTGCGACAACGTGAAGATAGCTGGCCCAAGCTTTCAACCAGCTTTCAAGCCGATCAAGAATGAGGAAAAAGGTTCCGACTGAGGCTCTTCCGCATCATACTTGTTGGGCGGGTACTAACGCGACGCCTTCATTGAGACCAGCCGTACTACGAGGCACGCGATAAGGCCGGGCCTGTCCTGGCGCTTGGCGAGTGCGACCCGCGCCCCTTGTCTTTCAGCTGCCGCCTTCGCGACCGCAAGCCCTAAGCCACTCCCCTCGCTATCCTGAGGGCTGACGCGGAAGAACCGCTCGAAGACGCGCGGCATCTCTTCGTCCGCGATGCCGGGTCCTGTATCGCGGATCTCGATCCGTGCCTCTTGTCCGGCGACCTCGACCGAGACATCGACGGTTCCACCCGACGGCGTGTAGCGCACGGCGTTCTCGACCAAATTGTCGAGTACGATTTCGAAATCGGCAAGGGCGCCGATCGTGACGGCCTCATCCCGGCGGGTGATGCCAAGATCGATCGACCGACTGCTAGCAAGCGGTGTCAGGCGCCCGATGGTATCGACAGCAAGCTGGACGAGGTCGATCGGCCCCGGCACGGGCGCGGGTTCGCGGGCATCGTAGCGCGCCAGGCGCAAGAGCTTATCTACAAGGCTTGTGGACCTGCCGATCCCGGCCTCCAGCTCGGACAACCGTTGGGCAAATAGGCCATCGCGGTCGTCGTGTCTAAGGTTGTCGATTTGAATCTGCAGTGCCGAGAGCGGTGTGCGCAATTCATGGGCCGCATCGGAAACGAACTGCCGCTGTCTCTCCAGCAATGCGCGGAGCCGGGCGAGCAACAGATTGATCGAACTTACGAAGGGAATGACTTCAGCGGGCACGTCGTCGATCGGTACGGGGTCGTCCGCTGCGGCGTCTCGAGAGGCGATCGCGACGGCGAGGCGATCGAGCCGGGCCATGATGCGATCAATGATCCAGCTCAGCGTCAGCAACGACAATGGAATAAGAATTGCGATCGGGAGCGCCGCCTGAAGCGCTGCATTGGCGGCCAGCTCCTGCCGTACGCTCATCTCCTGGGAAACCTGAACAGTTCGATCCGGCGTCACGAGCGTGTAGACTCGCCAGTTGCTATCGGCGGCTGAAATATCGGCCAAACCGTTCGCCTGCTGCCGGGGAATAGCTATGGAGCGATCCGACTGTTGCAGCGGCTGGCCGGACGCATCCCAGACTTGGATGACGAAGTCGTCCTCGGGATCGTGTGGTGCACCGTTATCTGGGCCTGTTTCTGGCGATGAACGGGCATCCCCGACATAGAGCGCGATCTGCCGCAGCTGATTGTCGAGGAAGTCGGATGCCTCGTTCCTCACCAGGACGTACGATGTCGTCGCCGCGCAGACGCCGATAGTCGCCATTAAGCCGGCGAGCCATGTGAAAGCCGTGCGTCGGATCGAAATCGTGCCTTTCACTTGGGAACCATCCAGCCAGCTCCTCGGACGTTGCGTATGATATCCTTGTCGAACTTGCGTCGCACGTAATGGATGAGCACGTCGATCGTGTTGCTTTCCACCTCTTCCCCCCAACCATAGAGCCTTTCCTCAAGCTGGCTGCGCGAGAGGATGGTTCCGGGGCGCTCCAACAGGGCCTGAATCAGGGCAAATTCGCGCGCTGGCAACACTTCGCTGCACCCGCGATATTTCACCTCATGACTCGATAGATCGAGCTCAATCTCGCTCGTGTAGAGGATCGAAACCGCCTGACCGCCATGCCGGCGCAGGACCGCGCGCATGCGTGCGAGCAGTTCCTTGACCTCGAATGGCTTCACCAGATAGTCGTCGGCCCCGAGGTCGAGTCCCGCGACGCGATCGTCGAGTTCGTCACGGGCGGTGATCACCAGGATTGGCCTCTTGTCGCCGGCCGTTCTCAGCGAACGCAGGATTTCCAGGCCAGAACGGCCGGGCAAGCCGATGTCGAGCAACACAAGGCCATGCCCGCCAACCGCGACGGCTTCTTCCCCGAGTTGTCCGTCACGCACCCAGTCTACCGACATACCGGCATCGTCGAGAGCTTGCACGAGGGCCCGACCAAGCATGACATCATCTTCGATCACAAGAATTCGCATGCTTCAAGGTAGCCTAAACGCATCCACCTGCACAGATTTTGGTGCAGGTCGACTGCACTATGGCTGATCATCTAAGACCCTCCTAATTCTGTTGGCGTCACATGTCTTCTCGAGACCGCAGAGGAGCGTTAATCATGACTGTCCGCTATCGAATATCCGCCGCACTAACCGCGCTGCTCATGCTGTCATTCGGCGCGTTTGCTCCCGCTGTGGCGCAGGAGAAACTCGTGGCGCCCGAGACGAACCCGCCCGGTGACATTCCGGATAATCAGGTCTTCATTACCTACACCTCTCCTGACGGATTTGGCTTGAAGGTGCCCGAGGGATGGTCACGGACCCCGATCGATCACGGCGTTCGGTTCTTCGATAAATACGATCAGATAGATGCCACCCTTGATACCGCGAGTGCTGCTCCAACGGTTTCTTCAGCCAAGGCCCTCGTGATCCCGGACCTCAAGGCAGCCGCACACGCCGTCAAAGTCACCACGGTCAAGGATGTAAAGCTCGCGGCCGGGCCGGCCGTTCGCATCAGCTATCTGTCGAATTCCGCGCCAAACCCGGTCACGAACAAGCAGATCAGGCTCGAACACGAGCGCTTCATTTTGTTCAAGGATGGCAAGACGGTCACCCTCGATCTTGCCGCACCGGCGGGTGCGGATAACGCCGACCAGTGGCAGCTGATCTCCAATTCTTTGCAGTGGAGGTGAGTGCATGCCTGCACTGGTAGCGACCGAGCTTTACCGCTTCTTTCATGCCGGCGATGACGAAGTTGTGGCTTTGCGTGGGGTTGCCTTCACACTCGATGCGGGGGAGTTTACCGCCTTGCGGGGGCCCTCCGGTAGCGGGAAATCGACGCTGCTTGCCTGTCTTGCCGGGATCGATGAGCCGGACGGCGGCGTGGTGTCGGTCATGGGCGAGCGCATGACCCGACGCCCCGAGCCGGAACGGGCTCGGCTTAGGGCTCGCCATTTCGGCATTCTCATGCAGTCCGGCAATCTGTTCGAGCATCTGACCGTGCGGGCCAACATCCGTCTCCAGATGGAGATTTCCGGCCACGGCCGACCGGGAGAAATTGGTGATCTTGTCAGCAGCCTGGGCCTCGACGGCCTCGCGGGTGTCTTACCAGCTCACCTTTCAGGCGGTGAGGCGGCGCGCGCTGGCCTAGCCGTCGCGCTTGCAGCAAAACCACAGATCCTACTCTGCGATGAACCCACTGCCGAAGTCGACGCGACAACGGAACAGCTCGTCATTGATCGCCTCATCGAAATTTGTCGCAGCGGCGCTGCCGTCCTCGTCGTCACACACAGCCCCGCACTCGCCGCGCGGTCTGATCGCATTATCGACATCCGGGATGGAGGCATCGTGCATGGCTAAGACCCTGGTAGTAGCCACGGATCTGTGGCGCAGCTTCCAGCGCGAACGCGGCGTCGTGGCGGCCGTTCAAGGCTGCTCCTTCAGGATTCACGCAGGCGAAACCATCGCCATCGTGGGACCTTCGGGCTGCGGAAAGACGACGCTCTTGAACCTGATCGCGGGACTGGACGTCCCAAGCTCGGGACGCGTGGAATGGCCTGGGCTTGGTTCGTGCGACACGTTGCGCCCCGAGCGGATCGGCGTCGTCTTCCAATCTGCGAACTTGATGCCCGCACTCACCGCCGTCGAGAACGTCGAGCTACCGATCCTTCTCGGTAGCGGCTCCGAAGCCGAGGCGCGCGCCCTGGCAGCGCTTGCGACGTTCAGCGTCGAAGCACTCGCGGGAAAGTTGCCAGAGCAGCTCTCCGGCGGCCAGGCTGAGCGGATCGCCGTAGCCCGTGCCATTGTGACCAATCCGGAATTGATTGTCGCTGACGAGCCAACAGGCCAACTCGATCAGGCTGGCGCTGCGATACTGGTCGACCGGCTCCTCGCTTGGGGGCAGCAGACCGGAAGCGCCATCATTATCGCCACGCATGATGAGCGTGTGGCGGCAAAGATGAACCGCATCTGGCGGATGCGTCATGGCAAATTTGAAAGAATGGACGAGAGGCCCGCATGTACAGGCACTGGTTGATCGGACTTGTGCGAACCCGTTCCGGCCGCCTCGTCGGCACCATCGGCGGTGTAGCGCTGACGGTCGCCTTCATCGCGTGCTTGGGCGCCTTTTTGCAATTGAGCGCGACGGAGATGACGGCACGGTCGGTCGCCCAAGTGCCCGTCGACTGGCAGGTCCGGTCGCTGCCGGGGGCGGATCATAATGCAGTCGAGGCTGCGATCCACTCTGCCGCGCGGGTTACCGGCTTGGAGTTGATCAACTATGCCGACGTACCAGGCTTTGAGGCGAACACGGGAGGCACCGTGCAGACCTCAGGTGGGGGCACGGTACTTGGCATCGGACCGGGCTATTTCGACCAATTCCCGGCACAGGTTCGACGGCTCGTAGGATCGGTCGACGGCGTCCTGATAGCGCAGCAGACCGCGGCCAACCTGCATGTCGCGGCGGGGGATCAGGTCATCATCCGCCGCCACCAAGCGCCGGATACCAACGTGACGATTGCCGGTATCGTCGATTTGCCGAACGCCGACGCGATGTTTCAGGCGATCGGTGTCCCGGCTGGCGCCGCACCGCAAGCCCCGCCCGACAACGTTCTGCTGTTGCCGATGTCTCAGTGGCAGCAGGTGTTCGAGCAGCAAGGCGCCAGCCGGTCCGATACCATTCGGACCGAGTTCCACGTCAAGCTCGATCATCGTGATCTGCCCTCCGGCCCGGTCGCTGCGAGCACCTGGGCGACCGAGCGCGGCCACAATTTCGAGGCTCGCGTGGCTGGAACCGCGCTGCTCGCAAACAACCTGGCGGCCCGTTTGGAGGCAGTCCGTGAGGATGCCCTCTACGCTCGGCTGGTTTTCCTGTTCCTCGGTGCCCCCGGGGCCATCCTCGCCATCCTGCTGACGCTTGCAGTAGCAGGGGCTGGACGGGACAGACGCCGCCGCGACCAGGCTTTGTTGCGCTTGCGGGGAGCAACGGTCGATGCCGTCCTTCGCCTGGCTGCGGCTGAAGCGCTCGTCGCGGGTGTGGGCGGTGCGATCCTCGGTCTTCTCCTTGCTGCTCTTGCCGCGAATTTCATCCTCGGGGTGGCGCTCTTGCGAAGCGCAGCGCTTCCTTTGCTCAGCGCTGTAGCGGTGGTCGGGATCGCGCTTTCGCTCGCAGTAATCCTGATCCCAGCCTGGCGCGACGCCCGTGGCTCGACCATTGCGGCCGCCCGGCGGCCAATCGGCAATGACCGGCCACCACTGTGGGTTCGCTTCTATCTTGATCTGGTGCTGCTGGCGCTCGCGGCGGCGCTCTACTGGCGTTCGGCAGCGAGCGGATACCAGGTCGTTCTCGCGCCGGAGGGCGTGGCGGCGACCGCGGTCGACTACACCGCTTTCCTTGCCCCGGTATTGCTATGGACCGGCATCGCCCTATTGGCCATGCGGCTCGTTGGCGCCGGGTTGCGGCACGGCCGGTCGGTCATTGCCAGGGGCTTGCGGCCCGTCGCCGGACGTCTCGCGGATGTGGTGGCCGCAACATTTGGACGCCAAGGTCCGCGACTGACTGCTGGCATCGGCCTGGCTGCGCTTGCTTTTGCCTTCGCCGCATCGACCGCGATTTTCAACGCGACCTATGAGGCTCAGGCACGGATCGACGCTGAACTCACCAACGGGGCCGACGTGACCGTCACCGGCACATCCGTCGCGCCCGCCTCCCAGGCGCTCGAGCGTCTTTCCAGGCTGCCGGGCGTGGCGGCTGCCCAACCGATGCAACACCGATACGCGTACGTTGGAACCGACCTTCAGGATCTCTACGGCATCGATCCGACGCGCATCGGGGCAGTCACGGCGATGTCCGACGCTTATTTCGCCAATGGCGACGCCAAGGCGACACTTACCGACCTCGCGCAGACGCCCGATGGCGTGCTGGTCTCGCAGGAAACCGTGAACGACTATCAACTCAGCCGCGGCGACAGCATCAATCTCCGCCTGCAAAACGCGGCCGATCATCAATATCACGTCGTGCCGTTTCACATTGTCGGCGTGGTGCGCGAATTCCCGACTGCACCCAAGGATTCATTTCTGGTCGCCAACGCCACGTACATTGCGCAGCAGACCGGTTCCGCGGCAAGCGAGATCGTTCTCATCCGATCGAACGGCGATCCGGCCCGCGTCGCTTTGGCCGCCCGAAATGCGACCGCAGGCCTGCCTGGACACAAGGTCAGCCAGATCGGCGATGCCGTCGCCCTGATCGGGTCGAGCCTCACCGCCGTTGATCTCGCCGGTCTAACGCGGCTTGAGCTGATCTTCGCGCTTGTCATGCTGGCCGCCTCGGGCGGACTGGTGCTTGGCCTCGGCCTTGCCGACCGCGAGCGCTCCTTCGCGGTTCTCGTCGCTCTCGGGGCCGGCCCACGACAACTCGGCGCCTTCGTCTGGAGCGAAGCGGCACTCGTTACGGGCAGCGGCATGGTCCTGGGTCTGGGGGCAGGCACGCTGATTGCTTATGTGCTCGTCAAGCTGCTGACCGGCGTGTTCGACCCGCCACCCGAGGTGCTTTCCGTGCCGTGGCTCTACCTCGTTGCTCTCATCGTCACCGCCGCAGGCGCTGCTCTGGTGGCCGCTACGGGTGAGACAATGCGCAGCCGGACACACGTCGCGGAGAAGCTCAGAGGCGAATGAGGACCTGCTTTCCTCGCAACCCATGCCGCCATTGCGAGAAACGATAGATATCGGCGGCAGAAACCGTGAAAGGAAAAAGAGATGAAATCGCAAATGATTATAGCTGCGATGCTGGTGCTGGCGCCGATCAGTGCCGCATTCGCTGCCCAGACATCCGGCACGATCACCGCAATCAGCAAGAATGCCGATACGATCACTCTGTCGGACGGCAAGACTTACGTCCTGCCCGAGGGAATCGAAGACACCAAACTCCGCGTCGGCGAGAAGGTCCAGCTAACCTATGCGGACAAGGGCGGCAAGGCGGTTGTCTCCCATCTGATACCGCAGAAATGACGATTGCGGCGGCCGGTGCCATTGCCGGCCGCCGCCTTCGCGCGCAATTGGCACACGGTTGATTGCGTGTCCGGTGCCACGCCGACATCCGCTCTAATTCTCAGCTAATTGAACCCGCGTAGTCATAGCAGGCCAGCCGAACGCCGCCGGCAAAGAGCGAACGTATCGCGCTACCACCGCAGGCGCGCCATTCAACCCGCGAGGGGCGACACTGAAGTGACGCCTTCCTTGCACTGCCAAATTCGGGAAATCCACTGATGAGACAGATCTTTCTTGCCATCGCGCTCATTGCCGCTCCGGTGGCGGCCTTCACGGGTTTTGAGCTCTACGCCAACAATGCGCCCGCCAAATCGGCGGATCTCGGCGATCTATCATCGTTCAAGACCATCATAGCCAACGTTCAGGCGCTCGCGTCCAAGGGGGACCTGTCGGCCGCCGCAAAGCGGATCACCGACTATGAGACGGCCTGGGACCAGGCCGAGACCGCGATCCGTCCGCTGAACCCGAACGACTGGAACAACGTTGACGCCGCCTCTGACGCAGCGCTGAAGGCGCTGCGTCAGTCCGCTCCGTCGGCTGACAAAGTTAATAAAACGCTCGCCGCTCTCATGGCGGTTTTCAACAATCCGGCTCAGCCTGCTCAATAGGCGGCAGCGAACCGCGTCACCCCCGCGCCGGAACGGCCCTCCGAGACGTTCGACGCCCATCTGAGGATACTCGTCATGCCTGCACCGACCGCCAAAGCCGTTGTCTACAATCGCGTTCCCCGCGTCACGGCCGACTTCTGGCTCATCAAATTGATGGCCGTTACCATGGGTGAAACGGCCGCCGACTATCTCGATGTGCAGATGGGTTTGGGCTTGACGGTGACGTCGCTGGTTATGTCCGCTATTCTGGCGGTCGCATTGCTCTGGCAGTTTGCGCAGAGGAAATATGTTCCCGCCGCCTATTGGCTTTCCGTGGTGCTGATCAGCATTGTTGGCACATTGATTACCGACAATCTGGTCGACAACTTCCATGTGCCACTGATGGCTACGACGATTGCTTTCTCGATCGCCCTGGCGCTGACTTTCCTGCTGTGGTTTCAGAAGGAGCGGACGCTTTCGATCCACTCGATATTCACCGGCCGGCGCGAGGCCTTCTATTGGCTCGCTATCCTGTTCACCTTCGCGCTCGGCACGGCGGCGGGCGATCTGGTGGCCGAGCAGTTCGCGCTGGGTTATCTGGCGACCGGCGTTCTGTTCGGGATGATGATCATCTCGCTCAGTATCGGCTACTTCTTCCTCGGTCTCGACCCGATACTTGGCTTCTGGCTGGTCTACATCCTGACCAGGCCTCTGGGTGCTTCGTTCGGCGATCTGATGTCTCAACCTGCGCAATATGGCGGCCTCGGTCTTGGCACGATCATAACAAGCGCAATCTTTCTCGCCGCGATCGTCACGATCGTAGTCTTCATGAGCATGGGACATGAAGGCGAGGAACTGATTGGCGTCGAAGAGGATGGGGAATGGGCAAAGGCCAGCCGAAGCGAGACGTTTACTGTTACCGAAGAAGAACTCTAAAGAGGCCCAGCGTATCGTTGTCATCGGGGCGGATCCGTACTTCTCGACCTTTGTGAGCATCGCGCATACCCGATTGATGGCTAAGGGCTTCCTATACGCCTGTGTCGGCTTGGAGGCTCTGACATGGATATTCCAGCGGAAGCTTAGCTTAGACCAAAGACGCGCTTTCCGGAGTTCCTGCCGCCAACGGCACTCTTTCAATGCGCCAGCAACCATGGTTGATTTGTAACGGTCGTTGCAACATGATTGCTACATGACCAAATTGGCTTGGCTCTTGCTCACATATAAAGTGCCCCCAGACCCCGCGACCAAACGCATCGCGCTTTGGCGGCGGCTGAAGGGAATGGGCGCCGTCTATCTGCAGAACGGCGTTTGCTTGCTGCCGAAGACCGACGATCATTTCCGACGGCTGAAGATGCTCGAGAACGATGTTTCCAAGATGGGCGGTGAATCCGTCATCCTGGAGACAGTCGCCCTCGACCGCGCGCAAGAGGACAAAGTCGTATACCGCTTCAAAGCCGATCGCGACGATCAGTATCGGGAGTTTCTGGGACGGTGTGCCGATTTCGAGGCCGAGATCGCAAAGGAGATCGCGTTCAACAAGTTCACTTATGCCGAACTCGAAGAAGAAGACACCGACCTGAAGAAGCTCCAGGGCTGGCTGGAGAAGATCAAGAAGCTCGATTTTTACGGAGCCACGCTCTCGGCAGAGGCGAGCGAGCGCTTGCGGGGGTGCGAGGCATTGCTCGACAGCTACGCGCAAAGGGTCTTCGATGCTCATGACGAGAACCGATAAATGAGCGGTCAACTGGACAGGCCTGACCGAGCCACGGCGAGCACCGGCAGCTCGCTTATCCGCAGGTCCGGTCTTCCGACGGGCATCTGGGTCCTTGGGTTCGTCTCGATGCTTATGGATATATCCTCCGAGATGATCCACGCTCTGTTACCCATCTACATGGTCACAGTGCTCGGGACGTCGGCATTGAGCGTCGGCATCATTGAAGGTATCGCCGAGGCGACAGCTTCCATCACGAAGGTCTTTTCCGGCGCACTCAGCGACTGGCTCGGCAAGCGCAAGCTTCTGGCGGCGATCGGCTATGGCCTAGCCGCCTTCACCAAGCCTATCTTCCCGCTGGCTGCGTCCATCGAATGGCTGATCGCGGCGCGATTCATCGACCGTGTCGGCAAAGGCATCAGAGGCGCGCCACGTGACGCCCTCGTCGCCGACATTGCCCCACCCGATCTGCGTGGCGCCAGCTTTGGCCTGCGGCAATCACTCGACACGGTCGGCGCCTTTCTCGGACCGCTGTTCGCCATTGGCTTGATGTGGCTGACGGCCGACCATTTCCAAGCGGTGTTTTGGATCGCCGTTATCCCGGCGTTCCTGTCCGTTGGTCTGATCGTCGTTGCAGTCAAGGAGCCGGATCGGCCGAAGGAGCAACGTCGTGTCCGGATGCCGCTGCATCGCGATGAACTGCGCCGATTGGGAGCAACCTATTGGTGGGTGGTCGGGGTCGCGGCCGTCTTCACGCTCGCCCGCTTCAGCGAAGCATTTTTGATCTTGCGGGCACAATCCATCGGCTTCTCGGTAACGGTGATCCCCGTTGTCCTGGTCGTCATGAGCCTTGCCTACTCCCTTTCGGCCTATCCAGTTGGTGTGCTGTCGGATCGCGTCAATCGCACGACCCTTCTCGCAATTGGGCTCGTTCTTCTGCTCGGAGCCGACCTCGCGCTTGCATTCGCGGGCGATATTGTCTGGGTTGGGGTTGGTGTCGTGCTCTGGGGTCTTCATATGGGATTCACCCAAGGCCTGCTGGCAACCTTGATTGCAGAAAGCGCTCCCGCCGAACTGCGTGGAACCGCCTTCGGCGTGTTCAACCTGGTGACAGGCATCGCACTGCTTGCAGCCAGTGTCGTCGCCGGTGCCCTATGGGACGTGACAGGGCCGCAGGGCACATTCCTGGCGGGAGCCGCTTTCACCATGATGACTCTCGTCGGCTTGTCCGTCGTGCGCGTCCGGCTGGGAGATCGGACCCATGTGTGAGCATCCGCCGCCCGGCCATGTGATCGCGTCCAATCAACTACCAAGGCAGCGCGTCTGAGGCTGCTTGAAGCAAACTGGAGACTGCCGATGTATGAACTCGACGCCGCCCTAACGCATGCGATCAACGGACTGGCAGGACATAGCGCTGCTCTCGATCTTCTGATGATCTGGATCTCCAGTATCGGCGTTCCGCTTATGATTCTGGCGGTCGCCGTTCAATGGTGGCGGAGGCCAGACAGACCGCACATGCGACATATCCTCGTCGCGGCAGGGTTCTCGTTTCTACTGGGGCTCGGCATCAACCAGATCATTCTTCTCTTCATTCACAGGGCCCGCCCTTATGACGGCGGAATAACCAACCTGCTGATCGAACGAAGCGCCGACTTTTCGTTTCCGTCCGACCACGCAACGGCGACCTTTGCCATTGCGGCAGCCTTGCTCATTCATGGCTCGCGACGAGCCGGCCTTGCTTTCCTTGCCGCGGCCTGCCTGGTCACCTTCTCCCGTATTTATATCGGCACCCACTATGCCAGTGACGTTCTCGGCGGTGCTCTGACCGGAATCATCGCAGCATTGATTGTCCGTGCGGTGTATCGGGAAGGCACCAGAGCCGACCGACTGATCACCAACATCCTTTAGGACGACGGAGATGGCGTCCTTGGTCTCATCGGCAATCGACTGGTTGAGCGCGCATTCGCACATTGCCTATCTCGCAGTATTTCTGCTGGCGCTCTCTGAGTCGATCCCAATGATCGGCGTCATCGTTCCGGGCACGGCGGTCATACTTGCCTTGAGCGCTCTCGTTCCGAGTGGCGTCCTGGTGCTGTGGCCCTTGCTCGCCGCAGCGACATCAGGTGCGATCGTCGGGGATGGTGTTTCTTTCTGGCTTGGCCATCGATACCACCGCGAGATTCTTGGGCGCTGGCCACTGAACAGACACCCCGAACTGATCGCGCGTAGCGAAGCCTTTTTCAAGCGGCACGGCGACAAGAGTGTCTTTATCGCCCGATTTGCGCCGGGGGTTCGCGCCTTCGTCCCGCTTCTCGCTGGCATGCTCGGAATGTCGGTGAGGCGATTCTATGCCGTCAACATCGCCTCGGCCCTTGTCTGGGCGCCGTCACACATTTTGCCCGGCGTTCTCGTCGGCGCCACATTCGGTGTCCTCGGCGCAGCGTCAAAACCACTGGCGATCCTTTTGGTCATTCTGATCGCAGCGGGCTGGGTCACCTGGTGTCTTGTACGCTCGACAATGAGGCGCGCTGTTCCGCTTCTGAACGTTGGCATCGCAGAGATGCGGAGCTGGGCTGAGACCCGCGACACATGGCTCAGCCGCAGTGTCGCCAGCCTGCTCGACCCGGAGCGTTCCGAAGCGCGGGTCCTCGCCTTAATGCTTGTCCTCCTCGGCGGCGCGGCCTGGCTGTTCTTCGGCGTCCTTGAGGACGTGATCAACGGTGACCCGCTGGTTCTCGCCGATAGCGCTATCTACAATGCACTGCAGGAGGTTCGCACGCCAGCTGGTGATGCGATTATGATCGGCATCACGGAGCTTGGCGACACGAAAGTGGTAGTGGCGGTCACGGCTATCGTGTTCCTATGGCTCCTGTGGAAACATGCATGGCGCACGGCTGTTTTCTGGCTGGTTGCTATCGCAGGGGCATCGGCCCTCAACACCATCATCAAGGTCACACTCCACAGAGCGAGACCAGATGAGCTGCTCTATTCCGGCTGGAGTGCATTTTCCTTCCCGAGCGGCCATAGCACGACGAACATGGTGCTTTACGGTTTTCTTGCGTTTCTCATTGCCCGCGAGCTTCGTCCGGCGCTGCAGCTGTCCGTCGCCCTGGGCGCCGCGGCTCTGATCTTCCTAATCACGTTCTCGCGCCTGTATCTCGGCGCGCATTGGTTTTCCGACGTGGTTGGCGGGGCGGCATTCGGATCCGCGTGGCTGATACTGCTCGGCCTCTTCTATCTGCGTCGGCCGGTCGAACGAATAGGATCGCCAGCCTTGCTTGTCACGACGTCCGTAGCACTTCTCCTTGCTGGAGGAAGCAACATCTATCGAAGCCATGCGATCGATGTGGAGCGGTATGCAGCCAAGAGCGCAACACAGATCACGGCTGTTGCCAACTGGTGGGCGACAGGTTGGCAGAGGCTACCCGAGCGGCGGATTGATCTCACCGGTGAAGTGGAGGAACCGCTGACGTTCCAATGGGCGGGTGGTCTACCAGATTTGCAGGATGTGCTGCAGCAACATTGTTGGAGGCCCTCGACGGGTTGGACGCCCGTAACCGCCCTCGCATGGCTCACTGCATCCACCGACGCCGTTGCTGTCCCGGTCGTCCCTCTATTTGCGAGCGGACGTCTTCCAGATCTAACCTTCGTCCGATCCCGGGGCACGCCTACCAACTCAAATTCGCGTCTCGTTCTTCGCCTGTGGACCGCCGACTTGGAACTCATGGACGGGCAGCCGACTCCACTTTGGGTGGGTTCGGTCACGGAAGAGCGTATCTATCGCCCCCTCTCGCTGATCACTCTGGTTTCGACGCGACCCGACTTCAACGCGCCGAGGCAGGCGCTGGCGCAGTCTTTTGAAGGCGGCAGCCTCGTGTCACGGGCTGTCGAGCAACCGAGCAACGAGTGGGACGGGCGGGTTCTCTTGGCCCATCAATAATCGCGGCCGGCGTTCACCTCACAGGTGTCGAAGAGTTCGATATTGGTGATGCCCCTGGCGACCGCCGAAGGTGGTGATCGTCGGCGACCATCGCCTCGACCTCTCCCATGTTCGTGACATCGCATCGAATGCCGATAACCCTGTGGCCGTCCGCGATCAGCCCGTCCGCCGCAGCCTTGACCGCGTCTTCGTTGACGTCAACGAGTGCGACGGCGGCACCGGCGGCTGCGAATGCCTTCGCGGTCGCCAGCCCCATGCCGATGCAGCGCCTGTGACGAGCGACACGTTGTTTTCGAAGTTGAATTTCAACTCGGTCTTCCTGTTGTGTCGAATAGTGTGGGCCGGGCTATTTCGTCCGGGTCAGCTTCAGGAGCCTGTCTTCAGAGACCTTCCGCCCGAGGCGAGCGGTTCGTCGTCACGACGTAGATGTCCTGGCCGACGGGCAGCACGTCGCGGAGCCGATCGCGGGAGGTGAAGATCGGTTTCAGGCCGCCCTCGACGGCGTCGAAGACGTAGAGGCCTTTTGCCGACAAGAGCGGAGACGAGGAGTTCGTTTCCAGCAAATGCGATGCCCGAGGGCGCCCAGGTATTGTTGCCGGAATGAAGAAGAGGCCTTTCCATTCCCTGCCGTTCCTCGTCGCCGGAAACGACGGGCCAACCGCAATTGTGACCGGCGGTGATCATGTTGATCTCGTCGTGATCGGACTGTCCGTGTTCTGCGACGAACAACCGGCCGTCAGTACCCCGGGCGATCCCTTGCGGGTTTCTGTGTCCAAGAGAATAGACGTAGGAGCCGGGAAATGGATTGTCGTTCGGCACCTTGCCGTCGATGGTCATGCGCAAGACCTTGCCGGCGAGGTTCGAGATGTCCTGTGGCCGCTGCCTGTTCTCGGTCCATCCGGTCGTCACATACAGATAGGCTTCCCGTGAGTTTGATATCCGCGCCTAACAACAGCACCAGGCTGGGAATAAGCAGTTCGCCACCCCGAGCAGCGCGGCAACGATGCCGATGACGAAGCCGGCGATCACACCGGCATTGAGTTGCGCCGCTCCGGTCAACAGCGGCTGTCCTGCCGTCGCGTCATGCCCGAGCACCAGCACGATGGCGATGGCAATGAGCACGATGGCAATGACCTTGTACAATGTTGCCGATTTCAGGCGGATCGCCCAGCCCGCCCCAAACCACGCACCGAGCAGGCTTCCGGCAAGCAGGTTGCCGATGATTACCCAATTGTCGGCAATAGGTCGATCGCCCTGCTGTTGCTCGCATCGGTCGTTGTGGGTGGGCCTTGAGCAACGGTCTCAGGATCAGCATCGGCCGCCAGCGACCGGATGTCGTGCCGCATCTGGTCGAAGTCGGCGATCTCAGTTTTCCGAGCGGCCATGCCATGATGTTTGCCGCGGCCTATTTCACGCTCTGAGTGCTTCTTTCCGAATTGCAAACGATCTGTGCCGCGAAGGTCTTCTTTCTGGTGGTGGCCGTCGTTCTGACAACCCTTATCGGCTTTAGCCGGATCTACCTTGGCGTTCATTATCCGTCGGACGTGTTGGGGGGCTGGTGCGGTGGAGCCGCCTGGGCCATGTTGTGCTGGCTGGTGGCGCGACATTGCGGGGTTGTCAGCGGCGAGGAGTCCCGGCACAAGACGTGACTATGATCGAAACAAGTTCAGACCGATCTTCGGGCTTATCGAACGCCGCCGAAACCTTGAGGGCGAGCTTTCCTGCATCGGGTCAGCTAGATGCCATCGAATTCGAATTGCCCGGTGGGTCCTGCACGGTTCTGACCGGCCCTTCCGGCATCGGAAAAACCACCCTTCTGCGCAAGGTCGCCGATCTCGACATGCATGACGGAAAGGTTTTTCTGGGATCGGTTTCGCAGGCAGATATCCCAGCACCGGACTGGCGGCGCAACGTCATGTATCTTGCCTCCGAGGCGGGTTGGTGGGCACCGCGTGTGCGGGACCATTTCGCCGTCACCGGCGAGGTCCTGGCGATGCTGGAGAAGTTCGGCATCAAGGCGGAGAAGCTGGACATGCTGCCGGGTCTTTTGTCGTCCGGGGAGCGACAACGCATGGCTCTGGTCAGGGCGCTTTCGTACAGGCCAAAATTTCTGCTCCTGGACGAGCCGACATCGGCACTCGATCACGAGACCGTCCTGAAAGTGGAGGATATTCTGACCGAAACAAAACACGCCAGTTGCGGCCTGCTGATCGTCAGTCACGACGCCGCGCAGGTCGAACGGCTTGCCGATGCGCAGATTTCGATGCGGGCCCGTTCATGACCATCGTACTGACACCTCTGGAACTGGGACTGGCTGTTACGCTCGTCATGCTCTCCGCGAGCCTGTCCCTGATCCTGTCGCTCGGCTTCCATCGGAGCCTGCTTTGGGCGGCCGTCAGAATGATCGTGCAGTTGCTGGTGGTCGGCGTCTTACTGCGGTTCGTGTTCCAGCAGAATTCCGCCGGGCTGACGATCCTGATCTTCTTGGCGATGGTGACCGCGGCAGCCTATGAGGTCGGGGCGCGGCAGCCGCATCGCCTGCGAGGCCGCTGGCAATTCCTGATCAGCGGGGCGTCGGTTTCGTTCTCGACCATGGTCGTTTCGACATTCGCGTTGCTGACGGTGCTTGGCTCGCGAGGCTGGCTCGAACCGGCTCATGCCATACCTATCGCGGGGATTATCCTTGGCACAGCGATGAATTCCGCCAGCATCGCGCTCAATGCGCTTTTGTCCAACATCAGCAACGAGCGCGTGGCGATCGAAGCGCATCTCGCATTAGGTGCCACGCGGCTCACAGCGCTCTTACCACTGATGACGCGGGCGATCAGAGCCGGGATCATTCCGGTCATGAACCAGATGGTCGGTGCCGGCATCATCACCATGCCGGGAATCATGAGCGGGCAGATCCTTGCCGGCCAGGATCCTCTGGAAGCCGCAAAATATCAGATATTTCTGATGCTTTTGCTCGCGGCAAGCGGCACCGCCAGCGTCATAGCGGCGGTCTACCTGACTGGATTGCGCTTCACGGACAAACGCCACAGGCTTCGTTTCGATCGGATCGTCTGAGCGATCAGCCTGGCTCCCGGCTGTCGGCTCGAAGCCTCGTTCGGCGACCTGCTGTCCCAGCCGCTCGAATATGGCGGCCTTGGTTTCGGCACCATCGTCACCAGCCTAGTCTTCCTCGCCGCGATCGTCGCCCTGGTGATCTACATGACCTTTCGCACCAAGCCGGCCAACGTCCACTGGAAGGTATCCCGGAAGACCTGACACCCCATTCGGTAGGGCCGTTTTCGTCCGATGGAATCTCACTGCCGATCGTCTGGTTATCCCGTCTGAAAGTGGGGTACTGATTGTTTTTGCCGGTCCCTTTTCCTGCCGCCAAAGGTACCGAGCCTGGCCGTGGCCTGTCCCGCGGCACTTACTTGCTCGCTTTATGGTCCAACGAAAGATCCACGACTGCCTGAAACCCCTGGCTCGATCCCGGAGCGGGCGAGTGGAGCACGAGCGTCCCGTGCATCTGCGTCACAAGCCGCTGGACGATGGACAAGCCAAGGCCGGAACCGGAGGCCTGCGTCGTTCCTCGCGCAAACCGGGCAGTCAGCTCCTTCAGGACCTGTCGGTCGATAGTCGGTCCTTCGTTTGTCACGCAAATCAGGCCCCGTTCGTTCACGTCGATCGTGACGATACTGGCCGCAGGGCTATGAACCAGGGCGTTTTCGACCAGATTGCGGATAATGATCCCGAAAGCATCCGGATTGGCGGGCCATTCGATGCGAACGTCCAGGGCTTGGCCCGGATCACGATTCGGCTGCTGCCGATCACAGTCCGCTCTATATCGTGCAAGACGATCCGCAGGACGGGCATCAGGTCGGTTGGGGTCGGAACAAGAGCAGTGCGAAATCGTACGCTAAGGGCGAACGGAATGAGAACTTATGCGACCCGCCGCAGCACGGCTGGCAGACGGAGCGATCGAAATCCGTTCGGCATCTGATGTTCGGCATCCCAGGTGTAGATGCCGGTAAGATTGATATGCTCCCAACTGAGCGGCGAGATGTGCTTCAACAGAGCGTCAGGAATGTCTCGCCCCGCTCGTTTCAGTTGCGTGACCGCGCGATCAAGATAAACCGTATTCCAGTGGACGATCGCGCTGACGACGAGATTGAGCCCCGAGGCACGGAAAGCTTGGCTTTCGAACGACCGATCACGGATTTCGCCGCGCTCGTGGAAGAAGACAGCGCGCTTCAGCTTATGCGCTGCCTCGCCCTTGTTGAGGCCGGCTTGGCATCTCCGTCGTAGTGCCGGACTTGAGTACCATTCGATCATGAAGAGCGACCTTTCGATACGGCCGAGTTCGCGGAGCGCCCTGGCGAGATGGCTTTGCTTCGGAGATGCGGACAGTTTCTTGAGGATGGTAGACGGCACCACGGACCGCGTCGTGATCGACGCCGCAAGATGGAGCAGATCGTCCCAATGATCGAGGATCAGATTGGCATTGATCGGCGCCCCGATGTGGTTCGACAGCGCCGGATATGCATCGCTCTTTTCGAACGTGTGGAACTTCCGGTCTTTGAGATTGCGCAGTCGCGGTGAGAACCGCTTTCCGATCAAGGCGAACAGCCCGAAGATATGATCACTGGCACCCCCTGTGTCGGTAAGATGTTCATGGATGTCGAGGACCGTGTCCTGATCGAAGAGCCCATCGAGCACATAGGCCGCCTCGCTTTCGGTCGGACTGATGGGCAAAATGCTGAAGTAGCCGTATTGATCTGACAGATGGCTATAGAATTTCGATCCGGGTTCACTGCCGTAATGCAAATTGATGTCGCCGCGCTTTGCGGCTCGGTCGCTCGCTCGGAAGAATTGGCCATCTGACGAAGATGTCGTGCCGTTGCCCCAAAGGCGGGAATACGGATGCTGGGTGTGGGCATCGGTGATGCACGCTTGCGCCGTGCGGTAGGTCTCCGATCGAGCATGGAATGTGCGCATCCACCCAATCTGGTGAGCGCTGATCCCCTTGGATGCGACCGCCATTCGTTTCGGTCCGAGATTGGTCGCATCGGCCAGTACGCCAGCGAGCATGGCAGAGACATTTTTCGGAGAGTCGCCGGTGCGAACATGCGTGAAGAAATCCGCAAAGCCGGTCCATTCATGCACTTCCCTTAACAAGTCGGGAACCTCGACCAGCGGATACATGTCGCTGATCTCGGCATTCAGGTCCTCGGCGGCCACGGGGACTTCGCCGGCGGTTGGTGTGACTATCAACGTTCCGGCCGCAAGACGAACTCCTTCGAGCTTTCCGGATCGGGCTCTGTGCGCCAGACGCTTCAGGTTGAAGTCAAGCATCTGACGGGCTTCGGCAAGCCACTGCGCGCCATCAGCCTCGACGCCCAATCCAAGACGATCCTCTTCCTTCATCGTGATGAATGTCGACCGCGGCATCAGATGTTCGTCAATCGGCCGGAAAGATCGACTGCCGTCGATCCAGATCTCCGCAGATCTAAGCCGGTCTCGCAAAACCGCGAGCGTTGCGATCTCGTAGAGACGGCGATCGGGTTTCCCCTGGTCGAAGATGAGTCGCCGATCGGTCTGGCTGAGGTGGGTGAGCGGGATGCGATCCGGCAGTGTACGCCGCTTCTCGGCATGGAGGCGCTTCAGCAGTGCAATTGCCGCGAGAAGCGGATCGTGACGACGCGCCGAGCGGAACGTGAAGGCATTAAGAAACGCACCTGTGTACTTGTGAACGGTCGCATATTGTTCGGCCGCTACGGTCAACGGCGGTGCCTCGTTGTCGTCGACCAGCGACTCGAGCTCAGGCTTCATCTGAAGGAGCCGGTCCCAGCCGACTCTTTGGTCGAGAACATCCAATGGGTTCCGACCATAGTCGTTGGCGGATTGCAGGGCGGTGATCGTATCTAGAAACATGCGCAGCGCTTTGGCGGTACTCGCTCTGCAGTCCACCTGTCGCTGCTTCTTTCGATTGTTGGCTTGCGAGAACAACCTGCCCATCAGCTTGATGAACATCGTCACCGCATCGTCCGTAAGCTTCTGGGAAAGCTTGATGACTTGAGCCACGATCAGAGCGTGGCGACGGCTGGCGTTGAAGTCGTTGGCAAGCCACGCCGGCGTTGCTTTGCCCTCCCGGATCATCTGGACCCACCGTCCGGATGATACGCGCGCCTGCAGTTCCGGATCGATCTCCAGCCGCCGCAGAAAAGCTATCCGCTCGGTCAGCCCGACGAGGTTCGACGCAGCCGGCGCTTCTGGCGCCGACCGCAGCCAATGAAAGCGCGTCTGGCCGATCGACGGGTCAACCTCTAACAGTCTATCCAGTGATTGAAGCCTATCGAGTGGGATATCTTCAATCAGGGTTCTTTCTGCCCGGCGCCGGGCTATGGCACGGCCGACAAGGCCGATGCGTTCGATCGTGTCGATCGCCGGCAAAAGAGCTCCGCGTTCGCGAAACGTTGCGACAATCGAATTGGCTATCGCAGCACCGTCGTCGGACATGGTCGCCGCTTGAATTGCAGCCAATAGCGCGGCGCGGCGATCTTGCAGCGTCGCGCTTCTCGTATCCAGATACGCCATTAGCCGCGCAATATGATCCCGGCGGGTTTCTTCACGGCGTGCATAGAGGGAAAATTCGTCTGGAGCGGCGCCGATCTGATCGGCAACATACTTCAGCATGGCGGGAGGTGGAGTTTCTTCTGCCCCCAATACTCGACCTGGGTACCGCATCAGACATAGCTGTATGGTAAAGCCGAGCCGATTATGATTACGTCTTCGCAGTTCTATCTCCAGACGATCCGCCAATGACAACGAATAGTGGCGGATTAGGCTGTCCTCGTCGACTGGTACGTCGACAAGCTTCCGTCGATCTTGATCTTTGAGAAGCTTGCGCTTTGCCATCGCCCGACTCCATTCTTGACCAATCTGCATCGAGCGTTGTCGAGTCGGGCCGACAAGAGAAATCAAAACTGGCGCATGTCGATAGCAATCCACAGAGATCAGATGTTGCGCATCCGATCTACGGCATGGTTCCCGTTTCGTTCGGCCTTAGCGTACGATATCGCACTGCTCTTGTTCTCGGCCCGACCTGGCGTCACGACACGAAAGTGTTGAATCTGTCCGACTTTTGAGAACGTATGGTGATCACGCTGCGAGGATGGATGTTTCGCGCCGTAGCGGCCTGAGATCGAGGCTTTCCGTCGAGGTCCAGATGTAATCGCCAGTGAGACTGATGTGTTGCCACCCGAGCGGGGTGATGTGTTTGACTAGGTCGGGCGGCGTGGCGATACCCTCCCGGTTGAGGTCGGCGGAGGCCGGTTCGAGATAGAGAGTGTTCCAGTAGACGATGGCATTGATCAGCAGGTTCAGCCCGGACGCCCGGTAGAACTGACTCTCGAAGGTCCTGTCTCGCAGTTCTCCGAGCCGGTTGAAGAACAGCGCACGGGCCAAGGTGTTCTGGGATTCACTCTTGTTGAGGCCGGCCGTCGCGTTCCTGCGCATTTCGGGGTTCTGCCACCACTGGGGCAGAAAGATGGACCGATTGATGCGACCGAGATCGCGTAGCGCCAACGCCAGTCCGTTCTGGCGTGGGAATGCGGACAGCTTTGCCAACAGGGTCGAAGGCCGAACCTGCCCGGAACGGATCGTCGTGACCAGCCGCAGGATGTCGTTCCAGTTTGCCTTGATCCGCTCGACGTTGATGGGCTCGCCAACGAGCGATGCAAGGTTTTCGGGAGGCGTGTCGCCCGGGAAGAGATAGAGCTTGCGATCCTTGAGACCGCGCAGCCGGGGCACAATCTGGAAACCAACGAGATGGCAAAGGGCGAAGCTCATATCGCTTACCCCGCCGGTATCGACATAGTGGGTTTCGATGGCGAGATCGCTGCCATGATAGAGCAGTCCGTCGAGGACATAGATGGCTTCGCTCGCATTGGCATTCATGGCGATGATGTAGAAAGCGCCGTACTGGTCAGAGGTGAACCGGTAGAACTTGGCGCCGGGGTTGGGACCATAGCGGGCGTTGAGGTCGCCGATCGCCTCGGCGTGTCCGCCCGCCGGAAAATACTGGCCATCGGAGGATGACGTTGTTCCATCGCCCCACAAGCTTGCCAGAGGCAATTGCCTCTGGGCGTTGAAGAGAATGGCGTGCGCGGCCGTGTAACCTTCCTCGCGAATATGCCAATCGTGCGCCCAGGCGAGTTGGCGCATCGTAATGCCGGGGGAAACGTCCGCCATTCTCGTGAGACCGAGATTGATGCCGTCCGCCAGGATGGCGGTGAGGAGCGCAAGCTTGTTGTCGGCCGTCCGACCGCTGCGCAGATGGGTAAAGGCGTTCGAAAATTCCGTTCGGTCGTCTTGCTTGTCATAGACCCTGCTTCTCACGAGTTGGGGCCTCCGGTAAATCCGACGCGGTTCAGTGGTAACCGTTATTGATGGATCGCGTTTACAAGACAAGCTGCGTCTCCTACCTACCGAACACGCCGGGCTTTTCGGCGCGGCGACTATCGCATGACCTGTTGCCTCTGATACTCCCGGGGGCTGCAACCCAGCTCTCGTTTAAAGACTGCATGCATGTATTGATTACTGGTGAAGCCGCTCAATTCGGCAATCCTCTCAAGCGATCGCTCACCTTCCTCCAGCATTTCACGTGCGAGTTGAAGTCGAAATGCCAACATGTCGTCGTGGACGGTCCAGCCAAACGCGCGCCGGAAATGGGTTTCGAGGGTCGTCCTGGAAACGCCCACATACGCCGCAACTTGAGCAACTTTGATCCCCTGGCCCGCGAACTGGCGGATATAATGTCTCGCGCGCATGACGTAGGGATCATAGATGGGTTGGTATCGCGAGGATATTTGCGGGTTGAGCCCGGCGGGCGGAATGATGATCCGCGGCTCATCCAGGATAGCGCCCTTCAAACGGCGGTGAAGCATTGACGCAGCGATCTGCCCCATCTTGCGCGTCCCCTGCCGCACGGAGCTAATCGGAATGCGCGTGAGCATACGCAGAAGAGGATCGTCATCTATCCCGACGATCGATACTTCTTCCGGCACCGCTATGTCTGCAAGAATGCAAGCTTGCAAAATGTGGCGCGCGCGTGAATCGGTGACGGCGATAATGCCGATCGGCTTGGGAAGCTCCCTCAGCCAAGCAATGACGTCCGACAAAATCTCATCCCAGTCAGGACCGAACGTGCCTTTGCCGCGGAAGATCTCAGGCTTCGTCAAATCGCGGGCGCACAGCTTGAGATACACCTTTTCACGCTCGACGGCCCAACGGTAACGATGGGCTTCCGGGGATCCGTAGAACGCAAATCGCGGAAGCCCCATATCGACCAGATGGGTATAGGCTTCCGTTACGAGCTTCTCGTTGTCTGTCGCCACATAGGGCACGTTGCGTGGATAATCCGATTCACGCTGGTATGATCCGCCGACGCCGATAACCGGAATACTCAAATCCGACAATGTGGACTCGAAATCCGGATCATCAAAATCCGCTATGATACCGTGTCCCGACCATTCGGAAATTCCATCGACGCTATCGCGAAAATCTTCATGCAGGAGCAGGTCCCATACCGACCGCGTGGATCGAACGTAATCGCACACGCCAGCGATGATCTCTCTGCCGTAGTCGCCTCGAGCCTTTAAAAACAGGGCAACCTGATAGCTGCTGGGCTTTGAGACCAAAACTCTCCTCCTCCGGGGCCGGACTTTGAGTTCATATGATATCTGCCATTCTTATCAATATCGACGCGTTGCAAGTGGAATGCTGATTTTATGCCAACCTGTTAAAAATTATAACGCCGGTTGAGAAATTGCTTCCTCTAAGGTGCCAGCAAGCCCGCAAGAACCGGGTCGGAGGAACTGGCGTAACCGCCAGACCAGTTGGAGGAAAAGATTATGAGATCGCTTTGGCTTGGAGCCGCCACGGCTCTGGGGATGATTTTTGCTGGCCCGGCATGGGCCGAGACCGTTCGCATTCTGACGATTGAGACCAACACACCAGGGGCCCGCGACTATTACACGAACGCCATCAAGGTTTTCGAAGCCGCGAACCCGGACGTCAAGATCCAGTTCGATTACATGGACGACACGTCGTTCAAGGCAAAGCTCCCGACGTTGCTCCAATCTTCATCGCGTCCGGATGCGTTCTTCACCTGGACGGGCGGCGTATTTCACGAACAGGCAGAGGCCGGTGTCCTGAAGGACATTTCTGCGCAGATGGATGAGAATGCCCGCGCACAATATGCCCCCGCTGGTATCGCTGCGCATACATACAAGGGCAAGCTCTACGGCGTTCCGCTCTATGCTGCCGGCGTCGCCCTGTTCTACAACAAAGCGCTGTTGGCCAAAACCAATGTCGATCCGAAATCCATCAAGACCTGGGATGACTTCCTCGGAGCGGTCAAGAAGGTGAAGGCTGCTGGCATTACGCCCATCGTGCTCGGCGGCAAGGACAAGTGGCCGATCGCCTTCTATTATGGTTATCTCGCGACCCGCTTTGCTGGGACCGAAGGCATCGCCGCTGCCGACCGGGGTGAGAATGGCGGCTTCAACAATCCGGACTTCGTCAGGGCCGGTGGAGCCTTCAAGCAGCTCGTTGACCTCGAGCCCTTTCAGCCCGGCTTCATGGATACAACGCAGAACAAGGCGGCCGGTCTTTTCGGCGACGCCAAGGGCGCGTTCTATTTGATGGGCAATTTCTTCATCGGCGTGCAGGCCAAAAATTCGACATCCGGCAAAGGCCTCGGCGATGATCTCGACTTCATCCCCTTTCCGACCGTTGCGGGTGGAAAGGGCGATGCCAACGACACGTTCGGCGGGGTCAACGGCTGGCTGATCACCAAGGATGCTGCGCCCTCCACCGTCAAGTTCCTCCGGTTCCTGACCAGCAAAGAAAACCAACTCGAAGGCGGCAAGCTGGGCATCTGGCTTCCCATTGCGAAGGACGCTCAGGCCAATATCCAGGACGCTCGCCTGCGCGGCATCGGAGAATTACTCGCCAGGGCGCCGCACCACCAGCTCTATCTCGACCAGGCGCTCGGTGCGAGCGTCGGGGCCGCCCTGAACGATGCCGCCGCAGAGATTGCGACCGGCGACATCAAGCCTGAAGAAGCTGCGCAGAAGGTCGAAGAAGCGCGCGAGATGCGCTGACCTTTCTCCCAATTCAGACGGGCGGCCCCGCCGCCCGTCCGCCGGTTGAACCAGCAAGGTTACTTATGGACACTTTTACGAGAACACGCCCGGGGCGCAGCCGGATGGCGCGCTTATCGCGCATGCAAAAGGACGGGAAGCTGGCAACAATCCTGCTCTTCCTGCCGCCAGCTTTGGTCCTTTTCACGATCTTCGTCATCTGGCCCATCATCAATGCCGCCCATCTGAGCTTCTTCAAATGGAGCGGCTATGGCGCCGTCACGAATTTCGTCGGCATGCAGAACTACCAGCGCCTGATCAACCACTCCGTCTTTCATCAGTCGATGTGGAATTCGCTCAAGCTGGTATTGGCGTCGATCTTGATCCAGATACCGCTCGCTTTGGCCATGGCGCTGCTCATTTACAGGAAGACGCCGGTTAACACGGTGTTCCGGTTGATCTTTTTCGCACCTTACATTCTCGCTGAAATCGCCACCGGTTTGATATGGAGCTTCATCTTCGATGGCGACTACGGAGTATCCGGCCAGATCGCTGCGGCGCTCGGCATCGAGCCGATCTACATCCTGGCCGACCGGCAATACGCTTTCATGGCCATCATCACGGTGATCGTGTGGAAGTATTTCGGCTACCACATGATGATTTTCATAGCCGCACTGCAGGCGGTTCCTTCGGATCTCATCGAAGCTGCGGATATTGACGGAGCAGGACCATGGCAAAAGGTCTTCTACGTCAAGCTGCCGCTGATCGCCCACGCGATCAAGCTATCCGCTTTCTTCGCGATCATCGGCGCCCTGCAGGTCTTCGACATCATCATCCCGCTAACAAACGGCGGGCCGTCGAACTCGACCCACTCCATCGTCAGCTATCTCTATACCTATGGCCTCGCCCAGCTGAACGTGGGCTATGGTAGCGCCGTCGGCGTCGTGTTGTTCATCCTGTGCCTGGTCTCCGCATTTGGCTATCGGCGCCTAGCGCTTTCCAAGGGAGACGTATTGTGATCCGTCCCGGTTTTTTCTCGGCGCTGTTGCGTGCAGCCGTGCTTTCCATTGTTGCGGCCATTGTCATATTGCCCCTGCTTTCCACCTTCCTGGGTGGTTTCAAGTCCATGGGCGAATTGCGGTCGTCACCATTTGGCATCCCGAAAGTGTGGGACCTGGGCACCTATTCCGACATCCTGTTCAGTCCCCTGTTCTGGACCTACATGCGCAACTCGTTGGTGGTCTCGATTTCGGCCGTGATCCTGACGCTTCTATCCGCGTCGATGGCAGCCTATGTGTTTGCCCAGATCCGGTTCTTCGGTTCCCGATACATACAATCTTACCTGCTCCTGGGACTCATGTTCCCCTTTGCTACAGCCATCGTGCCTCTCTTCATCCAGATTCGCGATCTCGATCTGCTCGACAATCCACTGGGCATTATCCTGCCGCAGACGGCTTTCTCGATGGCCTTCGCCGTCGTTCTTCTGCGCAGTTTCTTCCAGCAATTGCCGAGGGAGCTGTTCGAGGCAGCTTATGTCGATGGCTGTGACTATATCGGCTTCTTCTTCCGGTTCACTCTGCCGCTTTCGACGCCAATCCTGGCGACCGTCGGCACCTTCGTTTTTGTGCAGAGCTGGAATAACTACCTGCTGCCACTGGTCGTGCTGAACGAGCGCAGCCTCTACACCTGGCCGCTGGGCATCATGCAATTCCGCGGTGAGTTCCTGATCGAGTGGAACAAGATCCTTGCTTTCGTGTCGCTGACCATCCTGCCGGCACTCATCTTCTTCACCTTTACCCAGAAATACATCGTTGCCGGCCTCACCCGTGGCTCCGTGAAAGGTTAGTTATGAATCGCGTCATGATCCAGAATCCGATCCTCCCTGGATTCAATCCTGATCCCTCCATCTGCCGCGTGGGCGGGGACTATTACATCGCCGTCTCGACCTTCGAATGGTATCCGGGCGTGCAGATCCATCACTCGCGCGATCTCGTGAACTGGCGCCTCGCAAGCCGGCCCCTCAACCGCGCCTCGCAACTCGACATGCGCGGCGATCCGGACAGCTGCGGCATCTGGGCCCCTTGCCTCACGTATGCGGATGGCCTGTTCTGGCTCATCTATACGGACGTGAAGCGAAAGAGCGGGGCCTTCAAGGACTGCCACAATTATCTCGTCACCTCCCCGACCATCGAGGGACCATGGTCCGACCCGGTCTATCTCAACTCCTCGGGTTTCGATCCGTCCCTCTTCCATGACGACGACGGCCGCAAGTGGCACGTCAACCTGATCTGGGATCACCGCGGGCGCCCGTCACGTTTCGGCGGGATCCTTCTCCAGGAATACGATTCGGTCGAGAAGAAGCTCGTCGGTCCGATCACCAACATCTTTCGCGGCTCGCCGCTGGGCCTAGCGGAGGGACCACACCTCTACAAGCGGAACGGTTGGTATTATCTGATGGTCGCCGAGGGTGGCACAGGTTATTCCCACGCCGTGACCATGGCCCGGTCGCGCAACATCGCCGGTCCCTACGAGTTGCACCCCGACACTCATGTCGTCACGTCGCGCTTCCATCCTGATGCGACGCTGCAGCGCGGCGGCCACGGCGACTTCGTCGAGACGCCTGACGGCGATACCTACATGGTACATCTCTGCAGCCGGCCGCTCCCGGGTCTCTATCGTTCCGTGCTCGGTCGCGAGACGGCGATCCAGAAATGCGTTTGGGGCGATGACGGTTGGCTGAGGCTGGAAGGCGAGAAGTACGTGCCGATGGACGAGGTGCCGGCTCCGGCCTTTCCTCCGCATCCCTTCCCGGCAGAGCCGGAGCGCTACGAATTCAATCCGGACATCGGCCTGCCCACCGCATTCCAGTGGTTGAGAACACCTCATCCGGAACGACTGTTTTCGCTGTCGGATCGCCCCGGCCACCTGCGCCTGTTCGGCCGCGAATCCATCGGGTCGTGGTTTGAGCAGTCTCTCGTCGCCCGTCGCCAGACGCATTTCGATTACGACGCCGAAACGGAAGTCGATTGCGATCCGACGTCCTATCTGCAGATGGCTGGGCTGATCGCCTATTATAACCGCTTCGCCTATCATTATCTCTGCCTCAGCCATGACGAGAAAGCGGGCCGTTCGCTGCAAATCTTCTACTGCAACGGCCAATGGCCGAACGGCATGACAATGCTTGGCCTTGCCGATCCGATCCCCGTTCCGGATGGTCCGGTGCGCATGCGCGTCGAGGTAAGGGGGGCGGCTCTCCGCTTCTTCTACTGGAAAGACGACGCGTGGACCCGCATCGGGCCGGTGCTCGACAACTCTGTCCTTTCCGACGAAAGCGGCGAAGGCGAGCAGAGCAAGATTACCGGATCGTTCGTCGGCATCGGCAATTTCACCGGCGCTTTCGTCGGCATGGCGGCGAACGATCTCGGCGGGCTCGCAATGCCGGCGGACTTCTCGCACTTCATCTACAAGAACCTTCCGCAGGATTGATCCCATGGCCGCGCTCGAATATCGCAATATCAAAAAGACCTTCGGAGCCATTGATGTCATTCCGGACGTTTCCCTGCACATCCCCGACGGATCGTTCACCGTCTTCGTCGGACCATCCGGCTGCGGAAAATCGACGCTCCTACGGCTGACGGCAGGGCTTGAGGAAACGACCGACGGCCATCTCTTCATCGACGGCCGCGACGTGACGGACGATCGGCCGACGGAGCGCGGCATCGCCATGGTCTTCCAGTCCTACGCGCTTTATCCGCACATGGACGTCGAGGGCAATATCGGCTTCGCGCTGAAGATGGCAAAGGAGTCGACCGCCGAGATCAAGCGGAAGGTCGCCGCCGCCGCCGACCTCCTGCAATTGACCCCGCTTTTGAAGCGCAAACCGGCAGAGCTTTCCGGCGGCCAGCGTCAGCGCGTGGCCATCGGCCGGGCGATCGTGCGGGAACCGAAGGTATTCCTGTTCGACGAACCGCTTTCGAACCTCGATGCGGCCCTGCGTACCCAGATGCGCGTCGAGCTCGCGCAGCTTCACCAGCGTCTGGGCGCGACGATGATCTATGTGACACACGACCAGGTAGAAGCCATGACGCTTGCCGACCAGATCGTCGTGCTCAACAAGGGTCGTATTGAACAGGTCGGCGCACCGATCGACCTCTACAATCGCCCGCAGACCCTGTTTGTCGCCGGTTTCATCGGCTCGCCGAAAATGAACTTCTTTACCGGCGCTGTAGCCGAGGTCGCGGGAGCACAGACGCTCGGTGTCAGGCCCGAGCATATAACCGTGAGCCGGGAGAGTGGCGCCTTACAGGGCCAAGTTCAGTTCACGGAGCGTCTTGGGAGTGACACGTTTTTACATGTTTTGGTTGAGCGCTTGGGAACCGTGATCGCACGCACTATCGGAGACGCAAATTTGTCTGCGGGGGAGCAGGTCTGGTTGTCCTATGAACCTGCCGTGACGCATCTTTTCGACGCTAACGGCAACCGTATCTGAGTTGAGTTATCTAGACGTGAAGAGATCGGAGACGAAAAGCGGCCTCGCCAGGAGGCCGCATCGGCGTCGTGGCAGCGAGAAGATCGCCAGGCAGGGCGCAGTGATCGATGCAGTTTTCGAGTTTGTGAAAATGAACGCATGATCAGTCGTTTCGGTAGATTCAGCCGACACAATAAGCGGGTCGTCGGTTCGAGTCCTGTCAAGGCGAACGATCGGAACCTCTCCCAATACCACTTCTCAATAAAATTATGCCGCTGCTCGACTACGGTTCTACGGCCTCAGTCGAGGGGAGGATAACATAACTGAGGACGATCTGCTTTATATGCTCCAGCCGTTCCTTTCGCGCGTCATCCGAAAGAAGATTCCTCCCAAATATTGCCGAAAGTGTATAGTTGTTGGAAAGATAGAAATACGAGAGAGCAGCGATCGAGATGTAGAGTTGGATGGGATCGATGTCCCGCTTGAACGTACCTTCGTCCTCCCCGCGCTTGAGTATGGATCTCAGCATCGAGACGAGCGGCGAATTGAGGTTCTGGATGTTTGGAAGAGTCTGTACGTGTCGCGCCCGGTGCAGGTTCTCGCTGTTGAGGAATGTGATGAACTCGGGGTTCTCGACATAGTAATTCCAGGTGAACTCGGCGAGGCGACAAACCGCGTCCGCAGGGTCCAATTCAGTGAGGTGGAGCTTGGACTCCGCGCTTCGGATCTTTGCGTAGGCGTCGGCGAGTACCTCTGTGTAGAGGCGTTCCTTATTGTCGAAGTAGTAGAAGATCAGTTTCTTGTCGAGGTTTGCCCGTTCGGCGATGCGGGCCATCCGTGCACCTCCGAGTCCGTGCTCGGCGAATTCTTCCCCCGCGACCTCCAGGATGAGCCTCTTTGAGCGGTCTGCATCCCGGAACTTGGTCAGGGCCTCCGCGGGGATCTCATCCTCAGTTGCTGATGAACTCAATTTACGTCGCGCCATTGGGCGTCAGCCTTTCGCATAAACATGCCGGTTAGTGGCCGCTCAGAGATATGAAGCAATCCGCCTTGGGACCGACTGCTCCAGGTGACCTCTACTGTAGGCAATATAAACAAGCCCCCCGACGACGACCAGACACGCTCTCTTCGGAAGCGAATGCCGGCGCCGATCTGGTTGATCAAAACAGCGACTCGAAGGAAGGGTTCGATAGCTTGTGGATGTTGCGGTTCCCGATCGTGAGTATCTCGTCCTTCGACATCGTTGCTGATTGGAACGAACGGAGGGTTTCTCGTATCAGATACGATCCCCCCTCGGCGTCAAACGGGAAATCGGTGGCGAAGACCACATGGTCAAGGCCGAAGAAGTCGATGCCGCACTGAAGCGCACCCGCCGCTCCCGACAACGAAGTGTCGCCATAGAACGCCTTGAAGTATTTGGACACCGGGTGCTTCAGGTCGCCTGGGAGGAGGTGCGCATCCGAAGGAGGGGTTCTTGCGCCCATCTCCAGGCCCAGGCCCTGCTCGATGCGCCCGGAGAAAAACGGAATCATGCCACCCATATGATGGGTGACGATCCGCAGATGGGGGTGGCGGTCGAAGAGACCCGAAAGCGCCAGCCGCGACATCGCAACCGTGGATTCATACGGCCAGCCAAAACACCACCAGATCTCGAACTTGGATTTCTCTTCCGTCGGATAATCGGCCGTTGGCCCTTTGATCGGATGAAGCCAGACGGGGCGCCCCGTGGCGGCAAGCGCGTCCCAGATGCTGGAGAACCGCTCGTGATCCAGCGGCATGCCGCGCACATGCGTGGGAAGCTGGAAGCCAATGGCGCCAAGGGCGACTGCCCGTTCGATTTCGGAGACTGCGGCCGCCTCGTCCATCATG
The DNA here is from genome assembly GCF_056397445.1 of Neorhizobium sp. 05N33. Taxonomy (NCBI): domain Bacteria; kingdom Pseudomonadati; phylum Pseudomonadota; class Alphaproteobacteria; order Hyphomicrobiales; family Rhizobiaceae; genus Neorhizobium; species Neorhizobium sp. 05N33. The sequence goes on along the minus strand of NZ_JBFTNK010000001.1, from coordinate 304,338 downwards.
GCGATTCCTGCCACGAAATAAGGAAACCGGTCCGGGTAGGTCTGTACCAGGTTCGCCAATCCGTCGTTCATCAACCGGGCGAGGTCCGCGGCATCCTGCACTTCGGCGATCTCGTCGAAGGCTGGCATCGACGGTGTCAGAATCTGCTGATAGCCGGCGAACTTGTCCATCAGCCTGAAGCGTTCGCCGAGATCAAATAGGGGTTTCAACGTGACCCAGCGCTTGAGCGGTCCGGCGGCGGTCGAGACTGATTTGATCTTCTCGAAGTACTCCTCCGGAAAGATGTGCGTCCAACCATCGATCATGCTCGACATGTCGTTTGTGTCAGGTCCAGGGGCCATCGTCACTTCTCCTTAAGGTTCAGAATGCACGCCGATCGGCTTCATTAAACGGAGTTGACGATCTCACGCCGTGGCGGACGCCGGGCCCAAAACTAATTGGGTACCTGCGATTTTTTTCAATTAATTCACCGGACGATGAATTGTCAACTTGCCAAACGGTTTGTCGTCTGCAATAACGCTGTCAATTCTCCAGATGGTGAATTAAATCTCTAACGGCAACTATCGAAGGGCGGGCGACCGCCGAGACGGGAGGCAAGCTATGGCTAGTGACAGGAAAATTGGCATCGTAATGCACGGCGTGACCGGCCGAATGGGGATGAACCAGCATCTCATACGTTCGGTCCTCGCGATCAGGAATCAGGGTGGCGTCGTACTCTCCGACGGCAGCCGGATCGTCCCGGATCCCATCATCGTCGGCCGTGACGGCTCCAAGGTCGAGCGCCTTGCCAAGACCCACAACGTCGAGCGTTGGACCACTGACCTCGACGGCGCCCTGGCCGATCCCTACAACGAGATCTTCTTCGACGCTGCCTCCACCAAGCTTCGTCCGACGCTTCTTCGCAAGGCGATCGACGCGGGCAAGCACGTCTACTGCGAAAAGCCGATTTCCGAGGGACTCGAGGAAGCCATCGAAATCGCCAGGTACGCAAAGGCAAAGGGCGTCAAGAACGGTATCGTTCACGACAAACTCGACCTCCCCGGACTGGTCAAGCTGAAGCGTCTGCGTGACAGCGGCTTCTTCGGAAAGATCCTCTCCGTAAAGGGCGAATTCGGCTACTGGGTGTTCGAAGGCGACTACCTTCCCGCACAGCGCCCGAGCTGGAACTACCGCGCTGCCGACGGCGGCGGCATGGTGTCAGACATGCTATGCCACTGGCGCTATGTCCTCGACAACGTGGTCGCGCCAGTCAAATCGGTGAGCTGCACGACTGCGACCCACATTGACAAGCGGTGGGACGAGAGTGGAAAGGAATATCAGGCGACCGCAGACGACGCCGCCTATGCGACCTTCATGCTTGAAGGCGACATCGTCGCGCACATCAATTCCAGCTGGTGCACCCGCGTCCGTCGCGACGACCTCGTTACCTTCCAGATCGACGGGACACACGGTTCGGCAGTCGCCGGCCTCCACAGGTGCTACAGCCAGCACCGCGTCAATACTCCGAAGCCTGTCTGGAACCCGGACGTACCGCAGCCGCTCAACTTCTACGAATCCTGGGAGGAGGTTCCGGACAATGTCCCGCTTGATAACGGTTTTAAGGTTCAGTGGGAGCAGTTCCTGCGCCATGTGCTGGAAGGTTCTGAGTGGCGTTACACCTTCGTCGAAGGCGCCAAGGGCGTGCAGCTCGCCGAAGCCGGATACCAGAGCGCCCGCGAGCGCCGCTGGATCGATCTGGAAGACCTGGGGCTGTGACGATGGCTTCGGTTACCCTTCCTACAAAAGATGGTGGTCTTGAGACTTTCAAGATCGGCCCTGCGGTTGCTGCTGTCCAGAGCGGCGAATGGAATCGCACCGCCTATGCCGCCGCTCACGTCGTCGTCGATCCCTTTGCGGACAACGATCCGTGGCTCGACTGTTCGGTCGACTGGGACAGGACGCTGGCTTTTCGCGAACACCTCTGGGCCAAGGGCTTCGGCGTCGCCGAAGCAATGGACACCGCCCAGCGCGGCATGGGCATGGACTGGCCCACTTCGCTGGAGCTGATCCAGCGGAGCGTGTCCCTCGCAAAGGCAGGTGGCCGTCTGATCGCCTGCGGAGCCGGAACAGACCATCTGGTGCCCTCGGACGCCCTCAGCCTCGACGACGTCATCGCAGCCTACGAGAAACAATGCGAGGCCGTCGAGGCGGCGGGCGGCCGGATCATCCTCATGGCGTCGCGTGCCCTTGCCAAGGTGGCGAAGTCTCCGGAGGATTACGGGAGGGTCTACGGCCGGATCCTCCGCTCCTTGAAGGAGCCGGCCATCCTCCACTGGCTGGGCGAGATGTTTGATCCGGCACTTGAAGGCTACTGGGGCGACCGCGACCATATGGCCGCAATGGACACCTGCCTCGGCGTCATCGCCGACAATGCATCCAAGGTCGACGGTATCAAGATCTCCCTGCTTTCCGCGGAGAAAGAGGTCTCGATGCGCCGCCGGCTGCCGAAGGGCGTGCGAATGTACACCGGTGATGATTTCAACTACCCGGCACTGATCGCGGGCGACGAGCAGGGCTACAGCCACGCTCTCCTCGGCATTTTCGATCCGATCGCAACCGCCGCGGCTCAGGCCCTCAGCGCTCTGAACAGGGGCGACATGGTGGCCTACAACTCCGCCTTCGATCCGACGGTTCCGCTGTCGCGTCACATCTTCAAGGCTCCGACCCGCTTCTACAAGACCGGCGTCGTGTTCATGGCCTATCTCAATGGCCATCAGGATCACTTCACCATGCTTGGCGGCCAGCAGAGCACGCGCTCGGCGCAGCATCTCGCCGACATCGTCCGGCTCGCCAGCGCGGCGGGTCTCTTTGCCGACCCGGATCGTGCCGCCCGGCGCGCAGGCCGTGTCTTCGCAACCTACGGGATCGGAGTCTGAAATGCCCACAGCACAACAGCTTTCACTTAATACTGCGACCGTCCGATCGCAGTGGAACCTTCGCGAGGCCATCGAAGGCTGCGCCCGGCATGGATTCGGCGGCATCTCGCCATGGCGCGACAAGTTGGACGAGCTCGGCGCGGACACAGCGGCAAGGCTCATCCGAGACGCCGGTCTGTCCGTATCAGGTCTGTGCCGTGGCGGCTGGTACACCATCGCGGATCCGCTCGACCAGAAGGCGATCGACGACAACAAAAAGGCGATCGACGATGCAGCGACCATCGGCGCGGAATGCCTTGTCATGGTCGTCGGAGGCATCGTTCCAGGCTCGAAGGACATCGGGGCCGCGCGCGCGATCGCCGAGGAAGGCCTCGCCAGGTCGCTTGAATACGCCAGAACGTGCGGCGTAAAGATTGCGATCGAGCCGCTTCATCCAATGTACGCTGCGGACCGAGCCTGCGTGAATACGATGCGCCAGGCACTCGACATCTGCGACCGGCTTGGCTCGGGAATTGGTGTTGCCGTTGACGTCTATCACGTTTGGTGGGACCCGGAAATCGAGGAGCAGATCGACAGGGCAGGCCCCGAGCGCCTGATGGCGTTCCATATCTGCGACTGGCTTGTGCCGACCACTGATCTGCTGCTGGACCGCGGCATGGTGGGGGACGGAGTGATCAACATTTCGCGCCTTCGCAAGCGGGTCGAAGCCAACGGCTTCAAGGGCCTCAACGAAGTGGAGATCTTCTCCACGAACAACTGGTGGAAGCGAGACGCCGACGAAGTGATGCGCACGATCGTCGAACGGGCCGCCGACTGCTGAAGCATCGGGAGAGAGGAGTGAAGATCGGGGCCGCAGATGGAAATCATCGGTGAACAGATCGCCGTCGATGCGGATGGTGTGGCGGCGGCGCTCAATGAAGCCGACAGCGTCGTCATCGTGCCCGGCTACGGCATGGCGGTGGCGCAAGCCCAGGCTGCCGTCTCGGAACTGACCCGCAAGCTACGCGCCGCCGGCAAGACCGTTCGCTTCGCCATCCATCCGGTGGCAGGCCGTCTGCCGGGCCACATGAACGTCCTGCTCGCCGAAGCCAAGGTGCCCTACGACATCGTCATGGAAATGGACGAGATCAACGGGGATTTCGCCAACACCGACGTGGTCATCGTCATCGGCTCCAACGACATCGTCAATCCGGCTGCGCAGGACGATCCCAATTCACCGATCGCCGGAATGCCGGTTCTCGAGGTCTGGAAGGCAAAGCAGGTCTTCATCTCAAAGCGCGGCCAGGGAGCCGGATATTCCGGCATCGAGAACCCGCTCTTCTACAAGGACAATACCCGCATGTTCTACGGCGATGCGAAACACTCGGTAAGCGGGCTCCTGCCCAAGTTGGCCTGATGTGGGGAGTGCAGGGATAATGGCGAGGCGGAACTGGAGCGATACCCTTCGGAATGTATTCCTGGACAGTCTTGGAACGGTCACCGGCAAGGTTGGCGTCTCCAGAGATCTGAACGAGCACCCGGAGTTTCAGCCCACAATGATCGTGGCCGTAGGAAAGGCGGCCGTCGACATGTATGAAGGCTGTCGACCGCGGTTCCCCGAGATACCCGCGCTTATCGTCAGCAAGTACGGGCACGGTGTCCCTGCCGGATCCGACGTCCAGTTCCTGGAGGCGGCCCACCCGGTGCCGGACGATAAGTCGCTCCGAGCCGGCGAGGCGCTCGCATCGTGGATCGGGAACGCAGGTTCGGACGCGAGGCTGCTGATGCTGGTCTCCGGCGGGGCCTCCTCTCTTGTGGAGAGACTGTTATCCGGAAAATCGCTTCCTGACCTCCGGAATATGACGTCCGCCGGTCTCGCCGACGGAAGCACGATCGAGCAGCTTAACGCCCGCCGCATTGCGATGTCCGACATCAAGGGCGGCAAGCTCCTCAGTCGTTTCGCCGGTCGCGAGGTCCGCGTCCTTGCGATTTCTGATGTCGGCTCGGATGGCATCGATCTGATCGGATCCGGGATCGGAGACCGCGGCACCTACCGTGGCGATTACAAGGCGACCATCGTAGCGTCGAACCGCCTCCTTCGGGAAGAACTGGCAAGACGCTTCAGGCTCATCGGCCTCGATGTGGTCGTCAATTCTGAAACACTCAGCGCGCCTATCGACACTGTAGTCGATGTTTGCCTGGAGACGACTAACCGTGGCGGTCCTGGCGTCTATGTCTTCGGGGGTGAGCCCACCATTTCTCTACCCGAAAAACCCGGCATCGGAGGTCGCGCCCAGGCCCTCGCGCTCCTATTTGCGAAGGCGATCGACGGCAGGCAGGACCTCCACGTGCTCGTGTCCGGAACAGACGGCAGCGACGGAGTTTCCGATGCGGCCGGCGCCGTGGTCGACGGGCGGACTTTCGAACTGTTCGAAAACGCCGAGGACCATCTTCGTCGCGCCGATTCCGGAACCTTTTTTCGAAAGACAGGCGATGCCATCGTGACCGGGCCAACTGGTACGAACGTAGCCGACATCGCGATCCTGGTCAGGGAGTGACTGGGATGGGCGTCTCACGCAAATTTCATCGGAATCAGGGAAATCGATGGCCGACTTATTGACTTTCGAGGTGAAGAATTTCATTAATTCCCTAGATGGTGAATTAATGAAATTCGTCAGACAGCAGGCCAGCAGGAGCCTTCGCGGCGGCACTATCTGAGCCGGAGCAGTTCGTCGCCCAAAAGACCTAGGCCTTCCAAGGCGCCAACCCGTCGACCTTTCCGGCTGGCCACATTGCAAAGTTCTTAGAGGAGGAAATTTCGTGATGCGTCTTATTGAACATTCGGGAGCCCGGAGGAAGCCATGATGCGGTCGTTCAACTCTCCGTTCGTGAGGCCGGTGCTGCTGGTCCTTTTTCTGGTCGTGGTCTGGGATCTCACCATTCGTCTGTTCGGCATTCCCGCCTATCTCATTCCCACTCCGATCGACGTCGCGGTGCAGATGTACGCTCAATGGCCGATGCTGCTGGCGGAGTCCGTTCCCACCCTGCAGGCGACGGTCGGCGGCTTCCTGCTTTCTGTGCTGATCGGAGTGCCGCTGGCGATGCTCATCGCCTACTCCAAGACCATCGAGAGCTATGTCTATCCGCTGCTCGTCTTCTCGCAGAGCATTCCGAAGGTGGCCATCGCGCCGCTATTCGTCGTCTGGTTCGGATTCGGGCTGTTTCCGAAGGTCATCGTGGCCTTCCTACTCGGCTTCTTCCCAATCGTGGTTTCTACCGTCCTCGGCTTTAAGTCGCTCGAATCCGACATGATCGACCTGGCAAAGTCCATGGGCAGCAGCCGGCTGAAGATGTTCTACAAGATCAGCCTCCCGAACGCCCTTCCAGCGATCTTTGCAAGCATGAAGGTCTCCATCACGCTGGCGGTCGTCGGTGCCGTCGTCGGCGAGTTCGTGGGTTCCAATTCCGGGATCGGCTATGTGCTCCAGCGGGCGAATGGCAATTTCGACCTGCCTTTGATGTTCTCCGCGCTGATCATCCTGTCGCTCATGGGCGTGCTGCTCTTCATGATCATCGACCTCATCGAGAAGCTGATGCTGCCGTGGCACATCTCCAATCGCCTGGCGACCGCCGGCGCGCACTGAAGAATTCATCAAAGAGGAGGAAAGTCTGATGAAAATCTCTAACCTGGTCTTCGGCGCAGCCGTGGCCGTCGCAAGTGCCTTTTCGCAGCCGAACCTGGCCGCTGCACAAAACGCCGAGAAAACCACGTTGATGCTCAACTGGTACGTCACGGGACTGCATTCGCCACTCATACTCGGTAAGGAGAAGGGCTTCTTCAAGGCGGAGGGCGTCGACCTGGAGATCCAGGAAGGCCGCGGCTCAGGGCCGACCGTTCAGGCCGTCGCTGCTGGTAACGTGCAGATCGGCTTTGCCGATATGACGACCATGATGGCTCTCGCCGTCAAGGGCGCTCCGGTCATCTCCATCGGCTCGGCGCTTCAGCGCAGCCCCTTCGCCGTCATCAGCCTGAAGGAGAAGGGTATTGACACCCCCGAGAAGGTGAAGGGACTGACCATCGCTATGACGGCAGGGGACTCGCCGTCCCAGTCCTGGCCGCTCTTCCTGGAAAAAAACAAGCTCAAGAACGGCGACTTCAAGACGGTCAATGGCGACGCCAAGACCAAGGTAAACGCCGTCATCACCGGCCAGGCCGATGCGCTGCTCGGCTTCGCGACCGATCAGGGAACGCAGATCGAGGCGGCGACCGGAAAGCCGGTCACGAACATGCTGTTCGCCGACTTCGGCGTCAACAGCATCGGGTCGTCTTTTATCGTGAACACCGCGACGATCGCCGAGAAGCCGGAGCTCCTGAAGAAGTTCATGCGTGCCGCCACCAAGTCGTTCGAATATGCGTCGGAGCATCCACAGGAAGCCGTCGAAGCGGTCCGCAAGGCCTATCCGAACGCCGGCACCCCGGAAAGCCTGATGACCGGTCTCAAGACCGCCATTCCGCTATTCAAGGCCAAGGAAACAGAAGGCTCGCGGCCGCTGCGCGTGACGAGCGCGCAGGTCGAAGAGACCATCGCCACAATGATCGCAGTCGGTACGCTCAAGGCATCAGACAAGGATGTCGGGAAGTACTACACCGACGCCTTCCTGCCGTGAGGTACAGCACATGAGATCGCTACGCGCATCCGAGGACATGATGACAGATAAGTTGCCCCGGCCGGTGGACAGGTCGACCCTCATCCAGTTGAACGGCGTCACGAAGAAGTTCGGCTCCTTCGAAGCCCTCAAGCCGATCGACCTTTCGATCAAGGAAGGCGAGTTCGTGTCGGTCGTCGGCCCTTCGGGCTGCGGCAAGAGCACGCTTCTCAAACTGGTTGCCGGACTGGCACCCATCTCCGACGGCGAGCTCCTGCTCGCCGGGCGGAAGATCTCCGGACCGCAGACCGACGTCGGCATCGTGTTTCAAAGCTCGGTTCTTCTCGCCTGGCGAAACATCATGGACAACATCCTCCTCCAGGCGGAGATGCGGAACATGAACAAGGTGGCGGCGCGCAGGCGCGCCGAAGCCCTGATCGCGATGGCGGGCCTGCAGGGATTCGAGAACAAGTATCCATGGCAGCTTTCGGGCGGCATGCAGCAGCGCGCATCGATTTGCCGCGCACTGCTCCATGACCCGCAGGTGCTCCTCATGGATGAACCCTTCGGCGCGCTTGACGCGATGACCCGGGAGAAGATGAACGTGGAGCTTCAGCGGATCTGGCTTGAGTCCAAGAAGACGGTTCTGCTGATCACACACAGCATTCCCGAAGCAGTTTACCTATCGGATAGGGTGGTCGTGATGAGCGAGCGTCCTGGATCGGTTGCAGCGGTCTACGACATCGATCTGCCACGGCCCCGTGACCTGAGCGTCATGGCGTCAACCCAGTTCGCCTCGTACACGAAAACAATTCGACAGCATTTCTACGCGCAGGGTTCGCTCGACGATCACTGATGCGTAGCAGGGTGGCCGTGAGCATGCGGCCGCTCTCCCGGAATACTTGGAATGGGAGGTTCCTGTGAACACGATGGAAATGGACTGGTCGGCGCACTGGTCGGAGTTCACGTATGAAGAGGCACTCATGCGGGCCAAGAACGCGTTGTGGAAGAAGGGCGTCTCGATCATCTTCATAATCGAAGGCTACGAGCATGAGTTCTTCTTCGACGACCTGCTTCCTGAGAAGGCTGCGCTGGCCGACTTGCGGGCGCGCGGCGTACCAATTGCGGCGGCAGAAACCCCAAAGATCGCGGTCCTGCTAACCGGGATTCTGGGCCTGCTCACGCTGTCGCTAATGTGCGCGCTGGGGATTTGAAGGCTTATGTTAGTAAATGAGTCAAACAGTAGCTCGATCGAAAGGGCATATGCGCGTAGCCGACAGCTTCGCAAAAACATTGCGAACTCTTAAGTTCAAGGGTGGCGTCTCACGGCTCAACGACAAAGCCCGTATCAGGGCGGAATTGATATTTGCCAGCATTCCGCAAGAAGACAGTCAGCCAGCACGTCCCGCTTCATGCCGGGCACGCGCTGCCGCTGCGCAGTGGCGTACCGGTGCGGGATACACGTCCTTCCACCCTCATCCTCGAAGGCGAGGATGAGGAGCATAAAGCGCTGCCCTCCTTGGGCGCCCAAGCTTTTTCGATCGCATCGGTGGGGATAAAATCGGTTTAGTGCCTGCCGGCCAAGTCCAGCACTTTCTCCTGGACAGGGTCTCGCCCCTGCGCATAAGCCTTGAAACTCAGCTCAACTGTGGTTTCCGGCGCAATCGAAATACCGCGTGGGCCGAAGGCGACAGTCGCCCAATAGCAGTCGTCGACGTCAAAGCAGCCGGTCTCGTAATCATGAAATTGGTGGCTGTAGCGAACAGCGATCTGGGAGTTCGGCAACTTGACATACTTGCCCTCGGACCAGAACTGGCCGCCATCCCCCATCGGTTCGCCGACAAGAGTGACCTTGTCGCCTCCCTCTCCCTTGAGCATGGCGGCGGTCGTTATGCCGGCAGAGAAGGTTGCCCTCCCAACAAGCACGAACACACGTCCGTCGCGCGGCACAAGTCGAGGTATCGCCCGGGAAAACAGGATCGTGTTGAAGAAGTCGCCGCCATTGTTCAGGCGGAGGTCGACGATGATGTGCTTGGGCTGCATCGGCAGGATTTTGTCGAGGATAATGCCGGCGAACTTGTCCGGTAGAGGGGTTTCGTCGATGCTTCTTGCCGTGTCGTTACGGATGTAGAGCACCTTCCTGGAATCATCGAGGAAGCGCGCCTGCACGTCACTGCGCTTACCATAGATCGGCGGCAGCTCCTTGCGGCCGTCGAGCAGATGGCGCCAGCGCCCTGGCAAGTCTGGATCGTCGGGAATAAGCACGGAATAGCCCCTGTTCAGGCTTGCCTTGCGCTCATCGCCGGGATCTTCGCCTTTCGTAGGCGCAAGCTCGACGATCTCCGTCCGTCCATCGTCAAACTGCAAGGTCAACGGAACGTGGTCCGTGCCGTCGACGGCGCCGATCTGCTCAAGGACGGCGGGCGCGACCAGGTAGCCGGGGGAGAGAAAACGAATCCGCTGCTCCGTGCCGGGAAGGTAGGCGCGCACCCGGTCGAGCGCTTCCTGCGTGGTTAGGGAGCCGATCCCGTCGATCCGTGCGCCAAGCAACCATTCGAAATCGGGGTGAGTCTTGACGATATAAAGCCCGTCGGAAAACGACCACACGCGTACGGGAAGGTCGGCGCCAAGCAAAGTCCCGACATTGGCGTTGGTGTGTCCGTTGCGCGCGATGGCCACGGCCTTCATCACTTCGAGCGCGAACTCTTCCGGCTCCAGATCTTCCACCGCAGAGGCGGTCTCATCGAGATGCCGGCCGAACGCCACCCTCTGGCTGTCGCTGAAGCTTTTATCCAGCGGAGCCCATTTCTCTTTTAAAAAGGTAAGATCCTCTCGCATCTGGGGCGGCGTCAAATTAACATCAGCCGCCTGCGCAGAACCGGTAACAGCTAGCGTGAGGGCCACCACGGCAGTTCGAGGGATTGCGAGCCATCCTGGAGACATACGTGCTTTCCTCTAGTTTAAATTTAGGCGGTCTCGCCGCCACATTCATCATGACGATCGAGTTTGTGGGCTTGCGACAATTGTGCGCGAAGAAATCCAGAAAGCCATTCAGTAGGATCCGCATCGGCGTGCGTCTGATGCGAGACGTATCTTGCTGGGCAAGCCCATAGGCGGCATTGCGAAAAGGCCATAATGTTGTCACTGGTGATGGCCGTCATGCTTCCGCGTCGAAGCGAGAGGGGGCACGGAACATCGAAATCGACATTCGCGATGTGAGCGGGTTTCACGATCCTTTCCGTAGTGGCCGCCGTGCGTTTCCCTCTGAACCCGCCTGCAGCCCCCTCAACAGACATTTACGCGGAAAGGGAGGCCCCGTGGGCGCCTACCCCCGGCTTCCAATGCTCCTGTATGGTCTCGACGGCTTTGAGGATCGTGAAAGCCGCCTTGATGCGAGCCGGAATGGGGTGACAGGGCAGTTGGGGGGCGAACGGCGCAGCACTGGGCCACGACACTAACCTGATGCCATCGGCCTGCGCCTGTTCCAGCAGAGAGGTGTTCTGGACGAGATAGAAGAACGAGATCCGTGGCTGGCTTGACTTGCTGTAAATCGCCACCTCCGGCGGACTATTTCACCCCATTTGACAGGAAGGCTCGCAGTTCAGGCGTCTGCGGATCTTCGAAAAGCTCCTTCGACGGCCCTGTTTCCCAGATCTTGCCTTGGTGCATGAAAACCGTGACATGGGCGACGCGGCGGGCGAAACTCATCTCGTGCGTGACGAGCAACATGGTCATGCCTTCCTTCGCAAGTTGTTCCATCACGAGGAGCACTTCGCCGGTTAGTTCCGGGTCGAGTGCGGAGGTCACCTCATCGAACAGCATCACTTTCGGCCGCATGGCGAGCGACCTTGCAATGGCGACACGTTGTTGCTGACCACCAGACAGCATGTCAGGAAATGCGTCGAACTTCTCCAACAATCCCACTTGGGCCAGAACCCGTCGCGCGATGGCTTCCGCCTCCGCCGGTTTGACGCCTTGGGTAATCGTGGGGGACAGCTTGATGTTCTGGCTAACGGTCAGATGAGGAAAGAGATTGTAGCTCTGGAATACGATACCAACGTCCTTACGCAACGCGCGCAGCCTGGCCGCTTCTTGCCGGACGTCGTGGCCGGCGACGGTGATGGTGCCGGACTGGAACGCTTCGAGCCCATTTATGCAGCGCAACATAGTGCTCTTGCCGGAGCCGCTCCGTCCAATGATGGCGACGACCTGGCCCGATTCGACGCTCAGCGAAACCCCTTTCAGGACTTCAAGGGCGCCGTACCGCTTGTGAACTTGATCAATGGCTACGACCGACATGGAGAACCCTTTCGAGATAGCGGCTTAGGCGAGATAGCGGAAAGCAGATGGCGAAATAAATGGCCGCGACGGTCATAAAGACCTCGAACGGTCTGAACGTCGCGTTGTTGACCAGTTGCCCGGCTCGGGACAGTTCCACGAATCCGACGACGGAGACGATGGAAGTGTTCTTGACGAGTTGAACCAGGAAGCCAACCGTCGGCGGCAGGGAGATACGTAGTGCCTGGGGGAGGATGATATAGCGGTACTGCTGAACACGGGTGAGTGCGAGCGATGCCGATGCTTCCCATTGCTGAAACGGTACCGCCTGGATCGAACCGCGCCAGATTTCGGCGAGATATGCGGACACATAGATTGAAAGCGAGACGGACGCTGCCAGAAGCGGCGGAATTTCAACCCCGGCGATCGACAGCCCGTAATATGACATGAACAGGATCATGAGAACCGGAATGGACTGGATGGTCAGGATATAGACGGCGGCGACATTGCGCAGCACGGCGTTGGTGGCAAGCCGCATGATCGCGAATGTCCCGCCGCCGACTGCGCCGAAGGCAAGGGCGATGGCTGTCAAAACAACCGACCAACCTGCCGAGCGCAAGAGGAACAGAAATTCCGGCCAACCGAAAGTCGACATCAAGCTATCCCTTCCTTGCTGGCAGTGTTCAGGATGGAAACGACCTTCCTGTGGAACAGGTGATGGCCGAGCCAGATCAGCGCAAACTTGAGGACAAGGGCGAGCACGAGATAGCTCAACGTCACGACGATGTAGGTTTCGAAGCTGCGAAAGGTCCGTTGCTCCACGATTGCCGCGGCGCCCGAGAGTTCGGGAACCGAGATGAATGAGCAAATACTCGATGCCAGAAGCATCAGCACGAACTGGCTAGAAAGCGCTGGCCACACCTTCGCGAATGCCTGTTTCATGACGACGTAGCGGAAGACCTGCAACCGGCTCAGCGCCAGGGACAGGCCGGCCTCGATTTGCGACTTGTGGATGGAATCCACGCCGGCGCGAATGATCTCGGTCGCATAGGCGGACAGATTGAGCGTCATCGCGAGAAGTGCCGCCTGCGTGCCGGACATGCGCAGGCCCAGCAACGGCAATCCGAAGAAGATCATGAAGAGCTGCACGAGGAATGGCGTGTTGCGAAGAAGTTCGACATAGGTATCGACAAACAGGCGAACGGCCGCGTTTCCAAGATCGCGCAGTGCCACCAGCACAATCGCCAAGCCGCTGCCGAGCGTTATGGCGCACGCTGACAATCCGATCGTCAGCAGGATACCGCGCAGGATCAGGTCCGACTCCGCGAAAACGGACTCGAAATGAAGTGAAAATTCCATGGGTCAGGCTCCTCCCAAAATTGCCGCCCGCGACCGAAACCGAGCCTCCGATCGCGGGAAGTCACAGGCGCGACTAGAAGGTGGGGAGGGTAGGTAGAGGCGTTCCGACCCATTTGCGGGCGATGGCGTCAAGTTCGCCACTCTGCTTCATCATATAAATGGCATTGTTCAGCCATTGATGCAGTTCGAATGCGTTCTTGCGGACCGTCATCGAATTCGGTTGCATCGAGAAGAAGAACTTTACCTCGGTCGTCGTATCCCCGCGCGAGCGGATGGCCGCGTTGGCCTGGGCATCCGGGCCAGCGATCGCCTGGACCTGGCCGGAGAACAATGCCTGCATCGTGGTTGCATCGTCCTCGAAGCGCAGGATCGTCAGACCCAATTCCTTCTCGCGGCTGACGAATTCCTTTTCCACGCTCGATCCACGGTTGACGCCGACCGTCATCCCCTTGAGATCCTCCCATTTTTCGATCTTGGCGGTCTTGGGAGCATAGATGCCGACCTGGAACGCGCTATAGGGAATCGTGAACATCACCGCCTTGGCGCGTTCCGGGGTTGGTGCAAGCGTTGCCACCAGAAAGTCGACCTTTCCGGACTCCAGGGCCGGAATGCGCGATGGCGGCGTGAGCTGAACCATGGTGACGGGCAGGCCTAGATATTTCCCGACCAAAGCGGCGACATCGGCGTCGTAACCGATCGCATTGCCCTGCGCATCGACGGAACCGAACGGCGGCGCCCCAACCAGGACCCCGATCTTGACGGAGCCACGCTTGACGATATCGTCGACACTCTGCGCGTTGGCAGAGCAGGCCGCCATAAGGCCGGCAGATATCGCCAGCATGGCCACCACTGATTTCATGGAATGCAAGAAGCTCATCACTCTCTCCCTTGTTGATTGAGCTATTCGGAAACTTGTCGATCGAACCCAGGCGGTCTTTTCAACTCCGCCGGACCTCATCCCTGACGATATTGATGCAGCGGCCACCCTCCAGCCGGAGCTTCACGTTGTCGGCGATGGTTCGCTGCCGACGGTGTATGGTACCGTTGGTCCAGCCGGACATGTGCGGCGTCATGACGATGTTGTCGAGTTGATGAAACGGCAACGACGACGGATGTTTCATCGGCGCATCCGCGCTGGGATAAGCATACCAGGTGTCTATTACCGCGCCGCTGATCCGCTTGTCCCTGAGCGCATCGAAAAGCGCCTGCTCATCGATGGTCGGGCCGCGGCCGACATTGAATATGACCGCATCAGGCTTCATGACGGCAAAGGCCGCTGCATCGACGATGCTGCGGGTGGATGGCGTCAGCGGCACCGACACCACGATGAAATCGGCGGTTGGCCAGAACTGGACAAGCTCGTCCAGTGAAAAGGACCGATCGACGAGATCGGAGGTCTCGACGCGGCTACGATTAGCGACGGTGACGCCCATGTCGAAGGCTTTGGCGCGCCGTGCAATGGCTTTGCCGATATGGCCGAACCCGACCAGGCCGACGGTCTTGCCCGACATTTCGCCGTGGACACGGTCGGGAGCGCCGGACCAGTATGCCCATTCGCCGTTTCGCAGCTTGCGATCGGCCGCCTGGAGCGGGACGTGCCTGCTCAACATGGCGGCAAAGACATATTCCGCGATCGCCGGATCGTGGCCGAAGCAGTTGCAGACGACCGCTCCATCCGGGAGCAGAGACAGATCGACCGCATCGAACCCGGCGCCCGGAACATGAAACAGCGAGAGTTTTTCGGGCGTAGGCAGCGACGCGTCAAATTTGACGCCGACGATGAATTCGGCTTGCGCGTAAATCCTGCGCTCCGCCTCGGTGCTAAGCACGTCGGGCAGAACCGCGACTTCGCCGATCCCCGCGACATAACTGGTGAAATCCTCGCTGAAACACGCGGCATTCTCACCGTGGAAAACGATCCTTGGCGACATACGAAGTCCTCCCCCATGGATAAGCTAAAGACTGAAGATCGGCTCGATGCTGCAATCGAGAAGGCGAGGATCGATACCTGCTTCCATCTCATCGAACATCGATTCGACGAATCCCATCAGAGCGTCGGTGGCCGCCACAGCCGTATCGAGATGCCGGTTCGCCACCGCGTTGAGCACCGAAAGATGACAATCGACCGTCTGGGTCAAATCGGGCTTTCCAAGCGTGTGGGTGTGGTGAATGAAGCCGATGCGCCGGTAGATCGTGTGCAGGGGGCGCAGCGTGTGGACAAGAAACGGTTCGCCTGCAGCCGACAGAAGAATCTCGTCAATGCGCCGGTCCAGCACGTTGAATTCATCCAGCGTAATATTGCTTCGTCTTTCCCTGAGGGCACGCTCGATATGAAGCATCTGGTTGCGATGCGATAGGTTGGAGCGCTCGATGGCGAGCTTGACGACAAAACGCTCGACGTCGCGCCGCAGCTGCAAAAGCATACGCTCCCTGGAGAGGTCGATAGGGGCGACCCTAAGGCCGTGGCGCGGGAGGATGACCAGCAGAGTATCAGCGGCCAGCCGGCTGACGGCATTGTGGACAGGTGTGCGGCCAAAACCCGTCATATCCTGAAGCTCTTGAAGGGTGAGTTGGCGACCCGGCTTCAGTTCGCAATTGATAAGAAGCTCCTCGATCCTCTGATAGGCAAGCTCGAGAAAATTCACTCGGTTTGCGCGGGCCGGCTTTCCCCCTTCCACCACGAGCTGGGGCCTGCTTTTGTGTCTGGCCATGAACGGTCTCCTCCCCCCACGACGGCAAAACTCTGTTCTGCGTTCAAAAATGTTTTAAAACATGTTGTGAAATTTTACAAGCGATATTATCGTTGATGCGGAAGAGCCGAAGCCTTGCTTCAATGGGTCAGAACGCGCGCCGGCATCGCCCGGCACGAGGAGGAGGAGAGGATGAAGATTGTTTCGCTAGAAACATTGCGAACCGACGAGTTCGCTAATGTTCTATGGGTGCGCGTCCACACGGACGCCGGGGTGATCGGCCTTGGCGAGACTTTTTACGGCGCCGGCGCGGTCGAGGCACATATTCACGACACCCTGGCGATGCGCCTTCTGGGCAAGAACCCCCTGAACATCGAGGCCTTGCACAGGGAGATGACCAACCTGCCCATGGCCCAGGCTTCCACCGGTGTGGAATCGCGGGCAACTTCTGCAATCGACATTGCGCTGTGGGATCTGTTCGGCAAAGTATGCTCCCAGCCGGTGCACCAGATGCTGGGAGGCCTTTGCCGCGACAAACAGCGAATCTACAACACCTGCGCGGGCTACAAATATGTACGCTCACAGAATATCAAACCGGTATCCACCTGGAACCTGGGCGATGTCAGTGGGCCCTACGAAGATCTGGACGGCTTCATGAATCGCGCCGATGCGGTGGCCGAAAGCCTGCTGGAAAGCGGAATTACCGCCATGAAGATCTGGCCGTTCGACCCGGCGGCCATTGAGAACCACGGCGCGTATATCACGCCGGCGCAGATGAAGACGGCGATCGAGCCGTTCGAGAAGATCCGCAAGGCCGTCGGCGACAGGATCGAGATCATGGTCGAGTTCCATTCGCTCTGGAACCTTCCGGCCGCCATCCAGATCGCGCGGGCGCTGGAGCCATACAAGCCGACATGGTACGAAGATCCGATCCGAATGAACTCGCCGCAGGCGCTGGCTGAATTTGCCCGCTCAACGACCGTGTCGGTTTGCGCCAGCGAAACGCTCGGATCCCGCTTCCCCTACAAAGACATGCTCGACCGAGATGCCATGCACATCGTCATGGCAGACCTTTGCTGGACCGGCGGACTGACCGAAGGGCGCAAGATCGCCTCTCTTGCAGACACCTATCACCGGCCGTTCGCGCCTCACGACTGTATAGGTCCCGTCGGGTTCATCGCCGCCATCCATGCTTCCTTCAGCCAGCCCAACACCCTGATCCAGGAGTCGGTGCGGGCTTTTTATACCGGCTGGTATAAGGAGCTTGTCGATACGATCCCGGTGATAAAGGACGGTTACGTCCTGCCTATGGAAGGCCCCGGTCTAGGGGTCGATCTCCTGCCGCAGGTTTTCGAACGGCAGGATCTGCACGTTCGTCGTAGCTCCGTGTAAGGAGAGGGCAGACATGACCAATGTTCCACTTTTCAGCCTTCATGGGCGAACTGCACTTGTGACCGGTTCTTCCCGCGGATTGGGCCGCGCCATGGCAGAAGGACTGGCCGGCGCCGGCGCTCGCCTTATCATCAATGGCACCAATGCCGCCCGTGTGGCAGACGCGGTTTCGGAACTCCGGGATGCCGGTCATTCAGCTGACGGCGCCACCTTCGACGTCAACTCCGAAGCAGATATCCTCGGCGCCTTCGAACGTTTCGACACCGAGGGGATTTCGATTGACATTCTTGTCAACAATGCCGGCATCCAGTTTCGCAAGCCGATGGTCGAACTTAAGACCGCCGACTGGCAGCGGGTTATCGACACCAACCTGACCAGCGCCTTCGTGATAGGTCGTGAAGCGGCGACGCGAATGATCGTGCGCGGCCGTGGTAAAATCATCAATATCGGGTCCCTGACGAGCGAACTCGCCCGTGCGACGGTTGCGCCCTACACCGTGGCCAAAGGCGGCATCAAGATGCTGACGCGGGCCATGGCGGCGGAATGGGCTCAGCATGGCATTCAAGCGAATGCTATCGGTCCGGGCTATATGCTCACCGACATGAACCAGGCCCTTGTCGACAATCCTGATTTTGATGCCTGGGTTAAAGGACGCACCCCCGCGAAACGCTGGGGCCGACCGGAGGAATTGGTCGGCGCTGCGGTTTTCCTGGCATCGAGCGCCTCCGACTATGTCAACGGGCAGATTATCTACGTTGATGGCGGGATGTCGGTCGTGCTCTGAGCCCGCTTGGAAGACTTGAAGATCGGAGGGGAAGGACATGCTCGGAATTGTCATACATGCGCCGAAGGATCTGCGGATCGAAGAGGTTGCGTCATCCGTCCTGGCACCTGACGAGGTGAGGGTGAGGGTGGCTACCGGGGGGATTTGCGGGTCCGACCTGCATTATTATCACCACGGCGGGTTTGGCACCGTTCGTATCCGCGAGCCGATGGCGCTGGGCCATGAATTTGCGGGCGTGGTCAGTGAGATTGGCAGTGCGGTTTCGCACTTGGTCCCGGGCATGCGGGTCTCGGTCAATCCAAGTCGTCCATGCGGCGCCTGCCGATATTGTGCTGAAGGGCGCCAGAATCAATGCCTCGACATGCGCTTTATGGGTAGCGCTATGCGTTCGCCGCCTGTGCAGGGCGGTTTCCGGGAATCCGTCGTCGTCCATGAAACCCAGCCCGTCTTGATCGCCGATACGCTATCGATGGGCGAAGCGGCCATGGCCGAACCGCTCGCGGTGTGCTTGCATGCGGCCCATCAGGCCGGTTCATTGCTGGGAAAAAAAGTGCTGATTACCGGTGCCGGGCCGATCGGTATCCTCAGCGTCCTCGTTGCCCGATTTGCCGGCGCAGCGAAGATCGTGGTGACTGACGTCGCGGACGCCCCGCTTTCGTTGGCCCGGCAAATCGGCGCGAACCAGGTCGTCAATGTTGCCAGCGCGGCCGAGGCGCTTGATCCTTATCGTGCCGACAAGGGTTGCTTCGATGTTTTGTTCGAGGCCTCGGGCAATCAGGCCGCTCTTGCCGGCGCTTTGGACCTAGTTCGGCCGGGCGGCATCATTGTGCAGCTTGGACTGGGCGGCGAGATGACGCTTCCTATAAATACCATCGTTGCCAAGGAACTACAGCTTCGAGGGACTTTCCGTTTTCACAGCGAGTTTGCGCAGGCTGTAGAGCTGATGGGGCAACGCCTCATTGACGTCAGGCCCTTGATAACGGCGACATTGCCCTTTAGGGCGGCGGAGGATGCATTTGAGCTTGCCAGCGATCGCACCAGAAGCATGAAAGTTCAGCTCGATTTCAGCGAAGGCCTGTTATGAGAAGTTTGCTCACCGCACCACTGACCGCAGAGGCTTTTCGACCGTTCGGCACGGTATGCGACGTGTCCGATCTCTCTGGTCTGCTGCCGCTGCCATCGGCCTACGAGGCGATCGGCGCAGCCGTGAAACCTATCCTCCAAGTCGTCAAAGTGGAGAGCGTTCCCCGCCAACTGACAATAACCCGCCTCGAGAAGCATCCTTATTCGGCGCAGACTTTTTTGCCGCTCAACATGTCGCCGTCGCTTGTCGTGGTCTGCGAAACCGGTGCTGACGGAGAGCCCAATCTAACGACGCTGAAAGCGTTCGTCGCCCAACCGACTCAGATCGTCACCTACAATCGTGGCGTCCTGCACCATCGTCTAACTCCATTAAAGGCCTCGGCCGATTTTGCCATGACCATGATGAGTTCCGCCGATGGCGATACCGTCCTTTACGATCTATCCACGCCGATCACCGTGTCGAATGCGCCTTGGATCTCGGGCTGAGGATTGGTTTTCGTTGTTCGCAGCCGATATGGCGCGCCATTGGACGATGACGCTACGTCCGGCGAGGTCCACGCAAAACGAGACCGGTAACTTTTCCGGGGTGCGCATGAACTGTTAGTGCCGGCCGGGCCATCTTGGTTGCTTCGATGAAGGAGGCGACGATGGCAGTGGAATGGAAGATCACGATCGAGGGCAAGAATGAGTTCGGCGATATTTGCCGAAAGGAGGTCCGCATCCACAAGAGGTGGGAGCGGCTGTTTGACGGTGACCTCGGCCTGTCGATTGAGGACGGCAAGAAAATTATGGAATCGCTGCAGAACGCCGTCGTGAACCATGAGGCCGAGACCTATTCCCTTTATCGCCGAGTCTGCCCGAATTGCCATACGTTCCGGGCGGTCAAGGATTACACAACGCGCTGCATCAGAACCGTCTTTGGCACAGTGAAGGTTCGCAATCCCCGCTGGATGATGTGCAGCGATTGCTATCCAGGCATGGTGGGTGCGTTCGCGCCGCTGAAGGAAATCTGCCCCGATCGGGCGACGTCTGAGCTGATGGAACTGACGGCACAGCTGGCAAGCGTTATATCCTACAGGCAGGCAGCGAATGTACTCGCCAAGTTTCTCCCTGTTGAGCCAATCGAGACGCACGCGACCGTGCGCAATCGTACCATCAGGGTCGGCGAGCGGATCGACAACCATGTTGCAAATGAAGAATGGCTCGCGACAAGGAAGATGGAGGAGTGACATCAACTCGAAATGCCGCTTCCTGGTGATCATCAGCATCGACACCGCCCACGTTCGTAGCGCGGAACCCAATTCAGCACGAAGCTTCGAGCTTGTTGTAGGCCGATGCGGTCGCGGTGGTAGGGGCGATGCCGGCGGCCGCTATTTCGTCACCGCCAACACCGAGCAGAGGGCAGTCCGGGATCGAACTTGGCATGCGCTTCGACGGGAGGGATATCGCGGTTTTGGCGACGTTATCGTGCTCTCGGATGGCGCTGAAATCCTCAAGCGCCTGCCTCGTGCTCTGCCAAAACCGACAACTCATATTATCGACTGGTTCCAAATTGCCATGCGGGTCCAGGACCATGCAGCAGATCGCGGACTGTATGGTACGATCCCAATCCGGTCTCTCCGAAAGCCTTTCGTCCATCGACAGGGAGATCACAGCCGTAAAATGGCGTCTGTGGCACGGACGTGTCGATCGCGCCATCCGTAGTCTCGAGGGGCTATTGGCACGGCTGAAGCACTCGCAGCAAGAAGACGTTTTCTCGCTCGAAAGGCTTCACAGCCTCGGTTCGCAACTCTTGACCTATATTCGATCGAACCGCGGTGCGATCGTCAACTACGGAAGCGCTACCGAGCCGGGCTTCGTGTCGCCACCACCCTCGCTGAGTCAGCGGTGAACTCGTTGGTCGGCAAGCGGATGCTCAAGAAGCAACAGATGCGCTGGACGCTCAATGGTGCTCACATGCTCATGCAGGTTCGGGCGGTCGAGATCAATGGTGAACTTCGCGATCGATTGCGGGCACCGTTCCGGCAGCCAAGGCTAAACGTGCCTTCCCTGTTCAGCGCCCATGGGTCTGCCTCCTACAGCAGTTCCATAAAAATAACTACGCCACACATGAATGCCTAAGTGTCTGAAGCATTAAGTCTGCCGAGGTCGCTGTTCGAATCCCATCAAGGCGAAACTCTATTTTTAGACGGCCTCATACGTTGAGATAACGCTCGGCCAGGCGTGCCCACATCGCAGCGCCAGTGGTCAGGCTGCCATCGTTGAAGTCGTATTTTGATGAATGCAGGATCTGTGAATTTTTGCCGTTGCCAAGCCGCAGGAAGCTGCCGGGACGATGGTGAAGGAAATAGGCAAAGTCTTCGCTGCCGGGCAGAGGCGGGCAGGTCGAGACATTGTCGGTGCCAACCAGTTCCTCGGCGACCTCGCGTGCGAAGGCCGTCTCCTCCTCGGAATTTACTACAACGGGATAACCGTATTCGTATTCGATCTCGGCGGTGGCGCCGTGCCCTTCGGCAACGCTTGCCGTCAATTTGCGAATGCGCTCCTCGAGGAAAACGCGGATCGCCGGATCGAAGCAGCGCACGCTCATCGAAATCCTGGCATTATTAGGGATGACGTTCGATGCCTCTCCGGCATGAATGGTGCTTACCGTGACGACCGCCGTCTGGGTCGGATCGACATTGCGCGAGACGATCGATTGCAACGTCATCACGAGATTACAGGCGACAAGGACCGGATCGACGGTCAGGTGCGGACGCGAGGCATGTCCGCCCTTGCCGGTGACGGTGATCTTGACGGTGTCGCCGGCGGCCATCATCGGGCCGGATCGAGTGAGCAGCGTGCCGGCCGGCATGCCGGGATGGTTGTGCAGGCCAAAAATAGCGTCGATCGGAAAGCGTTCGAACAGGCCGTCAGCGATCATCCGTTGCGCACCGCTGAATTGGCCTGCTTCCTCAGCAGGCTGGAAGATCAGCGTCACTGTGCCGTTGAAGCGCTTGGTGCGCGCCAAATATTCAGCGGCCCCGAGCAGAACCGTGGTGTGGCCGTCGTGGCCACACGCATGCATCTTGCCGGGCACGGTGCTGGCATAGGCGACGCCAGTCTCTTCTTCGATCGGCAACGCATCCATGTCGGCGCGGATACCGATGCTCCGGGTGCCTTCGCCATTCTTGAGCGTCGCCACAACCCCATGACCGCCGACATTGCGAGTTACCGTGTAACCCCAGCTTTCGAGTTTTTCGGCTACGTATCGGGCAGTTTCGGCCTCTTCGAAAGAGAGTTCCGGATGAGCATGGAGATGCTGGCGGGTCGCCTTCAGCTCGGCTTCCATAGAGTCGAAATCGGCGACGCGGGCGTAGAGATTGTCTTGGCTAGGCATGGAATATCCAGACTTTAAGATTTTGAACAAAAGACCCCGGCCTTTCGGCCGGGGCTAGTCGGGGAGGATTTACAGGAAGCGCGACAGAAAAGCCTGCGTGCGCGTATGCTGCGGGTTGCCGATCACGTCTTCCGGTTTTCCCTGTTCGACGACCACCCCTCCGTCCATGAACACCACCCGGTCGGCCGCTTCACGCGCAAAACTGATCTCGTGGGTGACGACGATCATGGTAAGACCCTGCTTTGCCAGGTCCCGCATGGTCGCCAGCACTTCGCCGACCAGTTCCGGATCGAGCGCCGAGGTTGGCTCATCGAACAGCATCAGCTTTGGCTTGATCGCCAGCGCGCGGGCAATTGCGACGCGTTGTTGCTGGCCGCCGGAAAGCTGCCGCGGGTAGGCATGTGCTTTCTCCGACAGACCGACGCGCTCCAAAAGGCGCTTGGCGTTCTCGATGGCATCCTTGCGGCTCTGACCGTGAACGCCGACCGGCGCCTCGATAATGTTCTGCAAGACCGTCATGTGCGGGTAGAGATTGAACTGCTGGAACACCATGCCAATCTTTCGACGCTGCCTGGCAATGCCGTTGGGCGACAGCCTTTCCAGCCGGTCGTTCTTGACGCGGTAACCGATCTGCTCGCCATCCACCTCGATATATCCCTTCTGGATATCTTCGAGGTGATTGATACAGCGCAGGAAGGTGGATTTGCCCGAGCCGGACGGCCCCAGAACGGCCACGACTTCCCCCGGCATAATGTCGAGGTCGATGCCCTTCAACACTTCGAGCCGCTCGAAGGACTTGTGGACATTACGAGCCTGGACGAGGGGCTTGGTGATATCGACGATGGTCAATGGCTTGCCTCCTCTGTGACGGCTGCTGGCTTGGGCGTGGCGCCATTGCGGCGGTCGCTGCGACCATAATAGGCTTCGATATAGCCCTGACCGATATTCAGCACCGAGGTGATGAGCAGGTACCAGAGGACCGCGACCAGCAGCATCGGGATGATCTCGAAGGTGCGGTTATAGATCGATTGCACCGAGTAAAGCAGATCGGCCATGGCGATGACGCTGACGATCGACGTCGCCTTGATCATGCTGATCAACTGGTTGCCGGTCGGCGGCACAATCGAACGCATCGCCTGCGGAATAATGATCCGCCGCAGGGCTCGCGCCTTGGTCATGCCGAAGGCTTCCGCCGTTTCGGTCTGGCCGCGGTCAACCGACAGAAGGCCGCCGCGGATGACTTCTGCCATATAGGCCGCTTCGTTGAGTGCGAGGCCGACGATCGCCGCGGTCATCGGCGTGATCACAGAATTGGTATCCCAACTGATGAGTGTCGGACCGAAGGGAAGTGAAATCGATATCGCCGGAAACAACGTCGACATGTTGTACCAGAAGATCAGCTGGACGAGCAGCGGCGTGCCGCGGAAGAACCAGATGAACAGCGAGGCGAACGAACTCGCCAGTTTGTCGTCTGACATGCGGGCAATAGCGATCACCAGGCCGAGCGCGACACCGAGGATCATGGCGATCACGGTGAGGCCAAGGCTGACGTAAAGACCGCTCAAAACCGTCGGATCGAAGAAATACCGCGCAACAACCGGCCAGCCGAAGTTTTCATTGGCGGCAATGATCCAGCCGAAGTCGACGACGACCAGCGCAATCACGATCCGGAGGGCGAGAGGGCCAGCCCGGAAAGGCGTGTGAGCCGTCGCCACGTCGCGGAAGTCCGCGGCGCCCGAAGGCGCTGCGTTGTTGTTGCTGGCGGTGCTCATTTGGGAAGCTGCCCGCCAAGGTTGAGGCCGGGCTGCTTGATCATGTTGTTCTCGAGGCCCCATTTCTTCATGATCGCGGCATAGGTGCCATTGTCCATGAGCACCTTGATGGCATCGACGAACACCGGGCCGAGCGGTGAGCCCTTCGGCACGACGGCGCCCTGGAAGATGTCTTCAAAGCCGTTCTTCTGGCCGACGCCGGTCAGTTCCAGCTGGCCGTTCGCCTGGGAGACGAAATAGGTCAGCGGCGCCTGTGAGGAGAAGAAGGCATCGGCGCGCTTGGAACGGACGGCCAGGATCGATGCCGGCTGATCGGTATAGGACTGGACCTCCACCGGTTCCTTGCCGTCAGCCTTGCACTTGTCCGACTGTGCCTTGATCACCCGTTCGGCGGATCCGCCGGCCATGACCGAGATGCGCTGGCCGCAGGACGTGTCCAGCGAGCCAATGCCCTTGGGATTGCCCTTGAGAGTGGCGAAGACCACGAATTCTTGCACCCAATCGACGAAGTCGCTTGCTGCTTCGCGATCCTTGTAGTCGCCGATCGGGCCGAAGGCGAACTGGTAACGGCCCGCGTTGACGCCGGCCAGCAGGGCCGGCAGACCACCGACAGTCGCATGCTCGATCTTGACGCCGAGAACCTGTCCGAGCGCATCGGTCAGGTCGGCACTGGCGCCTGTCATATCGGTGCCGGTGACGATTTCGTAGGGAGGGAACGAACCGTTGTTGACGGAGATCATCTTGCCGGCGGACTTGATGTCTTCCGGCAGGCGATTGTGGAGCGCCTTGTTGACGTCCAGTTTGATGGATGCGTCCTGCGCCCTGGCGACGCCCGCAAGTGCTACGCCGGCGAGGGCGAGAGCGATGAGTTTCTTATGCGACATGGTCATTCCCCTTGTTTTACAAAGCTACGTTTCTTGAGAGAGTAACGTTACAGCTGCCGGTCAGATCCGGCTGCCATCCGTATCGAATGCGAAAAGCTCTTCCGGCGCCATGTGGCGCTTCATGATGCCCTGCGCGTGCAGTTCACTGGCAAAATCGTCGATCATCTTGCGGTTGGCGGCAAATCCGCTGGCATCCCAGCCTTTGGGCAGCTCGCGCGAGGTTTTCAGGACCTCGTCGAACATCCATGGCGTGGTTTCGGCATATTTGCGACGCTTGATGGTCCACATGCGCTGCGACTCGTCGATCAGTTTGCTGACTTCGGCAATTACCCACGGGTTCTCGGCAACGATGTCAGCCTTGATGCCGATCAGGTGCATGCCAGGAACGTATCCCACATCGTCGAAATACCGGCGCTCTTCTGCGCGGAAATCGGCCAGCACCTGACGGAACGGTGAGCCAGGCTCGAAATAGCCATCGGGCATGAAGGGCGTAAAGATCGCATCCAGCCCACCTTCGCGCAAAAGGTCTACCATCGGGCGTTCGCCGGGGCAGGCTTCGATCAGGCCGGGCTGGCCAAAGCCGTCGAGGCGATCGGTGACTGGGTGTGCCTCTGTCAGGCGGCCAGCATACCACATCGCATCCTTGACCCCGACGCCTTCGCGGCGGATAGCCGCACGCGTCCACGTGTTGCCGCTGTCGCGCCATCCGGTGACGCCGATGCGTTTGCCGGCCAGCTGGCCGAGCGTTGTCAGATCGCTGTCGCGAGTGGTCATGATGCAGCGATGGCGGAAGCCGCGCATGATGAAGTTGGGAATGCCAACGACGCTGTCATCGCCGTCGTGGCGAAGCTGGGTATAGCGGCTGAACGAAATCTCGGCGGCCTCGTGGTCGGGGCTCTTGCCGAGATGGGACACAAGCGTTCCGATCCGGTCCACCCGTAAGTCGAGCTTGTCGGAAGCGACATCGCCGAGGATCAGCGGGGTCATATAGTCCCAGTCACGCAGTGCAATTCGAAGGCCCAGTGTCATTCTACATACTCATGTCAGAAAGTGCTTATGAAGAGAGATTAAAATGTTCACATCGTAATGATCAAATGTTATTACGTTATTGAACATTTAAACTGGGTGAGAAAATGAGCGACGCCTACGATTCGATCTGGTTTGCCGAAAAATTAAGCGATCGAACAATTCACGGAATCGCGTTGGAAACCAGTGCCTTGATCAGGGCAGGGGCGCTTCCCGTAGGCGCCAAGCTGCCTCCGATCCGTGATCTCGCTTTTTCGCTCGGTGTCAGCCCGGCGACGATTTCGGAAGCTTGGAGCGAACTCAGACGGCAAAAGATCATTACAGGAAGGGGCCGTAACGGCACCTGGGTCAGTGGTGACCGCTTCATCGCAAAACCAGAGCGTCTTGCGAGTTCCGGCCACTACGGTGCAGATGTGCTCGACCTGACGATGGCCGTTCCCGACCCAAGGCTGCTGCCGACTTTGGAGAAGGCGCTGGCATACGGGGCTTCGGCAGAGAACCTCAACAGCTATGAGCGCAGCCGTATTCTGCCGGAGCTGGAGGCCGAAGTACGCAAGACATGGCCTTATGAACCGGAAGCGATGCTTGCGACCAACGGCGGTTATAATGCAGTGTATACTGCTATTCATGCGCTGGTGACGCCCGGCGCGCCTGTCGCCATCGAAGAACCGACGGCGATGCGGCTCCTCGATATTCTTGAGCATCAGGGTGCACGTATACTACCTGTGAAATGTGACGAGTACGGCCCGCTGCCCTCATCGCTCCAGGATGCGATGCGCTACAAACCGGTCGTTTTCCTGTTTCAGCCGCGGCTGCATTCAGTGACCGGCCGGACAGTGACGCCGCAACGTTTGGGCGAACTGACTGAAGTACTACGTGACAGCGACACCCTCATAATTGAGGATGACGGCATGTCCGATATTTCGGGGGTTGAGCGTCATTCGCTTGGCGCGCAGTTTCCCGATAGGGTCATTCACATCACCTCGTTTTCCAAGACGCTCGGCCCCGATCTTCGTTTGGCGGTATTGTCAGGCACAGCGGCAATCGTTGAACAGATCCAGTCTTATCGTAGTTTTAGTGCCGCCTGGACCAGCCGCGTTCTTCAAGCCGCCGGCGCATGGTTGTTGCGCCAACCGGAAACTTGGGAAGGCATCGCATCTGCCCGGGCTATCTATAAAAAACGACGCGATATGCTCACTAGCGCTCTGCGCGTGCGCGGCCTAACCATCGAAGATGGAGACGGGTTATCTTTGTGGGTGCCGGTGGTCTCTGAGCCCTTTGCAATGGTTACGCTCGCTGCCCGGAATATTGCGGTCAACTCGGGAAGCAAATTCTGCATTGCTCACAGCAATAACATTAGGGTGGCAACGTCGATGTTGGATGAGCGCTCCGAGGATGTAGCTAACGCGATTGCACTCGCCCACATTATGTAGCTGCACACGCTACGCGTTGACAGCTCTGGTGCATGCGGTGTCACAATGTTCCATTGCCGCCCCGAACGCGGTGTTTGTTGATGACGTAGGTACGCGCGGTCGTCACAACGTTCCAATGCGCCTTTGCGCGGATATCGTGGCTTTTGGCACCTAAAAGGTCTTCAACAATTCATGTGGTTCGCTGGCCGGTAGCAGTGACGCCCGTGCAGGTGATGCCGGGAATCGGAGTTCGAATTCCTCGTTTCGGCTTCACCTGTCAATCGGCGTCGTAACGGGACCCCGTATCGGCGTCCAAAAGGAACCCCTGCTTCTGGTTGCAACGGGTCAGCGCGCGTAGGCCCGGAGCTTTTCATTTAGCGCAGGGGCCTGCGGGCGCGGGTTGTTTGCCTTTTCGGCTTTAGCTTTGAGAGCGGTTTTTGAAGCGCCAGGATTCGTTTCCGGTCTCGACGATCTCGCAATGGTGCGTGAGCCGATCGAGCAGAGCGGCGGTCATTTTGGCATCGCCGAATACGGCCGGCCACTCGCCAAAGGCCAGGTTCGTCGTGACGATGATCGATGTCCGCTCGTAGAGCCTACTGATGAGATGGAAGAGGAGCTGGCCGCCGGCCTGGGCAAATGGGAGATAACCGAGTTCGTCCATGATGACGAAGTCGAGCCTGGTGATGAAGTCGGCCAGCCGCCCCTGTTTGCCGCTACGTGCCTCCGTCTCAAGCCGATTGACGAGGTCGACGACGTTGAAGAAGCGCCCGCGTGCTCCGTTGCGGATCAGGGCGCGTGCAAGCGCGATGGACAGGTGGGACTTTCCCGTGTCGAGACCGATGGTTGTGATCAAAGTCATGAGAAGGCTCCATGCTCTTCGCCGAACCACACGCTCGGCACCTGGATTCAGGATAGGGTGGGAGCAGAGCCGTTCCACAACATCAAATCGCCTGACCGCTAATTCATAGGACACCGTGTTGAACCACGGGGGTCGTTATGGCGGCTAAGCGTTATGAACTGAGTGATGGGTAGTGGACGAAGATCGTGTCCTTGTTGCCGGGCAAGGTGGGCGATCCGGGGCGTACAGGCTCGGATAACCGTTTGTTTATCAATGGTTGCCTCTGGGTTTTGCGCTCCGGCGCACATTGGCGCGATCTGCCGGAGCGGTATGGCAAGTGGAAGACGGTGCATAAGCGCTTCAGCCGCTGGTGCCATGCTGGCATCTGGGAGCAGGTGTTCGAGACGCTGACGGCCGATCGTGACAACCAATACCTGATGATCGACAGCACGATCGTCCGTGCCCATCAGCAGGCAGCTTCCGGAAAAGGGGGGCCAATTCCGGAAAAGGGGGGCCAAGGATCAGGCGTTGGGGCGCTCCCGAGGCGGACTGACCACCAAGATCCACATGCTGGCCGATGCGCTGGGCCGACCGTTGCGTTTCATCGTGACTGCCGGTCAGGTCGGCGACATCACGCAAGCGCCGGCTCTTCTGGAGGGCCAGAGCGGCAATGCCGTGCTGGCTGACAAAGCCTATGACAGCAATGCCTTGCGGGAAACGATTGCCGACATGGGAGCCGAGGCGGTGATCCCGTCAAACCGCTCGCGCAAGATTATTATTCCGCACGATGAACTCCTCTACAAACAGCGCAACCGCATCGAGCGGCGCTTTAACCGAATGAAGCACTTCCGCCGCTTCGCCACCCGCTACGACCGCAGAACCATTCACTTGTCGCGGATCAGCCGGTCGGCAGCTTTGTACCAATAGTGGCATTTCCAGTCCGGCATCACGGTGGAAGACACCGAGCTGGAATAGGTCTCCCCACGATATCGACCTGCTTGCCTCGATCGTTCAGGTCGAGGGCAATTCGCGTCAGATCTGCCGGTTTTGGGGCGGCATCAGCCGTCAGTTTGCAGCGCTGGAATCAACGGCAATGACGGCGAGGTGCATCAACCGATTTTCGCGGCATCGTCCTGGAGAACCGCGCCGCTATCCTCAAGCTCCGGCGGTGCCCCTATCGATTGTCGTTTGATGAGCGTGGTTGCGAGTACCCGGCAGCGTGGCGTATCGCCCATACCGGTAATACGCCGGACAAGGATCTGCGCGCTTTCAAATCCCAGCTCGTAGACCGGCTGAGCGATGACCGTAATCGGCGGGCTGGTCACGCTTGTCCAGTCGGCATCGTGGAAAGCGACGAGCGACAGATCGCCGGGGATGGACATTCCCAATCTGCGGAGGGTTTTGAACACTTCAAGCGCCACCACAGTATCAGACGCCAGTATGGCAGTCGGCCTGTCGGCGCCCTGAAGCAATTCGGCAATGATCTTGTCACCCAGACCGCGACGGTGGGCACCGAGCCGGATATAACGTTCCGGATGCTGGATGCCGGCTGAGCGGCTTGCCGCGACAACGCCCTCTATTCTCTCCATCACCGTGCTGAGGTTGATCTGGTGCGGTCCCCGGTAGATCGGGTCCTCCGATTCCGTGGCAGAGATGTAGGCGATACGGCGATGGCCAGCCTCGATCAGGGCTCGGGTAGCGGCCTCCGCCGCCTGCCGGTCGTCCGTGACGACGGCATCGACCGCAAGATCCGGGATGGTCCGGTCCAGAAGGACGAGAGGTCGGCCCGATCGTTGGACCTCGTGCAGATGCTGGGTCTCGAATACCGAAGCTGGCGTAACGATCAATCCGTCCACCCGCTTGCCCATCAGGACGCGTACGGCAGCCTTTTCCTTGGCGGCATCCTCGCCGGAATTGGACAGGATGACATCGAATCCGGCAGCGTGAGCCGCATCGCTGATCCCGCGCACGGCCTGACCGAAATAAGGGTTTTCGATGTCGCCGACGACGACGCCTATCGTCTTCGACTTTCCAGTCGTCATACTGCGCGCAAGCTCGTTGGCCTGATAACCGAGCCTCTTTGCGGCTTCGCGAACCTTCTCCTTCACGACAGGGCTTGCCGTGCCGTAGCTGCCCAGAACACGTGCGGCCGTCGCCTTGGACACGCCCGCGCTCTGGGCAACGTCCGAGATGGTTACCAGCCGCTTTGACGCCGTTCTCTTCATCATGGGTCCGTGACATAGGCTGAGAAAAAAACGGCGTCAAGAAAATCACACCATTGACATGTGAGACCGGTCTCAAATACGGTTGATACCGGTCTCATTTGGAAATACCGGCGCTTTTGCGCCTTGGATAGACGAAGGCCCTGCGGCAATCAAAGACGAAGGAATATGCATTTGACAGCCCCATCCTCAGGCAAGCGGGTCGCCGTCATCGGCGGCGGTATTTTTGGTGTTTCTTCGGCGGTTCATCTGGCCCGGCTCGGCGTGCACGTCACTCTTGTCACGGAAGGGGCGCTCGCCAGCGGCGCGTCCGGTCGGTCCCTTGCATGGCTCAATTCGGCACGTTTCCGCTCCGCCGAATATCACCGTCTTCGGGTTATCGGCATCGATCGCTACCGGACGCTGGCAAGCCGCAATGAAGGAGCTGCGTGGCTTCGCTTCGACGGTGGCCTGACATGGGATGCGGACGACGCGTCGAACCGGATTGCCGAAGCCTACGCTCACGAGCAGGCGATCGGTTATGACTGCCAGCTTCTTGACGCAGCAGACGTGGCGAAGATCACGCCCGGCATCAACGCGGCCGCGATTTCGCGTCAGGGCGCGATTTTCAATCCGGGTGAGGGCTGGGTGGATCTACCTTCCCTGATCGACATCCTGGTGCAGGAATTCAAAACCCTCGGCGGCCAGGTGGTAACCCGTGCCGGCAAAGCCGTCGCCAATATCAAAGCCGGACGTGCGGCAGGGGTCTCGACTGCAAACGGCATGCATATAGAGGCGGATGCGGTTCTCGTCGCCACCGGTGCGGCCGTGCCTGACATGGCAAAACAGGCAGGCCATATCATTGCCGATGACACGCCGATCGCGCTTCTTGTCAAATCGAAGCCTTTCAAGCTCGCAGTTCGCGCCGTTCTCAATACACCGAACGTGGCGCTGCGCCCCACGCCGGACGGCGCCATCGTCTGCGATTCCGCATGGTCGGAGGAGGAACTCAATCGTGGACCCGATGGGACTTACGAGGTGAAGGATGAGACGCTTCGTCGCCTTCTTTCGGAAGCCTCGAACGTGCTCGAAGGCAACCCCGCGCTGGAACTGGAGAGCTATCATTGCGGACCGAAGCCCGTGCCGGGCGACGGGGAGTCGGTGATCGGCCCGCTCGAGGGCATCCCGGGCTATTTCGTCGCATTCAGCCATAGCGGCGCGACGCTGGGGCTGATTACCGGCGAGCTCATCGCCCGTGAAATCATGACCGGTGAGATGAGCCCTCTGCTTGCAAGTTTCCGGCCGGCCCGTTTCGCGCAGAAAAGTCAGGCTTTGGCCTCGTAAGCCGCGCGTTAGGGAGGAGATCGCAGATGACGGCGAAGGAGAAGAGTTTGGAGATGACCGATCCGGAAATTGCCGTCGAATTGTCCGGCGTCGACAAATGGTTTTCCATCCTCCAGGTGTTGCATGACGTCAACCTCACCGTCAGGCGTGGCGAAAAAGTGGTGGTTTGCGGTCCCTCGGGTTCTGGCAAGTCCACCATGATCCGCTGCATCAACTATCTGGAAAGTCACCAGAAGGGCCGTATCATCGTCAACGGTACGGAGCTGACCGACAATAGGAAGATCATCGACCGCGTCCGGCAGGATGTCGGCATGGTGTTTCAGAACTTCAATCTCTATCCGCATCTTACCGTGCTCGAGAACTGCACGCTGGCTCCCCGCTGGGTAAAGGGCGTTGGGAGAAAGGATGCCGAGGCTGTGGCGCGCGCCTATCTGGAACGGGTGCGAATTCCCGACAAAGCCGATTTTTATCCAAGCCAGCTGTCGGGCGGACAACAGCAGCGCGCGGCGATCGCCCGATCGCTCTGCATGAACCCGAAGATCATGCTGTTCGATGAACCGACCTCGGCACTCGATCCGGAACTCGTGCGCGAGGTGCTGGACACGATGGCGCAGCTGGCGAGCGACGGTATGACCATGGTGTGCGTCACGCATGAAATGGGTTTCGCGCGGCAGGTGGCGGACAGGGTCGTTTTCATGGATGCGGGACGGATCGTCGAAACCGCGCCTCCGGAGGAGTTCTTCAGCAATCCACGGGAAAGCCGGACAAAGGCGTTTCTCAACCAGATATTGCACTAGCAGGTTATTTCTGCAGCCGGCGCGGTTTGCGGCAAAAAGCATACGGACGGGAAAACGTTCGGTGGACAAAACAATGATACAAAGGGAACAACAGCCATGTACATATCCATCAGCATGCTTCGCCGTTCGGCCATAGCGCTAGGCACCCTTGCCGCCTTCGTGGTTCCGGCGCTGTCCGCCTCGGCTCAGGCCCCGCCGAAGGCGATCAAGGACGCCGGCGTGGTCCGGATCGGCGTCAAATGCGATTCTCCTCCATTTGGAGCATCCGGCACCGACGGCAAGCCGGCCGGCATCGAGATCGAAATGGCAAAGCAAATCGGCATTGCCGCCTTCGGGGCCGCCGAAAAGGCGGAACTGAGCTGCGTAGCGACGGACGCCCGCATTCCTTCCCTGACTGGTGGGAAGATCGACCTGATCATTGCCACGCTCGGCAAGACTCCGTCTCGCGAACAGGTGATCGATTACTCCGATATCTACTACTGGGGCAGCAGCCGGGT
Organism: Neorhizobium sp. 05N33; assembly: GCF_056397445.1. NCBI lineage: Bacteria > Pseudomonadati > Pseudomonadota > Alphaproteobacteria > Hyphomicrobiales > Rhizobiaceae > Neorhizobium > Neorhizobium sp. 05N33. Next base: position 271,061 of record NZ_JBFTNK010000001.1, on the reverse strand, counting down.
GATCGTACCGAAGGACAGCAAGGTTCAGAAGCTGGCCGACCTCGACGGCAAGTCGATGCTCATCATCAAGGGCGGGTCGCAGCTGAAGTGGCTGAAGGAGCGCATTCCGAGCCTGGAATTCGTCCAACTCAACACCAATGCCGACAATCTGCAGGCCCTGCAGCAGGGCCGTGCCGACGGATATGTGGGTGACGCAATCACGATCGCGACGCTTGCGGGCAACTATCCTGAATTCCGCACGCTGGAAGAGCCCGTCGATCTCGGCTTTAATGGCGTCGGCGTCCGCAAAGGGGAAGAGGAGCTGAAAACTTTCGTCAATGGCGTCCTCAAGAAGCTGAAGAACGAGAAATTCTATTCGAAGACGGTGCCGACCTTCGTCAAGGATCCGATCGTCGCGGCGGAAATGGTAAAATCCTTCGAAACGGATCCGCCGGCCGCAAAGTGAACGAACATGGGTCCTGACGGTTCGACCGTCAGGACCCATGTTCACCGGTATTTTCGAGCAGGATGACGGCCATGGATTTTGCTTATATTCTCGAGGCCCTGCCGGATCTGATGACCGGTCTGAAAATGACGCTGATCGTCAGCTTTCTCGCAATATTCCTGTCTTGCCTTATCGGCCTGTTAGGCGCGGTTTTGCGGACAAGCGGGGTCAAACCGCTGCAATATGCTGTCACTGCCTATGTCGAATTCATCCGAGGCACGCCTTACCTCGTGCAGATCTTCTTTATCTTCTATGGCCTTCCGAGCCTGGGGATGCGGTTCAGCATCTTCTGGTCCGGGGTCATTGCGCTGACGGCCTGGGCAAGTGCCTTTCAGATCGAAAATTTCCGGGCCGGTCTCGCGGCTGTCGGCAGAGGAATGCATGATGCGTCGGCGTCGCTCGGTCTCAAGCGATGGCAACATTCGGTATTCATCATCCTGCCTCTGGCGAGCCGCGCCGCTCTGCCGTCGGCGATGAATACGATCGTGGCGACCGTGAAGAATTCCGCATACCTGCAGGCGATCGGCCTGGTGGAGCTGACTTTTGTCGCTGTCGACCGGATCGCCTACGATTTCCGGGCGATCGAGATGTTCGCTTCGATTTGCGTGATTTATCTGCTCTGCGTCTTCACCATCTCTGGCCTCGGCTACGTGGTCGAACGGCGTCTCAGCCGACCATTCGGCGGGAGGTAGACGATGCTGCTTCTGGAATTCCAGTCCTTCCTGTTGGGCGGTCTCTTGAATACCCTGTTTCTCTCGTCGGTCATGATCGCAGGCGGCACGCTTTTCGCGGTGATCTTCGCAGCCGGTCTTTCCGCCCAATCGGCGTGGTTGAGACGACCTGTCTACGGTCTCGTCGAATGCCTTCGCGACATTCCGCTGATGGTCACGGTGCTGATGGTCTATTTCGTGCTGCCGCATGCGGGGCTATCGTTCAATCCGTTCTGGTCGAGCGCCCTCAGCGTGTCGGTCTGGGGCGGGGCGAACGGCGCGCATATTATTCGCGCCGGCCTGCTGTCCGTGCCGAGCGGCCAGCGGGAAGCTGCCCTGTCATCCGGCCTGCGCGGCTGGAAAGGACTGTTTCTGGTCATCCTCCCGCAGGCGATGCCGGTCATTCTGCCCCCTTACGTCAGCCTCGTCACCAGCCTCACCCAGGCGAGTTCGCTTGGTGCGGTCCTCGGTGTCAACGAACTGCTGCGTTCGGCGCAGATTCTGATCGAGCAGACGACCATCGCGCGCGGAGGAAGCCCGGCCTATCTGGTCTATGGTTCCATTCTGATCGTGTATTTCGCTCTCTGCTGGTCGATATCTGCCTTGGGCGCGAAGCTCGAGCGGCATTTCGCGAAACCATACCTGCGGGCGAATGGCAAGACTCAGCCAGCGGCGCCTACGGTTGCCCTGCAAGCCACCATGACCTGAGCTGCAGTCCGAACGATATCGAGCGGGCCGGTTCGCCCTCGCTCACGAAATTGCCGCAGAATGGCGGCAGCCGTCACAGCTGCCGCACGATTTTACTCGCCTTTAGAACTTGTATCCGACTGCCAGCATTGCAAAGGGTTGAATGTCGTCCTTGACGATCGGGCTGTCCTTGGCATCCCCGAGCAGGAAACCCGCGCCGCCGGCGCCCGTGACGCTCCAGTTCTCGGTCATCATGTAGGTGATCGAGCCCTTGAGATCGACGCGCTTGATCCCCGCCTTCGCTTCGTATTCCGCCAGGCCGGACCGAGCTGACTGGATCGACGTCACGCCGAAATACGACTCCATGTGCTTGTCGTCGGCCCATGTGCCGGACACATCGGCGGAGAAGATGAACCGTTCGTAGCGATGGGAAACTTTCGCGCCGAAAGTGCCGGTCAGTCCCTCGCTGCCGCCTATGGTCTTGTCCAACTTGGCGTAGACGCCGAATGGACCGACGTCATAGCTGACGATCCCTCCGATGACGCCGCCCATGTCGATGTCGCCCAGACCAGGCAGATGGTCCGAGTCATCCTCCTTGCGCCCCATCTCGACGCCACCGGTAACGCCTACCCTGAAGCCGTTTGTTTCGAAAAGATCGACGGTGAGGCCACTGGTATCGAGGTGCACCCGCTCCCCGAATTGGGCGGAGATAAGCGGAAACGGCTGCACCTCGAATTCGTCGGATCCCTCGTATTCGGGCATATAAATTGCTCCGACGCCGATCGTCACCTTCCAGTCATGCAGTTTGCCGCGAATTCCGCCGTAGCGTCCGGTATCGAACTGCTGGGGAGGGGCAATCGCCGCGTCCGTTGCTTCAAGGTCGGCCGCAAACGCCGTGACCGGGAAGAGCGCCGAGGCTGCGGCCAATGCCGCGATCGAGATTTTTATCGTCCACCTTCGCTGAATGATGTCGGAAGCCCCAACTCCGCTAAAGACCGTATTGCGGTGCCGGTCTTCCGGATGATGTTGATCGTGCTGGCTCACCAAATTGACTCCTGATTATAAAAGCTAAAGAAACCGGGGTATGGTTTCGGGGGGATGTTGCGGTTGAAGAATTGCCGCAGCATTACAAGTCGAGATGAAAATCAGCCGGCAATGTCGGTGCTCCAGGGCTCAGTGGCCACTAATCCTGCTGCGAATGCCGGCGAGCAGCGGACGAACGGCGCAAGGCTTTCGGGTGCTGGCCATTGCTCCGTCCGTCCATGCCGCCTTACGGAGCCGCCGGTCGCTGGAGGGCTCGACCGCCGTTCCTCCGTAAAAAGTGCAACGGCTTCGCTGACGCGTATGCCGGCCCCCCTTGGATGATATGTCAGCGTGTAATGACCGATTTCGGTTTCTTGTCGGCCCATTCCGGCGGCGCCCCATACTTGGCCGCCACGACTCCCACCAATCCAGGCGCTCGCCCGAAGGCGTCACACGCCGGATATTTCGGTTTTCCGCCGAGCCAGGACCGCATCCTTTGCCCTGAAGGAAGGGAGACGTTCAATCCTTTCGGCTCCTTGCCGGAAATGAGCATTCGCGAAAAGTCGGACGCGAACTTGGAGGCGAGGCCGTATGCGTCCCCGACTTCAGAAACGCGGGGCTTGTCCTGGATCGAATTTGCGCCGCGGGCCCACAGCATCGCCGCGCTCTGAATACCGCCGCCATCGACAGCCTCCGCTTCGACGGCCAATCCTCCGAGGCCGAAGGGCAGGCGTGGCACGCTGACGGGCAGGACAAAGCCGGTGCCAACGGTTACGGCGGTTGCAACCCCGGCCATCGCCTTGTTCGTCGGGACAATATCGGTGACGACGGATCGGATCGTCAAATCCGCCGTTTGGCCAGCCGGAACGATCTGGTATTTGTCGCTGAGCGCGACGCAGAGCGCCCGGTCCAGAACGTTCGACACCAGCGAGCGGTCGGCTTCCGATTTGATGCGGGATGCAGCGCTGAAGGAGAAAGTCGTCGGCACGATGCTGACGGTCTTCACAGTGGCCATATGTCCACCATCAATGTAGAGGCGTTTCTTGGCCAGCGTTCCTTTCGGTGCGCCAAGATTGCTGTAGGAGGTCAGGGTGGCTCCTTCCTTCAGAGGCACCGAAGCGCATCCGCTTACCGCAAGTGTCAGAGACAAAGCGAGACCCAGAGATCTGAAAGCAGGAATTGGTGAAGGGCCGACACGTCGGGGAAACGATTGAATGGATGGATTGCTACGCACGCTTTCTGGCCTCCGTCAGGGATGTTCCGGGATGACAGTGGGGGCAAAGGATTGCGGCGGCATTACAGAGCATTCGGATAGCGGCGGGCGCCGCCGTCAGGCAGTCTATCAAAGATCGACAGCGATCTGCGTTCCGGTCGAGCCGCTTTGGAGACTGACTTGTCCCCGATGGTTTGCGACGATCTGTTTCACCAGGCTCAAACCGAGGCCTGCGCCTCTGCTTTTGGGGGTAACGCGGTAGAAGGGCTCGAAAACCAGTTCCTGATGTTCGGCCGGTATGCCTGACCCTTCGTCGGCCACGGTGATCCGCCCGCCGGCCGAGACCGAAACGGTGATCATTCCCCTATCGCCTCCGTGGTCGATCGCATTGCGGACCAGATTGCTGACCGCTCTTGGCAGAGCGGAAGGGCTGCCACGCCGCTCAACGCTTTCCACCTCGCTTTGAAAAGAGATCTGGTAGCCGGCAGCGATCGCCTGAGGTGCCAGGTCGGCAACCACCGTGCGTGCGATCTCGACGAGATCGACCGCTTCATGGAGATCGGTCGCCTGGTCGTTGCGCTCAAAGTCCAGGAGCTGTTCGGCGGTCTCGGCCAAACGCGCAACGTCGTTCAACAATCGCCTGCGTTCCTGACCCTCGGGCGTCCCATCGATCCGGGTCTGCATGATGGCGATCGGTGTTCTGAGCTCATGCGCCGCGTCGATCAGGAAGCGCTGGCGTTTCTTCAATTCACTCTCAAGCCGCTCCAGCGTACCGTTGAATGCAATCACCAGCGGAGCAACTTCTTTGGGAATACCTTCCACCGGCAGGCGTGCTCCGTGCTGGCGCGGTTGGATCTGCGATGCTTTGTCAGCGACATCGCTCACCCGTGCGAGCGCGTGGCCGACGATGCGCGGAACGGTAAGGAATATCGCTGGCAGAGCGACGGCAAGCAGAGAGACATAGATCGGGTAGGCCCTGGTCAAAAGAGCGAATGCTGGCCAACCTTTGCCAGCCACTCCACCAAAAAGAATCCGTACCTCGCCGAAAGCTGTTTCGGCACTATCGATCGTCGCGACCTCTTTTGTCGTAGCCGACCCCCGTATGTCTGCATCGTCGAACAGATGGACCAGATGCGCGAGATCCCGATAGGGTGGGGGGATGGTGCCATAGGACACGGATGCACCATCTATCGTAGCCACCACATACCAAAGGGCACTGTTCTGCTCCTTGAGTGCCTTTAGCTCCAGCGTTTCTCGCAACTCCAAACGTCCTTGGCTGCCGCGTGACGTGGCCGCAGCTATCGCTGAACCAACCGTCTCTTCCATGGCGATGTTGGGCGACATGATCGTCGCTGCCCATACGCAAAGCCCGATGATCACCGCGGCAACCACGGCGACGATAACAAGGCTGAGCTGCCAGCTGAGCTTCCACCAAAGGGACGGGTTGGATCTGTTCGAAAGGCGCATCATTCTTCCCTCAGGAGATATCCGACGCCGCGGATATTGTGGATCGCGACACCGGCACCGGCATCCAGCAGTCGTTTGCGCAATCTTGAAATATGCGCATCGAGCGCGTTCGACTGGATTTCTTCTTCGTAATTGTAGACCGCCGCCTCCAGGGTCGATCGAAGGACAGTTTTGTCTTTCCGCTTGGCCAGCGCCACTAGGACGAGAAGTTCGCGCCTGGGCAGGTCGAGCGGGGTCGACTCGACGGTTACGCTCAAATGCAGGGGATCGATCACCATCCGGCCCACCGTGATTTGAAGTTCCGCCAGACTTGGCGGTCGGCGCAGAACTGCCCGCAATCGCGCCATCAGCTCGTCGACAAGAAACGGCTTGCCCAGATAATCGTCCGCGCCGACATCCAGCCCTTCGACACGCTCCAATGGCTCATTGCGCGCGGTCAGCACAATGACCGGCGTGTCGGTGCCTGTCCGCCTCAACATCGGGATGAAGGTCAGCCCTTCGCCATCAGGCAGCCGCCGGTCGAGAAGGATTGCATCGTAGGTATTCTGGCGCGTCAACTCGAAAGCGTCCGCAAGAAGCATGGTGTGATCGGTGACGATGCCGTGTTTGCTCAGCGCCGCTGAAAGAGCGCCAGCCAGCTCTCTCTCGTCCTCTATCAATAGAAGTCTCATCGTCCCTTGGCTCTCCTGTCCCGTTCTTCTCCGCCGCGAAGATTGCGGCAGCATTACGGGGACAAAGGAACCATCAGGTAATGTTGCTGCAATTCTCAAAGCCTAGCAACCGGAACCATCCAGTCGCGAAAACGCGAGGCGCCGCCCGCAGGCGGCCGTGCTTTAAATCCAGGGAATGTCGTTATGGCTTTGAAATGGGCAATGAGATTGACCAAGGCAGGGATGCTTCTGGGAGGCGTCTACCTCGCTGTCGTGTTTATCGATCCCGCACGCGGAACGGTCGATGCGAATGAACGGGTGAAAGAGGTCGTCGAGGCGGTCGCGGCGAACCAACGCGACAAACCGCTGGAGCTGGCTTCTTCGGAAATTGCCGACATCCGGCCCACTTCCGTGGTGGAACGGCTGCGCGTCAGCGGGGACCTCGAGCCGATCAATCGTGCTGTCCTGCACGCCAAGGATGGAGGCAGGATCATCGAGGTTCGCGCCGTTGCGGGACAGGCGGTCAAGGCAGGGGACGTGCTGGCTCGTTTCGAGACGGACGATCTCCAGTCATTCCTCAAGCAGCGTGAAGGCGATCGCGATGTCGCGGTGGCAGAGATGCTGCTTGCCATGCAGTCGCTCAACAGGATCGAACAGCTCGCGGACAAGAACATCGCGAGCCAGGAGCAGCTCGACAAGGCACGAAGCGAAGTTGCCGCCTCGACTGCCAGACAGAAAAGCCTTTCAGCCCAGGCGGACATCGCACGCACCGCTTTGCGGGAGGCCGAAGTTCTGGCGCCGTTCGACGGGGTCGTCTCAAGTCGGGCGATCAATCAGGGCTCCCGCGTCGGCGCCGGTGCCGAACTTTTCACGATCGTCGATACGAGCATTATGGAAGCAAAAGTCCTGGTCTCGACGCGCGATGTGCACCGTGTTGCGATCGCCCAACGGGCAGAGTTGCACATCGACGGGCTTGACGGGCAAACCGTTGTCGGACGCGTGGACCGTATCAGTCCGGTCGCCGATCAAGGCACGCGCTTCATTCCGGTCTATATCCGGCTCTCCAACGGGGGCGCCCGCCTGCGGGGCGGATCGTTCGCGACGGGCACGATCCTGGTCCGGCAAAATGAAGACGCGATCGTGATACCGGCTATCTCGCTGCGCAAGGACGAGACGGGAGACTATGTCCTCAAGCTGAAAAAAGGCCGTCTCGTCCGCCAGCCCGTGACTGTCGGATTGGGATCAGGCGGGAGTAACAGCCTGGAGATTTCCGAAGGCTTGGCTTACGGCGACACGATCGTGACCGTGCCGCTGCCCGAGCTGCGACCGGACGTCACCGTCACGATCCCGAAGGCGGGCTGACATGTTTCTCACCCGCATTTCGATTGGTCATCCCGTCTTCGCCACCATGATGATGGTGGTGTTGCTTGTGCTTGGCGCGTTTTCCTACCAGCGCCTCGGCGCCGACCAGTTTCCGAATGTCGACGTCCCGGTTGTCGTAGTCACGACGACCTATCCAGGTGCGACGCCCGAAACCATCGAGACGGAGGTGACCAAGCCCGTCGAGGAGGTGCTCAATACGATCAGCGGCCTCGATGAGATCACGTCGACCTCCTACGAAGGGCGGTCGGTCGTCATCGCCCAGTTCAAGCTGGAGGTGGTTAGCACGACGGCAGCGCAGGATGTCCGCGATAAGATAGCAGCCCTCGAAGCAGAGCTTCCGGAGGAAGCCGACAAGCCTGTCGTGGCGCGGTTCAATCCATCAGACGAACCGATACTTTCGGTGGCGATCAGTTCGCCCTCTCTCGGAATGCCGGAACTCACAACGATCGCCGACCAGCGCGTGTTGCGCCAACTGACGACGATAGCCGGGGTCGGGCAGGCGACGCTGATCGGCGGGCAGAAACGGCAGGTCGACATCAGTGTCGATGAGACGCGGCTGCGCGCATTGGGTATCGGCGTCGACGAAGTCATCAAGGCCCTCCGGGCTGCCAATCAGAACAAGCCTGCCGGAAGCGTGATCAGTGGTCTGACGGAACGCACTATTCAAGTGCAAGGGCGGATCGCGGAACCGAAGGATCTCCTGGATATGATCGTCGCTCGCCGCGGCGGTGGAGCGGTCTATCTCCGCGATGTTGCCACCGTAAAGGATGGCGCGGCGGATCCGGAAAGCCGGGCGATCTATAACGGCGAAACAGCACTCGCCGTCGCCATCGTCAAGGTCCGGGACGCCAATACCGTGCAGGTGGTGAGCGATGTACGCAAGCGGCTCGATCAGCTGAACGCCGAACTCGGCGCCCAAAACATGCGGCTTCAAGTCATCACGGATGCCTCGACCCTCATTCAGGAGTCGCTCGGCCAGGTGCAATCGACATTGATCGAGGGAGCGGCATTGGCGGTCGCCATCGTTTTCCTGTTCCTCAACTCATGGCGAAGCACGGTGATCACGGGGCTGACGCTTCCAATCGCCATGATCGGCACGCTCGCTGTCATCGATTTTCTCGGCTTCACGCTCAACATGCTCAGCCTGCTGGCGTTGACGCTCTCGATCGGCATCCTTGTCGATGACGCGATCGTGGTGCGCGAGAACATCATGCGCCATCTGCACATGGGCAAGTCGCATTTGAAGGCGGCTCTCGATGGCACGAGCGAAATCGGGCTCGCGGTGACGGCGACGACCGCCACGATCGTCGCCGTCTTCCTGCCTGTCGCGTTCATGGAAGGCATGGTTGGGCGTTTTTTCTACGAGTTCGGGGTCACAGTTTCCGCTGCCGTGCTGATCTCGCTGTTCGTCGCCTTCACCCTCGACCCCATGCTTTCCAGCGTCTGGCATGATCCCGACGCCGAGCCCGGCGCAAGGCGCGGACCGGTTGGACGATCGATCGCTCACTTCGATGCCGGATTCGAAAGGCTCGCCGAGCGCTATCGGCAGATCATCCGCTGGACCCTGCGACATCGTTTGATCACGCTTGCGCTGACTGGCGGCATCCTCGTCGGCAGCATTTTGATGGTTCCCCTGGTGGGTGTCGAATTCGTTCCCAATGCGGACGAAGGTCGATTCCAGATCAACGTGACGACGCCGGCAGGTTCTTCGTTGGACTACACGCGCGCCAAGGTGGGGCAGATCGAGAACGCGCTGCATGAGTTTCCGGAAGTTGCATCGGTCTACTCGACGATCAACACCGGCAGCACCATGGGCAAACATAAAGCCGCCATTCTCGTCAGCCTCATACCGTTGGAGCAACGCAAACGGACGCCTGCCACCATCGCGGGTCCCATCCGGGAACGCCTTTCCGTCATACCGGGGATCAAGATCGCTATCATCCAGGAGGGCCTGGGCGGAGGCGCCAGTCCGATCCAACTGAGTGTGCTGGGTGACGATCAGCGGGTACTGGAAAAGATCGCGGCGGATCTGACCACAGGCATGCGCGGGATGCCCGGCATGGTGGACATCAATTCAAGCGCTAGCGAGGAAAATTCCATCCTTTCCGTTCGGCTCAAGCGCGAGCAGGCGAGTGATTTGGGCATCGGTATCTCCGAGTTGGCCGGAATGCTCTCGCCGCTGATCGGCGGCGAAGACGTTTCCACCTGGACCGATAGGCGCGGACAGACCTACGACGTTGTCGTCCGGCTTCCCCGCGACGAGCGCTCCAACGCCGCCGCTCTCGGGGAGTTGATGATCAAGGTCCCTGGCGATGACGCAAGCGGCAGCCCGCGCATGGTCCGGCTGGATCAGGTCGCGGACATTGCAGTCGTCCCGGCGGCCTCCGAAATCCGTCGTCTCGACATGTCYAGAGAGATCCTGATCTCGGCGGATATATCTGGTCGAGCGGTAGGGGATGTCACAGCCGAACTGGAAGCCATGGTAGCCAAGCAAGATCTTCCGGCGGGCTACCGCATAAAATTCGGTGGCGATTCCGAGGACATAGAGAAAGCGACAGGCGGCATGTTCAAGGCGCTGACGATGGCGGTGATCTTCATCTATGTCGTGTTGGCGTCCCAGTTCGGAAGCTTCACCCAGCCGATCGCGATCATGGCTGCACTTCCGCTGTCGCTGGTCGGCGTGCTTATTGGCCTCATGGTCGCGGGAAGTACCATCAACATGTTCTCGATGATTGGCTTCATCATGCTGATGGGGCTCGTTACCAAGAACGGCATCCTGTTGGTCGATTTCGCCAACCGGGAGCGCCGGCAGGGTTTGACCCTCAGCGAGGCGCTCGTCAATGCAGGCGCGGTACGGTTCCGGCCGATCATCATGACATCGCTCGCGATGATCGCCGGCATGATCCCGCTCGCGATGGCGGCCGGCAGCGGCGGCGCGCAACGGGCTCCGATGGCGCATGCCGTCATCGGCGGCCTTGTCAGTTCCACCCTGCTGACCTTGATCGTGGTGCCTGTCATCCTCTCCTACATCGACAGTCTGACGCAGTGGATTGCGGGGAGGGTGCGGACGCATTCGGCCAGCGAAAACGAACTTCACTCGCCGAAATCGGCAAAGCGATGACTCGTAAGACCCTTCTCCGCCTGCTCGGCAGGTTTCTCTTCTCCGCCATCATGATGGCGGCCCTTTTTGGAGGGCCGCTTGTACTCCTGGTTCTTCTCTCCAGGCGGTTCGCCATGTAGCTGACTTGCTCGGTTAGAGGTAGGTCGGCTGGCAAGGCAAAGGATTGTGCCGACCCCTTTTAGGCGGGATTGAGGGCGGCAAATATGTTGTCGTAAGTCCCGTCGCGTTCAGCCCAGCGGCGGGCCTGATCGCGTTCGAGGAGCAATTCGCCGCGCGGGTGGTTGCCTTGCTCAAGCATCGCCATCACCTCCGAAATATAAGAGCCCAGAGGCATCGCGCGAGGGTCGGCGGCCTGTGCAGTGCCGGTCAATTCGGTCTGGACATAGGGCGGCGACAATTCGAGAACCTCGACAGGCAAGGTGCGAAGCTGGTGGCGCAGCGAGACCAGCCATGAATGCAGGAACGCTTTGCTCGCGCAATATGTGGCAAAGTCGGCGCGAGGCACGAAGGCGAGCGCGGAACTGGTCGCCATGATAGTTGCGTGACGTTGCTTCCTCAATGTCGGCAGGAAGGCGGCAATCACGCGCAGCACACCGAGGATATTCGTCTGCACAATCGTTTCGGCCTCGGCCACCTTCCAATCACCAGACGCGATATCCTCAGTTCGAGAAATCCCGGCGTTGGCTATCAATACATTAAGGTCGGGGAACCGTACGCGGACGTCGCTCGCCAGGCGCGTCAGGGAGTGAGGATCGTCCAAGTCGAGGTGCATCCCGACAATGCCGGGGCGACCGGCCGCGATGCTTTCAAGCTGGCCCTGCCGCCGTCCCGTTATGATGACGCGGTTGCCTCGATCATGAAGAGCTTCGGCAAGCGCACGGCCAATCCCGCTCGTGCCGCCAGTGATCAGTATAGTGTTGTCGGTCATTCTCATTGTTGGAACCTTTCCGAAGTTCTGCGTTCAAGGAAAGGCCACGGCTAGTCATCGAAACCCATACGGGCATCCCTCATCGAAGACCAGATTTCCTTGGTCTTGGCGAAAGATCGGCCTTGGGTGATGATATAAATCCATACCGCGCGCCTTCAAAGTCGAGTTCTCCCTGCTGGGACCTTCTCGACAAAGGACGCGTTGGATGACGGTAACGCCTACGACAGCGCGGGTTTCATCGCTGCAGCCAAACAACTAACCGAGCCAGCGCCCGCGGTCAACGCCGTTGCCCGAGCGGTGTTTGCTTTTGGGAATATCAAAAAGCCCCATAGCCGGTAAGGGCTACGGGGCTTGAGGCAACGAAATGTCGCGAGATCGGGATCAGCACGAGTTTGCCCGGTTCGTCGGGCTGTTCGGGTCGGACGTAGATGCGTTGGTGCCGTTTGCCCCCGCAGTGGTTGGGCTCTGGCCGCAATTAGCGTTCGTGCTGCCTGAATTACCCGCGCCTTGCGCGTTGGTGCTGCCCGTCGTTGTCGTGTCGGGCACTATCGCGCCTCCGGCTCCAGTGCCCGGGGTTCCAGTGCCGGTGGCGTCGGTCGATGTGCCGGTGCCTGAAGTGCCGGTTGAACCCGAACCGCCGGAACCGGTGCCGCCGCCAGCACCCTGAGCGAATGCGGAAGTAGCAAGACCAAGTGCAAGAGCGCTCACAGTGAGAAGTTTTACGATCATGAAATGTTTCCTCTCTGTTATCACAACCGCCTCCTAACCGCGGGTGGCATCGAAAGTTCCCTCTGCGCTGAAACCATTTGAAACGGTCGAAACCTTTGAGACGCAACTTGGCCGGAGGCGGCTTGGCCCATGGCGGTTCCTTGTCCATGCGCACAAATCTGCTTCAACGGTCGGCCCCGGGTTCAAATCCTGAAACGGTGGACGGGTGTGCCGCGGACGCCGGCTTCGAAGGCGAAGAGCGTTCCGTGTTCGAACGTGCCGTTGTTGTCGGTGGAGAGGGTGGTGACGTAGATCGTTGCGAGATCCGGCCCGCCGAAACAGGGCATGGTCGGTGATTTCGCCGGCATTTTGTAGATCTCCACGACCTCGCCCTCCGGCGACAGCCGGTTGACACCGCCCGACAGGATGCCGGCGATCCAGTAGAAGCCGTTCGCATCCATGGCGGCGCCATCCGGCCGGCCTTCTTCCGGGGCGAAATCGTGCAGCCGGCGAGGGGGACCGGTGACGCCCTTCTGCGGATCGAAATCGAAGACCTGGGCAAAAAGGCCGCTGCTGTCCGAGTGATACATGGTTCGGCCGTCCGGGCTCCAAGCAAGGCCATTGGAGGTCAGCAGCCCGCCATCGATGATCGTGGTGAAGGAGCCGTCGGGCATGACGCGATAGAGGCGGGCATTGCCGGTCTGCGGGATAGCCTCGTCACGGGTGCCGACCCAGAAGCAGCCGTCGGGGCCGACCTTGCCGTCATTGAGCCGGCTGTCGGGGCGCCCGCCGTCGGGATTGCAGAGCAGCTTCATCGTCCCGGTTTTCGGGTTCAGGAGGTGAACGCCGTTTTCGAGCGCTACGGCGATATCGCCGCTTTCGCAGAGCGCCAGGCAGCCGATCTTGTGCGGCATGTCGTAACGGTCGACCTGTCCGTTGGCGTGCAGGCAGATCGCTGCCGGCGCCAGGATGTCGACCAGCCAGAGATCTCCGGTGCGGTCGTCCCAAGTGGGCGATTCGCCGACCTTCAGCGGAAAGTCGATGACCCGTCGCACCTTCGGGGTGATGATGTCCGGTTTGCTCATGCCCCAGCCTTTCCAGGAACGATCAGGCCGTTTCTGTCGCGCTGCCTGACTTGTCCGTCGTGTTCGGTTTCGCAGAAGCTGCCGCCCTGAAAGAATGCGGCTACTGCACTTTCGGCTATCTGCTCGATACGCAGGTGATCGCGACTATGGTCCTGCGGGCGATAACCGAGGCGCTCGGCAGTTTCGTCGCGCCACCAGCCGGAATCGTTGCGCGAAACGCCGTAGACGACAGCGGCAGCGATTTCCGGGTGGGTAAGGCCGATCCAGACGAGCTGGTAGAGGTCGCGAGGGCTGATCCAGATGGCAGCCGTGCGTTCGCTGTTCGGATAGGCGGCAGCGTTGCCGATGCGGATCGACAGTGTCGAGATGCCGGCCTTGTCGTAATAAAAGCCCGCGACCATCTCGCCCCAGCATTTTGACAGGCCGTAACGCGTGTCGGGGCGGGGAACATCGAACGGGGTAATCGTTTCGGACCGCGGATAAAAGCCAGTCGTGTGATTGCTGGAGGCAAAAACAACGCGGTTCACGCCGGTTGCGCGCGCTGCATCGTAGAGATTGTAGGTACCGAGGATATTTGTCTGCAACATGTCGTCGATGCCTGCCTCGTTAGGCAGACCGCCAAGATGGATGACACCGTCCATCCCGTCGAGGGCGGCGCGCATCGCATCTGCATCCGCGAGATTGCCTTCGAAAAAACTTTCACTCGATGCAAGCTCTTTCGCCGGTCTGACATCGATCAGCCTGATATGCTGCACGACAGGGCGCAGAAAATCCCTGAGCTGCGTGGCAATGCGGCCCGCCCCGCCGGTTATTGCGATCCGTTTCAAAATGCGTCTCCCTGCGGCCGCCATCAGGCGTCGATAGATTGAGCCTCGACGCCTTGGAACATGCGGGCGCGCGCATTCAGGATATGCGTTTTCATGGCGTTGTGCGCATCCGTTTCCCGACGGGCGAGGATGGCTTCCACGATTGCCGCATGTTCGTCCTGCACATGGCGGACATGCAGCGGCGTCCGCTTGAGGCTGAGGCTACGCGTCACCGACATGCCGATCGAAAAATGCGGCTTGAACCACTCCCGGACGATCGTGTGGAACTGGTTGCCGGTCGCCATGGCGATGGCATCATGCAGCCTTTGATCCTCCTCGGCACCCAGTTCTCCGACCTCCAGACAGTGCTCGAGTGCCGCGAGCGCCGCCATGATGCGGACCTTGTCATTAACCTGCCAGTTGCGCGCCGCGAGTGCCGCGGCTTCCGCCTCGAGGCCTGCCCGGAACTCAAAAAACCGCTGCACGTCGGCCAGTGAACCGACCGGGACCTGGTTGAGGACTGAAGAGTCCGGCCGCTGCCGCACGTAGGAACCGGAGCCTTTGCGCGAGACGATCAACTGGTCGGCACGAAGACGCTCCAGGGCCTCGCGCACGACCGGCCGTGACGCGCCGAACATCACGGAGAGATTGGGCTCCGACGGAAGCCTTTCATTGACTGGAAAGCGGCCATCAGCAATCATTTCCACGATCCTCTCGTAGATGATGTCGCTGAAGCGAGGCTCGGCCTTGGCTGCCGCTATCACGCCGGCCTGGTTCATCAACGTCCCTTTTCACGTCCCCATTCGGGGAACTCGGGCTGCGCTTCCTTTTCCGGAGAATAGAGACCAGAAATCCTGCGGCCCGCCGTGAGCCTTTGATCGACGAAGGCTTCCTCCGCCACGTCTTGAGGATTGGCCACGTCTTGAGGATTGTAAGTCATGCGTCTCCTCCCGTTCGGCATGCTTTTGGGAGGTAGGACTATTGAGCCTGTCAAAATCTGTCAATACTTGTAATCATCTGAAAACCGGTTATGGTCCCGTTTGCCGATGGGATGGAGGTCCATGGCGGTCTGTTGGCTGGGAACCCGGCCAGATCGCCAACCAGGTCGGCACGGTCTGAATTGGGAGGAGATCTATGCGCGACGATGAAATCATGTCTTCCGGCGTAACCCGCCGGACATTCCTGGCGGGTGTCAGCGGGGCAGTGGCCCTGTCCATGGCGGGCGGCAGCGCGAGCGCTGCCGGGGCCAAGGAAGCACCGCAACTGGCAGCCCTGGTGAAGGACGGAAAGCTTCCGCCGCTGGCCGAACGGCTGCCGCAAACCCCCATGGTGGTGAAGCCCTGGGAAAAGATCGGCACGTATGGCGGCACGTTGCGGCGCGGCCTGCGCGGCTCGTCCGACCACAACGGCATCCTGCGCATGGTCGGCAACCAGGGCCTTGTCCGCTGGAATATGGACTTTACCGCAGTCCTGCCGAACCTTGCCGAGAAGTGGGAAGTCAATGCCGACGCCTCGCAATTCACCTTTCATCTGCTGAAGGGTGCGAAATGGTCGGACGGTCATCCGTTCACGGCCGACGACGTGGTGTTCGCGATCGAGGATGTCGTCAAGAACAAGGAGCTTTACAGCTCCACGCCGGCCCAGCTTGCCGTCGCCGGCAAGCCGGTGATCGTCGAGAAAATTGACGACTACACCGTCAAGTTCACCTTCGCTGCCGCCAACGCGCTCTATCTGGAAAACCTGGCGACCCCGCTCGGTCAGCATCCGACGCTGTTTGCCAAGCACTACTGCAGCAAGTTCCTTCCGAAATATAACCCGAATCTCGATGCGGACGCGAAGGCGGCCGGAGCGGCAGGATGGACGGAACTTTTCCGTTCCAAGTGCGGCGATATCGAAATCCCTTCTCGCTGGTCGAATGTCGAAAAGCCGACAATGGATCCCTGGGTCGTCAAGGAGCCCTATTCGGGCGGTGCAACCCGCGTCGTCATGACCCGCAATCCCTACTTCTGGCAGGTCGATACGGAAGGCAACCAGCTTCCCTATATCGACGAGTTGAATTTCGGCATCTCTCAGGACGTCGAATCCCTGATGCTGAACGTCATCTCCGGCAAGATCGACATCCAGGAGCGCCATATCAGCGTGCTCGCCAACAAGCCGACCCTGTCGCAGAACATGAAGAAGGGCGACTATCGCCTGATGACGCTGGTGCCGTCCGCGGCACAGCAATGCTCGCTCTATCTGAACATGACCCACAAAGACCCGGTGTTGCGCAAGATCTTCGCCGACAAGTCCTTCCGTCAGGCTCTGTCGACGGGCATCAATCGCCAGGAAATCATCGACATCGTCTATTTCGGCCAGAGCGAAGGTTACCAGACCGGTCCGCGGCCCGGTCATCCCTGGTACCATGAGAAGCTTGCGCGCCAGTTCACCGAATACGCCCCGGACAAAGCCAATGCCCTCCTGGACAAGGCGGGCCTGGACAAGAAGAATGCCAACGGGATCCGCCTGCGGCCGGATGGCCAGCCGATCTTCTTTGCGGTGGACGTCATCCCGACGCTTTATCCGGACCTCGTGGATACGCTGGAACTGGTGAAGGCGCATTGGGCCAAGATCGGCATCGACATGAAGGTCAATACGATCGAGCGCGCGCTCTACTACACCCGCGGCGACGACAATGCGCACGACGCGCAGGTCTGGCCGGGCCCGGGCGGTCTCGATCCGATGCTCGATCCGCGCGACTACTTCGCGTTCCACCCACAGGGTTCGCGCTACGCGATCCCGTGGACGCTCTGGTACACGTCGAACGGCCAGAAGGGCGAGGAACCGCCGGAAAGCCAGAAGAAGCGTATGAAGCTCTTCGACGCCGCCCGCTCGACGGCCGATCTCGCCAAGCGCGGGGAAGTCATGAAGCAGATCTTCGATCTGGCTGCCGAGGACTTCGAAGTGATGGGGATCTGCCTTGCCGTCGGTGGCTTCGGCATCATCCGCAACAATCTGCGCAACGTGCCTGAGAAGGAGCCGGACAGCTGGTCCTGGCCGAATCCGGGTCCCGCTCTGCCACAGCAGTTCACCTTCACGAGCTGATCTGGGTTTATCTCGCCGGTGCCGCCGTCTGATCGGCGGCGGCACTCCTCCAGCCCCGTTGCATGGACGTTGAAGCGACAGCCTTTGGCCTCGCGTCGGCATGCCGTGCAATCCGTATTGCGAGCGTTCGATGCTGAAATTCATCGTCAAGCGACTTTTCTGGATGATCCCATCGCTGTTTGCGGTGAGTTTCCTGGCCTTCGTCCTGATCCAGCTCCCGCCCGGCGACTTCGTCACCACCTACATTGCCACTCTCGCGTCTTCCAACGAGGTGGTCGACCAGAATACTGCCGCGCAGCTGCGCGAGCGGTTCGGCCTCGACCAACCGATGTTGATACAATATTTGAAATGGATCTGGGGCATCCTCACCCGCGGTGATTTCGGCATCTCGTTCGAATGGCAACAGCCGGTCTCCGGTCTGATCTGGGAGCGCATGGCGCTCACTCTTGTGCTGGCCCTCGTAAGCCTGATCGCCACCTGGGCGCTGGCGCTGCCGATCGGCGTCTATTCCGCGGTGAAGAAATACTCGATCGGCGACTATGCCTTCACGGCCTTCACCTTCTTCGGCCTGTCTATCCCGTCCTTCCTGCTGGCGCTGGTGCTGATGTATGTCGCGGCGGTCGAATTCGGCGCGGACGTCGGCGGGCTTTTCTCTCCGGAATACGAGATGGCCTCCTGGAGCCTTGCCAAGATGTACGACCTGCTGACACATCTGTGGCTGCCGGTTGCGATCCTTGCGATCTCGTCTACCGCAAGCCTGATCCGCGTCATGCGCGCCAACATGCTGGACGAGTTGCCGAAGCCTTATGTGACGACGGCGCGTGCCAAGGGTCTTTCCGAGTTCCGGCTGCTGATCAAATATCCGCTGCGCATCGCACTCAACCCATTCATCTCGACGATCGCCTGGCTGCTGCCGAACCTGATTTCCGGCTCCGTCGTGGTTGCGATCGTCCTCAACCTGCCGACCGCCGCCCCACTGCTCCTCCAGTCACTGATGGCGCAGGACATGTATCTCGCCGGCGCCTTCGTGCTTTTGATCTGCGCGCTCACCCTGATCGGCTCGCTGATCAGCGACATCCTGCTTGCGCTGGTCGATCCGCGCATTCGGCTAGAATAGGAGAACACCCATGGTCGATGTCTCCATCACCAATGTCAGGCCGGACCGCGCCGCCGTTGCCTCGCAATGGCAGCTCATCTGGTGGGCTTTCAAGCGGCACAAGCTCGCCATGGCGGCGCTCGTCGTCACGCTTGCCATGTATATCGTTGCGCTCGTACCGGGCTTCTTCGCGATCAACGACCCGTTCATGCAGAATGCCCGCTCGACGTTTCACCCGCCGCAGGGCCTTCACCTGTTCGATACCACCAACGGCTTCCAGATCGGACCGCATTATTATGGGATGAAGCTGACGCGGGACCCGAACACGCTGGCAGCCGTCTTCGTGGAGGATACGGGCGTGAAGGTGCCGATCGCCTTCTTTGGCCGAGGCTACACCTATTCGGTACTCGGTCTTTTCGAGACCGACATTCACCTGATCGCCACCACCGACAAGAGCAAGCCGCTTTATCTGTTCGGCGCCGATCGCCTCGGCCGTGACGTCTATAGCCGCACGGTGCAAGGTGCCCAGATATCGCTGTCGATCGGTCTGGTCGGGGTCTTCCTGTCGCTGCTGCTCGGCATCGTTCTCGGCGGCATCTCCGGTTATTATGGCGGCCGGATCGATTTCGTCATGCAGCGCGTCATCGATTTCGTGCTGTCGCTGCCGACCATTCCGATCTGGCTGGCGCTGGCGGCCGCATTGCCGCAGGGCTGGCCGGCGACACTCCAGTACATGATGATCACCATCATCCTGTCGTTCACGGGCTGGGCGCAGCTCGCCCGCGTCGTGCGCGGCCGCTTTCTGTCGCTTCGCACCGAAGAGTTCGTCGCCGCAGCACGCCTCGACGGCGTCTCGGAAGGCCGCATCATCTTCCGCCACATGTTGCCGAGCTTCTCAAGCCACATCATCGCCTCGATGACTTTGGCGGTGCCTGCGATGATCCTCGCGGAGACCTCGCTGTCGTTCCTCGGTCTCGGCCTGCAGCCACCGACGATCTCCTGGGGCGTGCTGCTGCGTGAAGCGCAGAACATCCGCTCCATCGCCACCGCTCCATGGCTCTTCATGCCGGGGCTCGCGGTCGTCGTCGCCGTCATGGCGCTCAACCTCTTCGGCGACGGCCTGCGTGATGCGGCCGATCCCTACAACAAGTGAGGCGCCGATGACCGATGTCCTTTCCATCGTCCCCCGCCCCTCGATTGCAGCGGGCAAGCCGTTGCTCGAAGTCAAGAACCTGGTGACCGAGTTTGCGCTCCGCACCGGCGTCTTCAGGGCCGTGGATGATCTTTCCTTCTCGATCGAGCCTGGCAAAACGCTCTGCGTCGTCGGTGAGAGCGGATCGGGGAAATCCGTGACCGCGCGCTCGATCCTGCAGATCGTAGACTCGCCCGGCGAGATTGCCTCCGGATCGATTTTACTGCACCGCCCGGACGGCACGTCGCTCGACCTCGCCAAGCTCAACCCGCGCAGCCGGGCGATCCGCTCGGTGCGCGGCCGCGACATCGCGATGATCTTCCAGGAGCCGATGTCGTCGCTCTCGCCGGTGCACACGGTTGGCGACCAGATCACCGAAGTGCTGCGGTTGCACCTCAACATGAGCAAGGCGCAGGCAAGGACTGAGGCAATCTCGCTACTGCGGCAGGTGGAAATTCCCGATCCGGAAAAGGCGCTCGACCGCTACGCCTTCCAGTATTCCGGCGGCATGCGCCAGCGCGCCATGATCGCCATGGCGCTCGCCTGCAAGCCGCAGCTGCTGATTGCCGACGAGCCAACCACGGCGCTCGACGTGACGACCCAGGCCGAGATCCTCGACCTGATCAAACGGCTGCAGCAGTCGACCGGCATGGCCGTGCTGTTCATCACCCACGACATGGGCGTCGTCGCCCAGATCGCCGACGACGTGCTGGTCATGCATCATGGCGTCGCCAAGGAATACGGGCCGGTCGAGCAGATCTTCCATTCGCCGCAGGATCCTTACACGCGCATGCTGATCGGCTCGGTGCTGAAGCTGGAGCAGAAGGCCGAGATCAGGCTTGCCCGTCCGCCGCTCGACACGACAGCCGAGCCGATCCTCACCATCCGCAACCTTTCCATGCATTTCGGCGACATGAAGGCGCTGAACGACGTCTCGATCGCGCTGCTTCCCGGCGAGACGCTCGGCATCGTGGGAGAGAGCGGCTCCGGCAAGACGACAATGGGCCGCTCGGTCATGCGTCTCTATGATCCGACGGGTGGCGAGATGCTCTATCGACGCGCCGACGGCAAGGTCGTCGATCTTGCCAAACTCGAAGGTGCCGAGCTGAAGGCCGCGCGGCGCGAACTGCGCATGGTTTTCCAGGACCCGTTCGGGTCGCTCAATCCGCGCATGACCGTCGCACAGGTGATCGGCGAACCCCTGCTGGTCAACGGCATCGCCCGTGGCAAGGAACTCGACGAGCGGGTCTGCCACCTGATGGATCAGGTCGGCCTCGATCCCGCCGGACGCGAGCGTTACCCGCATGCGTTTTCGGGCGGCCAGCGCCAGCGCATCGGCATCGCCCGGGCGATCACGCTCAATCCGCGCATCATCGTCGCCGACGAGGCGACCTCGGCGCTCGACGTTTCCGTGCGCTTCCAGGTGCTCGATCTTCTGATGCGGCTGCAGGACGAACTTGGTCTCGCCTATATCTTCATCAGCCACGACATCGGGGTCATTCGCTACATGTGCGACCGGGTGGGCGTCATGTATCGCGGCAAGCTTGTCGAAGTGGGCGAGGCCGACAAGGTCTGCAACGCGCCGGACCACCCTTATACGCAAGCGCTCATCTCGGCCATTCCGCGACCGGATCCGCGCGACCGCGATCGCTCCAGGCGATTCCGTTATACCGAACCCAGCCAGGTCAAGAATGGGAGCACGGCAGGATGAAGATCACCGGTATTCGCACCTTCCTTATGCAGGTCGGCTCACCCGACCTTGAGGCGCGGCAGACGGCGCCGGTGCCAAAATCGGCCCAGCCTTTCGGCGGAACCCGCAACTGGCTCTTCCTGAAAATCGATACCGACGAGGGCATTACCGGCATCGGCGAATGCTCCGGCTGGCCGCGTGTCGTCGAAACCGCGATCAGGGACCTCGCCCCGCTTCTGATCGGGGAAGATCCGACTCATATCGAAAAGCTGTGGCAAAAGATGGCGATCGCCATGATGGGCCACGGCATGCTCGGCACGGTCGGTGGCGGCGCTGCGACCGGCATCGACATGGCGCTGTGGGACATCAAGGGCAAGGTGCTGGGCGTGCCGGTATGGAACCTGCTCGGAGGCAAGCTGCGTGACCGAATTCCGATCTATTCGCATGCCAACACGGTCGAAAAGGCGCTTTCCCTCAAGAACCGCGGCATCAAGGCGCTCAAATGCGGCGGCGTTTCCGATCCGGTTCGCAAGGTCGCCATGCTGCGCGATGCCGTCGGCGACGAGATGGACATCGCGATCGATCTGCACGGCCCGCCATGGATGACGCCGGCCGATGCCTGCCGCCTGGTGCGCAAGCTCGAACCCTACGAACTGCTTTGGGTTGAAGACCCGATCGCACCGGACAATGTCGAAGGGTACCGGCGTATCCGCGACGCAGCCCATATCCCGCTCGCAGCCGGCGAACGCACTGCGACCATCTTCGGCGAACGGCAGTTGATCGAGGAAGAACTGATCGACGTGATCCAGCCGGATACGGGACGCGCCGGCGGCATTACCCAGATGAAGAAGATCGCCGCGATGGCGGAAGCGCATCACATCCAGATGGCGCCGCATTCTGGCTCGCTCGGCCCGGTCGCGGAATATGCGGCACTTCATCTGCTCGCCTCGATCCCGAACGCACTCATCCTCGAACGGATCGACGACGACTGGGAGGGCCGTAAGCACACGATCGTGCCGCACCCTGTCCAGCAAGGCGGTTCGCTTGCGGTCCCGAATGGGCCGGGTCTCGGCTGCGATATCGACGAGGAATTCGTCGCCCGCTTCCCGAGCGACGGCAACGTTTCGATCCCGGTGCAGGAAAGCGGCGGCGCCTACGCGCCGGGGACTCACGGCGAACGCCTCTACGTGCAGACGCGCCTGTCGCGCCGGCATTACTTCAACACCTGAGGGCGGCCCAGCCATGAAAAATTGATCGGGACATCGTTCGCGGCGGCGATGAATATTGTGGGAATAGACGCTGTCCATCATTGCCGAGGCGATATAGGAAGGCTGCTCCAGCAACAGGCAGACCGCAATGGATAACTCGATCAAGATAGATAATCGCGGCGACTTCGGGCTGTGGGCTATCGAAGTGGCCAAGCAGATCGTCGCCGAAGAGGGTTTTGAACTGGCCAAAGCCTCACGAGACGGCACCGAGGACCAGGTCCGCGTAGCCGGCAACGCGCTGGGACAGGCGATCACCAATGCACTCATCGAAGTGTATGACGGCCTGCTCGAAGGCGTGCCTGAAGAATAAAGCCCCGCTTATTCCAAGACAAGAGCACCTGCGTTCTGCGGAAACGGCAAAGGCCGCCGGCTGACCGGCGACCTTTTTCGGCTGCGATAGCAGCAGACGATTATTCGGCAGGCTGGGCTGAGGGTATCAGCACAGCGTTTTCGGCATCGACATTGCCCGCCATGGCGGCAGCGAACTGCGTCGGGTCCAGCTCGTTTTCCCAGCGGGCGACGACGACGGTCGCGACCGCATTGCCGACCAGATTGGTGAGCGCCCGGCATTCCGACATGAAGCGATCGATGCCGAGGATCAGCGCCATGCCGGCGACCGGCACGGATGGGACCACCGAAAGGGTCGCCGCCAGGGTGATGAAGCCGGCCCCGGTAATGCCTGCAGCTCCCTTCGAGCTCAACATCGCGACGAGCAGCAGCAGGATCTGGTCGCCAAGCGTGATCGGCGTGTCAGTCGCCTGGGCAATGAAGAGTGCGGCCAGCGTCATGTAGATGTTGGTACCGTCGAGATTGAAGGAATAGCCGGTCGGAATGACAAGACCGACCACCGAGCGCTTGCAGCCGGCGCGTTCCATCTTCGCCATCAAGCCGGGCAATGCCGCTTCCGACGAGGAAGTGCCGAGCACAAGAAGCAGTTCTTCCTTGATGTAGCGGATGAGTGAGATGATCGAAAAGCCGTTGTAGCGTGCGACGGCCCCGAGGACGACCAGCACGAAGAGGAGCGAGGTGAGATAGAAAGTGCCGATCAGCATCGCAAGGTTGGCAATCGAACCGATGCCGTACTTGCCGATGGTAAAGGCCATGGCGCCGAAGGCGCCGATCGGCGCAGCCTTCATCAGGATGGTTACGAGACGGAAGATCGGCGCGGTCAATGCCTGCAGGAAGTCAATAACTGGACGACCGCGTTCGCCGACCATGCCAAGCGCGATGCCGAAGAGAACCGAGAAGAACAGCACCTGCAGGATATCGCCCTGTGCAAAGGCACCGACGATCGTATCCGGAATGATGTTCATCAAGAAGCCGGTGATCGTGGTGTCATGCGCCTTCGCCGTATAGGTCGCGACCGCCTTGGCGTCGAGCGTGGCCGGATCGATGTGCATGCCGGCACCCGGCTGAACGATATTCGAGACGAGCAGGCCAACGGCGAGCGCGAGCGTCGAAAACACCAGAAAGTAGATCATCGCCTTGCCAGCGACTCGCCCGACCTTTTGCAGATCGGCCATGCCGGCGATACCGGTTGCGACGGTCAGGAAAATCACTGGCGCGATGATCATCTTCACCAGCTTGATGAAGGCATCGCCGAGCGGCTTCAGGGAAGCGCCGGTGTCCGGATAGAAATGACCGAGCAGGATGCCAGCGGCGATCGCCACGAGAACCTGGAAATAAAGGTGGCGGTAGAAAGGAAGCTTGCCGTGCGTTGGCGCATCGGAAATCGTTGCGTTCATCATATCCTCCATGGCGCCCCAACCAAATCGGCCTCCCGGGGCGCGGCGTTACTGTTGCTGCAGGCTTTGCTGGAGCAACATGCGTGCCAAAGAACCGGATAATGCCAACCACTTGATTTATCTCGTTTAAATTTAGGCGTGGAAGGCGGACTTTATGACGTGGCGTGCGGATTTCCGCATCGGCCTTTGCATTTCATGCGGATTTATGCACACATTCACCGATGCTTGAGCAGCGTCATCGAGAGAAATCGGTCAAGGTTCCCCCGTTCGCACGGTCAACCTGGCCCGTCTTTGGCTTGGCAGCCACCGCGATCCTGATATCCGCTCTTTATGCGGCCGGTCATTACGGCCGCAGTTCCGCAGTCGCAGCGCTCATTGCACAGGGCCACGCCGATGCCAATCTGAAGGTTGCGCTGTTGCGTGCGGTGCTCGAAAGACCGCGCGCACTTCCCCTGCTTCTGGCCGAGGATCAACAAGTGGTCGGCGCGCTCGCATCGAGAGACGCAGAAGCGGTCGATGCCCTGGACCGAAAACTGGAAGGGCTCGTGGCCGGCACCCACGCCTCCGTTCTCTACGTCACCGGCAGGGACGGCATCGCGGTCGCATCCAGCAACTGGCGCGAACCCTTGAGCTTCGTCGGCAACGACTATTCGTTCCGCGAATATTTTCAACGGGCGATGGAGAACGGAACGGCAGAGCACTTCGCCTTGGGCAGCGTCAGCAAGCGGCCCGGACTCTATATCTCGCGGCGCGCCGAAAACCAGGCCGGCGCGCTCGGTGTCGTTGTGGTGAAGATGGAATTCGACCAGCTTGAAAGCGATTGGCGGGAGGCAAACCGTCCCGCCTATGTCACCGACGCCAATGGTGTCGTTTTGATCACCAGCATTCCCTCCTGGCGCTTCACGACGACTGCGCCATTGCCGGCAGAGCGGCTTGGCGCCATCCGCCAGAGCCTGCAATTCGGCGACGCCCCTTTGACGCCTCTTCCGATCGTGCGGCCGCAACCTCTCTCCGACGACGCATCGATCGTTTCGGCGGTTTTGCCGGGAACAAGCGAAGGTGAGTATCTTCGCCTTCTGACGCCGGTCCCTTCGACATCCTGGCGCCTTGAATATCTCGTGCCGACCGAGCCGTCCGTCGCGGCTGCGGTTCGCGAAGCACGACTGCTTGCACTTGCCGTGCTTGTTCCGATCCTGGCGCTGATCGCATTCCTTCTGCGGCGGCGGCAGATGATCACCATTCGCATCGCCGCGGAGAAAACCCTGCGCGAAGAGCTCGAACGTCGTGTCACGGAACGAACCGTCGATCTGAGCCGCGCCAGGGACCTCCTGCAGGAAGAGATTGCCGATCATCGCAGTACCGAGTCAAAACTGCAGGTGGTGCAGCAGGAGCTCGTGCAGGCAAACCGCCTGGCGATCCTTGGCCAGGTTGCGGCCGGGGTTGCCCATGAAATCAACCAGCCGGTCGCAACAATCCGCGCCTATGCGGACAATGCCCGTATCTTCCTGCAACGGGACCGGAAAGCGTCGGCGGAGGAAAATCTCGGCGAGATCGCAGCGCTGACGGAGCGCATCGGCATGATCACCGAGGAGCTCAAGGCCTTCGGACGCAAGGGACGAACGCCGCCCGAAGCCGTCGATCTGCGGGGTGCCATCGAAGGCGCGGTCGTTCTTCTGCGAAGCCGCTTCGCCGGGCGGCTCGACATACTCGCGATCGATCTGCCGCCGCCCGGCCTTGCCGTCACCGGCAATCGCGTCCGGCTCGAACAGGTACTGATCAATCTTTTCCAGAATGCCTTGGAAGCGCTGGAAGGCCGGACCGATGCAAGCGTCAATGTCTCCGTGGAGACACTATCGGACGAGGTTGTGATCCGCGTCTCGGACAATGGTCCCGGCATTGATCCGGCAATCAGAAGCTCGCTCTTTTCGCCGTTCAACACGTCCAAGGAAAAGGGTCTTGGACTTGGTCTGGTTATTTCGAAGGATATCGTCGCCGACTACGGCGGTCGCATCGAGGTCGAAAGCGGCGAAACCGGCACAACTTTCATTGTCTATCTGCGCAAGGCGGCATCATGAGCAATCCAACCCCTGTCATTCTGGTTGACGACGATGCCGATCTTCTCAAGGCTACCGCCCAGACGATCGAGCTTGCGGGCTTTGCAGTCTCTCGATTTTCGAAGGCTTCCGCCGCGCTGGTCCGGATCGACGATAGTTTCGCGGGCGTCATCGTTTCCGACATCCGCATGCCCGAGATCGACGGGCTGCAACTCTTCGACGGCGTCCGCAAGCTCGATCCGGACCTTCCCGTCATCCTGATGACCGGCCATGGCGACATACCGATGGCCGTCAAGGCGATGCAGGATGGGGCCTACGACTTCATCACCAAACCTTTCCCCGCGGACCGTCTGGTGCAGGCCATTCGCCGCGCTGCAGAAAAACGGCGGCTGATCCTGGAGAACAGGACACTCCGCGATGTGGCCGAACAGGCACGCGACGACCTGCCGCTCATCGGCCAGACCGTCGCCATGGAGCGGCTGCGCAGAACACTTCGTCAGATTGCCGATACCGATGTCGACGTTCTGGTGACCGGGGAGACCGGCAGCGGCAAGGAAGTCGTTGCCAATCTGATCCATCGATGGAGCAGGCGCTCGAAGGGCAGTTTCGTTGCGCTCAATTGCGGCGCGCTTCCCGAAACCATCATCGAAAGCGAATTGTTCGGCCACGAGCCCGGCGCTTTCACCGGTGCGCAAAAGAAGCGGGTCGGCAGGATCGAATATTCGAGTGGCGGCACGCTTTTCCTCGACGAGATCGAAAGCATGCCGCCCGCCACGCAGATCCATATGCTGCGCGTCCTGGAAGCGCGTGAAGTGGCACCTCTCGGCACCAATGAGACACGGCCGATCGATCTGAGGGTCGTGGCCGCCGCCAAGGTCGATCTCGGCGATCCCGCGCAACGCGGCGCATTTAGGGAAGACCTCTATTACCGGCTCAACGTCGTCACCATCTCCATCCCGCCGCTGCGTGAACGGCGCGACGACGTCCTCCTGCTTTTCGGATTCTTTTGCGAACGGGCCGCCAAGCGGTTCAACCGTCAAACGCCCGCTCTGTCATCCTTTACCCGCCAATATCTCGAAACCCATCATTGGCCCGGCAATGTCCGCGAACTGTCTCACTTTGCGGAGCGTTTCGTCCTCGGGCTTGCAGGTGACGACGACAGGGCAACGGCGTCACCAGAGGCGGCCACCTTGACGTTACCCCAGCGCCTCAACCAGCATGAAGCGGAAATCCTCCGGGAGACGCTGGCCAGCAACGGAGGCGATGTCCGCCGTACGATCGAGGCGCTCGGTATTCCGCGGAAAACCTTCTACGACAAGCTCCAACGGCACGGGATTGAGCGCGCCTCCTTCGACCAGGGCGTCAAGCCGGCCCGATAAGGGTCCAGGGGCGCAGGCAGGCTCTATCGATACGCACGGGGGCCATGTCAGCGATAGACCGCGGCACAAAAATAGGCCAACTTGCTGCCATCAAGCAGAAGCATGGCCATCCTTCATCAGCCGGAGAACAAGAGGCGCGAAAAGAGCCCAACTCAGCTACTGATCGGCGGTTATCAACGATGGTTGGAGGATGAATGGCTGGTCGTCTGGACGGTAAGGTGGCGCTCATCAGTGGCGGCGCGGGCGGATGCGGGCTTGCCGCGAGCGAGCTTTTTGCCCGGGAAGGTGCTGCGGTCGGGATCGTTGATCTCCCGCATAGCCAGGGGGCGGCCGTCGCCGCTCGCCTGCGCGAAGAGGGTATGACGGTTGCGTTCGCACCCGCCGACGTTTCCGACGAACTGCAGGTGAAACACGCGGTAGACGCGATTTCCGGCGAACTCGGACCGATCACGGTGCTGTTCAATCATGCCGGAACGATCATCGTCCGGCCGTTCCTCGAAACCTCGGTGGAGGACTGGGATCGGCTGATGGCCATCAATGTCCGCAGCATGTTCCTGATGACGCGTGCCGTCCTGCCGCAGATGATCAAGGCTGGCGGCGGGTCCATCGTCTGCACGTCGTCGATCTCGGCGGTCGCCGCCACACCGATGGAAGTTCTCTACGATACGACCAAGGGCGCGTGCCACATGTTTGCCCGGGCGATCGCGGTCGAGTTTCGAGACCGCAACATCCGCTGCAACGCCGTGTGCCCGGGCTTCATCCAGACGCCGCATGGCCAGAAGGAGGTCGAGGCACTGACCCGTTACGGGGTCGACGTCTCGGATGCGGCGATCGCGGCCCAACAGGGCAGGATGTGCCGGCCGGACGAGGTGGCCAAGGCGGCTCTCTACCTTGCAAGCGACGATGCCAGCTTCGTCAGCGGTACCCATCTGTTTGTCGATAATTGTTTTACAGCGATGTGAGGGGAGGGGAGACATGGCTTTGGAAAAAGGCGGCCTGTGGCGCAACTGGGTCGGCAATCAATATTGCGTCTCACAATTCAAGGCATCGCCGGAAACGGAAGCCGAAGTGGCGGAGCTTGTCCACGAAGCTGATCGGCGTGACCTGGCGGTGCGTGTTTCGGGCTCGGGACATTCCTTCACACCCGTCGTCGGCACCAACGGCCTGTTGCTGTCGCTCGCAAACCTGCGCGGCGTGCAGAATATCGATCGGGAGCGAAAGCAGATCACCGTCGCCGGCGGCACGCGCATCAACGAAATCGGCAGGACGCTGAAGGAGCACGGTCTTTCGCTGTTCAACCAGGGCGACATCGACAGCCAGGCCGTCGCCGGCGCATTTACGACCGGAACCCACGGTACCGGGATCAAGCTCGGAAACCTGGCCTCGTCGATTGCCGGCATGCGTATCGTCACCGCCACCGGAGACATCCTCGATATCGACGGCCGCGACAGGGACAGGCTACATGCGGCCCAGGTTTCGGTTGGTACGCTCGGCGTTATCTCCTCGCTGACGCTCAACGTCATGGACGCCTATAATCTGCACGAACGTCTCTGGCGGGACGATTTCGAGACCTGTATGGAACGTCACGACGAACTGGCGTCCCAACACCGCCATTTCGGCTTCTTCTGGTGCCCGACGCCCGAAAGCCGCCATCTCTATTGCCTTGCCGACACGTCTGCGGTGTCGAGCACGAACAAGCTGGCCGATGTCTGCGAGATGAAGGTCATGGACATGACCGACGCAGCACCGATGGAAAGCGAATTCGAGAAAATTGCCTATAGTTCGGAAGTTTATCCCATCGAATACGTGCCGAATTTCGTCGAACTGGAATACGCGGTTCCGCTGGAGCACGGCAAGGCCGCGGTGAGGGCTGTCCGGGATCTGATGCTCAACAAGCACACCAACTGCATCTATCCGATCGAATACCGGTTTACCGCCGGCGATCCGGCCTGGATGAGCCCCTTTCATCACCAGGACAGTATCACCCTGTCGGTGTCGGGTGGTCCGGGTATCGATTACTGGCCCTTCCTGAGGGACGTCGACCAAATTCTTGGCAGGTACAATTCTCGCCCGCATTGGGGAAAGATGCATTTCCTCGACACGGACGACGTCACAAGGCTTTACCCTCGCGCCAAGGAATTTCGAGCGCTCCGACGGGATTTGGATCCGAAAGGCCAGTTCCTGAACGACCACTTGAAGATGTTGTTTGGATAAGGATCAAGCGCCTAGGCAACGGCAGCCTTGGACGGTTTGAGGCCGAGAATGCGTACTGCGTTATCGTGGAAGACCTTTTGCTTCGTGGCGGCACTCATCTCGATCTCATCGAGAAGTTTTAGGCAGACGGCCGGATCCCAGCAGGGATAGTCCGTACCGTACATGACGTTGTCGGCGCCGAAATAGTCGATCGCGAACTTCTGGCCGGCGGAATGCGGTGAAACCGTATCGGTGAACATCTGGTGGAGATAGTGGCTGACCGGCTTGGTCAGGCCCGCGGTCTTGGAATTTTTGTCCATGCGGCCGGACTGGTATGGTAGCGCGCCGCCCGTATGCGACATGACGATCTTGAGGCCCGGATGACGCTCCATCATGCCGGAAAGGATGAGCCGCGATGCTGCCGCGCTCACTTCGACCACGCGGCCGAGGCTCAGGTGCAGGGCATCATTATAGCCCTGCATCACGTCGGCGAACACCGCATCTGTCGGATGCAGGAACATCGGCAGGCCAAGCTCCGCGACCCGCTCGTAGAAAGGTTCCAGCCGGACATCGTCGATCATGCCTTCCTTGCCGACGCTGCCGGGCAGGTTGACCCCCATGAGGCCAAGCCGGTTGACGGCATCGTCGAGCACTTCGATCGCAACTCGCGTGTCGACCAGCGGAATCGCCGCCGAGGCCCAGACGCGGCCGGGATAACGCCGCTGCGCCCAGGCCATTTCCTCGTTCCAGGCCAGCGCCGCGTCGCGGCCCTCCTCGGCCGGCAGTTCCGAGAAGTAGATCGACAGCGGGCCGATTGAGCAGACCACCGAAATGTCATGGCCGAGACTGTCCATATAGGCGAGCTGCTCGTCGAGATCGAACCATTCCTTCCAGCTCGCCACCGTGCCGCGGCGCCCATTGGCGCCGTGATAGGTGTAGCCGCCGCGCGCATTCACGACGGCCCTTGGAAAACCTTCGCGCTTCAGAAGCGGTTCGAAAATCGACCGCGGCCACCAGTGGAAATGGGAATCGATGATTTTCATGAGACTATCCTCAAGATGTTCTTCAACGGTTGCTATCGACGCGCCAGGAATCGGTCCTGCTTTCCAGGAACGACAGGATCTGGGTCAGCAGCACACCGAGCACGACGACGATGACGATCGACACCATCATCTTGGTCGTCTGCATCAGCTGGCCGTAATAGGTGATGGCGTAGCCAAGGCCGGCATTGGCGCCGAAGAGTTCGGCGACCACGACACCGGTCAGCGCCCGGCCGACGCCGAGGCGAAGGCCGGCCATCATCACCGGCACGGATCCCGGCAATGCAACACGCAGGAAGATGTCGAGCGGCTTCGCCCCGAAGGAACGGGCCGCGCGGGCAAGGTCGCGATCGGTATTCTTGATGCCGGACAGGGTGTTGGCATAGATCGGCGTCAGTGCGAAAAGGAAGGCGATCGCAATGATCGTCGGCCGGCCGTATCCGAGCCAGGCGACGAAAAGCGGATAGAAGGCGACGGTCGGCGCCGAATATTTGAACCAGATGAACGGTTCGAGCGCCGATTCCACATCCGCAAACCAGCCGGCCAGCATGCCGAGGACAATACCGACCACGGCGGCAAGACCGAGCGACCAGACGAAGCAATAAAGCGTCGCCGCCACATTGGTGGCGACCGAACCATCTTCGAACTGAGCCATGAATTCCACGGCGACCTGGCTCGGCGTCGAGATGAAGAACGGATTGATGAAGCCGGTGTCGACGGCGATCTGCCAGAAAACCACGATGCCGATCATCGACAGGGTGCCGAGCACGAGCGCCTGGCGGCGATAGAAAAGTTCGGCGATCATTTCGACCTCCAGTCGCGGACCTTGTTCTCCACCGAGCGGACCATGACGGTCAGCGTGTAGCCGAAGGCGCTGACGATCAGTGCATAGACAAGCAGGCGGTCGATGCGCATGGCGGAGCCATAGAGATTGAGCTGATAGCCGATGCCCGCCTGCGACACGAACAACTCGCCGACGATGACGCCGAGCACGGCACGGCCGACGGCGAGCCTCAGGCCCGTGAGCAACGCCGGCAGCGAACCCGGCACCAGGACGCGGGTGAAGATATCGAACCTGGTCGCGCCGAACGAACGCGCCATCCGGATGAACCGCGGATCGGCTTCGCTCATGCCGGCCATGGTGTTGAGAACGATCGGGAAGACAGCGCCGAGGAAAACCACGGCGATCTTCGGCGCCATGTCGATGCCGAGCCAGATCACCATGATTGGCAGCAGCACCAGCGTCGGGGCGATATAAAGCGCCATCAGCGGCGGATCGATCAGGTAGCGGGCGATCTTCGAGGTGCCGAGCAGCACGCCGAGCGGAATGGACACCACGATCGCCAGCGCGAAACCGGCGACGAATTCCGTCAGGCTGATGCGGGCGTGATAGAGGAAATTGTCATTCCGGAAGATATCGATCGCCGCGAAGAAAACCTCCGTCGGGCGGCTGGTGAAACGGCCATTCACCCAGCCCATGGTCGGCGCGATCTGCCACAGCACAAGAAATGCAAGGACGGCAAGCGTCCCGATGATCGCCGAGCGGGACGGACGCAGGAAGGAAAGGGAAAGCTGTCGGGTTTCCGCTGGTCCAGCGGTGATCTCTGCCGATCTCATGCGACCTCCTGCACCAGCTGCATGCTGGACATGTCTTCCGCCAGATGCGCGCGCAGCCGCTTGCGCAATTCGTGGAAGTCCTCGCTGTCGAGGATTGCCTCGTTGCGCGGGCGCGGCAGATCGACCTTGATCACTTCCTTGATATGACCCGGGTTTCGGCCCATGACGACGATCTTGTCGGCCAGGAATATCGCTTCGTCGATATCGTGGGTGACGAACAAAGCCGTCTTCTTGGCGCGCTCCCAGATGCGCAAAAGCTCGGTGCCCATGATCTCGCGGGTCTGGGCGTCGAGCGCCCCGAACGGCTCGTCCATGAGCAGCACTTCAGGATCGACGGCAAGCGCCCGGGCGATGTTGACGCGCTGGCGCATGCCGCCGGAAAGCTGGTGGGGATGATAGTCGGAGAAGCGGCCGAGGCCGACGAGGCGGATCATCTGCATGGCCCGCTCGTTGAGGTCGCCGCCGCTCCAGCGCTGCATTTCGAGCCCGAACTTGACGTTGCCACGCACCGAACGCCAGGGAAGCAGAGAGGCTTCCTGAAACACCACCGCGCGGTCGGGACCCGGACCATCAATCCGCTTGCCATCGATCTCAATAGAACCACGCGTCAGTTCGACAAGCCCCGCGACCGCCATCAGCAGCGTGCTCTTGCCGCAACCGCTGGAGCCGACGATGGTGACGAATTCGCCCTTTTCGACCGACAAGGCGACACTGTCGACGGCAGAGAACACCTCGTTGCTCTTCGGTTTGCGATAATCGATTCCGAGATCGCGGATTTCAATCTGCGCCACTGCTTTCTCCTCCTGGAGCGGGCCTCCGCCCGCTCTCGTTATATTGTCATGCAGATGGAAGGCTCACTTCGGCTTCCACTCGTTGTAGGTATCGTGGAACGTGCCGATCCAATACTTGTCGACCGGCATGGGTTGCTTATAGGTGCCGTTCATGATGCCGACGTCCCAGAAGGCCTTCATGCCGGCGTCGCTCGCCAGACGGCCGTCTTCGAAGATCTCGTCGATGAAGTCGTCATAACCGCGGTTGAGATAGGTCTCCTCGAGGCCGAGCTTGGAGGCGAGGAGCTTGACCGACTCCTCCTTGTGGGCCTTGGACCACCGGACGGCCTTGGCAAAGCCGCGCAATACGGCCTTGATGGCATTCGGATCGTTCTTGATGAAATCCTCACGCGCATAGAAGCAGTGGAACGGGAAATCCGGC
Source organism: Neorhizobium sp. 05N33 (assembly GCF_056397445.1). Taxonomy (NCBI): domain Bacteria; kingdom Pseudomonadati; phylum Pseudomonadota; class Alphaproteobacteria; order Hyphomicrobiales; family Rhizobiaceae; genus Neorhizobium; species Neorhizobium sp. 05N33. The sequence goes on along the minus strand of NZ_JBFTNK010000001.1, from coordinate 237,226 downwards.
GCGATCGACTTCTGTTGCAGGATCAGGTTGAAGCCGCGATCGGCCGCCATGAACTTTTCCGGCGTCGCGAAGATGTTGACTTCGAGCTGGCCGGCTTCCATCGCAGCGAGACGCGGCACGGAGCCGCCGCCCTGGACGATCTGCACTTCGCTCTTCGGATCGATGCCCTTTGTCTTCAGCGCATAACGCGTCAGGAAGTCGGTCGACGACCCGAAGGTCGAGATACCGAAACGCTTGCCCTTGGCGTCTTCGAGCGTCTTGATCGACGGCACCGAATACCAGTCGAAGACGGCCATGTTGAAGCCGCCGTAGAAGATCTTCACGCCCTGGCCGGTTTCGACACCGACAAGCGCTTCCGAGAACGCGCCAACGCCGATATCCACGGCGCCGGCGACCATGCCGCGCACCAGGTCCGTGCCGCCCTTGAAGGCGACGATCTTCACGTTGATACCTTCTTCCTTGAAGAAACCCTGTGCATCGGCAACATAGATCGGCAACAGGGTCGAGGTATTGAGCGGCAGGCCGATCGTGATGTCCTTCTTCTCGATCGCCTGGGCGCTCGCCGCCTGAAAGGACAGCGCGGCAAATGCCGCCGCTGTCGCCATGGTTTTCAGAAATTTCAACATTCTCTCCTCCTTGTGACGCCGACACTCCCTGCGGCATCTGCTTTTCGTTAATTCCAGTGTCCCTTCAGGCCGCCTCGCTCCTTGGGAAAGAGGCGTCCGTAAACTTCAGCAGGAGGCTGCGGGCTTCCTGAACGGCAGCCGCGCCGGCTTCGGCAAGCGCGGCTTGCAGCCGCTGCAATTGCCGCACCGTGGTCGCGGGAAGGCTGTCGATCTTGCGGTCGAGCATCACCTGAGCGTCCTCACCGGTAGTCTGCGGCCAGACGGCCTCGTGTGTCTGTCCCTTTTCCGAAACGACAACCCGCGCCGGCCAACCTTCGCCGGCGAGCGTGTCATCGGCCATGATCGTCACGCGCTGGGCAAAGGCCAGGACATCCGCATTGAAGGGACGAGTGCGGTCGACATCCATCAGCCGTGCGGGCTCGAAAGCGGCAATGCCGAGCTGCAGGCCGAGATGAGCGATGGTCGACAAACGATCTTCGGCAACAAGCGGCCGGCTGACGACGGGGGCTGCGACCGGTGGCAGAAAAACTTCGATACTGTCGACAGCATTGGGATCAACACCCTCCTCCAGCAGATGACGGAAAGCCTGGATCGCATTGACGCCCTGGCGGGCGGAGACGAAGGGCTTCACGCCGACCCCTGTGATCGCCAGCGGATCGACATGGTTAGGCTCCAGGGCAACCGCCGCCGCCGCTTGTCCTTTCATCCAGCTTGGAGACAGCAGTTCGAGATCGCCCATGATGCCGGCCTTGGCTGCAAGCGCCGCTCGGATACCCTTCAATGTGGCTTCGCCGATCACCAGCCAGCGGGCCGACGGCATGCCGGACGGGCGGCCGTTGCGTCCCGAACTGCCGGCCATGGACAGCACCAACGCCTGGGCAACCTGTTCGTCCGAAAGACCAAGTGCGATCGCCGCACTGACGGCCGCCACAGCAGGCGCTGCAAACAAGCCCGGCCAGGTTTCCGGCAGGGCCGAAACGCCGCCGACGGCCTCCGACAGCGCCACGCCAACCGAATGGCCCGCGGCGACAGCCTTCACATAGGTCTCATGGTCCTGCGCGAAGATCAGCCCAGCCGGCACCGCCATGGCATCGGGCGTTGCGCAGGATGGCACGTGGATCGCGTCCCATTCCGTAAAACGGACGACCGCCGACGCGCCCGCAGCAGAGGAGACTGCGTCGCCGGCACCGGTCTCGCGATAGAAGGCGAGGAGTGAGGAGCCTTCGGACGCACCGGCACCGGCCGCCAGACATGCCAGCGCGTCGACGGTATGGAGGTTGACGAGATCGCGGAGTTTCTGGTCTCCGCCATCGACCGTCAGAAGAATGGAAACGAGATCGCGTGCGTTCATTCAGCCGCCTCCCGCATTGAACTATTGCCAAGTCCGACCGGGCGCGACGCGACGATCGTCTCGCCGTCGAGCGTGAAGGCCGTCGTCAGAATGCCGTAGGGGACCGGCGCGGCAAGCGGCGTTTGCGCATCGGCCACGACCTTCAGCGGCCGGGTGCCGTGCGGTGCCTCGAGATGCCAGTCGATCAGTTCGGCACCATAAGGCAGACGGAAAGCCGAAATTGAGCCATTGGCCGGAAAAGTGGGAGACACGCTGTCCAGCTCCGCGCTCACGGAGTTAAGGCGCGCGGCGATTTCGGAAACGGCGGAGAATGTTTCGATCCGGCGAACCCAGACGCCGTTATAGGCGATCGACAGGCGCACCGCAAAAGTGCGGCCGAGTTCTTGCCTGCCGGTGCGGATGAAACGGCGATCCTGGGAAAGATCGGGCGCTACGGCGACGTAACATTCCTCGGCGCCGGCAAGCCGCGCGGCCCGTTCGACCGGGCCGGTGAAATCGCCGGCAAGTCTGCCCTTGATATCACCCGCCTTGAACGCCTCGCGGGCGATATCGTCCGTGCGGCGCACGAGATCGAGTTCGGCGCGATCCGCCTTTCCGCGAACCGCCGTGAAAAGCTCCGTTGCATCGGAGAGTTCGACCGGCAGGACGGAGAGAATCTCATCGACCACGCCGCCGGGCATGCGGTCGAGTTCGACCACGCCGAGACGCTTTGCACCGACCTGGGCCAGGCGTTCACCGGCAAGTTTGCCCGGGAACGGTGAATGAGCCACTTCGAAGGTCGGAGCCACGGATTTGACCCACTCGCCGACGCGTTTCGACAGCGCCGTCAGGAAGATCGGAAGGCCGTCGCGCAGGACCAGGACCAAGCCGTCCGACCAATAGGGCGTAAACCCGGAGACCCAGGTGACACCGGCGGAGCGCACGTGATTGGTATAGATCAGCACGCCGTCCAGCCCCGCAGCGGCGATCGCCTGCTGCAGGCGGACTTGCCGGGCCTTTACGTTGTCCAGGGAGAGTTCGTCCTCGCGCCACAGGATCAGACCGTGTCTCATGCCGCTGCCCTCCGGGCGCCGACCGAGAACAGTTCGCGCGGCGTCTTCGTCAGGATTTCCGGACCGTCGGCGCGGACGATCAGCGAGTCGCCGTGCACGAAATAACCGATCTCGGGATTATATGTGTTCGGGTGCACGATCATCGACATGCCTTCCTCGATCACCGTGTTCACATCTTCGAGAATATGCGGCTTGGTATCCGGGAAAAGGCCAAGGCCATGGCCGCGCACGCGGGTATATTCGCTGGTCACATATTCGCCCAAACCATGGGCGCGAAAAATGTCGTTTTCCGCCCGGGCGATATCGGCCGCGGTAACGCCCGGCTTCACGACGGCAAGCCCAGCTTCGAGAGCATCATTGTAGATTCGGAAGACCTTGCGCTGTGCCTCATTCGGCTCGCCAATCACCAGCGTGCGGCAGATCTGGACGTAATAGCCGTTGACGCAAGGGGTAAGCTCGGTCGTCACCAGATCGCCGGGCTTCAGGACCTTGCCGAGCGGTGGCGCCATGCCGCGCACTTCCGGACCGCCGACGCCGATGATCATGAAATTGTCGTCGACGCCTTCGTTGCGGAAGAAGGATTCGATCTCGGCGATCAGCTCGTAATCCTTCTTGCCTACAGCGGCGGCATTGCGGAACACTGCATAACCTTCGTCTGCCAGACGGGCAGCGCTGCGCACGGCATTCAACTCATCAGCAGATTTCACCATCAGCAGGCGATCGACCAGCGCAGTCGCGTCTTCGAAACGAAGATCGCCACGCTGGGCGGCAAGCCCATAGGGCAGGTGACGCTTCGGGCCGGCGGCGATGCGGCTATTGCCGAGCCGGCCGATGACGCCGGACACCGTTCCGATCAGGTCGTCCGCAACGACGGTCTTGACCTCCGGACATTCGACCGCGGCGCGTTCCCCCTCCAGTTCGTCGTCGAGATAGAGAGTGACGTCGCCGTCGCGGGTGACGACGGCCAGACCCTCGCCTTCGAGAATGCCGAAATCGGCGGCATAACGCAGGTAGTCGTTCTGCCAGGCATTGCCGTAAAGCACGAGGCCGTCGAGCCCCGCCTCCAGCATCGCCTCGATCAACCGTTTCTTGCGGATTTCGCCGATCATCGCCATGTCCTCAGCCGTTCGCTGCGATACGACGCGGCATCTGCGGTTCGGCATAGCCGTAGTCGCGGACAGCCGCTTCTCTGGAGACCAGACCATTGGCGATATCCTCGTCGAGATCGGTGCGCGAGCGCTTTCTGGGGTCGCCGTAACCGCCGCCGCCGGCGGTAAGGAAGGTGATCCGGTCGCCCGGCGTGAAGTGAACATCGGTAGCCTTGTTGACCCGCAGCTGCGTGCCGTCGGCCCGATCGATGATCGCCACGCTGACCTCGCCGGTATGGCCGCCATGCAGGCCCCAGGGTGGGGTGACGGTGCGGTCGAAATTGATATTGCCGCGGCACGCGCGCAGGCAGCGATAGGTGAGTTCGATGCCGAGGCCGCCACGATGCTCGCCGGCGCCGCCGGAATCCGGCCGCAGGGCGTGCTTCTCGACGATGAACGGATACTTGATCTCCTGTAGCTCGACCGGCGTGTTGCGCACGTCGCCCTGGCAGACCGAGACGGCCGCGGATTCGCCGTCCTCATGCGGACGACCGCCCCAGCCACCGCCAAAGATGTTCATCAGCAGGAAGCGCGAACCGTCGTCGTAGAAGCCGAAGAAGGAGCAGCCGCCCATGTCGCCCTTGTGGGCGGCCGGGATCAGCTCCGGCACGGCCGGCGCCAGCGCCTTGAGGATCGTGTCGATCACGGTCGGCAGCGCGATGCTCCACTGGCCGAGTGCGGCCGGTGGGCGGGCCGAAAGGATCGTGCCGTCCGGCAGGTCGACATTGAGGGCACGGAAGCAGCCTTCGTTGACGTCGAGTTCCGGCGAGGTGAGCGCCTTGAAGGCGACGCGGGCGGCCGCGATGCCGCCCGAGCGGCCGGAGTTCAAGGGGCCGTTCACCTGCGGATGCATGCCATGGAAATCGACGGTGATGGTCGAGCCGGACACGATCACCTTGACGGCGATCCTGAGTGGCGTCGCGAGATCGCGGCCATCGTTGTCGAGGAAGCTTTCAGCCGAATAGGTGCCGTCCGGAATGCGCTCGATCACCTGGCGCGCGGCCTTGTCGGTCTGGTCCCAGATGGTCTCGACGCAGCTTTCCACGACGCCGCGGCCATAACGGGCGACCAGTTCGGCATAACGCTTGGCGCCGATCTGACAGGACGCGACCTGGGCGCGCAGATCGCCGAGGCTGGCATCCGGATAACGGATATTGTCCTGGATGATCTGGTAGAGCGTGTCGTTGAGCTCGCCGGCCTTGTAGATCTTCAAGGACCGCATCTGCAGACCTTCGGAGTAGATGTCGGTCGTCGCGTTGGAGCCGAAACCCTGGCGGCCGCCGCCGATATCCACCCAATGGGCGCGGTTGGCCGCAAAGCCGATCAATTCACCGTCATGGAAGCAGGGCGCGTAGACGACGACGTTGTTCAGGTGCTGGCCGCAGATATGGCCATGGTTCATGACGAGGACGTCGCCCTCTTCGAAACCCTTCAACCCGTATTTCTTGATCCCGTCCTCGACGGCGATGCCGAGGTCGGCGAGGAAGATCGGCAGGCCGCCGCGGTTCTGCGAGATCATCCGGCCGGTCGTGTCGATCAGGCCGCAGCAATAGTCGCGGACTTCGTAGATCATCATGTTGTAGGCGGACTTGCAGAGCGCCTCGGCCATCTCGTCGGCATAGGCGACGATCGCATTGCGGACGACTTCAACGGTGATCGGATCGTTTTTCTGGAGGGTCATGTTCTTATTCCTCGCTCTGCTTGGCGAGCGTCACCAGCAGATGGCCTGCCTCATGGACGACCACTTCGTCGCCGGGATGGATCAGGATGGTGGAATTCGGTTCTTCGATGACGGCAGGACCGGTGAGCTTGAAGCCGGCCGGTAGCGCCGGGCGCCAGTAGATCGCCGTCTTCAGCGGCTTTGCCGGATCGTCGAACACCACATCGCGGCTGCCGACCTCAGCTTCCGCTTCCGGCTCCCATGGACGGGACAGCCATTCTTCCGCAACATTGTCGGTGCGGGCGGCGGTCAGGACCAGGCGCAAGCTGACGATTTCGAGTGCTTCGGTCGGCGCCGACTGGCTGTAGCGGCGGTCGTGCTCGGTATCGAAACGGCGGCGGACCTCACTGGTATCGCCCGACAGCATGCCGGTGTTCTCGATCGGGATCGAGATCGCATGTTCCTGGCCGACATAACGCAGATCGGCGAAGAAGCGGTGATCCGCCTCGTTTTCGACGATGCCGTCGCGCTTCATCTGCTCACGGCCGCTGGCGACGAGTTCGGCATAGACCTTTTCGACGCCGGCCTCGGAAAGTTCGCCGACGCGGCCGATGAAAGTCTGCACGAAATCCTGCCGCCAGGAGGCCATCAGCATGCCGAGCGCCGAGAAGGTGCCGGGCAGTTTCGGGATGATCACCAGCGGAATGTAGATCTCGCGGGCGATGGCGATCGCATGCAGCGGGCCGGCGCCGCCGAAGGCGATCATCGCCGTATCGCGCGGGTCGATACCCTTGTTGATCGAGACGGCGCGCACCGACAGCGACATGGAGCTATCGGCGATCTTGGCCACGCCGAGCGCTGCCTCGACCGGATTGAGCTTCAGCGTGTTGCCGACCTTGCTCAGCATTGCCTGTTCGGAAGCCGTCCTGTCGAGCGGCATGCCGCCGTTCAGGAACCGCTGCGGATTGATGCGGCCGAGGATCAGGTCGGCGTCGGTGACGACCGGCAAGTCGGCTCCCTTGCCATAACAGGCAGGGCCAGGATCGGCGCCGACGCTCTGGGGACCCACGTGCAGACCGCCCGCATTGTCGACCCAGGCGATCGAGCCGCCGCCGGCACCGACTTCGACAATGTTGACAACTGGCAACTGCATCGGCTGGCCGTCAGCCTCTTCGCCGATCACGTAACCGGTTTCGATAGCAGGCGCTCCATCGGTGATCAGGCTCGACTTTGCGGTCGTGCCGCCCATGTCGAAACCGATACAGCGCTTGAGGCCGAGCAGCTTGGCCAGACGTCCGGCGCCGATCATGCCGGCAACCGGACCGGATTCCATCATCGAGACGGGCTGTTCCTGCGCCTGGCCGATCGACATCACGCCGCCGTTCGATCGCATGATATGGATCTTGCCGTCGAAGGCGCCGGAGCGGAGATAGGTTTCGAGACGCTTCAGGTAACCTTCGACGCGGGGGCCGACAAAGGCGTTGAGCGCAGTGGTCGAGGACCGCTCGTATTCGCGATATTCGCGCAGGATTTCGTGCGAGAGCGTCACGAAGATATTCGGCAGCGCCTTGCGCAGCATGTCACCGACGCGACGCTCGTGGTCCGGATTGGCCCAGGAATGCAGCAGGCAGATGGCAACGGATTCAACACCGGCGGCCTCGATCTCGGCGATGACGGCGGCGACCGCCTTCTCGTCCAGCGGGTCCTGAACCTCGCCGGAAGCAAGGATACGTTCCGGAATTTCGAAGGTCAGGCTGCGCGGCACCAGAGGCTGCGGACGCTTGAAAAACAGGTTGAAAGCCTGGATGCGGTTCGAGCGGCCGATCGCATAGACATCGCGGAAACCGCTCGTAGTGATCAGCGCGGTACGGGCGCCCTTGCGCTCCAGCACCGTGTTGATGGCGATCGTCGAGCCGTGAAGAATCTCGTTAAGCTGGTCGGGATCGCAATTCGCAAGCTCGAGGCTGCGGGCGATGCCCTGGGTCGGATCGGCAGGCACGGTCGAGGTCTTCGACGTTACGATCTTGCCGTCGACATAACCGACGAGATCGGTAAACGTGCCGCCAATATCAATTCCGACAATATTCATGCGTCCTCCTGTCCGCATGGAACCCATGCGGAATGCTTTAATCTTTGCGGATTGGGCCGAGACCTCGGCAGCGGTGGCAGGAACACTCCGGCTGACGTTAAAGCGCCAGGCTCCCAGTGAGATTGTTCATGTCATTCCTCATCCTCGAACAGCATTTGATCCATTCGAACGGTAACTAGCAACGGGTTTGGGGGCTTTAGGTTTGATAGCCTATAGGCTATAGGTTATCACCATGTTCAATATCACGCTCCGACGCATGGAAGTCCTGGTTGCAGTGGTCGAGGAGGGGAGCTTCGCGGCTGCCGCCGACCGTTTCGGTATCGCACAGCCATCGGTCAGCGCCCATATCATGGCGATCGAGAAGGAAATCGGCGGGCAGATTTTCGTGCGGCGCCGGGGCCGCAAGCCGCTGCTGACCGAGATCGGCCAAAGTGTGCTGCAACATGCGCGCGAATTCCTGGCCGAGGCCGACGACATGCGCGCAGATGTCGTGAAAATCCGAGGCGAGACCGGTCAGCAGGTGATTCTATCTTGCCAGCGAAGCCTCGCCAATTTTGTTTTGCGAAAAGATCTGACGGACTTTGCGATCGCGCGGCCGGATATCCAGCTCGTTCTGAGGATCGGCAAACAGGAGGATGTTTTTTCCGAGGTTCGCGATGGCGTGGCCGACGTCGGCTGCTTTCTGGGCAATGAAGACCTTCGAGGCGTCCGGGCTGAAACCATCGGCCGGGAGAAGCTGGTTCTCATCGCCTCGCCAAACCACCCCCTTGCCCACCGTAAGCGCGTCAAGCCGCAGGACGTGGCACGTTATGACTTCGTAGGCCCTCCGCCCTCTTCGCTGTTTGGACGCGGCGTCTCGAAGCTCCTGGCGAACGCTGGTATCAGCCACGTGAAGGTCGCGGCGCAGGCGACCGAGTACCAGTTCCTGCGCGAGTTCGTTGTTGCCGGTGTCGGCATTGCCTGTTCGCTGGAACGAAGCGTAGCGGCTGATCTCGAGCGTGGCGAGCTGGTCAAGGTCGATCTGGCCGGAGATGAATTGGGCTTCGATGTACGGCAGATCGCTTCAATCCGCCGCCCTTTGTCCAAGCCTGCCAGCGACTTGATGGATTTCCTTCGCTCAAGACACCAGGCGCCCGGTTAACGGGACGTGTTTTGCCGCAAACCTCTAAATCCCCGACCCGTCGAACTGCTGTCCGTCGGTGCCTTCCCAAGGCGAGGGCATTGAAAACCGGTTGAGGTTGGCCGAGGGCATCGGCATCCAACACTTCAATTCCGGCTCGGCATATTCGATGATGTGCCCGGGCGAGGAATCAGAAGCGCGCCAGCCTTCTCCACCGAACTGATCGCCATTCGACCAATAGGCGAGGTCAACTTCTGCCGGCCCCTGTTCGGAGGGGCGGATCGTAACCAGGATCCGACTACCGTCCTTCGGTGCGCTTGCCATGTGGCGCCAGCGGTCCGTTTCGTCCATCCTTCTTCTCCTGCCTTGCTGCCGGTGCAACTGTCGCCTCGCCATCGAAAGCCGTCAACTCAAACTTTGCAGAGGCACACGATCTCAAACCCGGCAGAGACTTTTCCAGACCCAAAGGCGCGCCGACGGGTCAAAATTATTCAAAGCGGCCAAATTTAAAATCTCAACGCAGTCAGGCCGAGCTCCACGCCGATTGCGGAACCGCGAAAATTGTGGGCCTGTGCAACGAACTTCCTGTCTTCCCCACAGTTTGCGGCGGTAGAACGGGGTTGCGCAGGGCGACACGTAAAGCGGGATAACAGGTGATCCAGTACACAATGATCGTCATCGGCAACAAGAACCTTGTTTCTTCCAACACGCGCGATGCTTGGGAGCGAGCAGGAATAGAGTTGCAGGGACCCGTGCGGCCGCCTGCTTTCGAAATGCGGCTTGTGCATGCCGCCCATGGCGTGCTGATCGATGCCACCGAAGACGCCAATCTGATGTTCCGGATATCGAAGCAGCTTGAAGCTGTTTCGGTTCCTTTTCTTTTTGTCGTGACGGAGCAGCAGGGACCGGAGTGTAAAGGCTCTTATGTGCTCGGTCCCAAGCCAACGCATATCAAAGAGATCGTCGAGGAACTGCTTCGGCAATACGACAGCGGCGTCAGACATTAGGTTTCCGGCCTCGCGACGCTGCAACGTCGGCGATGAATATTTCACACATTATCCTGAACACGTGAAGCCGAAGAACGTCGGGGTCCTGCCCTGAAGGAAGCTCGCATTTCGCTCGCAAGATGACTCGTTCGGCAAGAACTCCTGATCCCTTCTTCGAGTGAAGAAATCGGCGCGCCATGCGGTGGACATCCGAGGCGAGGTCATCGATCCGAGGACTTCCGTCTTCCTGCATATTCCGGTCCGGCAGGTTCGGGATGATAGTCATTCACAGCTCCCTCCTGCGCAGAATAACCCGATCGCCGGACATGTCGTTCCCGTACGGTAGCGGACAAAGGATACGCGACCGATATGGCATTCCGCCCTCCCTGATGGCTGCATTTCCGGCACTTGGTACGTCACGTACCAAGCTTGCCCGGCAGGCGCCAAAGGACTAGCCTTGATCCATCGTCCCTGATGATTGCGGTAAGCAGGTTGAGGCCTGCTATCCGGTAATGCTGCCCCTCAGTAGTTCGGTCACGGATTTCACCCTGGCGACCGATGCCCAGCACATTCTTGAGAGCGTGGTGAGCCTCGCCCTTGTTAAGGCCGATCTGGGCGCGCCGCTGCATCTCCGTGTCGGGGATCCACGCTATGATAAAGAGTGTCCGCTCCACACGGCCAACCTCGCGCAGCGCAACCACCAGATCGTTCTGGCGTGGATAGGAGGCAAGCTTGCGGAGCAACTGGCTCGGCTTGATCTTGCCGGATGCCATGGTCGCGGCGCAGCGGAACAGGTCGGGTCAGTTCGCGATGATCAATTCCTCGCGAATCTTGCCACCGGCCAGTTTGCGCAAATCCTTGGGTGTCGCTGCGGGATTGAATACGTAAAGGCGCTTCGAAGGCAAGTCGCGGATGCGCAGTCCTGACACCGAACTTTCGCGTTGGGTATGCTCGACCATCGACCTTCTCAATGCCCTACGAGAACTGGAAAGCTGGAAGGTTTGCGTTATCGCCATGAACGGCATGGCATTCGACCTGTCGTCTCCGCATCGCCGGATGCTGACGACCTTTCTCTCCGGCATTGCGGAATTTGAACGCAACCTCATCAGCGAGCGGCTGAAATCCGGCCTCGCCGCCGCGAAGGCGCGCGGCAAGAGCCTCGGCCGCCAGACCGGACAGCGCCCCAAATCGGATCGGCTTGCGCCGAAAGTTCTGGCGCTCGTAGCAGGAGGCCGCAGCTACCGCTGGATCGCCCACGATCTCGGTATCAGCAAGAATACAATGACCAGCATCGTCCAGCGCTATCGCCTTGAAGACCCTAAACTTTGCAATCCAGCATCCACTGGACCCCGTACCTATCCGTGAGCTTGCCATAGTAGCTCCCCCAAGGCTGCATCGCGAGTGGTGTCGTCACCTTACCGCCAGCCGTCAGCTTCGCAAACAGGTCGTTAGTCCGGCCCCGATCGTCCATGATGAGAATATGAGCCGAACCTCTCATCGGCTCGGCGTCGTGATTGTCCGAGGCGAAGAATAGAATTCCTGGTCCCTCGAAACGGGCATGCATCACCTTACCCTTCATCCCCTCGCTGGCGAGTGGAACACCGTGATCTCCGTGGCGCATCAACATGGTTACCCCACCAAGACCGCATTCCGTATAGAAGGTGAGCGCATCATCACACTGCGTGGTGAAGAAGAGATAGTTGGCCAGTTGCATGGTTCAAACTCCTACTGCTGCCGGGCCTTCCGGCCCGGCTTTTCTGATGTCCAATGTGGTTACGCAGCCGACCCGGTGATGGCGCTTATAAGGTCATCGTTGTCATAGCTACGGCCAGCAATCCCCCAGGCTCCGTCAGGTGCATAGACGATGTTCGACCAAATATGTTCGCGTCGCAGTCGCCCGCCTGCGGCTCGTTCGACCACATCGGTTGCTTTCTCGATAAAGGCCCGCTTAGCTTCCGCCGTCGCCAGTGCGATCTCTGGCAGTTTCAGTTCGATGAACGCTGCTTCTGCTGGTTTCCCGGCCACAAGAACGTGCTCTTTAGGAAGGACGTTTATCGAGCCGACAACATTCGAAGTCATGAACGCATTTCCGTTGAGGCCGGAGACCTCAAGGACGGCCTCCGTCAGCCCTGCAAAGGCCTCCGCCTGCGCGGCAGGCGACAGCAGGCCTTCCGGTATGGTCAGTGTGATGGGCATGGTCTCTCCTTGTTTTAGACATGTCCGGGTGCGATATGTACCGAACGCTCTCTATCATTAGAGAGTGGCAACTCTCTAATCAAGATAAAAAGAGCGTTTGCTCTTTATGAGGTTTATATGCGCTACACCGCTGAACATAAGAAGCGTACCCAGGCGAAAGTCATCGCCGCCGCTGGGCAGATGTTTCGTAAAGAAGGATATGGTGGCGCGGGCATCGACGCGCTGACAAAGGCAGCAGGAGTGACAAACGGTGCCTTCTACGGGCACTTTCGATCCAAGAGCGAAGCCTTCCGCATTGCCGTCCTTACTGGCCTGGAAGATTTGCGGCTGGGAATATCGGCCCTTAAGGCCGAACACCAACAGGGCTGGCTGAAAAACTTCGTCACCTATTATCTGGGATACAAGCGGACATGCGATCTCGGTGAAAGCTGCGCGTTGCCGAGCTTGTCGGCCGACGTCATGCGTACCGACAACGAAACCCGAGATTCCTATACCGAAGAATTGCAGCGCCTCATCGCGGAAATCGCTGCTGGTCTCCCAGAAGGTGCTCCAGGTGATCGTGAAGGTACTTCGCGAGAAGATCGGGCCATTGTATTACTCGCCCTTCTCACCGGTGGTGTCACTCTCGCTCGGGCTGTATCGGATCCTGCGCTATCCGAGAAGATTGCCGGGCTTGTGACGACGGAAGCGCTACACCGGGGGATACCGGAAGCGTAAGGCAGCAAGCCTATCAATTGGCGATTTGCCAAGCGGCCAACCGCGTCAAAAGCTTGACGTGTCATTTCGCCCCCAGCCGGAGCCGACCCTCGGGAGGCAACGGGTTCATCAAGTCCGAAGGAGACATCATCACGATCCGCAGGCTCTGATTGCCGTGTATATGGAGGAATTGCTTCGCGAGGCCGGATTTGACAGCATCAGCGCCCATTCGTCATGCGCTGCGGCGATCGAGTTGCTTCAGGAGAACACCTGAGCTTGCCATAATCGAAACCCGGCTGCGGGACGAGCCATGCGACGCATCACCGAAATACTCGCAAAGTCGGGCGTCCCCTATATCGTGCACTCCGTAGAGCGGACGAGGGCACAAACCATCCTTTGATGGGAACTAAATGCAAATGGGTCGGCCCTGTGATCCAGACGAGTTCGTCAAGGCGGTGAAGGAGTGCACGTTCCCGGCCGCCGAAATGCATTACTCAAGCACCGGGTGATCATTTGAACAGCTGCTCATATGCGCGCGCAATTCGCCTGTGGACGACCCGGCCTTTGACCTATTCAAGCGGTAGGATTACGCCGTCTGCTCCGCAGGATTGACTGAAGCAAATCCGGCACGTCGGCTCCGCCGGTCAACTGATGATGGTGGGAACCACTATCGGAAGGAATGAAAGCACTGGAGCTTGCCAGAAAAACGGCGATGTCGCTCAGCTTTTCAGGATCCGCCAGTCCGCGGCGATAAAACCAGAACACGATCCTGGCAATGGCTTCGGGATCGATATCCGCCGTTTCGGGAGAAGAAACGGCCAAGCTGACCGCGTCGCGCATGACGTCGACGTCATGCATGGTCATCACATTCCTGTCGAATTCTCGGGCTTGCATTGCAATCCTCCTGCAGCCGACAGACGAATTCTATGCCCGTTCAGGCACGCTTGAAATAAAAAATGACGCATCGAAGACTTTGGTCAGATAGCGTACGGAGTAGGTTGATTTCGCTTCGGATGGCGCCATCCGTGACACAGGTGCCGAAGCACCGCCCGAACGGCATTTCCAATGAAAATGTCGGCCAACCGCAATGGTTGGGATGGGGAGGCGGCGGAAACCAGCCGCCCCACCACGGATGGCTGGTTAGGCGGAAACAGGCATCGGGGGCGCTTTGGCCGAAGACGACGTTCCAGCTGCAACCACCACCATCGGCATGCCGGCTTCAAGGCATGCGGCAATGAAGGCTTCGCGCGCGATCTCGACGGGCGCTATTCTCTTCAGTGCCGCCCGGCATCTGTGGACGGCGCGGTCGTACCGTTCCCCATGCTTGAGCGGCCATTCGTTCTCGAGAAAGTCCAACGCGTCGTAGACGTTGTGAAAAGTATGATCCAAGCCGTTTGGCAGCCGGATGTTCACCGGGGCGCGGAACGGCATTTCCGGGATGTTCATGATCTCCTCCTTTCACATGCCGGATGAAAAAGAAGCAGAATCGATTTGGTTATTGGCCGCCGAGATTCAAGAGCGCCTGACCTCCTCGCTGGTTTCCAGGATCTTGTCGATCGTGATCGGGAAGTGACGGATGCGTTTGCCGGTCGCGTGGAAGATCGCGTTGGAGACCGCTGCGGCAACGCCGATGATGCCGATCTCGCCGAGGCCCTTGGCGCCGAGGGGGCTCACCTTGTCATCCTCCTCATGGACGAAGATCACTTCGATGTCCTCGACATCCGCATGGGCCGGCATGTGATATTCGGCGATGTTGTGGTTCATGATCCGACCGGTGCGATGGTCGACCATTCCTTCCTCGTGCAGCGCCATGCCGATACCCATTACCACGCCGCCAAGGATCTGGCTGCGGGCCGTCTTGGGATTGAGGACGCGGCCGCCGGCGACGGCCGAGACGATCCTGGTCACCCGTGGCACACCAAGTTCCTCATCCACCTTCACCTCGACGAACACGGCGGAGTGAGTGTAGCTGATAAATTTCTTGGCCTGTTCCTGATCGGGAGCAACCTTGCCGTGTTCCTCGATAAAGGAAACGCCGGCAGCGTCCATGATGTCGCCGATCGAAACGCCCACCTGGTGGTTTCGATCGAGCACGAGGCGGCCCTCCGCAAGGGTGACCTCATCCTGCGAAGCTTGTCCGAAGGGTGAATTCGGCATCGATTTGGCGTGCTTCAACAACGTGGTGCGCACGGCGTCCGAGGCAGCCTGCACAGCCGAGCCGCTGGAGGCCGCGGTCCAGGAGCCTCCCTCGACGCCGGTTTTCGGCAGGCTGGAATCACCTATCAGGACGGTGACATCATCGAGCGGCATCCCGAGTGCCTCGGCGGCAACCTGGCCGAGAATTGTGTAAGTGCCGGTGCCGATGTCCGATGCCGCTGCAGAAACAGCGGCCTTGCCGTCTGCCGACAGCCGAACCTTGGCCTCCGCCGGCATGATTGTCGCCTCCCAGATGCCGGTCGCCATGCCCCAACCGACGAGGTCGTTGCCGTCGCGCATCGAGCGCGGCGCAAAGGACCGGCCGTTCCAGCCGAAGCGCACGGCGCCCTCGCGATAACACGCGTCCAGCGCCTTGGAGGTGAGCTGTTTGTCCTGGTTCTGATCTCGCTTGGCGAAATTGCGCAGTCGCAGTTCGACGGGATCGATGCCGACTTCGTAGGCGAGTTCATCCATCGCGATTTCAAGGGCGGTAACCCCGGTCGCGGCTCCCGGCGCGCGCATGTCGCCCGGCGTCGAGACATCGAGTTCGGCCAGCCCGTAGGAGAGCCTGACATTGTCGCATCTGTATGCGAGGCCGGACCAATTGACGACGTTTTCCTGATAGTCCTCGTAGCGGGACGTTGCCTGCAGTGCATGATGCATGACCGACAAAAGCCGACCCTCCCGGTCCGCGGCCAGCGAGACGGCCTGGATCGTCGCGGGGCGCCAGGTGAGATAGAACATCTCGCGCCGGCTCATTTCCACCTTGACGGACTGCTTCAGATCCAGAGTTGCCATGACGGCGAGGAAAAGCTGATGTTTCGGGCGCAGGCCGGAGCCAAAAGCGCCGCCGACGAAACTGTTCTTCACCGTCACCTTTTCCGGATCGAGCCCAAAGACGTTGCAGACGTAATCGCGCGAGTTCTGCGAGCCCTGCGTCTTATCGTGGATGGTGAGAAAACCGTCCTTCTCCCACAGCACGGTCGAGGCGAAAAGTTCCATCGGGTTATGATATTCGCCTTCCAGCCTATACTCGCTGGAGATCTTGAAAGGAGCGTCGGCAAAGGCGCCCTGCGGGTCGCCGCGCGGTTCGGGCGGAACGAACTCCTCCCTGCGTGGCTGAGGGGGAACGTAGCTGCGCGTCTGTTCCCGGCCGATATCCGTATGCGGTTCTTCGGCAACGTAGCGGACGCGCACCAGTGAAGCCGCGTCGCGTGCGGCCTCGAAGCTTTCGGCGACAACCAGGCCGATCGGCTGTCCGTCATAGAGGATACGGTCGTTTTCAAGCGGCCGGAAGGGACGACCCGGAAGGGCAACCGCATCCTTCCATTTGTCGTCGTCTTCCGCGGTCCTTGGTCGATTTTCGTGGGTATAGATCTTGATGACGCCGGGGAAGCGTTCCGCCAGGCCGGTTTCAATTTCGACAATCCGGCCGGTCGCGACGGTCGCGGGGACTGCGTAGCCATGGAGCATGCCGTGACCACCATGATCGGCGGCGTATTTGGCGCCGCCGCTGACTTTCAGCGGTCCGTCGATACGCGAAAACGGAAGCCCGACGACTTTGGTTTCGTTCAGCATTGGTCCTGCCTCCTCACTGTACGGCTTTGACGACCTGATCCTGCGGCGTGCCGGAGGCGGCCTGTCTCAGGGCTCGGACGATCGCCTTTTCCGCGAGCGGAATTTTGAAATCATTGCCGCCCTGGCCCTTGGCTGCAGCAAGGAGCCGCCCGGCGACGCCGCGGAAAGTATCCTCGTTCGCCGGCTGTCCGGCGAACTCCGCCTCCGCCAACGTGTCGCGCCAAGGTTTATGGGCGACCCCGCCCAGTGCCACGCGCAGGTCGACGATTTTACCCTCGGCGATATCGATGGCGGCCGCTACCGAAACGAGCGCAAACGCGTAGGAAAGACGGTCGCGCAGTTTCAGATAGGTTTGGTGGCGGGCGAAATGATTGCCTTCGAGGCGGATGGCCGTCACCATCTCACCCGGGGCCAAGGTATTGTCGCGCTCAGGTTGATCGCCGGGAAGCCGGTGGAAGTCTGTCATGGCAAGATCACGCCGTCCTTCCGGTCCCTCGATTTCCACCGTCGCGCCCAGCGCCGCAAGCGCCACACACATATCCGAGGGGTGGGTCGCGATGCACTTGTCGCTTGCGCCGAGGATGGCGTGAATGCGGTTGGTTCCGCCAATCGCGGAACAGCCGGAGCCGGGTTCGCGCTTGTTGCAGGGCGTGGAGGGGTCATAGAAATAGTAGCAACGGGTGCGCTGCAGCAGGTTTCCGCCAGTGGTGGCGGCATTGCGTAGCTGTGGCGAGGCGCCGGCCAAAATGGCGCTGGAGAGCAGTGGATACCGCTCCTGAACACGCCTGTCATAAGCGACAGCCGAATTGCTGGCGAGCGCTCCGATGCGCAAGCCGCCGCCGGGCAGATCCTCGATCTCCTTCAGGGGCAGCCAGTTGATATCGACGACCGCAGTCGGGTGCGCGACGTCGTATTTCATCAAGTCGACCAGATTGGTGCCGCCGGCGAGAAGCTGCGCGCCCGGATCCGCCGCAAGCGCGATCACGGCATCCTGAACGGTTTCGGCGCGGGTGTAGGAAAACGGTCTCATTCCGCAGCCTCCCGCAGAGGTGTTACATCTTCCTGCTCGAAGACATGCTCGATCGCATCGGCGATATTGGTATAG
The DNA here is from genome assembly GCF_056397445.1 of Neorhizobium sp. 05N33. Lineage (NCBI taxonomy): Bacteria > Pseudomonadati > Pseudomonadota > Alphaproteobacteria > Hyphomicrobiales > Rhizobiaceae > Neorhizobium > Neorhizobium sp. 05N33. Next base: position 219,423 of record NZ_JBFTNK010000001.1, on the reverse strand, counting down.
GCGCCGCAGCGACAGAGATTGCCGCTCATCAGCTCCCGGATCTCGGCGCGGCTATCAGCGCGGCCTTCGGCGACAAGGCCGACAGCGGAACAGATCTGGCCGGCCGTGCAGTAACCGCATTGAAAAGCGTCGTGCTCCACGAAGGCCTTTTGCATCGGATGCATGTCTAGCGGCGTTCCCAACCCTTCGATCGTGGTGATCTCGGCGCCGTCGATTGACACGGCGAGCTTCAGGCATGCGTTCATCCGCTCGCCGTTAATGAGGACCGTACAGGCGCCACACTGGCCGTGGTCGCAGCCTTTCTTGGTGCCCGTCAACTCCATCGGACCACGCAGCAGATCGAGCAACGTGACCCATGGGTGAATATCAAGCACGCGGTTCGTGCCGTTGATGTTGAGCGAGATTGCGCAAGTCGGAAGGGCGGAGCTTGAGGTCCCTTTGTCCATCGGGGCTGCCTTTCGTTGGGAGATCCGGCGGTTGAATAGGCGCCTAACGGCAGCCGGTAGGGATTGTTCCTATCGTCCTTACGGCCAATCTCTCGGCGTCTCCTTCCGCGACGGGGGGCGCCGATATTGGACTAGATATTTTCTCCGAGCTGGGCGGCAAGATGGATGCGGGCACGGTTGACCCGGCTCTTGATGGTCCCGAGCGGGCAGTCGCAACGTTGTGCCGCAACCTCGTAGCTCTCCCCCTGGATCAGGACGATATCCAGAGCCTGGCGATAGTGAGCGGGCAACTCCAAAAATGCTTTCTCGAGTTCCCGAGCGCGAACCGACCATTCTTGAGGCGCCTGGACCGACGGCTGTGGCGAAATACCTTCTCCCAGGCCGATCACCTCTCGCTTAGCGAGCCCAAACTTCGTGCAGAACGTGTTCCGCATGATGGTGAACAGCCAGGATTTCAGGCTGGTCCCCGGTTGAAATTTGTCGATATTCGCCAGCGCTCTGAGAAGGGTCTCTTGCACGAGATCATCGACGTCGGTCGATGTCCGGTGAAATCGCCGCGCGAAGGATCTGAGCGCTGGTATCAGATCCACGACCTCCGAACGAATATGCGAGTTGGAACGATCGACCGCCATGGGGCCTCCTGACAAGACAACCGACGGAACTGCCGTGAGAACCAATTGTTCCGGCATTGCTGAGACATTCAAACTCCCCCGTGCGCCGACCAGTTTCCAACCCGGATGAGCATAAGGGGCCGCGCAGATATGCATTGGCGATATCAGGCCGTTCGAGCCACGCTCAATTGTTTTGGAACTTCGGGCAGCCGTCTCGGTTTAGAAAATTCGGCGTGACGGTCCAGTCAAAGCCGACGCGCGGCCTGTCGCGTGCCATGACGGCCAAGGAGACAAACCAATCTCGGGGGCAAACTGGAACGGAGATCCAAATGAAGAAGTTCATCGTCATCGGCTGTGTCGGGTTGTGCCTGACAGCTTGCACGTCAACAGAGAAGGGTGCCGGGATTGGCGCTGCCACGGGTGCCGTCGTCGGCGGCGTAGCAACGGGCAATGTTCGCGGCGCCGCGGTTGGTGCGGCCGTGGGTGGCGTGTCCGGCGCCCTGATCGGGAATGTCGCCGGGCAACCCGGCCGCTGCTACTACCGCGACAGCAACGGAAACCGCTATGTCGATCGATGCTGAGCGCTTCCCGATCTTTGTTGGCTAGCGCCTGAACCGGTTCTTCGGCAGGAGGTGAACACGCTCGGCGTCCGAAAGGTGAGCGGAAGGGAAGGAGGCCAGGATGGCCGACTACCAGCGCGTGCGCGATCAGATGGTCGAGGTCCAGATAAAGCGGCGCGGGATACGGGATAAGCATGTCCTGAACGCGATGCGCACCGTGCCGAGGGAACATTTCGTTGCCGACGGCATGGCAGAATTCGCCTATGAGGACACCCCGCTGTCGATTGAGGCGGGGCAAACCATCTCCCAGCCCTATATCGTTGCTGCGATGATCGAGGCGGCGGCGGTGCGTCCGGGTGACCGTGTGCTCGAGGTCGGCGCCGGTTCCGGATATGCGGCGGCGGTGATCGGTCAAATCGCCGAGCGCGTCTATGCAATCGAACGGCATGAAGCTCTGGTCGCATCCGCAAGACAGCGGCTGACGGATCTCGGCTACGACAATATCGACGTGATCGCCGGCGACGGTACACGCGGACTGCCGGAGCATGCACCCTTTGACGCTATCCTGGTGGCCGCAGGCGGTCCGGCGGTGCCGCCGGCACTGAAGGAGCAGCTCGCGGTGGGCGGGCGGCTGGTGATCCCCGTGGGAAAGGAGTCTGGCCAGACCCTCTGCAAGGTCATCCGACGCACCGAGGCCGAATATGAAGAATCGAACCTCGGGGCGGTCATATTCGTGCCGCTGATCGGGGAGCAGGGATGGTCCGAGGATGGTCGGCGCGCCGCAAGCAATCACAAGCCCGGCGCCTCGCGCAAGCAGAGCCTGCCGGAGATGATTGCCCAAGCGGCCGAGGACCTGCCGGATTTCGACGACCCCGCCTTCGGCCGCCTGTTCGACCGCTTCGGCGACCGACGTGTGGTTTTGCTGGGCGAAGCGAGCCACGGGACAGCGGAATTTTATCGGGCCCGTGCCGCAATCACGCGCCACCTGATCGTCCATCGGGGATACACGATTGTCGCAGTCGAGGCGGATTGGCCGGATGCGGCGAGAGTTGACCGATACGTCCGACACCGGACCGCGTCCGAACGTGAGGAGCCTCCGTTCCAACGCTTCCCGACCTGGATGTGGCGCAACACGGAAGTTCTGGCACTGACCGAATGGATGCGGGAGCACAATGCGGGTCTCGATGCCATGGAGGATCGTGCCGGCTTCTACGGGCTCGACATCTACAACATGTCCGGCTCGATCGGGGCCGTGCTGGACTATCTGGATCGAGTCGATCCGCAGGCGGCGGCAGTGGCGCGCGAGCGCTACGGCTGCCTGACGCCCTGGCAGAAGAACCCGGCCACCTACGGCCGGGCGGCGCTCAGCCGCGGCTATGTGGAATGCGAGCAGGCGGTGATCGAGCAGTGCCAGGCGCTGCTGCGCAAGCGGCTCGACTATGCGAAGAACGATGGCGACGCCTTTCTCGATGCCACCCAGAACGCGCGGCTGATCGCATCCGCGGAGCGCTATTACCGCATCATGTATTATGGCGGAGCCGAAAGCTGGAATCTGCGCGACACCCACATGTTCGAAACGTTGCAGCACCTGCTCGACGCAAAAGGACCGGATGCCAAGGCGGTCGTCTGGGCGCATAACAGCCACATCGGCGACGCGCGCTTTACCGATATGGGCGCAACGCGTGATGAGTTCAACATCGGCCAACTCTGCAGAGAGGCTTTCGCAGGCGAGGCGGCCTTGATCGGTTTTGGCACCCATACCGGCACGGTGGCCGCCGCGAACGACTGGGATGGCGACATGCACGTCATGCGTGTCAATCCCTCTCGCCACGATAGCTACGAGCGCCTGTGCCATGAGGCGGATAAGCACAGCTTCCTCCTCGACCTTTCGCCTGGCAAACACGAGCCTTTGAGACGCCGCCTCTCGGAGCCGCGGCTCGAGCGCTTCATCGGCGTCATCTACCGGCCCGACACGGAGCTGTGGAGCCACTACAGTCAGGCGGTCCTTTCCGAGCAATTCGATGCCTATGTCTGGTTCGACGAGACCCAAGCGGTGACGCCGCTCGGCCCCGAGCATCATCGTGGCATGCCGGAAACCTATCCATTCGGTGAATAGAGCGATGCTCTACTTCGCGATGAGCCTGGGCGACAGCAATGAACCCCGCATTGTTCGCGGAACGCGTCAGTGCGCCCCACCGCCGCCACCGGTCTTCAAATCTATATTGCGCAGGATGAGCGCCAGCGGGATCGCGCAGGCAGAGATGACCGCAAGCACATGGAAGACATCGATATAGGCGAGATAACTCGCCTGCGTCCGTACCTGTTCGCCGATAAGGCCGATTGCCTGATTCTGCGCATCCGCCATGGACGAGCCGCGCTCCATGAGGAAATGCTGCAGGTTTCGCATCGTCTCGATAAAGGCCGGGTCGGAGGGCACGATGTGCTCCACCAGCCGGCTCTGGTGCCACTGTTCGCGATGGGCAAGCACGTTGGAGGCGATCGATACGCCGATCGAACCACCGGTGTTGCGCGCCGCATTGATGAGCGCGGAAGCCTGGTCCGTCTGGTCCGGCCTGAGCCCGGCATAGGACGCCGAGGTGATCGGAATGAAGATGAGCGGCAGGCCGAGTCCGAGATAGAGCCGGGACCAGACGAAGAAACCGAAGTTCAGGTCGGGGTTCAAACGCGTCACATCATACATCGCGAAGGCAATAATGCCGGCGCCGATGGCGATCAGGTATTTTGGCTGGACTTTCGAACTCAACTGGCCGGCGACGAACATCATGACCATGGTCACGAAACCGCCGGGAGACAGCGCCAGGCCGGCCCAAGTGGCGGTGTATCCGTAGTTTTGCTGCAGCACCTGCGGCACGAATTGTGTCGTGGCAATCAGAATTGCGCCGGTCGCCAGCATGACGATAAAGCAGGAGCTGAACTGCCGGGTGGCGAGCAACCTGATATCGGCGGCAGGATTTTTCGCCGTCAGAAGCCATGGGATCGAGGCCAGCAAGGCAGAGACGCAGATCACGGAGGTGACGATGATGAAGGTCGAGTCGAACCAGTCCTCCACCTGACCGCGATCAAGCACCAGCTCCAGCGCCCCGAGGAAAGTCGCGACCAGTAGAAATCCGATCACGTCGAAACGAATACCCTGGCGCCGCATTTCCTCGCGTTTCCTGCGAAGCGCTTCCGGCTCCTGCACCAGGAGATAGACGAGCACAAGGGCGAAGGCGCCGACGGGGCCATTGATCAGGAAACACCAGTGCCAGGAGAAGTTGTCGGAGATGTAGCCGCCGAGCGTCGGGCCGATCACCGGAGCAACGACCACTGCGATGCCGAACACCGCAAAACCCTGACCGCGTTTTTCCGGCGGAAAGGAATCGCTCAGGATCGATTGCGACACCGGTACCATGCCGCCGCCGGCAAAACCCTGGATCATCCGGAAGATCAGGAGCGAGGGCAGGTTCCAGGCGAGCCCGCAGAGAATCGACGCGACCGTAAAAAGCGCAAGGCAGATGAGATAGAAGCGCTTGCGGCCGTAACGCTGGGCGACGAAACTCGAAGCGATCAGAGCGATTGCATTGGAAATGAGATAAGTCGTGACGACCCAGGAAGCTTCGTCGGAACTGATCGCCAGGCCGCCGGAAATATAGCGTAGCGCGACATTGGCGATCGTCGTGTCCAGTACTTCCATGAAGACGGCGAGAGCAACGACCACCGCCACCAGCCATGGATTGGTGCTGCGGTCCGCACGTTCTTCGCCGGCACCGCCTGTCGTCGCTGCATTGGCCATGTCAGTTCCTTGGTCTCACGGTCACGGTCGGTACGACCGACATGCCGGGACCGATCCCCACATCCGTCGGCCATTGGTCGACGACGATTTTCACCGGCACGCGCTGAATTACCTTCACGTAGTTGCCGGTCGCGTTTTCTGCGGGCAACAGAGAGAAGGCCGTGCCCGAACCCGGCTGGACCGAGTCCACCTTGCCGTGCAGGACGTGGTCCGGATAAGCGTCGATCGTCAGATCGACCGGCTGGCCGGGCCGCATGTCGGCGAGTTGCGTTTCCTTGAAATTCGCGGTCACCCAGATTTCGTCTGGAACGAACATGGCGATCGCCTGGCCGGCTTCGACGAACTGGCCCTTCGAGCCGCTCAGTTTCACGACGCGCCCGGGCTGAGCTGCGGTCAGCGTGGTATAATTAAGATTCTGCTCGGCGCTTTCCCGCTGGGTTTCTGCCTGCTTGAGGCTGGCGGCGGCGCTATTGCGCTGGGCCTCGGCAGCCACTTTGTTCTTCATTGCCGACGTGACGCGTGCTTGCGCCTGACTATAGGCGGCCTGAGCCTGCCGCAGGTTCGCCTCAGCCTGCTGCGAGGCCTGTTGGCTGCCGGCTCCGCCCTGGACGAGCCGGCGCTCGCGGGTCGCCTCGTCCTGGGCAAATTGCAGTGCAGCCACGGTGGAGGCTTCTTGCGCACGCGCTTCGTCGACGGCGGCGGTTGCGACCTCGATCTGGGCGGCGGCATTGGCGATCGCAGCGTTTGCGTATTCGATCTGGGCCTCGGCCTGATCGACGGCAATCTGATAGTCGCGCGGGTTGATCCTGGCGATCACCGCGCCAGCAGCGACGTGCTGGTTGTCACGGACGGCAACCTCATCGATATAACCGGAAACCTTGGCTGCCAGCGAGAAGCTGCGGGCGTCCACAAAGGCGTCGTCGGTCGTCTCGTAGGGATGGAAATAGATCAGCCAGACGAAATAGGCCGCCAACACCAGCGCGATCAGCACAATGGCCGCTAAAATGATCCTCCAGGGATGCCGGCGGATGAGTGAGGGCTTCTTTTCGTCTTCCTTCTGATCGGATGCCTGCGCTTCCCTTTCCCGGTTCTCGTCTTCGGGATCGGTGGGGCGGTTCGCTTCGTCATCAGGAACGGCGCGCTGAGCTTGAGCCAAGGGATGCCTCCGAAGATTGCTGCGCAAGCACCCGAAACTTGGGAAGCCGGCTTAGGTTCCTGACGGGAAGCGCAGTTGCCGCAACTTCAGGTTCGAAGATGGTCATCCGCAGTCATTGCCACGCGGCCTCGTTTTTTTGCTCATAGTCGGAGAATGCCTTCTTCAGACCGCCCAGCACTTCCGCGGATGTCTCGAACATCGCCTTCAACTGAGGTTCATCGACTTTTTCGATATCTTCCCGGAGATGGTCCATTGTCTCCAGAAGATGCTGTTGCATCTTCTGCGTATGGTGACGCGGATCATGATCGGCTCGGTTAGCCATGGGGTCTCTCCTATGGTGGACGTTTCGATCAACTCGCCAGTTCCTGCCCGGTTCCAGGTCTAACTCTTTGCCTCTATTCTCGGTTCCCGATATCGGATTTCGAGAGTGCGTGGACTGTGAATTCCTGCGGAGTAGCAGCCTATTTCCGCAACGAGCTGGTCATCCGCCGGAAATGGATTGACGCGTCGGGGTATGCAGACCTCGTCGCGCTCTGTCAGTTTCTGCCAAGTCCGGCTTCCAGCCAAGTTGGTTTTGCTCTGGGCTTGCTGCACGGAGGGCCGCTGGGGGCGCTTGCCGCCTGGGCGGCATTCACGCTTCCATCCGCGCTTCGGCAACAGGAAGGACGGCCCGTCGTCCAGAATGGTCGTTGCCCGATGCGGCCGAAATCCTCGCCAGGCAACCGGAAGCCATGCAACTTCGTTGTTGGTGTACGGGGAACGTCATCGCCGGCAAAAAGAGAACGGAAGGGAGTGCCTGATGGGTTGGTCCTTCAAGATCGGGACGGTCGGCGGCACGGCAGTGCGCATGCACATCACCTTTGCGCTCCTGCTTGTCTGGGTATGGCTCGCGCATTATCGGATGGGCGGCGCGCCGGCTGCGTGGGAGGGCATTGCCTTCATCCTATCCGTCTTTGCCTGCGTCGTGTTGCACGAGTTCGGTCATATCGCCGTTGCGCGCTACTTCGGGATCAAAACGCCGGATATTACCTTGTTGCCGATTGGTGGTGTCGCTCGTCTTGAGCGCATGCCCGAAGAGCCATATCAGGAACTGCTGATTGCCATCGCCGGTCCGCTGGTCAATGTGGCGATCGCAGGGCTGATCGTTCTTGTGCTCGGCACATCGGTGGGAGTGGAGCAGATCGTCAAAGTCGATGATCCGGGTATCGGCTTCTTGACGAGGCTCGCCGGCGTCAACATCTTTCTTGTCTTCTTCAACATGATCCCCGCCTTTCCGATGGATGGAGGCCGGGTGCTGCGCGCCGCTCTCGCCTCGCGTCTCACCTGGTCGCGTGCCACACAGATTGCCGCGGCGACCGGCCAAGGGCTCGCCTTCGTTTTTGTTTTCGCGGGCCTCTTCTATAACCCGCTGCTGATTTTCATCGGCATCTTCGTTTATCTCGCAGCGGCGGCAGAAGGGCAGAACGCGCAGATCCGCGAGGTCTCCGGCAGCATTCTGATCAGCGATGTCATGGTCACCAAATTCGCAAGGCTTGATCGTTCGGCGAGTATCGACGAGGCAATTGAAATGCTGCTTGCGACAACACAACGCGAATTTCCGGTGGTCGATTCAGACGGCCGTTTTGAAGGTCTTCTGACGCGTGACGACATGATCCGCAGCTTGAAGGACAAGGGTCCGGACACGCCTGTCGCAAGCGCGATGCGCGTCGATATTCCAAAAATCCATTATCGCAAAAGCCTGGAAGAGAGCTTGCGATTGATGCAGCAGGGAAATGTGCCGGCCATCGCCGTTGTAGACGGTGCGGATCATCTCATAGGCCTCATGACGCATGAGACGATCGGAGAAATGATGATGGTTCGTGCCGCCGTATCAGGCGGTTTTCGCTTTGGCCACCTGCGCAGACAGCAATGAGCTCCTCCGCACTGGAACCCAATTACAGAATTTCGGTTTGGGCCAGAAAGGAGATTTGCAATGGCTCAAGATCCTGTCGAACCCATTCCTCATCCTGTACCTCCGGTGCCACCACCAGTCACGCCGATACCTCCCATCAAGGAGCCTGAACCAGACCGTCTGCCCGACGAAGAGCCGAATCCCAATCCGGATGAGAATGACGAGCCGCCCAAAACCGCAATCCTGAAGACATGAAGATCGGGCATGCCCCACCTTCGACCACGCTTGCTGCACAATCGGGATGGCGATCATCCTTTTGCAGAAAACGCAGTGGTCGAAAGTGAGGGGACGAGGGCAGGGGAGGTGGGCCACCTCAAAGGAACAGTCCGGTCAATGTGATGGGGCCGCCCTCCTCCCCGCGGGGGCCTGGGAAAATTCTATGTCATCTGTCCAGACAAAAGGCATGCCCGCCTCAAGGCAAGCGGATACGAAAGCTTCCTGGGCGATATCGGAGGGTGCGGAACTTTCCACCGCGGCACGGCATTTGCGAACTGCTCTGTGCCAAAGTTCCCCGCGACGCGATGGCCATTCGTTCTCAAGAAAATCCAAAGCGTCGTATGCATTCTGAAACGTGTGCTCAAGGCCTGATTGCAGACGCGTAGTCACAGGACACGAGAATGGGCTATCTGGAATTTCCATGACGACTTCCTTTCATGTTCACCGGATGAAAAGACAGCCGCGATTGTTATTGGCAAATGTGGCGAGGGAATGCCCTCGGCGGCAGTTTATGGGGCGATCGGCGCATCAGGATGAAAGCCGCCGGCATTCTCATGGGTTCATCCGCCAGTGCCGGATCGATCGCCTGCGACGGCCTGCGCACGGATATAAAGGGCAACCGTCCTCGCGCTGACTGTTGCCCCGAAGTGGCAATAGCAGACGAGTTTATGCAGCTGGCGGCGATGCGTTCAGGCTGCCGAGTTCTGCGACTGCGGGCCTGCCGCGAAAGCGAAAAGCCAGGGAGAGAAGAACAATATCGCTCCAAGGATCAGGTTGGCTACGTCGCAGAGCTTGGCGTTTGTCCCCTGGTTCATTTCAGCCTCCATTTAGAGAGCGTTTGAACGACGTGCGGAGCGGCCGGTTAGGCGACTACCGCGTCCGGATTTATTTCGCGTTTGGCCATTTGGGTTAGCAGATCGTTTCGTTRCAAGGCGTAGTCTCGTCAGGGAACTTTTCCGGAGGGATCTGGTTACGGATACGACCGAAAGGGCGCTGCCTCGTCGCCCGTTAACCGATAATATTTGCCGGCAGACTCCGTGAAGTCGACGGCTCAAATCCGCGATCGGTTCCGAACACTCCGTGTCCGTACCGCCGGTTTGATAAGGCCTTTCGGATCAATACCGGACAGGTTTGAAGCATGGGCCAGCGTTTGGAGCGCGGCAGCTGCGAATTCGATGGTTGAATAATAGCGGAAGCAGTCGGGGAAACTTTAACCGGTTGCGCCATCGAAATTACTGAAACTGGAGTGATAAACCATGTTTGCAGGTTCGAAAAAGCGAATATATGTCAGCATGATTGCTGGCATTCTGATGCTCTCGGCCGCCGGTATTGCTCCGGTCGCAGCGCAGGAAATCCCCAACGACTTCACCGCTATCGTACGCCAGAAGATACCGGCCGTAGTCGCAATCACGACCAGGCAGATTATCGAAGATCAGCCAACGAACGATTTCCTTAGTCCTCTCGATGGCCGCGGCTCCGCACCGGTCCAGCCACAGGTGCGAGAGGCCCTTGGCTCCGGTTTTGTGATCAGCAAGGATGGCTATATCGTCACGAACAACCATGTTGTTGCGGATGCCAATGAAATTCATGTCGTCTTCACCGATAAGCGCACTGCGCCCGCTCGGCTCGTCGGTCATGATTCGGCAACCGATATTGCGGTGCTGAAAATAGATCCGCGGCCCGATATGGCGGCGACCGTCTGGGGTGACTCGGACGCCTTGCAGCCGGGTGCGTGGACCATCGCGATCGGCAGCCCCTTCGGGCTCGGGGGAACCGTCACTGTCGGAGTGCTTTCTGCTCGTTCGCGCGACATTCAAGCCGGCCCTTATGACGACTTTCTTCAGACTGACGCCTCAGTCAACCAGGGCAATTCCGGCGGCCCCCTGTTCAATGCGCGGGGCGAAGTGATCGGCGTCAATACCGCCATTGTCTCGCCATCGGGCGGCAGCATCGGCATTGGTTTTGCAGTACCATCCCGCACCGCCCGGCCCGTCGTCGAACAGTTGATCCGGACCGGCCGGATCGAGCGCGGCTTTATCGGGGTGCATCTCCAGGAGGTCACCCCATCGATTGCCCGGGCGCTCGGAATACCGGACAGCAAGGGGGCGTTGGTGGCTTCCGTCGATCCCGGTAGCCCCGCTGGAAAGGCAGACGTACAGTCGGGTGATGTGATCACGCGTTTTAACGACAGGGATATCCAGAGCCCCCGTGACCTGACGCTTGCGGTGACGAACCAAAAGCCCGGGACGACAGCAACACTCGCAAGCAACCGTGGCGGCTCTGCGCAGGAGGTCACGATAACCATTGGCGAGCGCACCGATGACGAGACACCGACGAGTGCAATTGCGCCAACGCCGGAAGCGGGCGACCAGCTTGGACTATCGCTCGGTCCTATCCCGGAGGAAGCGCTTCAGCAGCTTGGTGTCCCGCCGGGCACCACCGGAGTGTTTGTGCAAGACGTGGCACCTGATAGTCTCGCCGCTGACAACGGTCTTGAGGCCGGCGACGTGATCGTGTCGGCCAACAACCTGAGCGTAACCCAACCATCCGATATCGAAGAGCAGTGGGCGAAGTCCCGTCAGCAGAACAAACCCATACTGTTTCGCATCAGCAGGCAGGGACAATTCCTTTTTGTTGCCGTGGCCCGATCGTGATCTTAAAGGCAAGTCATTTGTCCCCTCTCGGCAAAGCTGTGATAGGCCGGCGCCTCGTTCTGCCAACGTCTTGACGATGCCAGCGCCAATCCCGCAGCTTCCTCTCGTTACCAGTGTCTGCATTTGTGTGAGAGCCGGCATGACAGATCTCCTGGACGATCAGCCAAAATTGACGGGCGTCTGACGATCAAGGCTCTTCGTCATCGATCTCCAGCAGATCGACCAACTCCGCTACCTTTCCCGTTGGCAGTTTTCGTCCTTCGTTCATCAGCGCTTCGTCAGCATTCACCCAAGCCCAGGCTTCGGCCAGATCGCGAACCGAAGCTCCTGTCGCCAGGATATCGGCAACCAGGGTTTCGTCGACGGGTCCGAGAACGGCGATTACGTTTTCAGAAGATAGATCCATGGAACTGCCTCCTTTCGGCTTCTTCCGGGAAGATAGCGGCCAAAACTGCAGATCAACCGGCTTCCTACGGAATTGTGATCTCCAACGTGAATGGCATCAGGATCAGCGTTCGATAGCGACGTGAAGAATGATGCCCGAACGCTTAGTCTGGAACATCCCCGACTCCGATATGTTTTATCGGAAGTGACACAAAGGAGGGACAGATGCTCTCCGTTGAGACAATGGTTTTCGATCGGGCCAAGCGGATATGCGTAATGTGTGCCATCGGGCTTCTGCCGGCATCGGCTTTTGCCCAGGCACCCGCCAAACAGCCGGATCGCTGCCAGGCGCCGGATCGGCAGCAGAACCAGAATATGACGACGACAGAAGACAATTCACGACCGGCAAATAAATCCGGCACAGAAAAATTGTCCGACTGCAATGGCGTTTTAAAGCCACCTTCGACGGGCGATAGCGATTTCGTCGAGCCGGCCCCGCCGGTCGGCAATACACCTGTAATCCGGCCGGACGAGGTCCCGCAAAGGCAGCGGTGAGCATGGCTGACTGGAGTTGGCGATGAGTTCCGGCGATAAGAAAGCCGCGTCGGACGTTCCTCCAGCAAGCCGAAGTGATCCCGAGCAGCCATGCGATCAATGCCCGCTCAGCGAACGGGCAAGTTGGAGGTGCTGTTGCAACGTCGGCAACATTTTCTTTGCAAGTTCCGGCACCGGCCTGCCACCCTCACCGGCCTTTTCCCTGAACTCGGAAATATCCTTCTCGCGGGTCGAGACGATATAATTCACGAACTCCTTATCGAATTCGGGGCCACTTAGGCTCTGAAGCTTCTCAATCTCGTTTTGCGCCTCGGTCGTTACAATGCCGGTTATCTTTACATCAAGATCCGTGGCGAGAGCCGTAGCATCGTCCTTGGCTCTGCGATGGTCGTCGATTAATGTCTGGGCGAATGAGCGTACACCGTCGCTGCCGCCCTTTTTCGTAGCGAGTTCACCGAGTCTGATTTCGGAATTGTCGGTTTTGATCGCGTCGCTCAGAAATTCCTTATCGCTCTTGGCCATGGCGGCGGCCGCCGTCGTACAGCCGATCGCTAATATCAGGCCGGCAAACATGAATTTATATGGCATCGCTGCACCTCATGTTTCTTGACAAGGCACCACGCCCCTTAACTCAATTGAGAGAAGAGTTGTTCCGATCCGATTACATCATTGTGGAGGCCTGGCAGCCGAGGCGCTCATCTGGAGGCGACCGGAAAAACGGTCGCGTTCCGATTTGAGTGCCCTGAAGACTATGCAAAGCGACATCGAGGTCACAGTCGCCCGATCCGGCAAGTGGTGAGCACGGTCTTGGAAACAGCGCTAGACGGATTTTAGGATGAGCGCGCGAGCTTGATCAAAGCGCGCTAACGTTTTCGGCTTTTGATTTTCCGGTCTTGCGGTCCTGGCCTATCTCGTAGCTTACCTTTTGTCCCTCTTTCAGAGAACCGCCCCGTTCCAGAGCAGAAACGTGCACAAATACATCCGCCCCTCCGTTCTCCGGAGTGATGAAGCCAAACCCCTTGTCGTCGTTGAAAAATTTGACAGTGCCAGTCGGCATGAGAACTCCTGATCGCTTGCGCGGCCGCTTGCCGCGGCGCAAATCTATAGCGCAATCGCCGAGTGATCAATGGGCGCAAGAGCTCTAAGCCGCAGAACTCGCCAACGCCCGGGAGGTCAGCAGGCGGAGGCGAGAAGCGCCTGGCGTCTGAGCAGCATCCCGAACAGATCGCGCGGCTCGTCCGGATCGGCCAGCAGATCGAGCTGGTTTATGGAGGTCGAGCCGCTCACCCGGTCGCGGACATAGCGGAGCGCGGAAAAATCCTCGATCGCGAAACCGACGCTATCGAACAGCGTGATCTGCTTTTCCGATGAGCGCCCCGGCTTTTCGCCGGTGATGACCTGCCAGAGTTCCGTCACCGGATGGTCGAATGAAAGCTGCTGGATTTCGCCCTCAACCCGCGTCTGCGGCGGAAACTCCACAAATATGTCCGAGCGAAGCAGGACGTCGCGATGCATCTCCGTTTTCCCGGGGCAGTCGCCGCCGACACCGTTGATATGCACGCCGGGGCCGATCATGTTGTCGGTCAGGATCGTGGCATTGTGCTTGTCGGCGGTCGCGGTGGTGATGATGTCGGCTGTCTCGACGGCCTGCTCGGCGGAGGTACAGGCTTCGATGTCAAAGCCAAATCTCTCGAGATTGCGGCGGCATCGGGCGGTCGCACCGGGATCGATGTCGTAAAGCCGCAGCCTGTCGATACCGAGCAAGGATTTGAAGGCGAGCGCCTGGAACTCGCTCTGGGCGCCGTTGCCGATCAAGGCCATGGTGCGCGCCCCCTTGCGCGCCAGGTACTTTGCTGCGATCGCCGAGGTGGCGGCGGTGCGCAGCGCCGTCAGGATAGTCATTTCCGATAAAAGCAGGGGATAACCGCTGTCGACATCGGAAAGAACCCCGAAGGCCGTGACCGTCTGGCGGCCGGAGCTCGTGTTTTTCGGGTGGCCATTGACATATTTGAAGCCGTAGAGCGTTCCGTCGCTGGTCGGCATCAGCTCGATCACGCCGTCCCTCGAATGGGAGGCGACGCGCGGGATCTTGTCAAAACTTTCCCAGCGGCGAAAATCGTCTTCGATGTAACCCGCCAACTCGACCAGAAATCTTTCGACGCCGGTTGCGACGACGAGGTCCATCATGTTCTCGACGCTGATGAACGGCACGATGTTCAGGTTGGCGGGTACGGGCATCAAAAACTCCTTGTCGGGCGGTCCATGACCTTGCGGCCCATCAGGCTGGCAGTGAGATCGACGAGGAGCGTTGCGGTGCGACCGCGCTCGTCGAGGAACGGGTTGAGTTCGACTAGGTCCAGGCTGGTGACCAGGTCGCTGTCGTGCAGCATCTCCATAACCAGATGCGCCTCGCGGAAGGTTGCGCCGCCTGGAACCGTCGTGCCGACGGCCGGAGCAAACGTGGGTTCGAGAAAGTCGACATCGAGGCTGACATGCAGCAAGCCGTTGGCCGCCGCGACCTTTTCAAGGAAAGCACGCAGCAGCGCCGCGACCCCATGCTCGTCGATCACGCGCATGTCGTGAACCGTCACCGCGCTCTGGCGCAGCGCCGCCCGCTCGGCCGGATCGACGCTGCGGATGCCGATCATGCAGACGCGGGCCAGATCGACGGGATGCGAGAGTTTCGGCAAATAACCTTCGAAACCCGGCTGACCAGTGAAGTAAGCGACGGGCACGCCGTGCAGGTTGCCGCTTGTCGTGGTGTCGAGTGTGTGGAAATCAGTGTGCGCATCGAGCCACAGAACGAAGAGCGGCCGATCGGCTTCGGCGGCCCGGCGGGCAAGGCCCGCCACTGTCCCGGCGGAGATGGCGTGATCGCCGCCCAGGAAAATTGGCATGCCTTCGTCGCTTTCGCGATAGGCGAGTTCCGTCAGCAGTTCGATCCAGGCGACAATCTGCGGCAGGCGTCGGATCGCGGTGTTCGGATGCGTGACATCGGACAGTTTCGAAATGCCGACATTGCCGAGGTCGGTCACCTCATGGCCAAGCTCCCTCAGCGCCGTTTCGAGACCGGCGGTCCTGAGCGCGCTTGGGCCCATTTCGCAGCCGAGTTGGACCGCGCCGTCCTGCAGGGGGATGCCAATGAGTTTGCAATGCATGTCTTGATCTCCGTTATGATGATTGGACCACGAAGGCGCGGCAGATTGAACAACTCAATTTGCCAAATTATTCGAATTGGCTTATCAAAATGGTATCTTCGATAGGCGCTTTGAGCATGGACGATTTTGACAGCAAACTTGTGACGCTATTGCGTCACAACGCAAGGCGGAGCATTTCCGACCTTGCGACGGATCTCGGGGCCTCGCGCGCCACCGTTCGTTCGCGCATGGAGAAGCTCGAAAAGGCCGGCAGCATTCTCGGCTATACGGTCATTTTGCGGGCTGACGCTGTCGAACTGCCGGTGCGCGGGATCATGATGGTGGAGATCGAGGGCAGGGCGGCGGACCAGGTCATCAAAGCCCTCGGAGGATTTCCGGAGATTTCGGAAATCCACACGACCAACGGTCGCTGGGATCTGATCGTTGAACTCGGCACCACGACATTGGCCGAGTTCGACACCGTGCTGCGGCGGGTCCGTCTGGTGCCGGGGATTACGGCGACGGAAACCAGCCTCGTGCTCGCGACCCCCCGTAGCACGAAGGCTCGGTTATAGAAAAGGCCGCGGCACCGGATGCCGCGGCCTTCCGATATCCGGATGATTTAAAGATTATTGCGGGGTCATGTCGAARCCGAACCACTTCGTGGACAGCTTCTTCGTCGTCCCGTCCGCCTTGGCGGCCGCGATCGCCTCGTCGAATTTCTGCTTGAGCGCAGTATCCGCCTTGCGAAGGCCGACCGAACTGCCGGCGCCGAGGAACCCACCCTGGAAGCGAGGGCCGACGATCGTCATGTCGCTATTGGTCGGCTTCTGCACGGCGGTCATGAGGTAACCCATCGATGCCATGACGAAATCGACACGGCCCGAAATGAGATCGAGATCATGCTGTTCAGTGGTCTTGTACTCGCGAACCTGCACCACGCCCTTCAGGTATTCATCGATGAAGCGCGCGGCGATGGAAGCCGTCTGGACGCCGACCGTCTTGCCCTGCAGCAGAGGCTTCAGCTCTTCGACGGCCTTGCGGGCGCCGGCTTCGTTGGAGGCGAGCGAGAAGAGCTGGTCCTTCATCGGCATTTTTGCCAGAGGGCCGTCCTTTAGTGTGGCGAACGACTGCCCGGTGCTGCCGTAGGACGTGGAGAAGTCAATGACTTCCTTGCGTTTTTCGGTGGCCGACATGCCGGCCATGATGGCATCGAACTTGCCGGCATTGAGGGCCGGGATGATGCCGTCGAAGGCCTGCGCGACGAACGTGCACTTGATTTTCATGCGCTCGCAGAGGTTCTTGCCGAGTTCGATGTCGTAGCCATCCAGCGTGCCATCCGGACGGGTCAGGTTGTAGGGCGGGAAGGCGCCCTCCGTGGCGATGACGATTTCCGTTTTGTCCTGCGCCGCAGCGGCGGTCGCCATCAGCGTCATGGCGGTGAAAGCAGCGGCGATTGCCGTCTTGATCAATTTCATTGGTCAGTTCCCTCTCTTTGTTTGGGTAGAATGGTGGAGCGGCTCAGCCGCTGATGAATTTTCGGAAGCGCTCGGACTTCGCGTTGGTGAACATGTCCTGCGGCCGGCCTTCCTCTTCGATGGCGCCCTGGTGCAGGAAGATGACGCGGCTCGAGACATCGCGGGCAAAGCCCATCTCGTGCGTGACGACCAGCATGGTGCGGCCTTCTTCGGCAAGCGCGCGCATGACGCGCAGCACTTCGCCGACGAGTTCCGGGTCGAGCGCCGAGGTCGGCTCGTCGAACAGCATCACCTTCGGCCGCATGGCAAGCGCGCGGGCGATGGCGGCACGTTGCTGCTGGCCGCCGGAAAGATGCGCCGGGTAATGATTGCGCTTGTCGGCAATACCCACCTTGGCCAGCAGAGCTTCCGCCTCTTCCAAGCATTCGGCGCGCGAACGCTTCTGCACGTGTAGCGGCGCCTCCATGACGTTTTCGAGCACGGTCTTGTGGGACCAGAGATTGAAGCTCTGGAACACCATGCCGAGTTCGGAACGGATACGCTCCACCTGCCGGCGGTCGGCAATGCGGCTCTTGCCGGAGCCGGTCGGCTTCATGCGGATGGTTTCGCCGGCAACGGTGATTTCGCCGGCATCGGGCCTCTCCAGCATATTGATGCAGCGGAGCATGGTCGACTTGCCGGAACCGGAGGAGCCGAGGATCGAGACGACCTCGCCCTCGCGCGCCTCCATGTCGATGCCCTTCAGCACTTCGACCGGACCGAAACTCTTGCGAAGCCCGCGCAGGGTGATGGCCGCCGGTGCGGGTGGATTGGTCGAAGGCGTCATCTCGCGGCTCCCGTGGATGTGCTGGGCAAGGCCGCAGGCTGGCGCAGGTGCGGGCTCAGTTGATACTCGGCGAGGGCGACAAGCCGGGTGAGGATGAAGTTGATGGCGAGATAGATGGCACCGGCGACGACGAAGACTTCGATCGCCCGATAGGTCTCGGAAATCAGCTTGGCCGCGACGCCGGTCACTTCCATGATGGTGATGATCGAGGCAAGCGACGTCGCCTTCACCATCGAGATCATCTCGTTGGAATAACCGGGCAGGGCCTGGCGGATTGCGAGCGGCAGGGCAATGCGCCGGAAGGCCATGAAACGGGACATGCCGCAGGCGCGCGCCGCTTCGATCTGGCCGAACGGGACCGAGAGCAGTCCCCCGCGAATGATCTCGGCGGAATAGGCGGCGGTGTTCAGCATCAGGGCAATGACGGCGCACCAATAGGGGTCGCGCAGCACCACCCAGAATATACTCTGGCGGACCTCGCGAAACTGACCAAGGCCGTAATAGATCAGGAAGATCTGGACGAGCAGCGGTGTTCCGCGGAAGACGAAGATATAGGCCCTCGCGAACCAGTCGAGCGGCAGGATGCCGGACAGCCGGCAGAGCGCCAGGCCGAGGGCCAGGAACGCGCCGAGTACGATCGCGCTTGCGGCAAGCTGCAGCGTCAGCGGCACCGCGGCAACGAGGCTCAGGAAGGTCTCGTAGAGAAACGGCAGATCCATCAACTCCTCCTGACGCCGCGCGTGAAGCGCTTTTCGCTGAGTTGCAGGAAACCTCCGGAAATCGTCGAGATAGCCAGGTAGATGGCAGCGGCGATGACGTAGAAATCGAAGGGCAGGCCGGTGGAGCCGGCGCCGATCTGCGACTGCCGAAGGAGTTCGACAACACCCGTGACCGAAACCAGCGCGGACTCCTTCAGCACGACCTGCCAGACATTGCCCATGCCGGGAATTGCGTGGCGGAGCGTCAGCGGCGCCAGGATCCTGCGAAACCGCAGGGAGCGCGACATGCCGCAGGCGATCGCCGCCTCCAGCTCGCCGGAATGCACCGCCCGATAGGCGCCGCGAAAGACCTCCGTCTGCTGTGCGCCGGAAGTGATGCCGACGGCGAGCGCACCGGCCAGGAAGCCCGGAAAACCAATGAAGCCTTCAGTGCCGAACAACCTGCCGATCGCGGTCACGGCAGCGCTGCCGCCGAAATAGAAGAGATAGATGACCAGAAGATCGGGAATGCCGCGCAGAACCGTGGTGTAGAAACCCGCGATCCCGCGCGTCACCGGTCCGCCTGAGACCTTCGCCCAGGCACCGAAGACGCCGATCAGGCCACCGATCGCGAAACCGGTGATGGCGATCAGGACCGTCATGACGGTGGCTGAGGCAAGCGCCATGCCCCAGCCGTTCGGGCCGGTTCCGATCAGATCCAGTATTGTCGGCTGGTTCATGGAGACCTCATCCACATGGAGGTTTGTTCGTGTCCAGATCCCGGCGTCACGGCACGAGGACGCTATTTGCGCACCTCGCGCCGGGTCCGCCGGGTCAGAACGATGGCGTCAGGTCCAGCTTGCTCCACTTTTCGGAGAGCTTTTTGATGACGCCGTCCGCAGCCGCCGACTTGATGGCAGTGTCGAACTTCTCCTTCAGATCGGTCTCGCCCTTGCGCATGCCCATGGCGACTTCCGTCGCCAGCATGGCACCCTTCATCAGCGGTCCGACCATTGTCAGATCCTCGTTCCCAGGTTTGGCAAGTGCGGTAGTGCCGTAGACGCCGCTGTCGAAACCGGCGTCGATGCGCCCGGCCTTGAGGTCGAGATCTCGCTCGCCGGAGTTCTTGTAGGTGCGGACGGTGACGCTTTTACCGAAATAGGCGTTGATCAGCTGCTCCTGGCTTGTCGATTGCACGACGCCGATCGTCTTGCCCGACAGGACGTCTCCGATCGTCTTCATGATGGGGTCGGCCTTGTCCTTGTCGTTGAGGTTCAGCCGTTCGCCGGTCATCGGCAGCTTGCTGACCGGGCTGTCCTTCAGCGTGATGAAGGTCGCCACGCCGCTCGCATAAGGCACCGTGAAATCGACAACTTCCTTTCGCTTTTCATTGATGCCGAGCGTCATGATAAGGTCGAACTTGCCGGCGTTGACGCTGGGGATCATGGCACTCCACTCACCGGCGATCAGCTCGCACTCCGCCTTGGCGCGCTGGCACAGGTCGTTGATGAGGTCGATATCGAGGCCGGTCAGGTTCCCCTTGGAATCCAGCGCGTTCCATGGGGGGAAGGCACCTTCGATGCCGACCTTCACATGCGTCCAATCCTTGGCTTCTGCGCTAGGCAGCATGACGGTGAGAGTGGCGGCCAGCGCGGCCGCCCAGAGTTTCCCGGTCTTCATGTCGTGTTCCCTTATTTATTCGTTGCGTTGGAGAGGACGGTTGGGATGTCATATTCCGTCGAGGGCAAGCGCCGTGCAGGCCTGTTTCAAGACGGAGAGAATGCGGTTGCGCGTCTGGCGCGCATGAACCGCGAAGAACGGGATATCGGCATGCCCTTCCGGCAAGGCGGCCAGTTCGCGAAGCCCTGATAGAGACGGCCAGGCCGGATGCGGAAGCGCATTGTCGTGATGGAAACGGTCACCGAACGTGTAGTTCAATGGAACGAGTAGGCGGGAGGCCTGCCGAAGGCGGTCGTTGATGATCTCGGCGCGAACCGGATCGACTTCCTGCTGCGCGACACCGTTGATCGCTTCGGCACACTGGCGCAGTTCATCCACCACCGAGATCAGGGCATTCAGATCTATCCGTCCCGCCAGATCCGCGGCCAGGCCGCCGAGTTCATGTTTGAGAGACGCTGCGTAGGCGGTGTAGTCGAGCGGCAGAACGCGGGCATCGAGCAGTTCACCGAGCACACGCAACACGATCTCGGTGTCGCGCTGAAGATTGGCCGAATCGATATGCTCTTCCGTATCGTGCGGCGTGTGCCACCACCACCCGAGCGCCGTCAGCATCTTCACCGGCCCTGGGGGCTGATGGCTGAGGCTGCCGAACATCGAGGGAATGCCTACGCCCCAGAAGGACTGGTCGGCAGCGCGCCCGTGACGACGACCTCCATGCGCCTGTCCGGTCACCGTTTCGACGGCCCTTGCCGCGACTGCCCTCAATTCGTCGATGACGGCCGAGTTCGTCAGGATGTCCGCGCCTGCACCGCCGGTGGAATCGACATTCACATGCGCCACGCACCGCTGTTCCAGTTCGTCCCAATATTCGTCAGCATACCAGGCCGACCCGGAATAACGGCCGTGGGAATGGCCGGACCAGAAGCAGATGCGCAGGCCCCGCCGCCAGCTCTCACGTCGCTCGGCCAGGAGGCGCGCGGCTTCCAGCATGGTGGCATTGGCTCCGCCATTGTCCATCACGCCGTAGTGCCAGGTATCGTGATGGCCGGAAAACAGGACGAAAGGTGCATCCGGTCGACCGTCCGGGGAAAGCTCCGCAACCAAGATGGGCGTCTTGCGCCAGCTCGTATCGACCTCCGTCGTCAGGCGAACCGCTGGCGCCTTGCCGGCGCGGCAGGCCTGACGGAGCCGCTCGCCGTCGTCGCGGGAGATCGTGCAGATCGCCGTCTTTGGCAGCTGCGTGCGCGTATGTTGTGAGGGGCTGCCCCAGACGGGCGACACGCACATTTCGTAGAGGTGTTCGTTGGGGCTGACGTGGAGCTGCCCGATTGCGCCGCGGGCACTTGCAAGGGCCGCGACGTCTTCGGTGGCAATGCCATCGACAAGGATGATGCGCCCCTTGACGTCGATGCCCTCGAAATCGGCTTCGGTGCCTTCTGCGACATAGATGACTTGCGCCGAGATGCCTTCTCCAGGTGTGGAGACCGACATGGAATGGGTAATGCAGCGGATGGCGTCGCCATCGATTTCGACAGCCGCCTTGCCCGGCAGGCTGATATAGGCATCGTGCGAGAGAAGCTGCGTCCGATAGCCGTAGGAGGCTATCTGCCTTTCCAGATATCGAAAGCTCTCCAGCTCTTCCGCCGTGCCCGAAAGTTTCACCCGTTTGCCAAACTCGTGGATGTGGCCCATCAGGATCTGGCGGTCGGGCTGGAGGGGCGCCTCAGACATCCCGCTTCTCCCGAATGTCTGGCTGGACGTCATCGGGGATCGGATTGACGAAGGGAGTGCCTTCGAGCCGTGCCGCAAAATCGGCTTTCGCTTCCGCGATCAGTTCCGGCTTCAGGATGAGGTCGACCGCGGTCGATGCCATTACCTTGGCCGCATGCGTCATGCCCTTGTGCGCGGCGGGCAGCTTGCCTTGCGCGACGAGCTGCCAGGAATGCCCGGGCGTCCCGATCGCATAGGTGGCGCCGCGCATCTGGACGGTCGGCACGACCCAGCTCACTGTCCCGACATCGGTGGAGCCGACGAGCGTTCCGTCGCCGCTTTCCGGCGGGAAGATAACATCGCAGAGGGACACGCCCTTGCGGACCTTCAACCCGAACCGTCCGAAGGACGCAGCGATATCGGCCTGACTGAAGGTTTCCTGGAATTTTGCGGCGGTCGCCTTGTCCGCCTCGTCGAAAGGCGGCAGGCCGACGCGCTCGATGTGGTTGTGCATCAACGTTTCGAGCGGCGTGTTGCCGACCAGGTTCGCATCGCCACTGACGATCTGGCTGCGCACGGAGGTCCCGGTCATCAGGGCAGCGCCGGCCGCCACATCCTTCACTCGCGCCACGAGTTCGAGAAGTTCCGGAAGCGTGCGCGACCGAATGAGATAACGCACCGAGGCTTTCGCCTGCACGACGTTCGGCGCGTGGCCGCCGGTGTCGGTAATGGCATAGTGGACACGTGCCGTGGACGGCATATGCTCGCGCAGATAATTGACGCCGACATTCATCAGCTCGACTGCGTCGAGTGCGCTGCGTCCCAGATGCGGCGACGCCGCGGCGTGCGACGCACGGCCGGAGAAGTGGAAATTGAGCTCGTTGCAGGCAAGCGAGACCGGATTGTTGACGCCGACGAATGCGGCCGGGTGCCAGGAAATGGCAATGTCGACATCGTCAAAAACGCCGGCACGGACCATGAAGCCCTTTGAGGAGCCGCCCTCTTCGGCCGGGCAGCCATAATAGCGAACGCGGCCCGGAAGATTGTTCGCCTTGAGGTAATCCTTGACGGCGGCGGCCGCCAGCATGGAGCCGGAACCGAGAAGGTTATGCCCGCAGCCATGGCCATGGCCGCCCTCGACCACCGCCTTTTCCTCGGCAAGGCCCGCGACCTGGCTGAGGCCGGGCAGGGCGTCATATTCGCCGAGAATGGCGATGACCGGACCGCCTTCGCCGGCCTCGCCCATCACGGCCGTCGGGATGTTCGCGACATCGCGCATGACCCTGAAGCCCTCGGCTTCCAGCAGTTCGGCATGCGCCGCGGAGGAGCGGAACTCTTCGTAATTGGTCTCCGGAACTTCCCAGATATAGTCGCTAAGCTCGGCAAACCGGGGTGCCTTGCCGTCAACGATCTCCCAGACGTTGCCGAAATTTTTCATTTTGCCTACACATTTCATCCAAAATTGGTACCAATTTATGGGAAGATTCTTCTTTCGGCAAATGAAATTTGTGGCTAGTGATTAGGCAAATCGCCTCCCGGTCGCCTGAGGTTAAACGGATGAACACCCTGCTCGACGAACCCATCGCAGACGGCGAACCAGATGCCACCCAGCTTATCCTTACGGATATCCAGTCCGGAATACTTCAGCCGGGCACATGGCTGAAGCAGGTCGATCTCGAAACGCGCTACGGGCGCGGACGCAACGAGATCCGCCGCGCGCTCGACCGCCTGGCGCAGAAGCGCGTCGTCGAACACGTGCCGAACCGCGGCTATCACGTTTACAAGGCTGACGGAAAACAAGCCGACGACATTGCCGAGATTCGCATCCTACTGGAAACCGGGGTGGTCCCCAAAGCTGTGGCCGCGGCGACGGCCGACGATATCAGCAACTTGCGCGTCCTGGCCGAGCGGTTCGAAAACCTTATCCTGCACGGCACCGTGCTGGAGCAATATGAAGCCAACTTGAATTTCCATCGTGCCTTCGTCCAGCTGTCCGGTAACGACGAACTGGATGGGATCATTGCGGAACTTCGCCAGCGCACGTCTTCCGCTCCGGTTTCCCAGTGGAAGACGCGGGCGCGAATAGAGCAATCGGCTCGGGAACATCACGAGATGGTCGATCTTCTGGAGGCGGGCAACACCAGTAAGCTGAAGGCGCTGATTGAAAGGCACATCCGACAGAGATAAAGGTGTTCGGTAGATCCTACACTGCGCCGGCGTCGGGTGACCTTCATCCGCGTTGAAAGGATGCGGCGCAACTTCTGAGCAAGCGGATGCGATCCGGCCTCAAACCGCGCGACATCAGAGAGCTCGGCCTTCAGCCGCCGCGTGTTTTTGCTCGCTATTGCCGGACGCTTGCAAGAAACTGCTGAAATCTCGGTGACTTCGGAGACCGAAAAAGCTCCGCGGGAGAGCCTTCCTCTTCCACGGCTCCCTTGTGAAGAAAAACAACTTTATTCGAGACGTCGCGGGCGAACGCCATTTCATGGGTGACGACCAGCATCGTTCGTCCCTCCTCGGCCAGCGATCGCATGACCTTGAGGACCTCTCCGACCAGCTCCGGATCAAGCGCCGACGTCGGCTCGTCAAACAGCATAACCTTCGGGCGCTGGGCAAGTGCGCGGGCAATTGCAGCACGCTGCTGTTGCCCGCCGGAGAGATGCGATGGATAAAAATGCCGTTTGTCGGCGATACCAACCCGGGCAAGCAGGGCCTCAGCCTCTTCGATACATTCGGCACGACTGCGCCTCTGCACATGGACCGGCGCTTCGATCACGTTTTCCAGGATCGTCATGTGAGACCAGAGATTGAAGTTCTGGAATACCATGCCGACATGCTGGCGGATGCGATCGACCTGGCGGCGATCGGCAGGTTCTGCTTTGCGGCGCCCTTTTTTCATAAGATATGCTTCCCCGGCGATCGAGATTTCGCCGCTATCGGGCACCTCCAGCATATTGATGCAGCGGAGCATCGTCGACTTGCCCGATCCTGACGACCCCAGAATGGAAATGACATCGCCCTCGCGCGCCTCCAGGGAAACGCCCTTCAGCACTTCCAGCGGGCCGAAACATTTGTGCAGGTTTTTTACCGAAACCGTCGGCGTCTTCGTGTTCTCGGCAGCCAAATTTATCCCTCTGCTCAGCATGCAGTTTCCCTAGGTGTCGGAGGCAATGGCGGAAGGCGCAAATGCGGCGAAAGCCAGCATTCCAGGCCGACGAGGATGCGCGTTAGCACGAAATTGATCAGCAGATAGATGGCGCTCGCGACAATGAACACTTCGAACGCTCGGAAACTATCGGCGATCAGCTTTCCCGCCAGGCCGGTGATTTCCATGATCGTGATAACCGATGCGAGAGCCGTCGCCTTTACCATCAGGACGATCTCGTTGCCGTAGGCCGGCAGCGCCTGGCGCAATGCGATCGGGAAAATGATCCGTCGAAACAGGAGAGCGCCGGACATGCCGCACGCGCGGGCGGCTTCCACCTGCTGCGCTGACACCGATTGAAGCGCGCCGCGGAAAATTTCGCCCGAATAGGCGGCCGTATTCAGGGTCAAAGCTATGACGGCGCACCAGTAGGGTTCCCGAAATATCGTCCATATACCGAGCGCCTGCAGGGACGGCCGGAATTGCCCCAAGCCGTAGTAGATGAGAAACATCTGAACGAGCAGCGGAGAGCCGCGAAACACGAACACGTAGGCGCTGGCGATTGTGCGCCCGGCCGTTCCACCCAAAACGGACGTCAACGCAATCGAAACGGCAAGAAGTGTCCCGGCGGTGATGGATATGGCGGCCATGCTCAAGGTCAGGGGGAGACCGCCCATCAGGGTTTGGAACGTCTGCGCGAGGAAGTCGAAATCCATCACAATGCCCTCCGAATTCCGCGCAAGCTTCGCGTCTCCAGCCGACGAAAAAGAATGGAGGAGATCCAGGTGATGACGAGATAGAGAACGATGGCGGTGAGGTAGAACT
Organism: Neorhizobium sp. 05N33; assembly: GCF_056397445.1. Lineage (NCBI taxonomy): Bacteria > Pseudomonadati > Pseudomonadota > Alphaproteobacteria > Hyphomicrobiales > Rhizobiaceae > Neorhizobium > Neorhizobium sp. 05N33. The sequence continues at coordinate 193,598 of NZ_JBFTNK010000001.1, read as the reverse complement.
CGAAGGGCTTGCGGGTGGAGCCGGCAGCGATCTGCGACTGACGCAGGATTTCAACGAGGCCGGTGACGGATATCAGCGCAGATTCTTTCAGCACCAGCTGCCACGTGTTGCCAAGACCTGGCACGGCGTAGCGAAGGACGAGAGGGGCAATGATCCTGCGGAACTTCAGCCATGGTCGCATGCCTATCGCGGTGGCGGCTTCGAGTTCTCCACGCGACACGGACTGATAGGCGCCACGCAAGACCTCCGCCTGATAGGCAGCGGAAACGACGCCGAGCGCGATCGTTCCGGTCAAAAACGCGGGCATGCCGATATAACCGTCATATCCGACCATTCCCCCCAAATGACCGAGGATGGCGCTGCCGCCGAAATAAAAGAGATAAATGACGAGAAGATCCGGCACGCCGCGCAAAACGGTCGTGTAACAGTCGCCCGCCCAGCGCACCGCCAGATATCGGGACAGCTTCATGGCAGCAACAAGCGAGCCGATCATGGTGCCTGCCAGAAAACCGCACAGCGAAACGGCGACCGTCATAAGCAATGCGGTCAGCAACAGGCTGCCCCAGCCGCCCTGACCAAAACTCACAAGTACCAAGTACTTCTCGATGGCTTCCATAGACTTTCCCGTGCGGCGTCTCAGCCCGAACCGACAGCGCGTCGGTGATGCCAAATACGTTCGAGTTTCGACATGTTCTTCAGCGAGCTCTGCACATGAGCGCTCGCCGCCTTGGCGGCTTCCTCGGGATCGCGAGCCAATATTGCGTCGGCGATCGCTTTGTGCTCGTCAAAGTCTGTGTGCTCCAGATCGACCCAAAGGACCTCCAGCCAAAGGGCAAGGCGCAGCTGCTGGTAGATCTGATCCGTTGCACGTACCAACGCATCGTTCTTTGTTGCTTCGGCGATGACGCGGTGGATATGAAGGCCGAGCTGCAGGTTTTGCGCGGCGTCCGATGGCGTTCGGTTGTCGGAAACCTTCAGGACCGCCATCTGTTCGATGACGTCACGAAGGCGCGCGAGATCCTCGTCCGTCGCCTTCTCGCATGCGAGCTTCGCGGCGCAGACGTCGAGCGCCTCGCGTACGACGAGGAGATTGCAGAAACCCGTAATATCAAGATCGGTGACCGTATAACCGAGGTTTCGCTGCCCGACGACCAGCCCCTCTTCCTCGAGCTTCATCAACGCCTCCCGCAGAGGCGTGCGGCTCACGCCGAAACGTTTTGCGAGATTGTTTTCCGATAGGCGTTCCGATGGCCGAAGTTGGCCGTTCAGGATCAGATCCTTCAGCTGGCTGTAGGTCGCTTCGCGCAACGAAACCTTTGGCTCTTTGTTTGTCGCAGACACCGAATCCCTCTCAATGCTTCCATCGCTCTCACACAAATAGCGTCAAACTTGATTTGTCATGCTCGTCGTTTGGCCACTTGCATCTTTTTATGGAATACGATTATGTATACAACATTGCGCACATCAATCAATCGCTTTTGCGAGATTGTTTTTCATTGCGTGATCTGGGCGTGGTCAGGAGGTCGGATGATAGAAATTCTCGAGCTTGACGAATTGCGGGCCCGATACTCGGCGGCATCCGGTGGCGACATCTTCGATCCGGATTTCAGTAGAGTGGCAAAGCTCGTTTTCGGGGATGGCGACAGCCGTCAGGCGCCCTATTGTGGAGTGCCGTCGCTGTTGAAAGCGCCTTATCGACCTGACGCCGCGCCCGCTTTTGCTGGGATCGACGTCGCACTCCTTGGTATTCCCATGGATCTCGGCGTGACCAACCGGAGCGGAGCCCGGTTTGGGCCGCGTGCTGTGCGCAATGTCGATCGGGTAGGCCCCTATGAACATGTCCTTCGCGCAGTTCCGACAGCGCAAGTGCGGGTCGCCGATGTCGGCGACGTGCCATTCCGAAGCCGGTTCGATCTGGCTTCGTCGCATGACGATATCGAGAGTTTCGTAGCAGCCATCGTTGCGGCCGGTGTCGTGCCACTGTCAGTTGGTGGTGATCATTCAATCGGGCTGCCCATCCTGCGCGCGATCGGAAAGGAGCGCCCCGTCGGCATGATCCATATCGACGCGCATTGCGATACCGGCGGATCATTCGAAGGCTGCAAGTTCCACCACGGCGGGCCTTTCCGGCAGGCGGTGCTGGACGGCGTTCTCGATCCGAAACGCACGATTCAGATCGGCATCCGGGGTAACTCCGAGTATCTCTGGGAATTCTCGTTTGCGTCAGGAATGACGGTGATCCATGCGGAAGAGGTAGACGAGCTTGGCCTGCAAGCAGTCATCCGCAAAGCGCGCGACGTCGTGGGGGATGGACCAGTCTATGTCAGCTTCGACGTCGATTCGCTGGATCCGGCTTTCGCGCCAGGGACCGGCACACCGGAGGTCGGGGGTCTCTCCTCCGCGCAGGCGCTGGGCCTCCTGCGCGGTCTGAGAGGTCTTGATATCGTCGGCGGCGACGTTGTCGAAATTGCCCCGGAATACGATCCGACAACGAATACCGCACAGGTCGCAGCGCAGGTTCTCTTCGAACTCCTGTGCCTGTCGGCAGAGGCGTTTACGGCTCGCACGTCAGGAAAGGAAAATATCTGACGAGCAGATTTGGTTGCAACCGCTCCGTTCAAAACGGGCACAAGAAAAAGGGGAATGAACAATGAAAAAGACCATTATAGCAATCATCGCCACCACGCTGGCGGCTGGCGCTGCCTACGCACAATCGAAGCCAACGGAAATCAAGATCGCCACGGAAGGTGCCTACGAGCCGTGGAATTTCACGGGACCAGACGGCAAGCTCCAGGGGTTTGAAATCGATCTCGCAACCGATCTCTGCGGCCGCATGAAAGTCAAATGCACGATCGTAGCGCAGGATTGGGATGGCCTGATCCCCTCGCTGAACGCCAAGAAATTCGATGCAATCATGGCGTCGATGATCGTCACCCCGAAACGCCTGGAGGTGATTGCCTTCAGCAAGCCTTATGCTTCAACGGCTGCGGCTTTCATGGTGCAGAAGGACGGACCGTTGGCAAACCTGCCGGGCACCGGCACGGTCGTGGACCTGAATGGTGACAGCGCAACGCTTGATGCGGCATTGAAGCCGCTTGAGGGCGCCCTCAAAGGCAGCAATGTCGGCGCGCAGGTATCGACCGCAAATGTCGCCTTTCTCGATAAGTATTTCAAAGGCACCCTGAAAACACGCGAATACAAGACGACCGAGCAGCACGATCTCGATCTGCAGGCCGGTCGCATCGATGCCGTCGTCGCCCAGAAGACGGCTCTGATGGCGACGCTCTCGAAAGCCGATTTCAAGGACTACAAGATTGCCGGCCCGACATTCACCGGCGGCGTCTTCGGCCAGGGCATCGGCGCAGGATTGCGCAAGGACGATACTGCCCTGAAGGCGATGGTCGATGCTGCGATCGAGGCAGCCAAGGCCGACGGAACGATCGACAAGCTCGCCAAGAAATGGATCAAGACCAGCGTCGATTGATGCTTGGATCTGGAAAGCGAATGGACCCGGCAGGCGCGGAGCGCGCTTGCCGGTTCCCAACAAAACAGGCGCATCTGCGCTCGATAAATTAGGAGACACCAAGTGACGGTTTTGCCAAACTCCCTGGAAGCGCGCGATGCGGCCTTTGTATTGCACCCCTATACGAACGCATCGCAGCATCTGAAAGACGGGCCGCTGTTGATCGCGAAAGGCGACGGTGTCCACGTCATCGATAGTGATGGCAACCGCTACATCGAGGCCTTGGGCGGGCTCTTTTGTGCGTCGCTCGGATTCAGCGAGACGCGCCTCGTGGAAGCGGCATACCGGCAGATGCAGGAATTGCCTTTTTACCACAGCTTTGGCGGCAAGTCGCACGAGACCGCAATCGAATTGGCCGAGCGGCTGATCAAACTCGCGCCTGTTCCGATGTCGAAGGTGTTCTTTGCCAATTCGGGATCGGAAGCAAACGACACGGCGATGAAGCTGGTTTGGTACTATCACAACGCCATCGGCAAGCCCGAGAAGAAGAAGATCATCTCGCGGATGAGAGCCTATCACGGTGTGACGATCGCCTCGGCAAGCCTGACGGGACTTGCGAACAATCATCGAGACTTCGACCTGCCGATCGACAGGGTCCTCCATACCGATTGCCCGGAATTCTATCGTTATGGGCTTGAAGGCGAGAGCGAGGAAGAGTTTGCAACACGATGCGCAGAATCGCTTGAGCGTCTCATTCTCCAGGAAGGACCGGAGACGATCGGGGCATTTTTTGCCGAGCCGCTGATGGCGTCGGGTGGATGCATCGTCCCGCCGGCGACCTACTATGAAAAAGTCCAGGCAATCCTGCACCGCTACGACATTTTGCTGATCGCCGACGAAGTCATCTGCGGCTTTGGCCGCCTGGGGACGATGTTCGGATCGGAAAGCTTCGGCATGCGGCCTGACATGATCACCATGGCAAAGCAGCTTTCTGCCGCCTATCAGCCGATCTCGGCAATCATGATCAACGACAAGGTCCATCAGTCGATCGTCGCGGAAAGCGAAAAGATCGGCACGTTCGGTCACGGCTTCACCTATAGTGGCCATCCAGTGGCCACCGCCGTCGCGCTGGAAACACTGAAAATCTACGAGGAGCGTGACATCCTTGGACATGTTCAGTCCGTTGCGCCGTTATTTCAGGAGCGTCTGCGTGACCTCGGCGAGCATCCGCTTGTCGGCAACGCACGCGGCCGCGGCATGATCGGGACGCTCGAACTTGTCCGCAACAAGGCGACTCGGGAAGCGTTCAAGCCGACCGATGGCGTCGCGATCCAGGCCGGAAAACGCGCCCAGGCGCATGGCGTAATCACGCGTGCGCTTGGCGACAACTTTTCTTTTTGCCCGCCGCTGATCATGACGGAGACCGAAATCAACGAGATGTTCGATCGGTCTCAAGTTGCCATCGATGAGACTTACGGCTGGGCGAAAACGTGCGGCCTGATTTGAAGGGATCCATCATGCGGAATTTTGAAAAACCGGGACGGTCGGTCGCCATCGGCCGTAATGGAATGGCTGCGACCTCACATCCGATGGCGACGCTTGCAGCGCTTGAGATCCTGAAGGCGGGAGGCGCCGCGATCGATGCGGCCGTTGGGGCTTGCGCTGTCCAATGCGTCGTCGAAGCGGGTTCAACCGGCGTCGGCGGCGATTGCTTCGCTCTCCTGAGCACCAACGGCGGGGCTGACGTGGTCGCCTTCAACGGATCGGGGCGAACGCCCGCGGCCGCTGATCTGTCCTGGTACCAGAGTCAGGGGATCCGGACGATCGAACGATTTTCGCCGCACGCCGTGACCGTGCCCGGCGCCGTCGACGCCTGGACTCGCCTCGTTGCGGATCATGGTCGGATGCCGATGGAAGACGTGTTGTCGCAGGCAATATCGTTTGCACGCGAGGGTTATGGAATAACGTCCCGCGTCGCCGCCGACATCTCGCACCAGGAGGAATTGCTGAAGCGCGATCCGTCTTGTCGGCGCATATTCCTCGTTGACGGCAAGGCCCCCGATGTCGGCGCGGTCCAATATCAGCCAGAGCTGGCCGGCACGCTTGAGGCCATAGGGCGCGAGGGCCGCGATGCCTTTTATCGTGGCGGCATCGCCGAAGAGATGGTTTCTCATCTTGCCGCGCATGGCGGCCTTCACACGACCGACGATTTCGCCACCGCGGGCGGCGAGTATGTCAAGCCGATCAGCGCCAGCTATCGCGGTTGGGATGTCCATGAATGTCCACCCAACGGTCAAGGCATCATCGCACTCCTGATCCTGAAGATACTGGAGCGCTTCGCACCGGCCGGAGATCCGCTCGATCCTGAAAACCTCATCGTGGAGGTCGAAGCGACGAGACTGGCTTATGCGGCACGCGACAGATGGGTCGCAGATGCTTCCACATCTGAAACTCCTGTCGACTTTCTCATGTCCGATGCGCTTGCCGATGAACTTGCTGCAAAGATTGACCGTAAGGCCCCAGTAGATGCCAAGGCCATCCTCGGCGGCGTCGAACACTCCGACACGGTCTACATCTCAGTCGTCGACAAAGATCGCAATGCCGCGAGTTTCATCAATTCGATATTCCACCCCTACGGAAGCGGCCTGATGGCGCCGAAGTCGGGCGTGCTTTTCCATAACAGGGGTCAAAGTTTCACGCTCGAAGAGGGCCATCCCAATGCCATTGCATCCCGCAAGCGGCCGATGCACACGATCATCCCCGGCATGGTGACGAAGGGCGGGCGAACGATGATGTCCTTTGGCGTCATGGGCGGCCATTACCAGGCGATGGGGCATGCCCAATTCCTCTCCAAGTTGATCGACTACGGTCTCGACATCCAGGGCGCCATCGATCTCCCACGCCTCTTCCCGCTGCCAGGAACGGCAACGGTCGAGATGGAAGAAAGCCTTCGCCAGTCTGCCGGCGACTATTTCACGGCCAGGGGCTTCAAAGTGCAGCCGCCGAACTGGGCAATCGGCGGCGCCCAGGCCATATGGATCGATTGGGAACACGGAACGCTTCACGGCGCGTCGGATCATCGCAAGGACGGTTGCGCCTTGGGATATTGATCGCGGTGGGACCTCAGCCATGGATTGGCTGACGCGCCGTTGATGAGCGTCAAGCGAGGTATGGCAAACGAGGGTTTGTCGGGGCCGCACCAAGTTCCGATCGGTCGAGGCGCTTGGGCCGAGACCAATCCTTGCGGGCCGCTTCGCTGAGAACAAGTCCATGGCCCGGACGGTTTGGTGCGAATGCAAAACCGTCCTTGATCTCGACCGGCTGCTCCACCAGGTGATCGAAATTCTGGAACGAATATTCGAGCCATTCGACTTCCGGAAGTGCGACGGCCATGTGCACTCCGACTTCCAGGAACGTATTGCCCAGGCTGATCGGGACGCCAAGCTCGGCCGCAAGCCAACCGATCCGCATGACGTCTGTCACCTGGCCATGGACGTTCAGCAGATCGGTCCCGAAATTTTCCATAAGGATCCGTTTTCCCGTTGCGTCGAGATATTCTCCACTGTTGATCTGCGTCCAGTTGACCGCGTGACGGAGTGTCCGGAGCCCCTCGAAGTCATGGCGCAGAATTGGGTCTTCAACCCATAACAGATCATGGCCGGCGTCGCGGATCGCCGTAAGCTTCACCAGGGCTTCCTTCGAATTCCAGGCCTCGTTGGGATCGATCATGATATGTGAACCGGCAGGCACGACTTCCTTCAACAAATCGAGACGACGCATATCCCGTTTGAAGTCCGGATGGCCCACCTTGATCTTGAATGCCGTGTATCCCAGGCTCGCGGCATGTGAGAACAGCGCGCAGAACGCTTCGTCGCCGAGGTGAAAGTCGAGACCGCTGGCATAGGCGCGAACACGGTCACGACGGCTGCCGAGCAGCGTGTGGAGCGGTAATCCGACTTCCTTGGCGGCGAGGTCCCACGATGCGACCTGCAGCGCCTCGTGAAATGGCAGCGAAAAGGCGCGCTGGTTGCCGCCCCGCGGGCGATGTACGCGATGGACCAGCGCGATAGCTTCCTGGCCCGCGATGCCGGGCCAAACCTCGTTTGCAAAAACCGCCTCGATCTCGGCTTGATCCGGGAGGGGATGAAAGAGAGTCTGGATAAAGCCCAGCCCGATCTTTCCGCTTTCGCCCACAAGTTCGAGAGCAGCGACGTTGACATCGTCGGCTCGGACCTGACTGTCTCCGATTACCCTGTCGCGGGCGAACTGAAATCGGGTTATACGGAATTCTGATAGGGGCATAACAGCGCTCTCTGATCGTTTTAATTTGGCAACTGATCTATCAATGGTATTATCGGACGTATGAAAAAATCGCAAGCGCGTAAGGGAAGATCAACCGACGTCGAATCCGCCGCGCCGCGCCTCAGCGACGTCGCCTATGAGCGGATCCTCGAGAGTCTGTTCGAACGAAAGGTTCCTGTGGGCGCATTCATCTCCCAGAGCGAGCTCTCGGAAATCGTCGGCGTGCCGGTCGCGCCGCTCCGCGACGCCCTGCGAATGCTTGAGGCCGAAGGCATTCTGACGATCCATCCGCGCTCCGGAATCCAGTTCGTTCGACCGGGTCTCGACCTGACGCGTGCGACATATCAGTTCCGCTCGATCATCGAGAGGTCGGCCGTGCGAGTCTTTGCCGAACAGGCCGAAGAGGAGTTGATGAACAGTCTGGAAGTCCGCCATTCCAGGCTTATGCGTAAACTGGAGAGAGATGGACTTACCGTCGATCATCTCGCGGAGATGGATCTCCTCGAGCTCGAGCTTCACGGCCAGATCGTCGCGGCACTGCGTAATCCGCTGATCGATACGGCCTATCGTAGAATGCACAACTACCTGCGTTTGCTGCGATTGGAACGGAAGGTCACGCCTCCGATCCTCATTAGGACATTGAAGGAGCATCTGGATATTCTGGAGGCATGTTCCACCAGGGATGCCGATGCCGCAGAGAAGGCGCTTCAGGCGCATTTCCAGGCAGCGATTCATCGAAATATGGGACTGGTTTGACCGGAACCGCGCGTCCAGTCGTCTTGGCCTTGCCGAGCCTTCGAAAGATTGCTATCTCTATCTGATCGATCAGATTTGCAATCTGATATGTGGGAGGATGGATTAGATGCAGATCACCAAACGTGAGTTTCTCGCCGCGACGGCCGCCCTGGCGCTGGCCGGCAACATTCGCTCCGCCAATGCGGCGACCGCGATAAATTACTGGCACCATTTCACGAGCCAATCGGAGATGGCCGGCCTGTTGAAAATCATCGAGCTGTTCGGCAAGGCTCACCCGGGCGTCACGGTCACGCAGGAAAGCATCCCGAACTCTGAATATATGGCGAAGGTTTCGTCCGCGGTCGTGGCCGGCGGCCGGCCGGATACCGGTATGGTCATCGCGGAACGCTTCGCCGACCTGACGGCGATGGGCGCATTGACGGACATTACCAAGCGGGTGAGTGCATGGAAGGGCAAGGCCAATCTGCCGGAAAACCGGTGGACTGGCATGTCCCAAGGGGGCGCCGTATATGCCGTTCCAGCTTATGCCTTCGTCGACTGGATGTATTACCGAAAGGACTATTTTGAGGAAGCGGGCCTGGCGGGCCCGCCGAAGACCTTGGACGAGTTCATTACCGCCTGCAGGAAACTGACCAACCCCGCGAAAGGTCGCTACGCGTTCGGCATGCGAGGTGGCGCGGGAGCATTCAAATACGTCATCGACATGATCGAATCCTTCGGCTCTCCGATCGTGAAGGACGGGCAGGCGGCGATCGACAAGGCGGCAGCAGTCGAGGCCATCAGCTTCTATTCGAGCCTCTTTCTCAAGGAGAAGGTCGTTCCACCAAGCGCGCCCAACGACAGCTATCGCCAGATCATGGAAGGATTCCGCACCGGTCAGACCGCCATGGTCTGGCATCATACGGGGTCGCTGATCGAAATCTCCGCTGCTCTCAAAGCGGGCGAACAGTTCGCCACGGCTCCCATGCCGGCGGGCCCGAAGGCCCATATTGCGCGTGTTGCGTATGCCGGCAACGGCATCATGAAGGACGACAATATCGACGCTGCCTGGGACTGGATCAGTTTCTGGGGTGAGACGGACGCGGCAGTCGCCCTGCTGGAAGCAACGGGCTATTTCCCCGCGTCGACGGCGGCGCTTGAGGACAAGCGGATCAAGTCCAATCCGGTCTATCAGGCCGCTTCAAAAACACTCGAGTTCGGGCGGCTGCCCAACAGTTTCGTCGGCGCTGCAGGGTGGTCGGAAAATGTCGTCAATCCCGCCTTCCAGTCGGTTCTGACTGGGCAGTTGACACCCGTGCAGGCCGTTGAGCGCATGATCCAAGGGCTCGAAGCCGCGCTTCGTTAGTCAACCAGACGCGATGACCGTAACGTCGTCGCGTCCCAGAGGACGGCATGCGCCGCGATCATATGAAGTCAATCTTGCCACGTGGACCAATCACGCTGCTCGGAAACCTTTCCGAAACGCGGTATTGGGTCTACCTCCTGCTGTTTCCGAGCCTTGTCCTGCTTCTGCTGGTGGTCGCCTATCCGACGCTCTACGGCTTCGTCATCAGCGTGCGGGAAATGCGCCTCACCCGGCCGGGCCTTAACGGCTGGGTTGGGATAAAGCACTACGTCGCGATGATGTCGGATCGGGTCTTCTGGATCTCGTTGAAAAATACAGCGATCTGGGTGACGGCAGCTATCGCCATCGAAGTGACGCTCGGCTTCGTCGCAGCCGTGGCGCTCAACCGCAACCTTCCAGGTACGAAGTTATTCGGCGTGCTGATCCTGCTTCCCTATTTCCTGCCGAATGTGGTGGCCGGACATATGTGGGCTCTCTTGCTGGATCCACGGCTGGGCGTCATCAACGACCTGCTGGTAGGGATCGGGATATTGAGCACCTACAAAGCGTGGTTTGCCGATCCGGCCACCGCGTTGGCCGCGACTATTCTGGTCGAGGCGTGGCACGGTTTCCCGTTCTTCGCACTTCTGTTTCTTGCCGGATTGAAGGGCATCCCGGAGGACCTGTACAAAGCTGCGGCGGTCGATGGCGCAGGCCCCGTCCGTCAGTTTCGTCTGATCACGGTGCCCATGCTGAAGACGGTGATCGCCGCGGCCGTCATCCTGCGCGTGATCAGCCTCGTCAACTCGCCGGACCTGCTGCTCGTCTTGACCGGCGGAGGCCCCGGCAACGCCACGCAGGTCCTGTCGCTCTATGCGTTCCAGACTGCCTATCGCGAGTTCAATTTCGGGTATGCGGGCGCGCTTTCGGTCGTCATGTTCATCCTCCTCATGCTGTTTGCGACCATCTACATCAGGCTAACGCGCGTCACGAAGGAATGAGAATGCTCAAGACCAGCCGCAGCCGGCGCCTTGCGGGAGACATCCTGACCTATGCCGTGCTGACAACTCTGACGACGTTCTGCCTCGGGCCGATCCTCTGGATGTTTCTCACGTCCCTCAAGACGGAGGCGGACATCGTCACCTCGCATATGCAGTACATCCCCCGAACGGTCACCTTTCAAAACTATGTCGCCATCTGGACGCAATCGAACTTTCCGGTGCTGATTGCAAACAGCTTGGTGGTAACCACAATTACCGTGGTGATCTGCGTTCTGACCGGGACGCTCGCGGCTTATGCATTCGCGCGGCTGCCATTCAAAGGCCGAGACAAAATCATGCTCGGCTATCTGCTGGTGCGGATGTTCCCGGCCGTTATGGTGATCATCCCGCTCTACGTCATGATGCGGACCGTGGGCCTGGTCGACAGCCGCTTCGGACTGGCGCTTGCCTATACCAGCTTTCTGTTGCCGCTGTTTGCCTGGATGCTCAAGGGCTTTTTCGATGCCGCGCCGAAAGAGCTGGAAAGCGCTGCTCGGATCGATGGCTCCACACGACTTGGAGCCATGGTGCGCATCGTCTTGCCATTGGCGCGAAATGGTCTCGTCGCCAGTTCGGTATTCATCGCGATCGCCGCGTGGAACGAGTTCATTTTTGCGCTCATGTTGACGACCGGGCAGGGTTCACGAACGTGGCCTGTCGGATTGCAACTGATGGTCGGCGAATTCCAACTGCCGTGGGGAGTGCTGGCCGCCGGCGGCATACTCAGCATCCTGCCGGTGGTCGTCCTCTTCGCGATCGTTCAGCGCGCGATGGTCCAGGGTCTTACCGCAGGCGCGATCAAGGGTTGAGGAGAAAACGATGGCCACCCTTTCCATAAGCGGTATCCGCAAATCCTACGGGGCGCTCGATGTTCTCCACGGAATAGACGTCGATCTGGAAGACGGCGGCTTTCTGGTGCTGCTTGGACCCTCCGGATGCGGCAAGTCCACCTTGTTGAACATCATTGCCGGGCTCGACGAACCGTCGGCCGGGGATATCGCCATCGCGGGCCGGTCGGTCACGGCCCTGCCGCCGAAAGATCGGAACATCGCAATGGTGTTTCAGTCCTACGCGCTGTACCCGACGATGTCGGTCGAACGAAACATCGGCTTCGGGCTCGAAATGCGGGGCGTGCCCGAGCAAGAGCGCAAGGCGGAAATTCGCAAAGCGGCGGAGATGCTTCAGATCGGGCATCTTCTCGATCGCCTTCCCGCAAATTTGTCCGGCGGCCAGAGGCAACGTGTTGCCATGGGGCGCGCAATCGTGCGCAATCCCGATCTTTTTCTCTTCGACGAACCGCTCTCGAACCTGGACGCGAAACTGCGCGTCGAGATGAGAACCGAGATAAAACGTCTTCATGAACGTCTTGGCACCAGCATTGTCTACGTCACCCACGACCAGATCGAAGCGATGACGCTGGCGACGAAGGTGGCCGTAATGAAGGGCGGTTATGTTCAGCAGCTTGCCGATCCTCGAACTATCTACGAACGCCCTGCCAACATGTTCGTCGCAGGGTTCATCGGTTCTCCGGCAATGAATTTCATTCGGGGGAAACTTCTTTCGGATGCTGACGGAACCCGGTTCACGAGCGAGGGAGTGCTCGTCGCGCTCAGCGGTCCCGGGATCGCGAACGGAACGCGAGAGTGCGTGTTCGGCGTCAGACCGGAGGAGCTCAAGGTCGTCGAGACGGAGGACGCTTTTCTTGAGGGAGTGATCGACGTCGTGGAGCCGACGGGTCCGGACACCATGGTCACGGCCATTATCGGCAATCAGGCTGTCATAGCCAGAGCTGAACCGCGGTTCAAGGGTCGAAGAGGCGACCAGATTCGTTTCAAGGTCGATCCTTCAAGCATCAATCTTTTCGACGCCGAAACTGAGGCTAGAATAGATACTGGCGATGAGCCTCCAGTCCGTATCGCGTCGGTCTAATCGGTTTTATCGAAAGGCCTGCATTGACGTCTAGCCGCGCTTGCTCTCTCTATCCGCGCCGATGTGATCGTGGCCAGGGAGGGCAACATGCGGGTCCTATCGAGCATTGAGGCGCTGCGCGCGGCACTTGCCGCAGCCAAGGCGAAAGGCGGGACGGTCGGCTTCGTTCCGACCATGGGTTATCTCCATGCCGGACATATGGAACTTGTCTCGCGAGCCCGCGCTGAAAACGAAATCGTTGTCGCATCGATTTTCGTGAACCCGCTTCAGTTCGGTCCGGCCGAAGACCTCAGTCGATATCCGCGCGATCTGGAACGCGACAGGGCGATGCTGGAGGCGGCAGGCGTCGATATCCTGTTTGCGCCGGGCGTCGAGGATATGTACCCGCAGCCCATGAAGACGGTGGTTGATGTGCCGGAGCTTGGATGCGAGCTCGAAGGCGCGGTTCGACCCGGACATTTTGCGGGCGTGGCGACCGTCGTCAACAAGCTCTTCAATATCGTCCAGCCGAGGAACGCCTATTTCGGCGAAAAGGATTACCAGCAGGTCGTCATCATCAAACGGATGGTCGACGATCTTGCATTGCCGGTGCGCGTCGTTGCCGTGCCGACGGTTCGGGATGCGGATGGTCTCGCCCTGTCATCCCGCAACGTCTATCTCAGCGAGGAAGAAAGACACGCTGCGGTCGTCGTCCCTCGCGCCTTGGACGAGGCGGAGCGTCTCGTCGCTCAGGGTCTCACGGACCCGCAGGTCCTTGAAGAAAAGCTTGTCGGCTTCATCAGCCGCGAGCCGCTCGCAAAACCGGAAGTCGTCGCGGTCAGGGATGCCTCGACGTTGCAGGCTATCGCGAAGATCGAGGATCCGGTGGTTGTTGCGCTGTTCGTGCGGGTCGGCACGACCAAGCTTCTCGACAACCGGGTGATTGCGAAAAAAACGATGTCTGGGACAGGAGAAGCGCGATGAGTGCCGCGGGCTCCTTAAAGCGCCTGACGCCCAGTCGGATCCGGGCGATGAAGGGTGGAGCGCCGATCGTCTGCCTGACCGCCTACACAACGCCGATGGCGCGGCTGCTGGATGAACACTGCGATCTTCTGCTTGTCGGGGATTCGCTCGGCATGGTCCTCTACGGCATGGAGAGCACCGTTTCGGTGACGCTCGACATGATGATCGCGCACGGCAAGGCGGTGATGCGCGGTGTCACGAGATCCTGCGTGGTCGTCGACATGCCCTTTGGCAGTTATCAGGAAACCAGGGAATTGGCCTATCGCAATGCCGTGCGCATTCTGCAGGAAACCGGCTGCGACGCGGTCAAACTCGAAGGTGGTGAAGAGATGGCCGAGACCATCGCTTTCCTGACCGCTCGCGGCATCCCGGTCCTTGGCCACATCGGCCTGATGCCGCAGCAGGTTCATACCGCAGGTGGCTACCGATCCGTCGGCCATTCGGACGAAGAAGTGGCGAAGATCCGGCGCGATGCCGAAGCGGTCGGCAACTCCGGAGCCTTTGCGGTCGTTATCGAGGGCACGGTCGAGACATTGGCTCGTGAGATGACGGCAGCTATCGCCGTTCCAACCATCGGAATCGGCGCATCGGTTGCTTGTGACGGCCAAATCCTCGTTTCGGACGACATGCTTGGGCTGTTCAACGACTTCACGCCGCGCTTCGTCAAGCGCTATGACGAGCTGGGCAAGAGGGTGGGAGCGGCCGCCGCAGCTTATGCGGGCGATGTTCGCTCCCGAGCGTTTCCCACGAAGGAGCATACGTTCAAGCGCCGGTCGTGATGGCACGCTTTGTTGAACTGGAGAGCAAGGGAGCGGAGACGTGTGACGGTGGCTAACTTAGTTCCTGCCCCTCGTCCTGCCTGGAAAACCGTTCTATCCGGAAGTCATGGATGGGCGTCTCGGTCGCGCCGGTCGAGATTAATTCCGCCATCACGTCGCCGACACCGGGGCCGAGCTGGAAGCCGTGGCCGCAAAATCCGAAGGCATGGAACAGCCCCGGCGTTGTTGCCGATCGTCCCATGACGGGAAGGCCGTCGCCGACATAACCCTCGCAGCCGGACCAGGTGCGGATCACCGAGACATTGGCAAGCGCCGGCAGGATCGGCAGGAGGGCGCGCAGCTGGCCGGGAAGCCGGGCGGGGTCGGCCTTGGCATGACCGGTATCGAGCGAAACATCGGTACGTTCCGCTCCGCCACCGAAGACGATGTTTCCGCGTTCCACCTGGCGCAGGTAACCACCGCCGTGGTCATGCGCCCAGACGCCGACAACCGGGAGGATGCGGTGCGGCAGTGGCTCGGTTACCCCCATCTGCGGCCCCTTCGCGACGATCGGGACGGCTTCGCCGAACTGCGCGGAGATCCGGGCGCCCCAGGCGCCGGCGGTGTTGAGCAGGAAGGCAGCGGCATGGACGCCGTTCGAGGTCTCCACCTCGAAGCCATAGGCACCTCGCCGGATCGCTTTCACCTCCACGCTCTCGACGATCTTAGCACCGATACGTCTCGCGGCATCCGCGAAAGCCGGGGCGATCAGGCGCGGATTGCCGCTTCCGTCCTCCGGGGAAAAGGATGCGGCGATTGCCTCGGGCCCGAGCCCCGGAAAACGTGCATGGAGCTCCGCCGCGGTAAGTTCCTCAAGGTTGAGACCCCAAGGTCTGGCGGCTGTCGCGAAGCTGCGCATCTCCTCGAGACCCGCCTGGCTGAACACCAGACGGACATGGCCGGTCGCCCGAAATTCGACGTCCCGATCCAGCATCTCCGCCGCCTTGCCCCAAAGCGTCAGGGATCGTCGGGCGAGGGGAAGTTGCGGCAGGTAGCGGCCGCTGCGGCGGATATTGCCGAACGAGGCGACCGTTGCGCCGCTGCCCACCCGGTTCCGCTCGATGAGCGTCACGCGCAGACCGCGCCGGGCAAGAAAATAGGTCGATGCGGCCCCCATCAGGCCGCCACCCAGCACGATCACTTCCATAAGGCCGTTTCCGCAATGTCTCTCATCCCCGCCACCATTCCGGTGCGGCCGGCCGGTGTCAAAGTCGAGGTTTTCATCTCCCCATAAGCCGGACCTATGGGACGTCCGTGGCGAGGCATAAGCGGCACTTATGGGCAGCGGTTTTTTTGCACTTGGACCGGCTTTGCTCATTCGTGCCAGCTTCATGACAAGCAGCAGGAAAGGATTGAGCGACATGGACAGTGCGGCCGCGCCAGGCAAAGGAACCAGCGATCAGCAGGACTGGAAGATCGGCGTCGACATCGGCGGGACCTTCATCGACTTCTGTGCACTGGAAACGCGATCGGGCCGGGTTGCCTCGCTCAAGGTTCTGACGACACCGGACGATCCGGGTGCGGAACTGATGACGGGACTGTCGCTTCTGGCCGAACGGGAAGGGCTCGACCCCGCAGCCATCAGCCGTTTTGTCCATGGAACGACCGTCGGCATCAACACCGTGATCCAGCGTCGCGGCGTGTCGCTGGCGCTGATGACCAATGCCGGTTTCGAAGACGTCATCGAGCTGGCGCGGTTGCGGATGCCCGACGTCTATTCCCTGTTCTGCTCCCGGCCGGACCAGCTCATCGCCCGCGACATGATCTTCGGCATCCCCGCTCGCCTGCGGGCGGATGGCAGCGAGATCGAGGCGCCGGATCTGGAGGCGGTCGCGGCAGCGGTGAGCAAGGCGAAGGCCAATGGCGCCGCCGGCATCATCGTCTCCTTCCTGCATTCGTGGCGCACCGACATCCATGAGGTGGCGGTCAAGCAGGAAATCGCAAGGCTCGCCCCCGAACTCTTCGTCTTCACGTCATCCGAGGTCTGGCCGGTGATCCGCGAATACGAGCGGACCACCACTGCTATCCTCAATGGTTACGTCCATCCGCGTGTCTCCGGTTATCTGACCGCACTCGAGGAAAAGCTGTTGTCGCGTGGCGTCACGGCGCCGGCGCTGCTGACCAAGTCCAACGGCGGCGTGATGAATGCCGACGAAGGCAAACGGTCCTGCGTGCAGATGCTGTTGTCCGGCACGGCCTCCGGTGTCATAGGCGCCGCCTGGCTCGCCCGTCGTGCCGGCGAGAAGCATATCCTCACCCTCGACATCGGCGGCACCTCGGCCGACTTTGCCCTGATCATCGATGGCGAACCGCAATTCGGCACCGGCGAACTGATCGGCGAGTTCCCGCTGCATATCCCGTCTGTGTCGGTCAGCTCGATCGGCATCGGTGGCGGTTCTATCGCAAGCGTCGATGCGCAAGGCGTGTTGCGGGTCGGACCGGAATCGGCAGGCTCGACACCCGGACCTGCCTGTTACGGACGCGGCGGGGAGCAGGCGACCGTGACCGACGCCATGGCCGTCTGCGGCTGGCTCGGTCACAGCCAGATGGCCTACGGGCAGCTACAGATCGACGTCGGCCTTGCCCGCGCGGCCGTCACCCGGCTGGCGGAAAAAATCGGCCGCACCGCGGAGGAGGCTGCCCAGGCCATCCTCGACGTCGCCATCTCGGAAATGTTCGTGGAGGTTGAGAAACTCGCATCACGCGCCGGCGTCGATCTCAGGGAATTCACGCTGATGCCGTTCGGCGGCGGCGGCCCGATGCTCGGCGCGTTCCTCGCCCGCGAATTTCGCATGGCGAAGGTGATCGGCGCACCGCGCCCGGGTGTCGTCTCGGCGCTCGGGGGCCTGGTGGCAGATCTGCGCGGCGACTTCATCCGCACCGTGTTTACCCATCTCTCCGACGAGGCGGCACTACAATTGCGCGAGGCGCTGGACGCACTTGCCGTCGAGGGGCGCAACTGGCTCGCCAAGCAGGGGCATGCCGGCGCCGCGACGCTCAATGTCTCCGCCGACATGCGTTATGTCGGCCAAAGCTTCGAGATTGAAGTGCCGATCCAGCCAGCCTGGATCGCCGAGGGCAAGCTCGGTTCGATCGAGGAGGCCTTCCATGCGATGCATGCCCGGCTCTACGACTTCCATGATCCGGACGGAGCGATCGAGATCGTCAACCTGCGTCTCTCGGCAATCGGCGCCGGCCCGGCATTGGAAATCCCTGTCGATGCCCGCGAGGACGGTGAGGCGGTCAACCCCGAGCGCGAGATCCCGGTCTTTACCGGCAAGAGCTTCGAGTGGATCGGCCTCTATCGGCGTGATCGGCTGCGTCCCGGCAGCCGCTTCGCCGGCCCGGCGGTCGTTGCCCAGGAAGATACGACCTTTGCAATCCCGAGCGGCACACATGTCGAGGTCGATCGTCAACTGAACCTGCATCTCACCTTTTCGGAGTAACGGCCCATGTTCGATCCCTTGAACCTTCAGGTGTTTGCCAATCATACCCGCGCTGCAGCCGAAAACATGGCCTATACGCTGCAGCGGACCGCGCATTCCGCTTTCGTCAAGGAGACGGAAGACTTCACGGTCATGCTGGTCAACCGCAAAGGCGAGACGTTCGGCGTGCCGATGGGACTGGGCGCGACCTGGTATCCGGGTCTCACCTATAGCCGCGCGATCGCGATGATCGACGACTACAAGCCCGGCGACGTGGCATTCACCAACGATCCCTATTCCTGCTTCGTGGCGACGCACGCGCCGGACACCCATCTGTGGAAACCGGTCTTCTACGACGGCGAGATCATCGCCTGGACCGGCGGTCATATCCACAACACCGACATGGGCGGCGCGGTGCCGGCCTCCCTGTCGCGAGCGCTGACGGAAATCCATCAGGAGGGCATCCGCTTCCCGCCGATGAAACTGGTCAACGAAGGCGTCTTCGACGAAGACATTCTCAAGATCATGACCACCAATGTCCGCAAGCCCGATCTCAATATCGGCGACATGAAGGCCCTGGTCGGGGCGCTCAACACGGGCGAACGCAAGATCCTCGCCATGGTCGAGAAATTCGGCAGGCAAGCCTTTCTGGAGGGCACCGAGGTCCTGCTCGACCACGCCGAAGCGCAGGCGCGCGATCTTCTGCGCGCGATGCCGGACGGGACCTGGGAATTCGTCGATTATGCCGACGAGGATTCGGTCGAAGCCAACCCGTGCCGCCTGAAGCTGACGCTGACGATCACGGGCGACGAGGCAATCCTCGATTTCACCGGTTCCGATCCGCAGCTCGGCTCTTCGCTCAACGTCCCCTCGGGCGGTGATCCGCGCCATACGATGCTTCTGGTCGGCGTCTATTACGTACTTTACACGTTGAACCCGAAGATCCTCCTCAATACCGGGCTGACGAGACCGTTCACCTGCATCACGCCAAAGGGCAGCGTGCTCAATCCGATCGCGCCGGCTGCCGTCGGCATGCGCTCGCTGACCTGCGCGCGGCTGCGCTCCGTCATATTCGGCGCCTTCTGCCAGGCCGTGCCTGAAAAGCTGCCGGCAGCACCGGCAGGCAACAACTGCATCGTCAACGTCATGACGACCGACGAACGGAACGGCCGCACCGTGATCGCCGCCGTCAATCCGGTGGTCGGCGGCGGCGGGGGCATGCCCCACCGCGACGGTACCAACGGTTCCGGCGCCGATGCCGCCTATCTCAAGAATACGCCGATCGAGATCACCGAGACGGAAGTGCCGATCGAGTTCGTCAAATATGGCCTGGCAAAGGACAGCGGTGGCGCCGGACGCTGGCGCGGTGGGCTGGCGACCGAAATGGCCTTCCGGGTCTTTTCGCCCGGCAGCCGTATCACCGCCCGCAACCGCGACCGCAGCTTCTTCCGCCCCTGGGGCACGCTGGGCGGCAGGGCCGCAGGCCTGTCTGACATGATGCTGAACCCCGGCCGTGACGACTTCCAGCGGCTCGGCAATATCGATACAGCGGTTCTGCAGCCCGGCGACGTCCTGGAGATCCGCTCAGCCGGCGGAGGCGGGCGTGGCAACCCCGTCGAGCGCGAGACCTGGCGCGTGGCGCAGGACGTCGCACGCGGCTACGTTTCCTCCGAGGCTGCCGAACGTGATTACGGCGTCGTCATCCGCGACGGCATGGTGGACGAGGCTGAAACCGAAAAGGTGAGAGCCGCTCGGACCGCGCCGACCGGACACTTTCACTATGGCCCCGAGCGCGAAGGTTACGAGGCGCAATGGACGCCGGAGGCCTACGACCTGCTGACCGACCTGCTGCAGGGCCTTCCCATCCATTGGCGCTTCTTCACCAAGACGGAGATCTTCCGTCGGATGAAGGGGCGGGTCGGCGCCGAAGGCGTGGCCGCCGCGTTCGCGGATGTGCGAACACGCTTCACGAACATGCCAAACCCCGTCGAGGCGCGGAAAGAGGCTGCCGAATGACATCCGGATTGCAGCCTGCCGCTCTCGGGGGGCGAATTGTGCGCCTTGCCGAAAAGGGCAGGCCGCAGGTTCGGTTCCGGCTGGATGGCGCCGATTGCCAGGCACTGGCCGGCGACACGGTGCTCACCGCCGTCCTGGTCTGCGGACCTGCCGTGCGGCAGTCGGAATTCGGCCGAGAGAAACGGGCGGGCTTCTGTCTGATGGGAGCCTGCCAGGATTGCTGGATATGGCAGGAGGACGGCTGCCGGCTGCGGGCCTGTTCGACAATGGTCGCCGAGGGCATGCAATTGCGGACCGTGCCGCCGGAAACATGGCCATGACGGCACCGGGCGCTGAAAAGGTGGTGATCGTCGGCGCCGGCCCGGCCGGTATCCGCGCCGCAGAGCGTCTGGTGCAGGCCGGGGTCAAACCGATAGTCATTGACGAGGGCACCAAAGCGGGTGGCCAGATCTATCGGCGCCCGCCACGGGGCTTCGTGCGACCGCCGGAACAGCTCTACGGACCGGAAGCTCGCAAGGCCGTGGCACTCCATACGGTGTTCGACCGCATGGTCGCTGCCGGGCAGATCGACTATCATCCGCAAAGTTCGGTCCTGGCGATCGCCGGCCATTTCCTGCAGGCGCTGACGCCCGCCGGTCGCAAGGATTTCACCTACGACCGCCTGATCCTTGCCACTGGCGCCATGGATCGCCTGGCGCCGATCCCCGGCTGGCAGGCACCAGGTGTCTACAGCTTGGGGGCGGCACAGATCGCCCTCAAGGCGCAGGGCGTCGCCCTCGGCAGCCGGATTGTTCTTGCCGGTTCCGGGCCGCTGCTGACGCTCGTCGCCACCCAGTTGCTGAAAACCGGCGCCAAGATCGCCGCGATCCTCGATACGTCCGCGATCCGCAATCAGGCGGCGGGTCTTCCGGGCATGCTGGCAAGGCCGGGCATGGTCCTGCGTGGACTGCTGATGCGGGCAAAGCTCGGCCGGCTTTATCATGCCGGCGTGATCTTGGACCGGATCGAAACCGACGAACGCGGCCCCGTCGGCCTGTGCTGGCGCGATGCCCGCGGCCGGGCGCATGTGACGGCATGCGACATGGTCGGCCTCGGCTGGCACCTGCGCGCCGAAACGCAGCTCGCGGGCCTGGCAGGCTGCATGTTCGACTACGACGAAAGCTGGTCGCAATGGCTGCCCCGGACCGACCGGATGGGCAGGGCGGCCGAGGGACTTTATCTGGCCGGTGATGGTCTGAGAATTCTCGGCGCCGACGGGGCGGAGGTGGCCGGTCGGCTTGCCGCGACCGCCTGCCTTGCCGATATGGGTCTTCCTTCGCCGGACGCGAGATCGGATCTGCGCCGGTTGGGCCGCTACGAACGTTTTGCCCGCGCCATCGCGCGCGCCTTTCCCTGGCCGGGCGAAATGGTCCGCGCCGTTCCGGACGAGACGGTCGTCTGTCGCTGCGAAGGGGTGACGGCAGGCCAATTGCGCGAGAGCGTCGTTTACGGCGGGGGCGAAGCCAACCGGGTCAAGTCGCTGGCACGGGTTGGAATGGGCCGCTGCCAAGGGCGTTATTGTCAGCTCGCCGGCGCCGAGCTGATCGCCGAAAAGGCCTGTATCAAGGTCTGTGATGCGGGCCGGCTCCGCGAACAGGCCCCCGCCAGACCCCTGCCGATCGGTGAATGGGTTCGCGATGCCTGACCGGCTCGGCCGAGATGCCTAAGATTCCAAACCACCGGCCTTCAGGACGCTGGCACAGGCCTCCCGAAGATCGTCGCGCATGGCGAGATGGCTTCCCGTCAACGGGCGGTCCCGGCTGGTGAGCAAGGCGATCGGCACGGAAATCTTCTGCTGCAGCGGCCGAAGGACAAGCCCCGGAAACTGCTGCCATGGCAGGAGCCGATCGACGATTGCGACACCAAAGCCGTCGCGAACGAAGGGCAGGGCGGTAATCGAGATATCGATCTCGATCGCCGGGTTGAATATTTGCTTTTCCGCGGCCGCGGCGCTGATCAGAAGCCGGCCCGGCAGCGTGCCGGCCCGGTAGGAGATCAAAGTCTCGTTCTGTAGGTCGGCAAAACCGATCCGATCCAGTTCGGCCAGCCGATGGTGCTCAGGGACGATGCAGACAAGTTGCGTGTGCCCGAGTGTCTCCACCTCGATGCCCGGACGGGCCGTGTTGTTCATCACGATTCCGAGCGGCGCGTCACCGTCGCGGATCATGTCGACGACGTTGACCAGCGGGGCGATCAGCGAGCGCACGACGATATCGGGATGGGCCGCACGGAACGACAGAAGCGCCTTGGGTACGATCGCCATCGCCGGGGGCGCCGATGCGGCGACCCGGATCAGTCCGGTACGGCCGAAACGCATGTCCGTGGTGCGGCGGCGAAGGGCGCCGAGCTCGGAAAAAATCCGCTCGCATTCCGGATAAAGCTCCTCGGCTTCCCGGGTCGGAACCAGCTTTCCGCGCAGCCGGTTGAAAAGCTTGAAGCCCAGCTGGTCCTCGGCATGCAGCAGGATCTGGCTGAGCGCCGGCTGCGATATGTTGAGCATCGCTGCGGCGCCGGTCACCGTCCCGGTCCGCATGAGCATGCAGAAGACCTCGAGCTGGCGTGCCTGCATCGGGTTCACCGTGTCCTTTGGTTCGCGGGGTTCACTCTAGTCTATAGGCCCCAGGATCAGAAATCCGCCACCTTGCCCCAGGCGGAGGTTTGAAAACGTTTGGGATGATAGGGTAGCGGATCGACGATCGGGGTGGCGGCGGTGACGATATCAGCGATCAGGTGGCCGGCGCCGGGTCCGATACCAAAACCGTGGCCGCTGAACCCCGCAGCCAGGATGAAACCCGGAACGCTCGCGACTTCGCCGATCGCCGGAACCCCGTCCGGCGTCGAATCGATATAACCGGCCCAGCTCGCAGTGATGCGGCGCCCGCCGATCGCCGGCAGCAATTCGACGGCGCGCTCATATGTCAGCTTGATCGTGCTCGCGTCGACGGCCGGATCGAGGATGCGCATATGCTCCATCGGCGTCGGTCGGTCGAGCTGCCAGCGGGCCATGCCTTCGTGGCCGCTGCGCAGACCTTCGAGGCCGCCGGGCGACAGGCTGCGCCAGCGGCGCATGAACATCGGCAGGAACTGTGCCGCGAAACGCATGGTCTGGGCCGTCAGGTCGATCCGTCCACGCCCGCTGATGGCGAGCGTGTGACCACCGTCACCCCGGCGGGTTACCGAGACGCGGGCGGTATGGAGCGCGTCCGGCAGGTTTCCCTCACCGGGACCGACGGAGAGAATGGAGGAGCGGATCGAGGCCTGCGGGAAACGAATGCCGAGCTGGCGGCAGAAGGACGACGCCCAGGCACCGCCGGCCAGGATTGCGACCTTGGTCCGGATCGTGCCTTGTTCGGTTATGACGGCCGAGAGCCTGCTGCCTTCCGTCTCGATGCCGCGCGCCGCGCAATTCTGGAGCACTGTCCCGCCCAGCTTTACGATCGCGCGGGCGACCGCCGGGGCGGCATTGGCGGGATCCGCAGTCCCGTCCGTTGGCGAGAACACGCCGCCTTTCCAGGCGCGTCGCGTCGCGTTGCCGCGCTCGGTTGCCTCGGCACCGTCGAGCATGTGGGTAGTGACGCCCACCGTGCGGGCGAAATCCCGCCAGCGGGCCCAGCCTGCCAGTTCTTCCTCGTTGTCGCTGAGATAGAGGAGACCGCAGCGCCGGAAGCCGGTATCCTCGCCGGTCTCGGCGGCGAAGCGTTCCCACAGGTCGAGGCTTTTGGTCGCCATCGGAAGTTCGCGCGCATCGCGGTTCTGCTGCCGGCACCAGCCCCAATTGCGGCTCGACTGTTCGCCGCCGATCCGCCCCTTTTCGATGAGCGCCACCTTAAGGCCGCGTCGGGCGAGATAATAAGCCGTGAAGACGCCGACGATACCGGCGCCGATCACGACCGCGTCGGCGGAATGCGGCAATCCGGCATCGGTTTCGATGAGCGTGAGCGGTGCTGGCATGATATTCAATCTCCTGGGCGCAACCGGGTCGATGCGTCAGCATAATGGTGCGATCCGAATCGAGGTTGCCGCACACGGCCTTCGAACAGCACAAGATTCCGCCCGTAACCAATGATGCAATTTATTGTGCTGGCCTTCTCTGCGCAGAATGAAATAGACAAGAGAAGCCATAGTGTTAAAGTCGATCTCGGACTTTCGCGGCATAAAATGCTGTTGGCCTTAGGAGGTGTCCACACGTGAAGCTTGATCGTATCGACATCAAGATCCTCTACGAGCTGCAGAAGAACGGCCGCATCACCAATGTCGAGCTTGCCGAACTGGTCAATCTTTCACCCAGCCCTTGCCTGATGCGCGTCAAGAAGCTTCAGCAGGAAGGTTATATCCAGGGCTATTCGGCCCAGATCAATATCGGCAAGCTTGGCCAGACCCTGACGGTCTTCACCGAGGTCACGCTCAAAAACCATCGCCAGATCGACTTCGCGCGTTTTCTCGGGGCCGTGGAAAAAGTCGACCAGGTGATCGAATGCCACCTGGTGTCGGGCGGGTACGACTATATGCTCAAGTTCGTCACCGCCGGTATCGGCGAATATCAGACGATCATGGAACGGCTGACCGATATGGATATCGGCATCGACAAATATTTCAGCTTCGTTGTCCTGAAGTCGCCGATCGTCAAAGCGCATATGCCGCTTACCAGCCTGTTTCTGGTATAGCCGTACATGCTCCCAGCCAATAATTATTGTCCGCGGAAATGAGACGGCAATTGCCGCCTCAGCCGTGCACATAGGTTTTAACGAGCTCGGGATCACGCTCCAGGCCATCGAGCCAGCCAGGATCGAGCTTCGGCACGGACGAGAACAGCAGTTTCGAATAGGGGTGCTGCGGGACCTTCGAGATCGCAGGCGTGATTGCCTCGACCTTGCGGCCGTTATACATCACGACGATCTCGTCGCAGATCGCTTCGACAACCGACAGATCGTGGCTGATGAAGATGTAAGAGAGGGAAAGCTCCCGCTGCATTTCCTTCAGGAGATCGATGACAGCCGCAGCAACGACGGTGTCGAGGGCGGAGGTGATCTCGTCGCAGACGATCAGTTTCGGCTCGGCGGCGAGCGCTCGGGCAAAATTGACGCGCTGTTTCTGACCGCCTGAGAGTTCGGCGGGGGTTCGGCTGCGAAGCGTCTTCGGCAGGCGGACCATGTCGAGAAGCGCGTCGATCCGGGCATCCCGAACCTTGCCTTTCATGCCGTGGTAGAATTTCAGCGGCCGTCCGAGAATTTCCTCGATCGTTTTCGCCGGATTGAGCGAGGTGTCCGCATGCTGGAAGACGATCTGCAACTCGCGCAACTGCTCCCGGCTTCTCTGCCGGGCGGAGCGGGCAAGTTCGCGCCCGTCGAGGGTCAGTTGACCGGCTGATGCGGGCAGGATACCGGCAATCGAGCGAGCAAGCGTGGACTTGCCGCAGCCGGATTCACCGATGATGCCGAGATTGCGGCCTCGTTCCAGGGAGAGGCTTGCCTCCTGCACGGCCTTGACGAGCGGCAGACCGTCGGCCTGGATCGGGCCGTAGCCGGCGATCAGGCCATTGACCTTCAGGAGT
This sequence comes from Neorhizobium sp. 05N33, assembly GCF_056397445.1. NCBI lineage: Bacteria > Pseudomonadati > Pseudomonadota > Alphaproteobacteria > Hyphomicrobiales > Rhizobiaceae > Neorhizobium > Neorhizobium sp. 05N33. The sequence continues at coordinate 167,933 of NZ_JBFTNK010000001.1, read as the reverse complement.
GGCGCGTGTTCCCGCGCTGCAACAACGACGCTTTCGCCGCGAGATTTCGGTTCAAAGGCCGAAAGCAGCTCGCGCGTATAGGGATGCTTGGCATCGGACAGGATATCGGCGGTGCTGCCGACTTCCTGCACATCACCGCCCCGCAGCACGACGATGCGATCGGCGATCTGTGCGACGACCGCGAGATCGTGGGACACATAGACGCCGGCAATGCCGCTTTTCTTCATCACCGCCTTGAAGGCCCGTAACACCTCGATCTGGGTCGTTACATCGAGCGCGGTGGTCGGCTCGTCGAAGATGACGAGCTTCGGATCGGCGATAAGGGCCATCGCGGCGGCAAGACGCTGCAACTGGCCGCCGGAAACCTGATGCGGGTAACGGTTGCCGATTTCCTCGGGATTGGGCAGCGAAAGCGCCCGAAACAGGGAAATTGCCTTCTTTTTGGCCTGCACTAGCGGCATCAGCCGATGAATGCGCGTCACTTCGACGACCTGGTCGATGATGCGCTTCGACGGGTTGAATGCGGCCGCGGCGGATTGTGGCACGTAGGAGACCTCAAGGCCACGCACATGTGCGCGCTGCCGCTCGCTTAGCGTCATCATGTCCTTGCCGGCCACCGTGACGCTGCCACTCGAGATCCGACAGCCGGGACGGGCATAGCCCATGATCGTCAGCGCGATCGTCGTCTTGCCCGATCCGCTTTCACCGATCAGGGCGACGATTTCGCCGGGCGCGACATCGAGGTCGACGCCTTTGATAATCTCGATGCGGCGGCCCGCATCGGTCGTTGCCTCTACCCTCAGGTCGCGGATTTCAACGAGATTTTCCATTCACGCACTCCGATCGCGAATCTTCTTGGGCAGATTGTCGATCAGCAGGTTGACGCTGATGGTGAGGCTCGCAATCGCCAGCGAGGGAACGATGACGGCCGGCGCCCCGAATGGCAGGCCACCGATATTCTCGTGAACCAGCGCTCCCCAATCCGCATAAGGCGGCTGGACGCCGAGGCCGAGGAAGGAAAGCCCGGAGAGAAGGAGGACGATGAACACGAAGCGGATGCCGAAATCGGCAAGCAGCGGCCCCGTGATGTTCGGCAGGATCTCCGAAAAGACGACGTAAGGAATGCCCTCGCCACGGGTTCGGGCAACCGTGATATAATCCATCGTATTGACGTTTACGGCAAGCGACCGGGCAAACCGATAGGCGCCGGGCGTGTAGATCACGGCGAGCATGATGATCAGCACGGGAAGCGACGACCCGACGGCGGCAGCGACGACCAGACCGGAAAGCTTGCTTGGAATTGAGTTGAGCGCGTCGAGCAACCGGCTCAGCAGCGTATCGAACCAGCCACCAATGACGGCAGCCGCCATGCCGAGCGCGGCACCACTGAAACACGCGAGACAGACGGCGGCAAGCGAGATGCCGACCGTGTAGCGGGCGCCCATGATGATGCGCGACAACATGTCCCGGCCCAGATAGTCTGAGCCGAGAAGCAGTTTGCTGCCGATCGGGCCGAAATAGTCGTCGTCGATGATCTCGCCGACGGGATACGGAATGATATGGGGCGCGAGGAGGGCGATAACCGCCCAGAAGAGAATGATCGTAAAGCCGATCATCCCAACCCAGCTGAAACGATAACTCACTCTGCGGCCCAGTGTCGTGGACGTCGTCATGGTCAGCGCACCCTCGGATTGGCAAGGATTGCAACAATGTCGGCGAATGTGATGAGTGCGAGGTAGCCGACGCAGAAAATGATGGCGCAGGATTGAATGAGCGGCAGATCCCGGGTGGAAACACCATCGACCATCAGCTTTGCGACGCCGGGGTAGTTGAAGATCGTCTCGACGATGATGACGCCGCCGACGAGATAGGAGAGCGAGAGAGCAATCGCATTGGCGATCGGGCCGACCGCGTTCGGCAGTGCGTGCAGCAGGACTGCGCGCCAGCGTGACGCCCCTTTGAGGATCGCGGCCTCCACATAGGGCGTGTTGATCGTATCGATGACGGCAGCGCGGGTCATGCGGATCATCTGGGCCGAGACGACGAAGGTGAGCGTGATGACCGGCATGGCGTAGATCTTCAGCACCTGCCAGAAGGATGTAACATCGCTGGTGAAAGACAATGCCGGCAGCCATTTGAGATAGACGGAGAACAAGAGCACGGCCGATGTCGCAATCATGAACTCGGGCACCGAGATGATGCCGATGGTCAGGACTGTGACGATGCGGTCGTAGACCGAGCCGCGAAACATGGCGGCGGTGATGCCAAGCGTCAGTGACAGGGGAACCGCAAAAAGAGTGACGATGCCGGCAAGGCGCATCGTGTTGACGAACCGCGCCCCAATCAGTTGTGCGACCGGTAAATTGTTGACATAGGAGGTCCCCAGATCTCCCTGCAGCAGGCCGATGAGCCATCGCCCGAAACGGAGGAAGGCCGGTTCGTCGAGATGCATTGCGGCCCTGAGGCCGGCAACGGCTTCCGGCGTTGCCGCCTGACCGAGCAGGATCGTGGCGGTATCGCCCGGAAGCATTGCCGTTGCGAAAAAGACCGCGAAGGACACGATCAGCAGCGTCAGGGCGGAACTGCCGAGACGGTTCGTGATGAGTCCAAGGACATAGGTGCGCAATAGGGTTTCCTTGCCTGAAAAGTTCGAGATAGCCGGCACCATCCGTGGACGAACCAGGGACAGTACTATCAGGCGCAACCGCGGCGGCAGAAGAAGCTTCCCCCTGCCGCCAAGGGTCAAGCCTCAGGCGTCGAGCCAGACGTATTCGGCAAAGGCGTAACCCATCATGCCGCCGAGCGGGTTGGCTTCAAGCCCCTTCAATTTCCCCGAGATCGCATCCACGTTCGAAATGTAGACCGGGATGACCGTACCGGCTTCCTCGGAAATCATCACCTGCATCTGGCCGTAGATTTCCTTGCGCTTGGCCTCGTCGAGAAGACCGCGCGCTTCGACGAGCATATTATCGAATTTCTCCGACTTGTACTGACTTTCATTCCACGGTGCGTTGGAGGCGTAGAGAAGCGAAAACAGGATGTCCGGGGTCGGCCGCGGATTGATGTTGCCGAAGTGAACCGGTGCCTTCAGCCAGTAATTCGACCAGTAGCCGTCGGACGGAACGCGCTGAACGTCGAACTTCATGCCGATCTCGGAGCCCGACTGCTGGACGATCGTCGCCATTTCCACCGCCGAAGTCGGCGCTTCCGACGTGATCATCGGGATGGACTGGCCGAGCAGGCCCGCCTTCTGGAAATGGAACTTCGCCTTGTCCGGATCGTAGGCCTTCGGTTTCAGTTCCGCATTGTGATAGACGCTGGCCGGGGAGACCGGCTGGTCGTTTGCGATTTCGGCAAGGCCGCGCAAGACGGATTTCTGAATCTGCTGCCGGTTGATCAGATATTTCATGCCGGCCGCGAAATCGGCCTTGTCGCCGGGGGCGAGATCGAGACGGATGTTGAGGTCGGTATAATTGCCTGAGGTCGTCTGCGACAGCACGAAGCCGGGCTGGCTTTCCACCAGCTTCATCGAGCGCGGCTTGATCGACGCAGCGAGATGGATGTCTCCCGAAAGCAGAGCGTTGACGCGTGCGTTGTCGTCGCTGATGGCAAAGAACTCGAACGAATCGACGTGGGCGCCGCCTGCCTTGAAGTAGTTGGGGTTCTTGGTGAAGATCGATTTCACCCCCGGCTGGAAGGTTTCCATCTTGAACGCGCCGGTACCGATGCCCTTCGAAAAATCCGACGTGCCGTCCTGAACGATCATGAAATGGTGCTGCGACAGGATGGTCGGCAGGTCGGCATTCGGGTTGGCGAGGGTAATCTCGACGGTCAGCGGATCGACGTCCTTGACGTCGGTGATCTGCTTGGCGATCGCGTTGACCTTGGAGCCGACGGCAGGATCGAGATGCCGCTTCAGCGAGAAGACGACGTCTTTCGCCGACAGCGACTTGCCGTCGTGGAAAGTGACGCCGGAGCGAAGTTTGACGGTCCAGACCTTGGCGTCACCGCTCTTGATGCTCTCGGCGAGTTCCATCTGAACGGCGCCACTCTGATCAAGGAAGGTCAGGCGGTTGTAGATTGCGCAGCAGCGGACATAGTCGGTCGACAACGATGCCTTGGCTGGGTCAAGTGTATCGGCAGTCGACGACGACCAGCCTGCCGCCTTCAAATGCCCGCCTGACTTCGGGGTGGCCGCCATCGCGCTGGAAGCCCGGCCGAGGGTCAAGCCACCTGCGGAAAGTGCGACGCCACCTGCCAACAGCATCGTCAGCAGTTCGCGGCGGCTTGCGCCCCGGCGAATGGCGTTTTCGATCATTGCGTCGTCCGACGTGGTCCAGTTCGTGATCTTGTCGTTCATGTCATTCCCCTTTTCGCTGGTTGGCGGGCAACCCATCTTCCGTGGTTTGGCCCGATGCTTGAAAAATCGTGAATTCCGTCAGTTGCCGTGCGCGGTCCTCACGGCTTCGGCCAATCCGGCCATGGACGTGAAATGATAGTCGGGTTCGGTGAACTGCGACGGCTCGATCGTGCCGCCGTAGCCGGGCTGCGCATGTCGGCGCTGGATCCAACAGTTCGTCATGCCGAGGTCGCGGGAAACACCAATGTCGTGATACTGGCTCTGGGCGACATGCAGGATGTCGTTCTTGTCGGCGCCATCCCTGGCAACGAAGTCGAAGACCTTGTGGAAGAAGGCCGGATCGGGCTTTTCCGTACCGGTGTCGTCGGCAGTGAAAGCGGCATAAAATGGATTGCCGAGCGCTGCTGCGAAATAGTCGAAAGCCCAACGGCGCGCATTGGTCATGGCGATCAGGCGATAGTGCCTGCCAAGTTCTGCCATCGCCGCGGCACTGTCGGGGAAAGCCTTCCAGATCTTGGCGGAATCCCGCAGGCGAATGCCATAGGCCTCCTCAGCCGGCAGTCCGAGCCTCGGCGCAATCGCAAGATAGACGCGCACCAAATCATCGGGGAAAAGATCGGCATCTCCGGAATACCGGGCGGCGCGATAGAGAGAAAGCGCCTCTTCGCTGTCGATGGCGACATTGGCTTCGGCGGCGATGTCCTGCAGGCAGGACGTCAGACCGCTCTCGAAATCGATGAGCGTGCCGACTACGTCGAAGGTCATGTACTTGAATTCCGGAAGAGCTTTCGTCAATTCCATATCCCCAGTTGATGCTGCTGGCATAAACGCCACCTGCGAAAGAATATGCTGTTCCCGGCCTAGACGTTCTTCTATCGAAAATGCTGGATTTTCGGGGCCTTGAGGCCCTCATTGACTACAATAGTGACAGTTCGGTGGAACGGTTTTCGCCGAATCGGCAGGGCAGCTCGGCACAAAATTTCGAAATCGGGCTGCCGACGATATTTCGGCCGGCAGCACCGATAGCGGGTCAGCCCTTCACCGCGCGGCGGACATCGGGATCTTCCAGGGTCTGATCCAGTGTCTTTGCGGTGCGTTCGATAATCGCGTCGATATCCGCCTCCGTGCAGCAGAGCGGCGGGGCATATCCAATGACGCCGTTCGCAAAGGCCCGGATCACCAGGCCATTGTCCCAGGCGCGGTCGAATACCCGGCGGGCCGGCGCGGCTTCGGCCGGAAGCGGCGTTTTGGCTGCCTTATCGGTAACCAGCTCGATGGCCGCCAGCATGCCGCGACCCCGGACATCGCCGACCAGCGGGTGGGACTTGAGGCTTTCGAGACCTGCCATAAGCCGCGCACCGGCTTTGATGCCGTTTTCGAGCAGCCCGCCTTCGTAGAGCCTCAGCACTTCCAGACCCACGGCCGCGCTGACAGGGTGGGCCGAATAAGTGTAACCATGCCCAACCGCCGAGGCACCGGCGCCATCGGCGATCACCTGGTAGACATGATCCGCCATGAAAACGGCGCCCATCGGAACATAACCCGAGGTCAGGCCCTTGGCCGTCGTCATGAAATCGGGGACGATGTCATCCTCGCTGCAGGCAAACAGCGGCCCGGTGCGCCCGAAGCCGGTAATCACCTCGTCGGCGACGAACAGGATGCCGTATTCCTTGCAGAGGTTGCGGATCGCCTTCATCCAGCCCCTGGGCGGGACGATGACGCCGCCGGAGCCCTGGATCGGCTCTGCATAGAAGGCCGCCACGCGATCGGCGCCGACCGCCTCGATCTTCGCTTTCAGCGCAGCAAGCGACGCGTCGATGATCGATTTCGGGTCCTCGCCAACCGGGTTACGATAGGGATAAGGCGACGGAATCTTGTGCTGCCAGTCGAAGGGAATGCCGAAGCCCGCATGGAAGTTCGGCAGCGCCGTCAGGCCGGCGCCGACCGTGGAGGAGCCATGATAACCCTGCTCGATCGAGATGAACTGATCGCGCTGTGGCTGACCCCTGGCAATCCAGTAATAACGGATGAAGCGGATCGTGCTGTCGACGGCATCCGAGCCGCCAAGCGTGAAGTAGACATGATCGAGATCGCCCGGCGCACGGTCGGCAAGCTCGGCGGCAAGCCGGATGGCCGGCTCGGAACCGAGGCCGAAATAGGCCGTCGCATAGGGAAGCTCCCGCATCTGACGGGCCGCGGCCTCGACGATCGATTCATGCCCGTAACCGGCATTGACGCACCAGAGGCCGGCAAAGCCGTCTATCAGCTGATGCCCTTGCGCGTCGGTGACGGTCGCGCCCTTGCCCGAGGCGAGCACCCGCACGCCCTGTTTTTCATGGCCGCGATAAGACGCGACAGGATGGACGAGATGGGCGCGATCGAGTTCGATGAGGGAATTGCTGAGCATGGTCGTCTCCGGATCAGCCGAGGGCTTGGTTGGCCAGGGCAAAGGTGGTGAATGTCGAGGTGGCGGGACGGGCCACGACCGGGCGTGCCATAGCGATGCCGCCGCCGGCATGGGCGAGCGAATGTTCCGCCAGCCAGGCGGCGAGGCCGGCATCGCCAGTATCGACCCTGAGGAAGGCCCCGGACCTGCGGCTCATGAAATGCCTGACGAGTGCCTTGGCATCCTCGAGATCCGTCGCGACGACGGGCCCGATGACCTCGCCGCGACCGAACGTCCTGATGCAGGCAAACCCCGCGATCTTGCCATTGCGGCGGATCACGGCGAACTCGCCGATTTCGGCAAGTTTTGCGATCAGCGCCGAACGGCCGACGCCGAAGGCGTTGCGATCGATGGCGGTAATCTCGGAGAGATCGGCAGCCATGGCGGCCTCGGTATCGGGAGGCGCCGGCACTTCGCCGAGGGTGCCCTGATGCTGGAAAACAGCGCCGGTCTTCCGAAAACCCAGCTTTTCATAAAGCGGCAGGCCGTCGGAGGTGGCGATCAGCCGAAGCGGTCGCTCGCCACCAAGTCCGAGGACGGCGTCCATCAGGCGGCGTCCGACGCCACGGCCACGCAGCTTGGCGCCGACGATTACCATGTTGATGGTGGCGCAGTCATCGCCGTAAGGGGTCATCAATGCCGTGCCGACTACCTGGCCGGTCTCGTCCAACGCGACCACGCCCTGGCTCAGATGCAGGGCGACCTGCCAGTCCTGCCGGCGGTGCGGCCAGCCGGCTTCGCGCGAAAGCTGGGTGGCGCGATCCAGGTGCTCGATGCCGAAAGGTATGGTTTCGATGTCCCCGACTGGCATGGACGATGCTCTCCGTTTTGAGCTTCGAGTTTCGAGGGGAAGGGGCCGGACGATTATCCGAAGGCGGGGCCGGCGGCGGTATCTTTCGCCAAACCGGCGGCATGGGACCGCATCTTATGCCGCGCGTCCGTAATCATGGTCGAAAAAAGCCTGGTCGCCGGCCGCCACGCCGGCCACGATCTGCAACCAAATGCCAAACCGGCGCCACGATACGAAACTTTCTGCTTCGGATTGGGGGAAATCAGTCGGCTCGGCTGCCCGAAGCGGCCTTATGATCATGTCGTCAACCGAAAGGCTCGATGGGCCATCACGCAAGGACCAAGCGCATGACGACGTTCCGCCCGAAATACATCACCTTCGACTGCTACGGCACGCTGACCAACTTCCAGATGGCCGAAGCTGCGCGTGACCTCTATGGTGATCGTCTCGACGAGCCGCGCATGGTGAAGTTCATCAAGAATTTCGCAGCCTACCGGTTGGACGAGATCCTGGGCGACTGGAAACCTTATGCGGACGTCGTCCACAACTCGCTGGAACGCAGCTGCAAGGCAAACGGTGTCGCCTTCAAGGATGAAGACGCCAGGATGGTCTATGAGCGCGTGCCGACATGGGGTCCTCATGCGGATGTTCCCGCCGGCCTTGCCAAGGTCGCCAAAGAAATCCCGCTCGTCATCCTCTCGAACGCGATGAACGACCAGATCCACTCAAACGTCGCAAAGCTCGGCGCGCCGTTCCACGCCGTTTATACGGCGGAACAGGCAAACGCCTACAAGCCGCGCTTTCAAGCCTTCGAGTACATGTTCGATATGCTCGGCTGCGGCCCGGAAGACATTCTTCACTGCTCCTCGTCCTTCCGTTACGACCTGATGTCGGCACATGACCTCGGCATCAAGAACAAGGTCTGGGTCAACCGTGGTCACGAGCCGGCCAACCCCTTCTATGGCTATGTGGAAATCTCCGACATTTCCGGCCTGCCGGGCGTGGTCGGTCTCTAAGGAAGGCCGAAGCCAATGAAATATGTCTCCTACTGGCATGATACGGCACCCCGTTTTACGGGCGCCGTGGAAGGGCCGATCGAAGGTCACTACGACGTTGCCGTGGTCGGCGGCGGCTTTACCGGGCTCGGCGCGGCGCGGCAGCTCGCCATGGCCGGCGCGAAGGTTATCGTGCTGGAGGCGGAGACGGTCGGTTTCGGAGCGTCCGGCCGTAACGGCGGCCACCTGAACAACGGCCTTGCCCACAGCTATCTCTCGGCCAAGCAGGAGCTCGGCAAGGAGCGGGCGATCGCGCTTTACAAGGCGCTCGACGCCTCGATCGACACGCTGGAAGCAATCATCGCCGAGGAAGGCATCGACTGTAACTTCCGCCGCGCCGGCAAACTGAAGCTTGCTTCCAAGCCGAAGCATTTCGAAGGGCTCGCCAGGAATTTCGAGGCGGTTCACGCGGAGGTCGATCCGGATACGGCGCTGCTGTCGCCCCAAGACCTCGCCCAAGAGATCGGTTCAGCTTTCCACGGCGCGATGCTGTCGAAGAAGAGCGCCATGATGCATATGGGACGCTACGTCGTCGGCCTCGCTGAGGCGGCAAAAAGGCACGGTGCCATCATCGTCGAGAAGGCGACGGTTACCGATGTTTCGAAATCGGGCGGCCGACATGTGCTGAAGACGGCCAAAGGCTCGGTCACCGCCGACAATGTCCTGATGGCAAGCGGCGCCTACACGACACCGAATTTCGGTTATTTCCGCCGGCGGATCATGGCCGTCGGCAGTTTCATCATCGCCACGCGGCCGCTTTCGGAGCAGGAAGTCGCCTCGACGATGCCGGGCAACCGCACCTGCGTCAACAGCATGAATATCGGCAACTACTGGCGCCTGTCGCCGGACAACCGGCTGATCTTCGGCGGCCGGGCTCGATTTTCGGCGACCTCGGACCAGCGTTCGGATGCCAGGAGCGGCGCCATTCTGCGCGAGAGCCTCACGCGCATCTTCCCGCAGCTGTCCCATGTCGAGATCGACTATTGCTGGGGCGGTCTGGTGGATATCACCAAGGATCGTTACCCGCGGGCGGGCTTCCATGATGGGTTATGGTACGTGATGGGTTATTCCGGCCATGGTGCGCAGCTTTCAACCCATCTCGGCATGACAATCGCCGACGCGATCCTCGGCCGGCCTGATAGAAACCCCGTCAAGGGGCTCGAGTGGCCGGCAGTTCCGGGTCATTTCGGCAAACCGTGGTTCCTGCCGCTGGTCGGGCTTTATTACAAGATGCTCGACAAGGTCCAGTAACGGAACTCTTGCCATCGTCGAGAGCAAAAAAGGTGGGGTTGCGATCGCAACTCCACCTTTTTTGGATAAGAGTTCCGGTGCGGAAACGGGCTCAGTTGAGTCCGCCGATATGGAAGGCCTTCACTTCCAGATATTCCTCGATCCCGAGCTGCGAACCCTCGCGCCCCAGGCCCGACTGCTTGACGCCGCCGAACGGGGCGACCTCGGTCGAAATCAGGCCGGTATTCAGCCCGACCATCCCGAATTCCAGCGCCTCGCCGACCCGCCAAGCCCGCTTGAGGCTTTCCGTATAGAAATAGGCGGCCAGCCCGAAGGGCGTGCCGTTGGCAATGGCGAGCGCTTCCTCCTCGGTCTCGAAACGGAAGAGCGGCGCGACCGGGCCAAACGTCTCTTCGCTGGCAAGCTGCATGTCGGTGGTGGCTCCGGTCAGCACGATCGGGGCCGTGTATTGGCCACCGGCCGGCAGATCGGCCTTGGCCGTGACGATCGTCGCGCCTTTGGCGAGCGCATCCTCGACATGGCGGTTGATCTTGGCGATTGCGGCATCGTTGATCATCGGACCGATCGAAACGCCCGGCTCGGTTCCAGGGCCGACCTTCATGGCATTCACCCGGGCGGTGAGCTTCTCGGCGAAGCGATCGTAGATGCCCGCCTGCACGAGAATGCGGTTGGCGCAGACGCAGGTCTGGCCGCCATTGCGGAATTTCGAAATGATTGCCCCTTCGATGGCAAGGTCGATATCCGCATCGTCGAAGACGATGAAGGGGGCGTTGCCGCCGAGTTCCAGCGACAGCCGCTTGATACTGTCGGCCGCGCCGCGCATCAGCAGCGAACCGACCGGCGTGGAGCCGGTAAACGAGATCTTCCGCACGGCCGTGTTGGCCATGATCTCGTTGCCGATTTCCTTCGGCATGCCGGTGACGATGTTGACGACGCCTGCCGGAATGCCGGCCATTTCCGCGAGAACCCCGAGCGCAAGTGCCGAATAAGGGGTGAATTCCGAAGGTTTCACCACGACGGTACAACCGGCTGCGAGCGCCGGCGCAATCTTGCGGGTGATCATCGCGTTCGGAAAATTCCAGGGCGTGATGATGCCGCAGACGCCGACCGGCTCCTTCAGGACGATGATGCGGCGATCGGGCGTCGGCGAGGGAATGGTCTGGCCGCCGATGCGGCGCGCCTCTTCCGCAAACCACTTGACGAAGGAGGCGCCGTAACGGATTTCGCCACGCGCCTCGTCGAGCGGTTTGCCCTGTTCGGTGGTCAGCATCAGCGCCAGATCTTCGAGATGTTCGATCATCAGGCCGTACCAGGTTTCAAGCAAGGCGGCGCGCTCTGCATGGGTACGCTTCTTCCAGGCCGGGTAGGCCTTCTCGGCAGCCTCGATCGCCGCGCGCGTCTCGTCGCCTCCCATGTCGGGAACGGTGCCGATTACCTCTTGGCTCGCCGGATCGAAGACGTCGACGGTCTTGCCGGAGCGGGCACCAACCCAGGTGCCGCCGATCAGACCTTCTTGCCGAAACAGGGAGGGGAGTTTCAAATTCCGCATATGTCCAATCCTCGATACGATGTTCAGAGTGCGGCGAGCAGTGCCGCAGTGATGGTGTCCGTCCGGTCCTTGCCGGGAACCGTGCCGATCCCGCTTTCCGTGACCGCTTCGATCGCCGTCATGACGGCGATCGCCGCATCCTTTTCGCCCAGATGATCGAGCATCATTGCGCCGGACCAGACCGTGGCGATCGGGTTGGCGATCCCGAGATGGGCGATGTCGGGCGCCGAGCCATGCACCGGTTCGAACATCGAAGGCGCATTGCGCTCGGGGTTGATATTGGCCGAGGCGGCAAAACCGAGGCCGCCCTGAATGGCAGCACCGAGATCGGTCAGGATATCGCCGAACAGGTTGGAAGCGACCACGACGTCGAGCGTTTCCGGGGCCATCACCATGCGCGCCGCCATGGCGTCGATGTGATAGCTGGTGACCTCGACGTCAGGATATTCCGCTGAAAGCTGCCGGGTGACGTCGTCCCAGAACACCATCGAATATTTCTGGGCGTTCGACTTGGTCACCGAGGCCAGCTTGCCGCGCCGCGATCGGGCCTGTTCGAAGGCAAAACGCAGGATGCGCTCAACGCCCTTGCGGGTAAAGATCGACGTCTCGACGGCAACTTCATCCGCCGTGCCCTGATGGATACGGCCGCCTGCGCCGGAATATTCGCCCTCGGTGTTCTCGCGGATGCAGAGAATGTCGAAGGCGGTCGTTTTCAGCGGTCCTTCGACACCGGCCAGCAGGCGGTGAGGGCGGATGTTGGCATATTGCACGAAACTCTTGCGGATTGGCAGCAGCAGGCCATGCAGCGACACCGAATCCGGCACTTCTGCCGGCCAGCCGACGGCACCAAGCAGGATCGCGTTAAAGCTGCGCAACGTTTCGATCCCGTCTGCCGGCATCATTGCGCCGGTTTGCTTGTAGAAGGCGCAGGACCAGGGAAATTCCGTGCCCTCAAGCGCAAAGCCGCGCCCGTTGGCAGCCTTCTGCAGCACCGACCATGCGGCCGCTGTCATGTCGCGGCCGATGCCGTCGCCGGGGATCAGGGCAATCCGGTATGATTTCATGTTCTTCGTCCTTAAAGACCGATCAAGACGCTCTTGCTCTTGCGGTTGGCGTGGAAAGCTTCCCGGCCGAGATCCTTGCCGATGCCGGACTGCTTGTAGCCGCCGGTCGGCAGGATGTGGTCGCGCGAGCGGCCGTAGCGGTTGACCCAGATGGTGCCGGCCTGCAGCCGGCGGGTAAGGCGGATCGCCCGCGAAAGGTCGCTGGTAAACAGGCCGGCGGCAAGCCCGTAGCTCGGATGATCGGCAAGCATCATGGCTTCTTCCTCATCCTCGAACGTCTGCAGCGTCAGAACAGGCCCGAAGATCTCCTCGATTACTGCCGGCGACGTCTGGTCGACGCCGGTGAGCAGGGTCGGGGAATAGAAATATCCGGGAGCGTCCATGGGGCGGCCGCCCGTCAGGCATTCCGCCCCGGCTGCGACGGAGGCTGCGACAATGTCGCCAATGCGCTGGCGCTGCCTGTCGGAGATGATCGGCGAATACTGGCTCGCCGCATCCCAGGTGGGGCCGGGCACGATCCCCTGCATTTTCTTCAAGATTGCCTCGATCAGCGGCGCGGCGACGCTTTTTTCGACGATCAGGCGCGATCCGGCGACACATGCCTGGCCGGCATTGCTGGTGATGCTGGTGGTAACCGCCGCCGCGGCACGGTCGATATCGGCATCCGCGAAAACCAGCTGCGGGCTCTTGCCGCCGAGTTCCAGCGTCATCGGCTTGATGCCGATGCGGGCGATGTTTTCCATGATCGCCGAGCCGGCGCGGGTGGACCCTGTAAAGCTTACCTTGGCGATATCGGGATGGCCGGTGATGGCGTTGCCGGTGGTCATGCCGTCGCCGAGCACGATGTTGATCAACCCGGCCGGTATGCCGGCACGCACGGCGAGCTCCGCCAGGCGGATTGTCGAGAACGGCGTCATCTCGGACGGCTTCAGCACGACGGCATTGCCGGCGGCAAGCGCCGGACCGAGTTTCCATGCGGCCATGTTGATCGGGAAGTTCCAGGGCGTGATGGCGCCGACGACGCCATAGGGTTCGGTCATGATCATGCCGAGATTGCCATCGTCGGTCGGCACCAGGTCGCCGCCTTCCTTGTCGGCGAATTCGGCGAAGAAGCGGATCTGTTCGGCCGAGACGGCGATGTCACCCTCGACCAAGTGGCCGACCGGGCGGGTGGAGGAGACGGCTTCCAGCCTTGCAAGCGCCACGGCGTCCTGTTCGATGAGATCAGCCCAGCGATGCAGCACCTTCACACGCTCGCGCGGGCGAATGCCGCCCCAATTGCTTTGCTTCAGCGCCGCCTTCGCCGTCTCAACCGCCTGGTCGACGAGATCCGCATCGGCGACGGGGCAGTCGGCATAAGCCTTGCCGTCGGACGGTCGGTGCATTGCAATGACGCCTTCGGCCGCCACGAGGCGATCGCCGATGAAATGTCCCATCGGCAGGGCCAGGCTGTCGGGATCGAAACTCAGGCTCATCGGCTTATCTCCGGTCACTGGACGGCAATATTACCGGATCGGTGGAACCGCTTGATCCGGTAGAGCGAAGGGCCGCAGCGGAAAAATCCGTTTTGGCGGTCAATCACGGCGTATTCTGCGGAGCGGCCCGAAAGCGGTTGCCGTGCCGCGGCCGCACCTATCAAGGGGTGACGGTGACGTAGATCTTGCGGACGGTCTCGATGGTCTTCCAGGTGCCGACGAAACCCGGCTTCATGACGAAACTGTCGCCCGCCTTGTAGACAACGGGCTGGCCGCCTTCGGGAGTGAGTTCGACGACGCCGGACAGGATGTGGCAGAATTCGAAGGTCTGGCCCTTGATCGAATGTGTGACGCCGGGGGTCGCTTCCCAGACGCCGGTATGCACCAGTTCGCCATGGGCTACGTCCTGCGCCCAGGTCTTGAACTGCGGATCGCCGGAGATCAACCGGTCCGGTGCAGGAACGTTTTCGCGCGGTGCAAAGGAGGGGTGAGGCTCGATGGTCTTGAGAAGCGACATTGTGTTCCTTTCGAGGTTGAAGATTCAGTAACCGCGCTGCCGATCGATCAAGCCGACCGGGTCGAGTCCGGCGCGAAGCCGCTTGATATTGTCGATGACGGCGCGCGCGGCGGTATGCGGCTGGGTAATGCTGGCAATATGCGGGGTGAGCAGGATGCGTGGGTGATGCCAGACGGGATGGCCAGGCGGCAGGGGTTCCGGGTCGGTGACGTCGATTACGGCGCCGGATAGGTGCCCGCTGTCGAGTGCCGCGAGAAGCGCGTCCTGATCGAGCTGCGGGCCGCGTCCGACATGAACCAGTCCAGCGCCCGCCGGCAACCTAGCGAAAAGTTCCGCGTCGAGAAAACCGCGGGTCTCGTCGGTCAGCGGCAGGAGGCAGATCAGCACATCGGTCTCGGCAACCATGGTCGTCAGTCCATCCTCGCCGGAGAAACACCTGACACCTTCAATCTCTCGCGCGGACCGACTCCAGCCGGACAAGGGAAAGCCGAAGGGTTTCAGCCGCTCAAGCACGGCCTGGCCGAGATTGCCAAGCCCCAGGACGCCGATACGGCGCTCTCCGGCCTGAGCCTGCGGCAGGACCTTCCAGATCTCCGCCTGCTGCTGTGCCAGATAGGCCGCCAGGTTGCGGTGGAGCGAGAGGACGCCGAGGACTACATATTCCTGCATCATCCGCTCGATGCCTTGTTCGACCATGCGCACGATCTTCACGTTGTCGGGCACGCTGGCGGTGCGGAACTGGTCGATACCGGCGCCGGTCGAGAAGAGCACTTCGAGATTGCGGTAACGCGCCAGGTTTTCCGGCACTGTCCAGGTCATGAGATAGCGCACCCGTTCGGGGTCCACCGTCGCCGGATCCATGGAGAATGGCAGGTCCGGGATTTCCCGAGCGAAGGCATCCTGGAAAATCCGGCCGCGGGCCGCATCGGAATTGAAGAGGAATGTCATGGTCCGGATACGTTCCTGCTCATCGGAGTTCTGCGCGGCAATGCCGGCCAAGCGCTTCAATCATGGCCTGGCAGTCGTCGAGTTCGCTCGCCAGAATGAATTCATTGGGTTTATGGGCGCGGGCGATGTCGCCGGGCCCGCAAATGATCGCATCTACGCCGGCGCGCTGGTAGAGACCTGCCTCCGTTCCGTAGCTGACCGCCGCCAGCGGCTCGATCCCCGTCAGATCTTGCAGAAGACCGGCGAGGGGAGAGGTTGGCGCCAGCAGCAGCGCCGGATAGGCGCTGAGAACCTGCCAATCGACGTCAAAGCCTTTGGTCGCCAGGGCTTCGGCAACCGCCCGCACCGGGGCGAGCAGCGCTTCGGGATCTACCGAAGAGATGGCGCGTGCTTCCAGTTCAAGGCTGCAGATTTCGGGAATGATATTGACCGCCTGACCGCCGCTGATCGTGCCGATCGACAGAGAGGAATAGGGTGGCTCGAATTCGACCTCGAACGGTCCATGGGAAAGACCGGCGGCCGCGGCGACCGCAGCCTGCTGCACGTCCGTCATGGCATGGATCGCGTTGAGGCCGAGATCCGGCCGGGACGAGTGGCCCGAACGGCCCTTGAGCGTTATCCGGGCTGCCGCCTTTCCCTTGTGAGCCAGAATGGCGCGCAATCCGCTCGGCTCCCCGATGATCGCACCCAGCGGCGGGGCACACAGGTCCCGCAACCTTGCGAGAAGATGCGGGGCGCCCCGGCAACCGGCTTCCTCGTCGTAGGAAAAGGCAAGGTGGATCGGGCGGGAAAGCGGATTGGCGAGAAGCGCAGGCACGGCTGCCAGAGCGGCCGACAAAAACCCCTTCATATCGCTTGTACCGCGCCCGTAGAGCCGGCCTTTCTCGTTCCTCAACGAAAAGGGATCGCTGTCCCAACCTGCCTCGGTGGCCGGGACCACGTCCATATGGCCGGACAGGATGTAGCCCGGTTGGTCGGCAGGACCGATCGTGGCAAAAAGATTGGCCCGGTCGCCTTCAGGACCCGGCAGGATATGCGCGGCGATCCCCAAGGATCTGAGATAGTCCGCGATCCATTCGACGATATTGCCGTTGGGCGTGCCGACAACCGAGGGAAAGCCGACCAGCTTCTCCAGGATGTCCAAGGCGCGCATCGTCATCGTTCCTGCCTCTAAAAGCCGTCACCTCATGGCCGCCACACCTTGCTTTCGCAGAGCATGCGAACCAATCCTGGCAGGCAAGGTTAGAGGCAGAAGAAACCAATGGCTGCCGAAAGTGGACGCGATACGGTCAAATCTTGTGTTCGGCTTCGCTTCAGCAGTGAAATGTTTCGCGGGATCTCGACTAACGTGACCTCTGGGATATCCGATCGGTGCGACCCGCAGGAGGATATTTCAACTCGGCTGGAAGAATGATGGATAGCGAATTACCAGGAACCTTGACTGTCGATAATTTCGAGATGTGCCTTGCCGACGTCTCGAATGTCGAAATCTCCAAGCTGCAGTCATTGTCAATTTCGGTGGGCTGGCCCCACCGTGCAGCTGACTGGCAGCATCTGCTCGACATCGGGAAAGGGTATGTCGCGCTTGACGAGATCGGCCGCGTAGGAGCCTCGGGCATGTGGTTTCCTCATGGCGAGGGTTTTGCCACGTTCGGGATGCTGATTACCTCGCCGAGGCTGCAGGCCAACGGGGCGGCCAGGTGGCTGATGAAACGGATCATGGCAGACTGTGGCCGCAACCGTATCCGTCTTAACTCGACACGGGAAGCTCGGCGCCTTTATGCTTCGCTGGGGTTCAAGCCAAAGCAGACGGTTTATCAATGCCAGGGCACGGCGATCGCGTCGATGTCACTTGCACCCCTGGAGGAAGGACTTGTTTTGAGACGGCTGGACCGCGGCGATCTGGAGGCGGTCATCGCCTTCGATACTCCGGCCTTCGGGACTGAGCGTCGCCTGCATCTCCAGCGATTGTTCGAGAGTTCGATCTGCTACGGTCTATACCAAGGCGCGCGGCTGCGTGCCTTTTCGATGCGTCGGCGCTTCGGACGAGGACATGTTGTCGGGCCGGTGGTCGCCGGCAACGACGAGGACGCCATCACCGTCACCTACCCGCATATCGCCGCCCATGCCGACGGGTTCCTGCGCCTCGATACGCATATCGACACTGGCCCGTTTGCAGCACTCGTCCAGCAGTGCGGGCTCGGTATCTACGCTACCCTCACGACGATGGTGACTGAAGGGACAGCCGGCTATGGTACCGGACAAAATGACAGCCCGAAAGTCTATGCCCTGGCCTCGCATTCGCTCGGGTGAGACTTCTTCTGATATCAGACATCACGCTGTGCGCTGCCAACACCATGTCGGATAGGCGGCCTACCTCGCCGCAGCCGTTCCGCTGGGCCAGCGCTGCCGCACGACCCTGACGACTCTTCGTCGGTTCTCTGCTATCGGGTCTGTGTCGGAGGTTGTTTGTCGGTCCAGGATGGCGGCATCCCGACCTGAGAAGCCGCAAAGTCCACCAGACCGGGCGATCGGCCAAATTTTTCACACGCAGGATATTTCGGCTTTCCACCAAGTCCGGACTTGATTCTCTGCCCAGACGGGATCTTTGGGAGGCCCCTGAAGGGTGTCTTGCCGCTGACGAGCATCCTGGAAAAATCACTGCCGAAGCTCGCCGCGAGCGAATAGGCGTCCCCGATCTGCGACACGCGCGCACTGGTAGTCACGAAGTTTGCTCCCTTTGCCCATACCATCGCACCCACCTGCCTGCCGTCCCGTGTGGTTGCCTCGGCCTCTACGGAAAGGCCTCCAAGCCCCAAGGGCAGCCTCGGGACGGGCACCGGAACAACGAAGTTGGCTCCAAGCGACGTTGCAGTCGACAGGGCGGCCACCGTGGCATTGGTCGGCACGATGCGGGTGATGGTTGCGTGAACGACGAGGTCAGCATCCTCTTTTCGCTCCACGACGACGAAACGATCGCTGACGCCGACACAGAGGGCGCGGCTGATCACATTCGCGACCAGGGCCTGATCGGAAGCTTTCCTGACGGATAGTTCAGCGCTGCCTGAAACCTTCGTTGGCTCGATATAAACCGTTCTGTTGGACGCGAGATCAGTTGAAGCGACCCGATAATTCGCTTTGGTCATTCGCCCGTTGTTCGATGTCAAACTGTCGTAGGAGGCGAGCGAATTTGCCCGCTCGAGCGGCACGGCGGCGCACCCCCCAAGCGACAAAGCAAGGAAAGCGGGCGCAATCAGTCGATGACACGGCTTGATGCCTGCCAAGCCAAGGCGGGGATGTAACATTTGTTCTCCTGATGGGTGAGGAAACGGCCTGCACATACGGCTACCGCCACCGTGTTGTCTGTGTGGCTGTGAGCGTGTCGGCGAACGAAGGCCTATCTTTCCACAGGCTGCCGTTCTCCATTTCTGCATATCCAAGGTTGTAGACCGCGCGCATATAGTTGGTGTTGAATGGATCGGTCATGTTGTAGGCAACCTGCGTATCGATCGAGGCCACACGGAACCGAATGCCGTTCTTTTGGGCGTAGACGTAAGTGGCCACCAGCGCGCTACGTGTCTGTGCCTTGATGAGGGAGGAATTCGCCC
Source organism: Neorhizobium sp. 05N33 (assembly GCF_056397445.1). Lineage (NCBI taxonomy): Bacteria > Pseudomonadati > Pseudomonadota > Alphaproteobacteria > Hyphomicrobiales > Rhizobiaceae > Neorhizobium > Neorhizobium sp. 05N33. Next base: position 148,870 of record NZ_JBFTNK010000001.1, on the reverse strand, counting down.
GAGCCATGACTGTAAACGTGTTGTTCGTGGTGGTTGAAAATTCAGGCATCAGCGCGTTGTTGATGATAATGTACATGTTTAGCTTCACGCCCTTGGGCCACGCGACCTTGTCCGAATTGGCCATCCATCCCTCCGGAATCGTCAGGATTTGGGAGGCGGAGCCTCCGTCGGAGTGCATTTCCTCGAACGATTGGTCGCCTGAATTTGCTTTGATGAGCACCGCTGGATAAAGGCCGGGGATGCTTGCCGATGCGATGACGATATCGCGGAAAAGTTGTAGCGCGTCGGGCCGAGCGCTGTCGGCGATGGCGCCCATGTTCCAGACCACCGCTCTTTGGGAATCGAGGTTCGAGGTCAAAACAAGCAGGCGGCGTCCCTTGCGATGCTCCGCGGCGATTTTCGCCAATACATCCTGCGTCAAGTATCGTTCGACCATCGTCCTAAGCGGCTTCTGCTTCAGGAGGCTTGCGCCGAGAAGTCCCTGTGGCAGGAAATCGGCATCGACCAATTTCTTGGCGACGCCGCTCGTATATAAGTCGACGAGGATGTTGTCGTAGGCGGAACCGAGGAAGGCGTAGGGCGCGATCAGTGCGCCCGTGCTGACGCCGCTGACAATGTCGAATTCGGGTCGCTGCCCCCTATCCGACCAGGCCTTCAGCGCCCCGACGCTGAACGCGCCTCCGGCGCCTCCGCCCGACAACACAAGGTAGTTGACCTCCTTGTGTCTCGGAACCGGGAACCAGGCGCGTGTTTCAGGCAGGTTCCGGCTTGTATCCGCATAAATGCGGATATCGCCAAACCCGTGGATCCCGGCGGTCGCGGCAGCCTTCGGCCCATAGGGAATGCGGTCCGGCGCCATGCAGCCGGCAAGAAAAGCCAGCATGAAGATGGCTATCACTCGATGCACGGTTATAGCCTTGTACCGGGCGACTGTTTGGAGACGTTGAAATCTCTATCGACCATACCGCAGACATCATCCGCGGATGCGGCTTGCGGACGCCGTAATGTTCCGATCGTCCAATGCAGCGGCCTCACCAGATAACCTTTGAATTTCACTGTAATCTTCCTTCGCAATCGTATCTGGCTGTATTAATTCAGAATTTGTCGTTGCCTTTGGTTTTGTAATGTTAAGAATTGTTGGCCGCGGCGATCGGGTATCCGCCATCGGGTCGCCAGCAAGTTCATGGCGTGGCGGAGACCGGAATCCCGCAACAAAACTTCATCGATCGCCTTGGTTTCGTCCCTGTTTTGACATCGCCAGGTTGCTTGCCGCGGTTATCGATCGCGACAGCAAAACGGGAGGTCGCTATGACCCATGATGAGATGACGATTGCCGAGGTTCTGAAGGATCCTCTGATCCGACAAATGATGCGGGCAGACCGGGTGTCTTTGAGAGAGATGAAAAAACTGCTTCGGGAAGCGGAAGGCGGGCAGAGGCTTCTGAAGAAAATCCGTCCCTCGCCAGAGGCCGCCGGATCGGCGTGCGCGACTCCATCTGGCCGGCAATCCTTGCCGATGTTGCCGTCAATATCGTCAGCGGCCACAGGCTGATCGGAAACGCACCGAATTGGATCTTCGAGCGGTCTTTGTGATGATCAATCGCGAAGGCGAGGGCACCCTCGCCATGACCACCATGAAGGGTTTTGCCAACAGGTGGTCGATTACCTTTGCTTGACGGGGACCTCGTGAGCCAGCGTCTGCTCTCTTGCAACTGGCCCCTGGCTCCTCTGATGCGAAACAGCCTGCATCGGCGGCAATTGTATCGTCACTCGCAGACCATGCGGCACTATGTTTTCAAGTAGCAGTGAGCCACCGTGGCCTTTCACGATTTCGTCCGCAATCGAAAGGCCCAGTCCAAAGCCGCTGTTGGAATTTAGYGACCGGGCCTCGTCAACCTTGAAGAAGGGCTCCAGGACTTTCTCACGGAGCCCTTCTTCAAGGCCCGGGCCGTTATCGCTCACAATTATGACCGCTCCGCCTTGCGGGCTATTTCGCAATTCGACAGCTACCTTCGTGCCGAACCTTACCGCGTTCTCAGCGATATTGGTGATCGCGCGTATGAGAGCCTTTTGTTGACAGACGTATCCAAACCGCTCAGGTCCGCAGTAAATTACGTCATGCCCGAGATCACAAAATTCCGATGCGATCGTCCGCAGAAGGCTGGAAATATCAACCTTTCTAAGCGGTTCGGCTGTAACGGTGCTGCTTAAATACTGAAGGCTTTCCTCAATCATGGTGGTAAGGTTGTCAATATCCGCCAGCATCGCTTCCCTGGACGCGGGGTCCTTCGAACGCTCCACGCGCATTCGCAGTCGTGTCAGAGGCGTCCTGAGATCGTGGCTCACCGCCGTCAGCATCCGCGTGCGATCATCGACCATTTTACGGATACGGTGACGCATGTTGTTGAGAGCGGTCGCAAGCGTGCGAAGTTCCCTGGCGCCTTCGGCGGTGAATTGCTCTCCTTCGTTACCGTCGAGGCGCAGTCTCTTTGCCGCGTCGGCAAAGCGGACGAGAGGCGACGTGATCATGCGGCTTATATAGAGCACCAGGAGGAGCATCGGCAGCATCAGGATGCTGGCCTTGACGATGAACTCGGCGACTGCGCTGAGAGACGAGGGGGAAACATCGGCATCGGTAAACCCGATAACGAGAGCACGTTGCGCGTCAAGGCGCACCGCAATCGTGCTGTGTCCCTCGCCGTCCGACGTGTTCTCAAGAACCACCGCCTCAAAATCGGCAGGCAATACGTCCTGAAGCGCGTCCGAGCTGAGGTGATCATCCGTTTGGCGGGCCAATTCGCCACGGACGTCGCTCCATGGCAGAACCTTCAATTCGAGACTGCTTGAGGCGCTTGCCCTCACCAGATGCTCGATTTCGTCTTCATTTCTGGCACTTCTGACCTGATGCACAAGCAGCTCGATTTGAGCGCCTTTGCCCATAAGCATTTTTTCATTCTGGAAAATGAATGGCTCAGGAAGAACAGCGATAAGACAAATGACGAGCAGCGGAACAATAGATGCGAACACCATGAATTGGGTTCGTATGGATGCCCTGCGCAAGCGGCCAATCATGGTGCTATCGCAACCTCCGGAGTGAAAACGTACCCGCCGAGGCGCACGGTTTTGATGAATGTCGGCTCCTTGTAATTCGGTTCGATTTTCTGCCGGACACGACTGACATGGACATCAATGCTGCGTTCGACAGGTCCTGCAGAGCCTGCATGGGTACGGGCCAGTATTTCCTGGCGGTTCATGACCTGCCGGGGGTGCTGGCAAAACACCAGCAGCACATCAAATTCCGCCGTCGTGAGCGACACATGGAAACCGTCGCGGTCGGTTAATTCTCGCGTGACCGGATCAATCCGCCAACCCGCAAACGTCATGGGTGCCTGCTGTGGCTTGACCTGCGCTGAATACGACGACCGCCGCAGAAGCGCCTTTATTCTCGCCAGAAGTTCCCTGGATTTAAACGGTTTCGTGACGTAGTCATCGGCCCCCAGCTCCAGTCCGACAACCCTGTCTATCTCTTTCGTTCGCGCCGTCAGCATGAGGATGGGTATTGTATCAGACGACCTGATTCTTCTGCATATGCTGAAACCGTCCTCACCCGGCAGCATTCCATCCAGCACTATAAGGTCGAATTCCTTCTTCTTCAGGACACCGTCCATTTCGACCGCAGACCCGACCGCCTCTGCGGTATAACCCGCCTCCTTGATCAGATCGATCAGCATACTGGCGATATCCCGATCATCCTCGACGACCAGGATTCGGGCTGACCCTTGTACAAGAACATTGGATGCGACGTTATTCATAGGCTTGGCCATTTGTGCCGGAATCCCGATTATCAGTTAGCCCGTTTCGCAGCATGGTTGTCAGCAACAATTATGTTTAATTTTGTTTCTGCGGTTCCGCCACGGACTCTGAATCAATGGGTTCGTCAGCACTGGCGATCAGCCTCAATCCTCAGTTCATGGACCACGGCCTCGCGGCTGTCGTCTCTCCCGAAGCTTCGCTTTAGAAGCAGCAGGAAATCGTCGACAAAGGTGAAGATCACGGGGATGACGACGAGGCTGAGGACGGTTGAAGTCATCAGGCCGCCGATCACGACGATCGCCATCGGCTGACGGAAGCTTGCATCGCCGCCGCTGAGGCTCAGGGCCACGGGAAGCATGCCGCCGCCCATGGCGATCGTCGTCATGACGATCGGGCGGGCGCGCTTATGGCAGGCGTCGACCAGGGCGTCGAAGCGCGAGAGGCCGGCGCGTCGCGACATGATCGCGTACTCGACCAGCAGAATCGAATTCTTCGTCACCACGCCCATCAGCATGAGTAGGCCGATCAACACGGGCATGGAGAAGCTGGTTCCGGTCAGCACCAGCGGCAGCAGCGCGCCGCCGAGCGAAAGGGGAAGCGCCATCAGGATCGTCAACGGCTGGAAGAAGTCCTGGAAGAGCAATACCAGAACGGCATAGATGCAGAACACGCCGATCCCCATGGCGATGGCGAAGTTGTTGAAGAGTTCCGAGCTGCGCTCCAGTTCGCCCTGTTCGACGAGCCTGACGTCGTCCGGAAGGTTTTGCAGGGCGGGCAGCGCCTGCGCTTCGCGATAGACGTCGCCGAGGATACGGCCGTTGAGTTCGACCGATAGCGTAACGTTTCGCGAGCGGTCGATGCGGCTGATCTCGGACGGACTGCCCCCGATGCGGATGTCGGCGACCGAACCGAGATCGACGCTGCCCCTGGCACCGGCAACGCGGAGATCTGCAATATCGTCAAGCGTCGTTCGGTTGCCGGGATCGAACCGGACGCGGATGGGGAGCTGGCGCTGGGGCAGGTTGAGCTTGGCAAGCGAGGAGGAATAATCCCCGCTCGTGGCCACGCGAACCGCTTCGGAAATCGCTTCTGCCGTGACGCCGAGGGCGGCGGCGCGATTGAGGTCCGGGACGATCTGGACTTCCGGGGCCTGTAGGGAGGCGCTGGAGGTCACTGCGCCGATGCCTTGAAGGCCTCGCAGCTGTTCTTCGAGTGCTCCCGCCACGCGGTCGAGCGCTCCGGAATCGTCGCTGGCGAGTGTTATTTCCAGCGTCGTACCGCTGCCGCCCGTACCCACTTCGATCCTGACGCCCGGGAGAACCGCGATTGCCTGTCGGATGTCGTTTTCGATCTCGGCCTGCTTGCGGCTGCGTTCGCCGATCTTCTTCAAATCGACGACAAGCGAGGCGGTCGCCGAGGAATCGATCATGTCATCCGACGAGGCGCTCCCGACGGCGGAAAACACCCGCGTGACGTCCGGCAAACCGGAAACGATATCTGCCGCCCGCCGCGTCATGGCGTCCGTTTGTTCAATCGGGCTGCCGGGCTGAAGCGTCAGAGTGATCCTCGTCTGCGAATCGTCCGATGCGGGCAGGAAGCCGACGCTGAGCATGCTAATCGTCGAAAGCGAGAGCCCGAGAAATATGCAGACGCCGAGGACCGTCAGCTTGCGATGGCGCAGGCAGGTTTTGACGACGGCCATGTAGGCGCACATGATCCGGCCATCCCTCTGCGCGACGGGATGCGCCTTCATCAGATAAGCGGCCATCATCGGCGTCAGCAGGCGTGCGACGACCAGTGAGGCGAGAACCGCCACCGCCGCTGTTATGCCGAACTGGCGGAAGATCAGGCCGGGAATACCGCTCATGAAAGCGGTCGGCAGGAAGACCGCGACGAGCGTCAAGGTCGTTGCGACAACGGCAAGGCCGATTTCATCGGCGGCCTCGAGCGCAGCCCCCTTCGGAGTTTTTCCCATTTGCAGGTGGCGCGCGATATTCTCGATCTCGACGATCGCATCGTCGATGAGGATGCCGACCACGAGCGAGAGGGCGAGCAGCGTCACCGTATTGAGGCTGAAATCCGCCAGATACATTACGAGAAAAGTCGGGACGACCGAGAGCGGCAGCGCCACCGCCGAAAGCAGGGTCGCCCGCCAGTCGCGCAGGAAGAGCCAAACTACGACAACCGCCAGGATTGCACCTTCATAGAGCATGTGCAGGGAGCCGTCGTAGTTTTCGATGATCGGCCCGACCGTGTTGTAGGCCTGGACGATCTCGACATCGGGGTTGGCTGCGGCAAAGTCCTGCATCGCCGCTTCGATGGCGGCCGCGACGCCGGTATCCGAAAAGCCGTTGGATCGTTTCACCTCGACAGCGATCACGAGTTCGCCATCGAGATAGGCGATCGACGAGCGGTCGGCAAAGCTGTCCGTCACCGCGCCAATCTCGGCCAGCTGCACCAGCTCTCCGCTCGGAAGCGGGATTGCGAGCGCCTTCAGTTCCTCGATCGAGGAAACCGCCCCAAGCGTGCGGATCCCCTGCTTGCCGCCGCCGATCTCAGCCCGGCCGCCCGATGTGTCGGCCTGGACGGACTTGAGCTGCGAGGAAACGGTAGCCGCGCTGAGGCCGAGGGCGCTCATGATCTGGGGGTTGAGGTCGATGTGCACTTCGCGCTCGATGCCACCGATCCGGCTGACCTCGCCGACGCCGGGTACGGAAAGCAGGGCCTTCGTCATGTCGTTGTCGACGAACCAGGAGAGTTCCGTCTCGTTGAGGCGGACGGAGCGCACCGCGTAGGTGAGGAGGGTGGAGCCCTGCACCGTCACCTTGGTCACGCCCGGCGCCTGCATCTCGGAAGGCAGGTCGCCGCTCGCACTATCGACGGCATTGCGCACCTCGTTCAGCGCTTCCTCGCTGTCCTTTTCCAACCGGAACGAGACATTAATGACGACCGATCCGTCCGTGACCGTCGTCGTGATGTGGTCGAGGAGGCTCAGCGATGCGAGCCTGTCTTCGATCTTGCGCGCGACTTCCGTTTCGAGCTGCGCCGGCGCGGCACTTTCAAGCGAGGCGCTGATCTTGATCGTCGGCAGATCCATGTCGGGAAAGTTCTGTACCGCGAGCCGGTCGAATGCAATCAGGCCGCCGACGGTCAGCAGGATAAACAGCAGGATGGCGGGAACCGGATTGCGGATCGACCAGGCGGAGAAGTTCATCGCGATTCTCCCTTTTCGAGCTGGACGAGAGCATCACCCGTCACCCGGACGAAGGACTTGTCCGAAAGAAAAGCACCACCCGTCATCACGACGCCGGTCGAGCGGTTAAGGCCAGAGAGGATTTCCACCTCGCTGCCATTGCGGCGGCCGGTTTCAACGCGAATGCGGGACGCGCGCCTGTCTGCATCCACGGTGAAGACGTAAGCGATGCCGTCGCGCAGGACGAGCGCCGTCTCGGGCACGGTGAGCGCCGCAGTTGTCTCAAGCTCGATCTGGCCGGTGACGTAAAGGCCGATGGGCGGACGCGCCGCCGCCGGCAGCGCCACATAGGCGAGCGCCCGCCCGGTATCGGTGCTGACCGTCGGTGCGACAAGCCTAACGGTTCCTTTGACGCGTCGGTCACCTGGACCGACGATCGTGGCTGTCAGGCCTTGCCGGATGCGAGGCAAATAGCGTGCGGACACTTCCGCCTGCCATTCGACACGCTGTTGGCGGATCATGCGGAACAGTTCCGTGCCCGAGGAGACGACGGCGCCGAGCTGGGCCGAGCGGGACGTGATCAGTCCATCGTCCACGGCCAGAATAGTCGCCTTGGCCAGTTTGATCTTCTGGCTTTCCAGCAAGGCTTCGGCGGACTCCACCCCTGCCGTCGCCGTCTGTTCGGCGATCAGGTATTCGTTGATCTTTTCATCCGACAGCACGCCGCTCCCCCGCACCTTGCGTGCCCGGTCGGCATTCGCCGTCGCCTTGGCGAGGTCCGCCCTGGCACTCGCCAAGGCGGCCTCCTGGCTACGCAGTTCTGCACGCACTGCTTCGTCGGCAAGCCGGACGAGGGGCTGACCCTTCGAAACGACCGTTCCGACATCGACAAGGACGGCGGTCACACGCAGGCCATCGATTTCCGCAGCGATGACCGCTTCGTGCCAGGGCTTCAGCCAGCCGCTGGCCGGCACCGTTTCAGGCCATCGACGTTCTGCGGGATTGGCGACGGCGACGGTAAGCGCTGCCGCCTTGTTCTGTTGCGCAAGCACAGGCTCCGCCGCGGAAGCAAGGTCCGCGCTCACGAAGAGGGCGAGAAGAAGAGTTGTCGGTCGCATCGGTTGAATCTGCTTTGCTGCGCCCTGCCGGACGCTTAGAACTTGTACCCGACCATCAGCATCGCTGACGGCTGTACGTCGTTCTGAACGATCGGACTATCCTTCGCATCGCCGGTCAGGAAACCGACCGCTGCCTGGCCACGGATAACCCAGTGTTCGGTCGCCATATATGTGACAGACGCCTCGATATCGAAGCGTTTCAGGCCAGCGCTTGCCTCATATTGCCGCAATCCCGATCTCGCAGACTGGGCAGCGGTTATCCCAAAATAGCTTTTCATGTGGTTGTCGTCGGCAAACGTCGCGGAAGCGCCAGCGGAAAGAATGAAACGATCGTAGTGATGCGAGACATTCGCACCGACCTGACCGAGAAGTCCGTCGCTCCCGCCGATCGTCTTGTCGACAGACGCATAAAATTCCATCGGTCCCCATTCATACGAGAGCTTCGTTCCGACGACAGCCCCAGCGTCGATGTCGCCAAGCCCTCTCAGGTGAGAGGAATCGTCTTCATCCCGCCCACCCCCGATGTCGTAACCGCCCTTCACCGTGAGCTTAAAACCGTTGGACTTCAGCACATCGACTTCCAGCCCGCCCGGATCGATCGTAACGCGGTCACCGAAGGTGGCGGAAATCATGGGAATGGGAACCAGTTCGAACTCGTCCGATCCTTCGAATTTCGGTGCATACATGGCTCCGGCGCCGACCATAACGTTCCAGTCGGAAAGCTTCTGGCGTATCCCGCCAAACCGTCCCTTGTCGAAGCTCGCGGTCGCGGGGATAGCAGCCTCTTCACCCTCGTAAGGGTCGGCAGCGCGTGCCTCGGCAAGGGGGCAAGCGACAACTGCGAGCCCCGCAGCGATGGCGACACGCCGCGGTCGGCTTAAAAAGGACTTGGTCAATGACATTCAAATTGGCTCCTGGGATCCGGTAGAGAGTTTTCGGCGTGCAGGCGTGAAAGCCCGACGCGCCGGCCTCTTGCGGAGCGCACTGTCCCAGACGACGCCGTTAACTTGGGTTTTGTGATGTTAAGAAATGTTGTCCCGGTCGATGCCGCTGGCCTGCAGGTGGCAGCACTCGCAACAAAATCAAACAAAACCAAACACACGCTTGCACCGGTAAAAGCTAGATTTTCTCATCTCCGTATGAGGAACTCGCTATGTCTATCGAAACAACTCACCCCAAGAGAATTCTTGTGTTTCTGCCCGTGGCGGCGGCCAATGCGATCGTCGCGAAACTGGCGAGCCATGGGCATGACTCCGTGGCGGTATCGACGTTTCCGGAGGCTTTTATTGCACTCCGTTCGGATCATTATTCCTTCGCCATAACGACACGACCGGAGATCGATCTCCTGCGCAATATCCGCTCCATACCAGTGGTCAATCTCGAGGTTTTCTTCCACACGGAGCCTTCCGGCGATGGTCCGCTGGTAACGTCAAAACGGTTCGACAGCAGCGCATTCATGAAACGGATCGAGTTTCTTGTTCAGCCTATGGCGACAAGAGTTGAACCCGCAGGCGCCGAGTGGGCAAAGAACGAAGCGGTGCGAGAACCTAAGACGCCCCGATGGTGGGTGGCGGTAAAGTCCATGTTGGGTTTGCCGCGCCGGCGAGAAGGATTGAAGGATGTTCGATCCTAAGAGGCATCCAACCCGTCAGTGCAAATCAACACATCGACGGATTTGTCTTCGCGAGGTTTTTTCGCATCGGTAGCGCCTTCGACTTAAATCGGACGCAATCCCCTCGGCATTCGCAGAACATGACATCGTTCCGCCAGTTGGTCTCCGTCAGTCTTTCGGTTCTCGCGGGGTTAGCCGCCGCCGGTGCTCCGACAGGGGCCGAGGCCCATCCTCATATTTTCGTCGACGCGAAGTTCGAGGCGGTGGCGGGCGCGGATGGCAGCCTCGCGGAGGTGCGAGACACCTGGCGCTTCGATGAAGTCTTCTCCTCTTCGGTGCTCCTCGACTACGACAAGAACCGCAACAACACTCTCGATCCCGCGGAGGTGGCTGCGGTGGCCAAGACGGTTCGCGCATCCCTCGATCAGTACAACTACTACACAAACGTGACGATCAACGGCAAACCGCTGGCGCTGGCCAAGCCAGATGTCCTGCATGGCACCTACGAGAACGGCTCGCTCACCCTGTCGTTCAGTCAAAAGCCAGTGCAGAAGACGCCGTTGAAGGGACTGATCGTGTTCGGTGTCTTCGATCCGACCCTCTATACCGCGCTGGACTTTTCAGACGACGCGGCCCTGAAGACGTCAGGCAACGGTTTCGGCCACTGCGCGCGCAAAGTCGTCAGGCCGGATTCGAAGGAGATCCTGGCAGAAAACCAGGCGATGCTGACGACCATGTTCTTCAGCGACCCGATGGGAAGCGACTATTCGCAGATCGTTGCGACGAGGCTGGAGGTCCGCTGTTAAATCTTCCTCAACCATGATGGCCGACCTTCACAAATATCATTCCCGGAGAGTGTTCGTGAACCCGAAGCTCAAACTTCTCAAACATCTTGGATTTTTATCCGCTGTCGCCTGTCTATCTGCGCCTTCCGCATCCTTCGCCTCCGAAGGCGCGTCACGGCTCCCGACTTGGCTGAACGCCCATGTCGGCGCCGGAAACGGCCAGATCGCGCCGATGGTGCTGGGAAGGGCACGTGCGCTTTATCTGGAAAAGCTGTCGCAAGGTAAGATCAGGAACGCCTGCTACTTCGCCATGGACGCCACGCGGCCGAACGACCTGACCGAAGGGCCTGCCGGGGGGCGGTTCTACATCATCTGTGAGGCTGAGCAGTCCTTTCGCGTCATTTCGTCGGGGCACGGCGGGGGCCGCAACCTGCCGGGCGTCGCCAACTTCACCAATGGACGGCAGTGCGCGAAGAACTTCGGCAATGCCCTCGACTCCAATCTGACCGCGGGCGGGGCCTATCTGACCAGCGAGATCAAGACCTCCTTCAAGGGCTACTACAGCGTTTCTCCAAAGCAGGAGACGTTCCTGACCAGGTCGTTCGTGCAGTTCGATGGTGTCGGAGAAACTGCGAACGCCAGGCAGCGCGCGATAGGCGGACATGCCTCCGCACTCGTCTCGGGCATCTGCATGATGAAGAAGCCGGATAGTCCATACGCCAACCGCGATGGATATGTTCCCCGCGGCAAGCTGGTAACCTATGCGGGCGGGCGCAGTGATGGCTGCACCAGCTGGTCGCCATCGGAGACGCCCCAGGTGCTGTCGATGGTCAAGGACAATCCAACGACCCTCTACATCTATCCGGAGTCGAAAGACATCGCGGCTGTCTCCAAGGCATTGGCGGCGGGCAAGGCACCAGAGAAATCGGGGCTCTACTGGAACGCCACATGCCTGCAGGAGATCGGCGCGCCGAAGTTCTGGGCGAAGGAGACGCTGGAGCCGATCATCACCAAATATACCCAGGATCATCCCGCACCGCCGCCACGTCCGGTTCCGATATGTGAAGGCTTTCTTTGACGTTCGACTGGACGGACCACACGAAACTCTGACTTCGCACTTTCTACCTTGGCTTTGACCCAAGTGGGTAAATAGGCCTAACATCCACATCAGCAGTGGCCTCTCTCTTGCGAGAGCGCTGCGCTCATGGAGATGCAGATGAGGCGCGCGCTTTTCCTCCTGAAACTGACGACGATCCTGGTCGGGATGACCTATTCGGCGTCCGGCGCCTATGCAGGTCCCCAGTCGGTTCTTTGGAGCGCCTTGCGGCCTGCGGATCAATCGAGATTAGATGTCGCGTTACCAGGCATGGCGTCCAGTCGCTCCCAGGGCGAAACACTCGCGTGGCGTGACGAAAGCCGTGCAGTAGAGCTGACCGGGTTCATCCTGCCCGTCGATCAGGACGGCGACCTCGTCTACGAGTTCATGCTGGTGCCCTGGGCCGGCGCCTGCAGTCATAGTGCGGCTCCACCGCCGAACCAATTGGTCCATGTCGTAGCAGACGAGCCATTCCATCTTTCGAGGGTTTACGAGGTTGTCACCGTGACGGGGAACCTGCGACCCGGCCTGGACAAGGCCCAGCTCTTCATCATGGACGGTGTGCGCGTCCTCGACTACGGCTACAGCATGAGCCATGCTGAGGTCGCGAGAGCGACCGATATCGCGGATCCCGACCTGAAGTCGGTTTCACCGTTCGGCGTGCTTGCGCGATGAGCGTTCGATCAACAGCCGTGTCACGGCGCCGGTGATCGATCGTCAGGAAACCAGACGAAACGCAGTCACTCCTGGCCGTCGTCAAAAACCCGGTTTATCACCGAGACAGTCAATGCAACCGCCGTCCCCGGCCAGATCATCAGCATCGGGTGGTCGAAGATGAACACGCGATATTCGAACAGCATCGATCCCCAATCCGGCTTCGACGGGTCGGCCCCGAGACCGATGAAGGCGAGCGAGGCGTAGGCGACTGCGGCAAGTCCCGCTTGGTTGCCGACATAGGCGAATATCAGCGGCAGAGTATTCGGCAGAAGATGCCGGGTAATCATCCGTGCCGGCGCGACGCCGAGGCTCCTCGCCGCCAGCATGAACGGCTGGCCGAGCACCCGCTGACTGAGCGAATGCGCAAGCAGCGCATGCGGCCCGACGCCAGCCAAGCCGAGCGCCAGTCCGGCGCTGAGCGGCGACAGGCCGAAAATCGCCGCCGTCGTCAGTGCGACGATGAGCGTCGGCACCATGATGAAGAACTCGCAGAAGCGCAGGATCACCTTCTCGCGCCAGCCACCAAGGACGGCGGCGGCGGTGCCCAACAGGGTGCCAAACAAAAAGCCGGTGGCACCGACCGAAAGGATGACGCAGGCCGTCCGCCACCCGCCGGCCATGATCCGCGACAGAAGATCGCGACCGAGATGATCGGTACCGAGCAGATGGCTGGCGGTCATGCCGGAATGACGGGCAAGCATGTCCACCGTATCGGGATCATATGGCTGCCAAAAACCACCGACACACAAAAAGACGGCGAGCGCCGCAAGCACGGTCAACCGGGGCATCGGGCGAGACGCGGATCGAGAAGGCGCATGGCGAGATGGGCGCTGGCATTCAATACCAGCATCCAGACGGCAATGACCATGACATAGGCCTGCAGCACCATCTGGTCGCGCGCCGCGATGCTTTGAACCAGGAACTGGCTGATACCGGGCAGGCCGAAGAGGATTTCCATGGTCGCGGTGCTGCCGATCACCCAGCCTGCTTCGGAACGGATTGCCGACAAGAGAGCATAGAGCGCGCTGCGGTGGCCGTGCCGCCAGAGCGCCTGCCTTTCCGACAGGCCCTTGGCAAGCGCAGTGCGGAAATGCGGCTGCCCGGCGGTCTCCTTTAGGTCGCGCCGATAGACGCGGGAGAGAACAGCGACGGAATGCAGCGCGATCAGCAGGACGGGCAGGACGATTGCCGTCCAATCATTGGCGAAGGGTCTGATCCAGCGCAACTGCACACCGAGGACCCAAAGAAGAACAAGGCCTAGCCAGAAGGCCGGCACTGCCTGGACGAAGACCGACAGAGCCCGGCTCATCCGATCGACGATACCCCCGGGATAGGCCGCTGAGAAAAGCCCGAGCGGAATAGCCAGCGCGATTGCTAGCGCCAGGCCGGCGAGACCGAGCGACAGCGAAACCGGCAGCCGTTCAACGAATTCGGCAAGTACGGGCTCTCCAGTCCGAAACGAACGGCCCCAATCTCCGCCGAGGAAATCTGCCAGCCAATGGAGATAGCGAAGCGGCACGGGCTGATCGAGGCCCCACTCCGCCCTCAACGCCGCGACGGTCTCATCCGTCGCCGGCAGGCTCCAGACGCGAATGGCGATCGCAACCGGATCGGCCGGCATCAATGTTATGACCGAGAAAGAGGCGAGCGAAATCACCAGCAGCCCCGCTATCGATTGCATGCCGAACCTGACTAGTCCCATCACGTGGCCCTACTCCGTCTCGCCGATATCGGCGCGCAGGACGTGGTAGTCGGATCCCCACGGCTCGTAGTTCTTCAGCCGCTTCGACAGGCCGACATACCAGACGGGCGATACCAGGAACGAGGCGGGCGCATCGGCAAAGAGTTTCTGCTGAGCATCTAGCGCGATCGCCACCCGCTTTGCCGGATCGCCCTCGGTCGCAAATCGGTTGAGGATCGCGTCGAAGCCACGCGAGGCATATTTCGCATAGTTCAGCGAAGCGCCGCTTCTCAGCATCGAGTTCAGGAAGAAGGCGGCATCGCCGCTCGGGGCCGTGTGCTGCGCCCAGAGCGCGATGTCGAAGTCACCAGCCGCAGCCATCTGCTGGATGTTCTCCACCACCTGCGTATCGATGGCGATGCCGATCTTTGCGAGTTCCGCCTTGACCACCGGCAGCATGGTGACGAGATCGGGACGCTGCGGATAGGTGATGACCAGCAGGCGCAGGGGCTTGCCGCCTTTTTCGCGCATGCCGCCGCTGCCTTTTGCCCAGCCGGCTTCGTCGAGAAGCGCTGCGGCCTTGGCAGGGTCGGTCGGGCGTGCCTCTCTGCCCGCAAAGGGGAAATAGGAGGCGTAGGCGCCGGTGGCGGGGTCGCCACCGTTGATCGCGGTGGCAAGCTCCTTGCGGTCGAAGGCCAGATCGATCGCCTGGCGCACTTTCACATCATCCATCGGCGGCCGGGCAGTGTTGAAGAAAGCGAGATACTGGTATCCGACCGGGAACGACTTGATCGCCAGATCAGGGTTTGTCTGGAGCCGGCTCACGACTTCCGACGGCAAGCCGAAAGCCAAATCGAGCTCGCCGGCTTCCAGCGCCAGCGTCAGGGTCTGCGCATCACCGAACTTGCGGAAATTAACCGGCGAACGCTTGTCGGCGCCGGCAAAATGCGCGTTAGGCTCGAGCGCGATTGAGGCATCCGCCTTGAAGCCCGAGATTCGATAAGGACCGCTGAAGACGGCGTTGCCGGCCGCGGTGGGTTTGTAGGCGATCAGCGGCCATTCGGCGAAGAGCGCCTGGATGAAAGGCACCGGCTTTTCGGTTGTCACCTTCAGCGTCAGGTCGTCGGCCGCCTCGAAGGTCAGCTTGCCACCGGTGGCGAGCGCCGCCTTGTTGTTGGCGAATGTGTTGTCGAAACCTGCTGCCAGCGCCTTGGCTGTCACCGGCGTGCCGTCGGAAAACAGGCGGCCGTGTTTCAGGGTCACGGTCCAGGTCAGGTCGCCGATGCGCTGCGCCTTTTCGGCCAGTTCCGGCACGAGCTTGCCGTCCCGATCGACGGTGAAGAGGTTCTCGCCGACCCCGTGGCTGACCAGCGCCCAGCCGTTCGAACCCTTGGCCGGATCCGTGCCACTGGTGATGTAGGTGGCGCCGGCGCGAACCGGCTCGGCTGCAAAGACAGTGCCTGCGGTGACAAAGATGGCGGCACTGAGCCAGGCGGCGGCCAGGCGCGATAGAGTGTGCGACGTCAATTCTCTTTCCTCTTGTTCTATTCGGATGGGGTGCGAAGCCGCTGCTTGCGGCCCGTTGGGTGATAGGCGAAGTCCTCGACGATCCCGCCGCCGAGCAGGTGCTCGCCGACGATCCGGTCGATCGCGTCTTCGTTGACGCCGCCGTAATAGGTTCCTTCCGGAAACACTTGCAGCACGGGCGCCAGATTGCAGGGACCGAGACAGGTGGATTTTGCGGTCATCGTGCCGTCGCCGGCAGTGCGCAGTTTCTGCCGCTCCTGCTGGTTGCGCAGATGTCCCCAGATCACATCGGCTCCGGCCGCGTTGCAGGGACCGCCCTGGCAGACGAGCACGCGACGTTTCTGGGCCGGCACGAGCGATCCCTCGGCAACGGGCGGCGTGTCGGTCTGCGGCACGTCCAGTGCTTCGGCGGTTTCGAGCAGTTCGCCGATCAGCCGCGCCATCAGCGTGCTCGAGGCGATATCCCGGGTGATCGAAAGGGCCGGCCAGCGCCGGCTATCGGCCGCCTTCCAGCGCTTCAGCGATTTCGTCAGCCAGATAAGGACGCTCGGCTCCATGGGCAGGACGAGCGGCACGATAACGACGGTTTCGACATCCTCGTCGAGCAGATCGGACAGCGCGTCGCGCAGGGAGGGGGTACCCTGTTCGGTAAAGGCGACCCGAACCGTTCCGGCTCCGGTCACGCCGGCTGCAAGTTTCGCGAGCCGTTGCATTTCCAGATGCGGCGATGCCGCAAAGGCGGATTTCGCAATCAGCAGGACGGCGCGCCCGGATACGTTCTGGGAAGATAATCCCTGTGTTTTCACTGCCTTCGTCTCACTCAAAGGAGGAGGCAGCAAAAATGAGGGTTGCGGCAGGCAGGGATAGCCCGACGGAACCGTCATTCCTGTGGCACACCCCGACCACGGAATTTCTATTGTCAGGCAGGTCTCCTGGCTCGCGGGTCAAAGCCTTGATCGCCCGTCTTCCCGGCATTGGCTGCCAGTGACATGTTGGGCGAACGGCTCACCGCTCACAGTTGCGGGACAGCTCCGGTTTTGACCGGATTCCCTCTTAGCTTCCGTCCGGGGACGGAAGAACCTTGACGCCGCGAACTTACACTCCCCCTGCCGACTGTCAACGGCGCCGCTTCATGCAGCATCGTCGCATCAATGCGAGGCACCGGAGCCGCCGACGGCAACGATCGTAAAGGGTTTTCCTTCGACGGGGATCGTGCGGACTTCCTTCAGGCTCTCCGCATCGATGATGCGAACCAGCGAATGCCGCGGATCGGTGATGGCGACATGACCGTCCGCAACGGCAAGGCGCGGACGCGGATCACGCCAATGGCCGTCCTTGCTGTAGGGCTCGGTGACCTTGGCTTTGCGAACGATCTCGCCCTTGATCACGTCCAGCACATGAAGATCACCGTCCTCCGTCAGGATGTAGGCACTGCGCGGCGTTGCTGGGTCCAGCAGGAAGTCGACGCGGCGGGTGGGCAGGGCGATCAGCCGGAAGTGCTTCTCGCTGTCCGGATCGATCAGGACGATTTTGTCCTCGCCGTAGTTGCCGAGGAAGAACTGCATTGCCTTACCGCCAAGCAAGGTACCAGTCGAACCTTTCGGCATGTCAGATGGGTAAGCGAGCATTTCCAGTTTCGGTCCATCAAGTCCGCCAGGACGGGCGACAAGAACGCCTTCCTTGCAACCGAAAGCAACCAGCAGGGACGAAGTGGCCTCGCCGTGAAGATCGGTGCATTTCGCGACGTCACCGAGCTGCTTGCCCGCTTCATCGACGACGCGAAGACCGACCCTCGGCGGCAGTTCGTCGGGCTTGGTTTCGACTTCAGTGTTTGGGACCGACACCAGCACGAAACGACCCATCGTCACCGCTACGCCGTGATGCGGCTTCGTCGTGTCGACTGTCTTCACGTCAGCCCTGCCTTCGAGAAGAGCCGTTTCGTCGATGATATCCGCCTTGCCGCCTCGATCGTAAAAGAGGATCGCATGGTCGTCATGTGGAACGACGTGGAAAGGACGCTTGCCCTCGAAAGTCACGGGCAACAGCCCCACCTCGGAAACCTCCA
Organism: Neorhizobium sp. 05N33; assembly: GCF_056397445.1. Lineage (NCBI taxonomy): Bacteria > Pseudomonadati > Pseudomonadota > Alphaproteobacteria > Hyphomicrobiales > Rhizobiaceae > Neorhizobium > Neorhizobium sp. 05N33. The sequence goes on along the minus strand of NZ_JBFTNK010000001.1, from coordinate 131,264 downwards.
GGTCCCGATGCTCCCCGTGATCGGAGAAATCGATGCCAGTCTTGAGGACGTGCACGATGTCATGATCCGACTGCGTGGCGAATACGCTCCGGCCGGACGCGCTGGCGGTCAGCGCCGCAGGACCCTTGACGTCGTAGCGGCCGAGTTCCTTGCCGTTCTCGAAGTCGATGGCGCGGACGACTGGATTCGTATGATCGCCGACAAACAGGCGCCATGCCTCTTTCGTCTCATGATCATCATCGGCAAACGCTCCGGAAGCAGCAAAGATGAGGCCTGACGCGACAGCTGTCAGCAGACGGTTTCGAGTGAGAAAAGACGAGGCGGGTGACGGCCCTCGCTTGTCGATCCCGATCTCATCGACGGCGAACTTCTTTCCGTGCGGCTCCGTCAGGATGCGGTTGAGAAGCTTGGTTTTGCCAGCACCGAGATAGCCGGTCAAAACGGTCACCGGAGTTGGTTGAGATTTCTGCCGTGACATGACTTGTCTCCAGATTGACGGTAGCTTCGATCATTAGTTATTATGTTATAACATTACAAACGCGATCGTTGTCAATCCCCGAGAATGCGATGATCGACATTTGCCGGATCGCGATGCAGATCGAAACAAGATTGGCAGAGTTGGACCGAGAGTGGGATGTCGAACGAACGCTGGAGACGAACGCTTCAACCGCCTTGGATGGCCGGGAGCTATCGAACTGTACTTTCCCGAACGATAAGCTCCCATTCGACGGGTGCGGTGTATGATTTGGCATCGTTGATCCGTGCGACGATCGCCTCGGCCGTCAGCTTGCCGATACGCTCGCGATCAGGGCGAACCGTCGTTAGGGAGGGACTAACGCAGCTCGCCGCCTCGTTGTCTCCAAATCCAACAACGCCGATATCTTGAGGAACGCGCCGGCCGAGTTTCCGCAGTGCCCGAAGCACGCCAAACGCAACGACATCGCTGTTGCAGGCGATTGCGTCGATCTCGGGATGGCGCTCCAGAAGCTCGGTTGCAAGCCGCTCCCCGAGTTCCGGGCTGCCGCCTTGCTGCGCCGTATGCTTGACGATGTCGGGGAGGCCGGCCGTCGCTGCCGCAGCTTCCAGCCCGCTCAAACGCTTCTGGGCGCGTTTATCGTTTTCGCGAACGCTGCCAACGAAGGCCAGGCGCCGATAACCCTGACCTATGAGATGGTTGGCTTGCGCTGCGCCGACACGTGCATGATCGAACCCAACGGCGGTATCAATCACTTCACCGCCCGTGTCCCACATCTCGATGATCGGGATGTCGGCTGCCTTCAGAAGCTCAACGACTTTCGGGGGATGGTCGACGCCGATGATGGCAACGGCCGCCGGCCGCCAGCTCAGGATGGACCGGACGAGACGCAGCTCCTGGTCGGCATTGTACCTTGTATTGGCGAGCATGACCTGCAGGTCATGCTCCAGCAAAGCTGATTGCAGCGTATCGATGATATTGGCGAATTCGGAATAGTAGAGTGAGGTGACGACAACGCCAACAATGTCCGAGCGCGTGCCCGAAAGCCCGCCGGCGAGCCGGTTCGGCACGTAATTTAGCTCCTCCATCGCAGCATTGATCTGACGGCGAAGTTCGATGCGGACCGTGTGCGGGGCGCGCAACGCGCGCGAGACGGTATTGACTGAAACGCCCACCCGTTCGGCGATCGAAGCAAGGGTCGGGACGTTGCGGGCTACCTTGTCGGAAAGTTCAATCGTCATCTCAGCTCAAAAAATCCCGTGAGTGATCGTTGCGTTAACGGTAACTTTATGCCATCTTTTTGAAATGGAGGCAAGCGAAAGAGGGACCGAAGTCGTTCTTTCGCCTGACACGGCAGGCGAAAGCCAGCTATCGGCGACGCGGAGGAGCAGTATATGGCTGAAAGGCCAAACATCATTCTGATCATGACGGACCAGCAGCGCTACGACTCGATATCGGCGCTCGGGTTCCCCTATGCCGTGACCCCCAATATTGATGGACTTGTCGAAAAAGGCGTGGCGTTTACCAATTGCCACGTCAATGCGCCAAGCTGCGTTCCCTCGCGCGCAAGCCTGTTTACCGGCTACTACCCGCATACGACGGGCGTTCTGGCCAACGGCCAGGCATGGCAGCGGACCTGGGTCGAGCAGCTACGTGACGCCGGCTATCGCTGCGTCAACGTCGGCAAGATGCATACAATCCCCTACAATTCGGATTCCGGTTTCCACGAGCGCTACGTCGTGGAAAACAAGGATCGCTATATGGAAGGCCGCTGGTATTTCGACGAGTGGGACAAGGCGCTTGCCGCCAACGGCCTCGTCAAACAGCAGCGCGAACATTATCGTAAACTCGACGACTATCGTGACAGGCTGGGCTGCTTCGACTGGAAACTGCCCGAGGCACTGCATTCCGACGCCTTCGTCGGCAATATGGCGAAGTGGTGGGTCGAGACCTATCCGACGACCGAGCCGCTGTTCCTGCAGGTCGGTTTCCCCGGGCCGCATCCGCCGTTCGATCCGCCGGCGCGCCATACCGAGCCGTATCTCAGGCGCAACGATCTGCCGCTGCCAAGGCCGACGAAAGAAGAACTGGAGTCCCTCCATCAGGAGCTGAAGGACAAGCGCCAGCACGACGTGGAGGTCGATCACGACTCCGTCGTCTGGAGCCTCGACCCGTCTGAAGATCAGATGCAGCGGCTTTGGGCGCATTATCTTGGCAATGTCACGCTGATCGACGAAAAGGTTGGCGAACTGCTCGGTTCGCTTCAGGAGCGCGGCTATCTCGAAGATGCCATCGTCATCTTCACCTCCGATCACGGCGAATGCCTGGGCGAGCATGGCTTGATTCAGAAATGGTCGATGTATGACGTCGTCACCCGCGTGCCGACCGTCATCTGGTCGACGGCCGGCCGGTTTGAGGGTGGACGCTCGGTCGACGGTCTCTGCCAGCTCTTCGACCTCGGTCCGACCATCCTCGAATATGCCGGCATTGTGCCGCCGAAAACCTTCGAAGCAAAAAGCCTTAAGCCGGCGCTCGAAGGCAAGGACTGGACGCCGCGCGACCATGTGTTCTGCGAGCAGATCGGCGACGTGGCGATGGCCGGCGGCGTCGAGTTCATGACCGCTGTGAGGAGCAACCGGTGGAAGCTCGTCCACTTCAAGGGCTCTGAGGATGGACAACTGTTCGACCTCGAGAACGACCCGAAGGAAGTGAGGAACCTCTGGAGCGATCCGGCCCATACGGAACGGAAGCGCGAGCTTCTGGATGTTATGCGCGACTGGCTGATCGAATCCAACTTCAAGACGCGTGACGTCATGGCGGGTGCGCGATGAGCCATCGATATTGCCGGGACGGATCAGCTTCCCGGAGGGAGACATGACCTTGTCCATCACAACGAGTGAAGAAAAGCCCGAGCCGGCCAGCCGGCCGTCTCTCATGTCCGGTTCGATCGCAATGTTGGCGGTCAACATCGCCGCCGTGGCCGTCGGCATCATTCTCTGGGCCGTCGTGACGTCACAGGGGGTGGTCGGCTTGCCGACGCCTCTTGCCGTGGCGAAGCAGGCGGTGATCCAGGCGCAGAACGGGCTTTTGTGGTCGGATGCGATTTCGAGCCTTGGCCGTGTCTTTACCGGCTTTGCGCTCGGCATCGCGGTGGCAATCCCTGTGGGCTTCCTGATGGGCTGGTATCGCATTGCCCGCGGCATCATCGAGCCTTACGTGCAGTTCTTCCGCACCATCCCGCCGCTTGCCATCATCCCCCTGGCGATCGTCACCATGGGCATCGATGAAACACCGAAGATCTTCGTCATTTTCCTGGCGTCCTTCCTGTCGAGCGTCGTGGCGACGTATCAGGGCGTCGTCAACGTCGATAGAACGCTGATCAACGCCGCACGCGTGCTTGGCGCCAATGACTTCACCATCTTCCGGCGGGTTATAGTGCCTGCCTCGTTGCCCTACATCATGGTCGGCGTCCGTATCGGTCTCGGGTCGTCCTGGGCGACCGTCGTCGCCGCCGAACTGATTGCCGCGCAATCGGGCCTTGGCTTCCGCATGCAGCAGGCGCAGCTCTACTACGATCTTCCGACGATTTTCGTCAGCCTCATCGCGATCGGCGTGCTCGGTCTCATCATGGACCGCATCGTTCAGACGACCGATAGCGTGCTGACCGCCTGGCAGGAAAAGCTATGAACACAAAAATCTCGTTCCAAAGCGTCACCAAGACTTTCAGCATTGCGGGGCAGACCTCCTTCAACGCGTTGCAGGGGCTCAACCTCGATATCGAGGATGGCGAGTTCATCACCGTGGTCGGCCCGTCCGGTTGCGGCAAGTCGACAGCCATGAATATCGCGGCGGGCCTTACCAACCCGTCGTCCGGACAGGTGCTGGTGGATAACGTGCCGGTCAAGGGACCGGGGCCTGAACGTGGCGTGATCTTCCAGCAATACGCGCTCTTTCCGTGGCTGACAGTTCGTCAGAACGTCGAGTTCGGCCTGCAGATTGCAGGTCACCCGAAGGCGGAGCGCGGCAAGATTGCGGACCATTTCATCGGCCTCGTGGGCTTGAGCGACTTCTCGAACTCCTTGCCGAAGACGCTTTCCGGCGGCATGAAGCAGCGCTGCGCGATTGCGCGGGCCTATGCGGTCAATCCGAAGATCTTGCTGATGGACGAGCCTTTCGGCGCATTGGATGCTTTGACCCGCGTGCAGCTTCAGGATCAATTGCTAGCCACCTGGAGCAAGGAGCGGCGCACGGTAATGTTCATTACCCACGACGTCGACGAGGCCGTTTACCTGGGGAGCCGCGTCGTCGTCATGGCTGCCCGCCCAGGCCGGCTTCACAAAATAATTCCGGTTGATCTGCCCTATCCGCGCACCGAGGAGATGCGCCTTTCGCCCGATTTCTCGACATTACGCAACGAGGTGTGGCGGTCGGTCTACCATCCGGCCGCGGCCTGAAGCTTTCAAAAACATCGGCTGTTACAGGGAGGAAATGAACATGCTGACGAGACGTAATCTGATGAAGACGACGGCGGTCGCCGCCGCGGCGAGCGCATTTTCCATCGGCGGAAAGGCAAGCGCCCAATCCGCTGACATGACCATCGGCTACATCGCCGACTTTCCCAATGCCAGTGTCCTGGCAATCGCTCAGGACCAGAAGCTCTGGGAGGCGGAAGGTATCACGCCGTCGGTCAAAGTTTTCACCAACGGCCCGATCCAGATCCAGGCGATGGGCGCCGGCAGCTTGAATTTCGGCACGATCGGCCCCGGAGCGCTCTGGCTGCCAGCGAGCGGCCGGGCCAAAGTGGTCGGCGTAAACGATATCGGATTTTCCGACCGCGTCATCGTGCAGGGCAATATCAGCACGATCAAGGATCTGAAAGGCAAGAAGGTCGGAGTGCCGCAGGGTACTTCTGGCGATATGATCCTCCGCATGACGCTCACCAAGGCCGGCATGACGGTCGGCGACATTCAGGTCGTGCCGATGGATCCTGCAACGATCGTTTCCGCGTTCACGTCAAAGCAGATTGATGGTGCCGGTATCTGGTATCCACTGATCGACACGATCAAACCGCGCGTTCCGGATATGAAGGAGCTGGCGTCCAACCAGGATTTCTATCCGCAGACGTCGTTCATCAACACCTTCGTCGCCCGCAACGAAATCGTCCAGCAGAACCCGGATCTCGTGAAGAAATTCCTGCGTGTCATGAAAAAGGCGATGGATTACCGCGCCGCGAATATCGACCGGTCCATTCAGATTACGACGGCCTTCCTCAATGCCCCGGCAGATGCGACCGAGAAGGTCGCCCGCAGCCGCAAGATGCTGACAAGCAGAGAACTGGACGCCTTCACAAGGGACGGCACAGTCAACAAGTGGCTGGCGGATTTCAACAAGATGTTTCAGGAGTTCGGCACGGTGAAGGATCCGTTGCCCCCGGAACAGTTCTATACGGGCGATCTGTTCACCAGCGCTTGAGCCTCATCTGCTCCTCTGTTGGTCGACCGGCCGCAATGTCGTGAAAAGGCGGCGCGTGGCCGCCTGATCGGAGGGATCAGCGCCTTTACGCAGTGGTTCCCTCGTAGCTGTCGATGTCATCGATGGACCATCCCGAAAGATGCATGTTGTGATGGTTTCACACCGCTTTCGGGATGGACGTCGGCGGACGGGCGAAAATCGGGTTGGGCTGGATCAGAACACCAGCTCCGCATCATCGACAATGTAAGGAGCGTAGCGATAATCGCGGATAAAACTGATCCGTTCGCCACTCCATTCCAACCACATGAGGTGGGTCGGTTTTGGGTCGCCTTGGGCGCTGAAAACGGCGATGACCTGCCGGCCCTCCAGCCAGGCCGGGACAAGCCATATTCCGTCGCACTTGGCGTAGATCGTGAAGAACAGACCGACGTCTGCAGCGCCGGAGCGCAGCGGGTGCGAGGACTGCCGGAGTTTCACGTCCTCGGCGAGGAGCGCGCGCAGACCGTTCCAGTCCCGCTGGTTGAACAACGTAACGTAGCGCACCACGGCAGGGGAGGGTGCCGTCCGGTTCGGAAGCGGGATGCTTTGCGCATTGATCTCCCGGAGCCGCGCACGCCCCCGCGCCAGATGCCCCTTCACCGCGTCAATTGTGATGCCGAGCAAACAGGCAATCTCTGCCAAAGGTTCGTCGAGCACATCTTTCAATATAACGGCGCTGCGCTGCAGGACAGGGAGTTCATGGAACCGCGACATCGCAGTGTGCATCGCTTCTTCATGCATGAGACTCTCCAAGGGATCGAGATTGATTTCGTCGACGACGTTTTCCGCGGCCTCGACGGGCTCCGCGGCACGGATCGCCCGGCCGCGCAACAAATCCAAGGCGCGATTATGGGCGATCTTGAACAACCAAGCCCGCAGGTGCGGCGCCTCGTGCAGGTCTTCACGGGCAACAAGAGCTTTGGCAAAGGTGTCTTGAACGACATCCTCGCCATCGATCACCGATCCCATGAGGCGGGCGCAATAGCGATGTAACTCCGGCCGCAATGCCTCGGCCAAGACTGCGAACTCAGCTCGTGTGCCGCGGTCCGGTTCCGACAATCCAGCACTCAATCCGCAAACCTTTCCATTACGTCCACACCCTTGTCGCCAGACAATCCGAATGCGAACCCATCAGAATAAGCCGGATTGTCAAGCACGGCCACCACGTTTTCGCCGAAGAGCCTCGGTGGCATCGGCGCCCCGAAACGCGCCACGAATGCTTCGGGTTCGATGTCCATGGCCCGGGCATAGGCGCTGGCGGCGATGTCACCGATGCCGGTGCCTAAAATCACTTGCCGGGGCAGGATTGCCTGGAAACGGATACCAAGCTGCCTCTGCTCGGAAACCCGATTGGCATATTTGGCCATGAACCAGAGCATGCGTTTGGCGCCGCCATAGCCGCCTGACATCGGCGATCCATCGACGGCCGCGCCACTCGACACGACGACAACCTGGGTCCCGGGTTCGAGCGGCAGGTTCAGCGCGCCTTGCAGCCAGTGTAGCCCGGCTTTGACGTCGTGCTCCCAGGTCGCGGTGAAATCGGCCCAACTGATCTTGTCCAATCGCTCCATCGGCGGTTTCGCTCCGGCGTTCAGCACAAGTATGTCCGGCCGAACATCCGCAAGGATACGGTGTGCGGCGGCCTCATCCCTGGCATCGGCGGCAATCGTCGAAACGCCCAGTCGGGTTCGGACAGCCTCGAGCGCATCGGATTGACGCGCCACAACCGTGACCCTTGCCTCCTGATCAACAAGTGCCTCCACCAGCCCCAGGCCGAGCCCGCGGCTTCCACCGGTGACGATGACATTCTTATCCTTGAGACTCATCGGTCCTGCTCCTTTGCTTCGATATTGCAAAGACGATCGAGGCTCTGGAAAAGAGTCAGCCGCTGATAGAATTCGGGATCACGGAGACTTCCACGTCCACACGGCAGCGCCTATGGCAAAAGTTCATCACCCCCGAGCTTGCGCATATAGGATTCGAACATGTCGGCCATTGCATTGGCGAACCCTTCGATCTCCGCCGCGTCATGCTGTGCCTCGGAAAACTCTTTCCCGACGGTGCTCATTGCCGTGAAAATCAGGTCACCAGCCATGTTACGGACTGCCTCTGGAGACCGTGGCAGCGCCTCTAGCATGAAAGCGTCAATGTTACGGCTACCCGCCTCGCGTGCTTCCAAAGCCTCCGGCGCATCTCTGTAGAGCGGTGCAGCGTCATCCAGCGCAACGCGAACCGCAGCCTCGTCGCATTCGGACTGAATGAACATGTGGACAAGCCTGCGGAGCCTTGCGAGCGGCGGCATCGAGCGGTCGCCCAGGATATCGCCCAGCAGGCTGGTGGTCTGCCGCCATTCGTCGCTCTGCAGACGAAACAGAATAGCGGCCTTGTTGGGGAAGTACTGGTAAAGCGAGCCGACGCTGACGCCGGCCTTCTCAGCCACCCGCGCGGTGGTGAAGCGATGCGCGCCCTCCTCAGCCAAAACGCGAACGGCAGCCTCGAGAATTGCCTTCACCAACTCTTCCGAGCGGGACTGCTTCGGCAATTTTCTCGAGGAAATTGAATAGCTTGCCCGGTCGTTCATGTCTCAGCCCCGTAAAGCGATTAGCAAACGCGACTAATTAATCGTATTTTCTGGCTCAACGCAATCATAAGCAAACACGAACGGTTCTGATCATGAATTCCACCCTTTTGAGCGCTCCGCTCGCTCCCTTGCTGGACCGCCTCTTCAAGCAGGCCGACGCCGCTACCAGCCCCGCCATGGCAGCAATGTCGGAGGAAGAACGCGACCGCCTGCTGACAAGCAAGACCGAATATCTCGACCTCTATAGCCGGCTGAAAGACCTCTGGCTCCCCGTATCCAGGGAGACGGGCGAGCTTCTCTATATGCTTGCGAGGAGCATGAAAGCAAAAACCATCGTCGAGTTCGGCACCTCTTTCGGTGTCTCGACGCTGTTCCTCGGAGCCGCGCTCCGCGACAACGGCGGAGGTCGCATCATCACCACGGAGTTCGAGCCGTCCAAGGTGGCGCGCGCCCGCCGGAACATCGCTGAAGCAGGGCTTTCGGATCTTGTCGAGGTGCGCGAAGGCGACGCGCTTCAGATGCTTGCAAGCGATCTGCCGGAAGGCATCGACCTGCTCGTGCTCGACGGCGCCAAGGCCCTCTATGAAGACGTACTCGCCCTGGTCGAGGATCGGTTGAGGCCCGGCGCGCTTGTCCTTGCCGACGACGTCGACTTCAGCCCGGAATACCTGAAACACCTCCGCTCGCAGACCGCCTCTTACCTCTCGACCCAGGTCGCCGAGGGCATCGAGCTTTCCATCCGCCTCGGCTGATGCCGAGACCCACGCCAACAAACCACCCATAGGAGAATGAAAATGCATGTATTCGTTACAGGCGCCACCGGCTGGGTCGGCTCTGCGGTTGTCGAGGACCTGATCGGTGCCGGCCATACGGTGAGCGGTCTTTGTCGTTCAAGCGGAAAGGCAGCCACGCTGTCCGCCATCGGCGCGACCCCCGTCGAAGGTTCGCTGGACGACCTTGGGCTCCTGCGCGCAACGGCCTCAAAGGCCGACGCCGTCATCCATACCGCCTTCAATCACGACGATTTGTCCAAGTTCCTCGAGAATGTCGAGCAGGACCGGCGTGTGATCGAAACCCTCGGCGAGGCGTTGGTGGGAAGCAGCAGCCCGCTGATCGTCACCTCCGGTCTGATGGGCCTGCCCCGCGGGGCGACGGAAGCCGATCTTCCAAACCCGGCGTTTCCGCGCAAATCGGAGGTCGCAGCGCGATCTGTCGCCGAGCGCGGCGTACGGGCGACCACGGTGCGCCTTGCGCCTTCGGTGCATGGAATTGGCGATCATGGTTTCGTCCCGACCCTGATCCGTTTCGCCCGTCAGACAGGCGTCTCCGCCTATGTCGACGACGGCACCAATTGCTGGTCGGGCACTCATCGTCGTGACGCCGCCCGCGTCTATCGCCTTGCACTGGAAACAGGCGTCACGGAAGCGGTCTATCACGCGGTCGCAGAAGAGAGTGTGCCCTTCAGGCAGATCGCCGAAGCGATCGGAGCCGCGCTTGGTCTTCCGGTCGAGTCCCGGCCGCGCGAGCATTTCGGCTGGTTCGCCCATTTCGCGGGAAGCGACATGGCGGCTTCCAGCGCGAGGACGCGCGCACTCCTCGGCTGGCAGCCGCGGGAGGTGAGCCTTCTCAGCGACCTCGGTCGCCCGGAATATTACGCAGGCTGACTGAAATGCAGAACCCGCGCCTCGAAGGCGGGTTCTGCACCGTAAGCGTTCACGTCAGCCAACGCGGTCCAAGTCAAAGAAGGAAAGACGATGAACGACACGATCACACAATTGGCTACGGTCGGCGCGTATGACCTGCGGATCTATGACGTCCGCGAGGGCGAGATGGAGACCCTGTTGCAGGTCCTTGCCGAACTCGCCCTTCCCATGATGCCGGAATACGGCATCGAGCCGGTAGGCTTCTGGACGGAAGAAACCGCTGACAAGCTTTTCCAGATATCGAGCCATTCGAGGCTCGAAGATGTCCAGAGCAATTGGGATAGCTTTCATGCGGATCCACGGTGGCAGGAAGGGCTGGCAAGGATTCGACAGGATCGCGTCATCGTGAAGAAGGTCGAGACCGTTCTTCTGCGCGGGCTCGACGGCCTGCCTTCAGCGGGAGGATATCTGTGATGTCACTCGAAGGAAAGACTGCTGTCGTGACCGGCGGCGCCCGCGGTATAGGCCGGGCTTATTGCGAACGCCTTGCGGCAGACGGAGCCAACGTCGTGGTCATCGACAGGGACGACGCAACTCCACTCCTGCGGTCGCTTTCCGGCAACGGACAGAAATATGCACTCGTCTGCGATGTCAGCGAACCTTGGAACATTGAAGGCGCTGCATCGACCGTTCTCGACCTGTTCGGTTGCTGCGACATCTTTGTGAATAACGCCGCCTATATGCCTATCACGACGCTCGAGACCGTCACTTCCGAGGTCTGGCGACGCGTTCACGCCATCAATGTCGAATCCATTGTTCACTTCGCCCGAGAATTTGTCCCGGCGATGGCTGCTGCCGGTTGGGGAAGAATCGTAACGACGGGATCTGCCGTGACGCTTCACCCTCAGACGCGCGACCTCGCCTACATTGCCAGCAAGGGCGCCGTTCACGCTGTCACGAAGGCACTCGCCAACGAACTTGCAGACAGGGGCATCACGGTGAATTCGCTCGCTCCGACCGTCGTTCTCACGGAGGGATTCGCCGGGCGCCTGCCCCTGGATGGGCCGTCCGCCGACGAAATGATGGAGCGGATCATATCCCAACAGACCATCAAGCGCGCCTGCGTGCCCAGGGACGTGGCAGACGCTCTGGCTTTTTTGGTCTCCGATGAAGCGGGCTTTATTACCGGGCAGATCATTCATGTGGATGGCGGCCGGACAAGAAGCGGCGCGTAATTCTTTCCCTCAAAGGCGGACCTGGCGCCGGAGCCCGTGTCGGCGATCAAGCGATCGCCGGGAGCCAGTGTTTTCGTGGCGGATGCACCTTTCGCGGATATCGTTGCCAAAACGCCATAATTGTTGCACCAAGATCCCAACACTATAGTCTCGACGTTGCAAATGGGATCAAAGTCGAATGCGCATTCACTACGGTTTTCTCGGCATATTCCTTGCAATTGCGCCATCGGCATATGCGCTGGAAGTTGGGCCGCCGCCGGCTTTGTCGCCGCTGCAGGGCCAAGCGCAAGCCGCTCATTTGAGCGCACAATTGCTGACGCGATATGCCTATAAGCCGGTTCCGCTCAACGATGCGCTATCCGTCAAGATTACAAATCGGTTCATCAAGTCCCTGGATCCGGACCGTATGCTCTTCCTGCAAGCCGACATCGACAAGTTCACGGCTGGCAGCGCCAAGATCGATGATGCCATCGTCCAGGAAGACCTGGATATTCCGTTTTCGATTTTTAATGTCTATGCGCAGCGCGTTGTCGATCGCATGACCTATGCGCGCAGCTTGCTCAAGCAGAACTTCGATTTCAGCGTGCGGGAAAGCTACTCTTTTCTCCGCGACGAAGAACCCTGGCCGCAGTCGGAGCAGGAAAGGAACGAGCTGTGGCGTAAACGCGTCAAAGGCGATTGGCTGCGTTTGAAGCTGGCCGGCAAAGCCGATGCGGCGATTCGCGAGACGCTCGACAAGCGCTATCAGAACATCCTCGAGCGCGCCTATACGTACAAGAGCGACGACGTTTTCCAGTCATTCATGGGCGCCTACACCACGTCGGTTGATCCGCACACGGATTATTTCGGTGCTGCCGCTTCGGCCAACTTCGACATTTCGATGAAGCTTTCGCTGGTTGGTATCGGCGCGGTATTGCAGGAACGCGATGGCTATACGACGGTCCGTGAACTCGTACCGGGAGGGCCCGCGCAACTGTCCGGAAAGCTGGCGGTCGGGGATCGTATTATCGGGGTCGGTCAGGGCGAGGATGGCACCGTAAAAGAAGTCGTGGGCACCCGCCTCGATGAAGTCGTGCAAATGATACGCGGGACCAAAGATTCCGTTGTCCGCCTGGACGTCCTGCCGGCAGACGCCGGCGAGAGCCACCGCGTCATCAGCCTGGTGCGGGACAAAATAAGCCTCGAAAAACAGGCCGCGAAAAAGGCCATCCTATCCGTGGAGGACCGCGGTGCGGCGCGCAGAATTGGGGTGATTACCCTGCCGGTGTTCTATGAGGACTTCGACGCGCGGCGCAAAGGAGACAAGGACTATAGAAGCGCAAGCCGCGACGTCGCCAAGCTTCTCGGCGAACTCAAGCGGGAAAACGTCGACGGCGTTTTGATCGATTTGCGCGATAACGGGGGAGGGTCATTGGCCGAAGCGATCGATTTGACGGGCCTGTTCGTCGGCAAAGGCCCGGTAGTTCAGCAACGCGATGCCGAAGGCAAGGTCGAGGTAGAAAGCGATTATTTATCCGCGCCCGCCTGGACAGGCCCGGTCGGTGTCCTGATCAATCGCGGTTCAGCGTCGGCCTCCGAGATTTTTGCCGCAGCGATACAGGATTACGGTCGCGGTGTGATTGTCGGTGAGCCTAGTTTCGGCAAGGGCACCGTACAAACCGTCATCAATCTCGACAATGTCGCCCACAACAGCAAACCGAAATTCGGCGAGCTGAAATTGACGATTGCGCAGTTTTTCCGTGTCGACGGCGGGACGACACAATTGCGGGGCGTGACACCCGATATCAGCTTGCCCGGCCTTTCGGACCCGAAGACCCTTGGCGAGGCGAGTTATGACAACGCGCTGCCATGGGCCCAGATCAAGCCTGCGAAGTATACGGCCGCGGGCAATATGGCGGCGCTGCTGCCGCAGCTAAAAAGCCGCCATGATGCTCGGGTGCAAAACGACCGGAATTTCCAGCATTTTGTCGAGGACGCCGCCGAATTGAAGGCGCAGCGCGAAAAGCGCGTCATTTCTCTCAATGAATCCGAACGTCAAAACGAATTGACTGCCTTGGCAGCCCGTCTCAAGGCGCGCGAGCAAACAAACGACGGTTTGGCTCGCAGTGGAGACGATGGCCTGGAAGCAAACGAGCGTAGCCTGAGTGCTGATCTTGCTATTGAAAACGCCCGCAAGAACGCCAAAGACGTCCTGCAGAACGAAGCTGCCTCGATTGTTGCCGATGAAGCGGATTTGCTGCAGGGCACGTCAAAGCCCGGCACTCGGTGAAAGGCGGGCCGCCGCCTCGCCACTTAATTCCCGCCGGAATTGCGCAATTCGCGTTCGGCCCTTTCGAGCGCGCTGGCGTTCAGCACCTTGCGAAGCAGCGCCACGGCAACGGCCCGCATCCGGAGATTGTACCAGCCCTCCGGTCCGTCGCCCGGCACTTCGTACACATCCAGCTTTTCATAAAGCTGCTGGAGACGGTTCTGGACGCTCCGCAGCGAGAGCCTTTTGCGCTGGGAGATCGCTTTATCGGTCAGGCCGAGCGCCACATCCACCAGGATTTCGTATTCCGCATCGCTTAAACCATGCGCATTGCCGAGGCTCTTCTGCTGGATGCCACGCACCTCGCGGTCGATAACGCATTGCGACTCCATGAAGACGCCGCGCAGCGCCAGCTTCAGCCGCTCGTCGGAGGTTGATTTCAGCACATACCCATAAGTCGCACCTTCCGGAACGATGCGTGCCACCCCGCGGACATAGGCTTCATCGGAATAGTTCGACCAGAACAGGATCTTGGTGTCCGGCCGCTCGCGCCAGATGGTGCGGGCCGCCTCGATGCCGTTTCGCTCGCTCATCTGCAGGTCCATGACCACATGCTCGGCCCGCGATTGGCGCGCCTGCACCTCGCCGGTGTGGCCGTTTTCCGCTTCCAGAACCGTGTCGCATTCCGGCAGTGCTGCCCGCACCGCCTCGTGCAGATAGGACCGGTGCAGCGGATCGTCCTCAATGATCAGGACCCTCATGTCGACGCCTCCACCAGGCGCTTCGGCCCGACGGGGAGGGTGACCTTCACGGATGTGCCGCGACGGTCGGCATGACCGGCCATCTCGAACCGCGCGGAGATGAGCCGCGACCGTGTCTTCATGTTGTCGATCCCATGGCCCGCCTTGTCCTGCGGGCTGCAAATGCCATTGCCGTCGTCGTCCACCTCGATCGAAAGCATCCGCTTGCGGCTCGCAAGACGCACCAGGATGGTTTTCGGCTGGCCGTGCCTGATGGCGTTGTTGACGGCTTCCTGGACGATGCGGAACAGGGCCGTCGCCACGGTTTGGTCGAGGTCAACAAGTGCTCCGTCGCTTTCGTCAATCATCCGCCATTCGATTGGCTGCCCGCTTTCGCGCACCGAGCGTTCGAGATGGTTCTCGATCGCCTCCGCCACGCCGAACAGCTGCAGCACGGTCGGTTTGGCCTCCTCGATGATCTCACGAAGATCGTGCATGCATTGCTGCAGGGTGCGGCAGAGCGGTTCGAGCGCATCGCCATGCATGTCCGCCAGCCTCGACAGCCGCTCCATGCGCCGTGAGAGCCGCGTCAGGTCGGCAAGCGTCTGGTCGTGCAGGTCCATGCCGATCCTTTGGCGTTCAGCCTCCAGCGCCTCCGTCAGTTTCAGCGCCCCCAGCCGCAGCCCCTCCTCGCGGGCGCGTGCCTCCGTCTCGACGATCGCCGAGCGCTTGGCCTGTTCGGCCGCCCTCAATGCAAAGAAATAGGGTGCCAAGAGGTCGGCGATCGAACGGGCGTTCTCGACATCCTCCATCGAATAGCTGTCACGTTCATGGCTGGAACAGCTCAAGGCACCTATGATATCTCCTTGGACCTTGAGCGGCACATGCAGCCTGCTCCTCAAGGAAAGCGCGATAATCGGGCTCGAAAAGGCGCCTTCGAAATGGAAGCGCGGGTCGGCACAGGCATCGGGCGACAAAAGGAAATCCACCTCTCCGGCCAAAAGCGTGCGGATCGGGCTGCCGGTCAAGAGCGCCGGCGGCTGCTGGCTCCAGGCAGTCGCAAGTCCGCTTTCGTAAGCGATGTGATATTTGCCATCCACCATCTTGATGCAGACGTCGAGATGGTCGTGCGGAATGATGTGGCTGATCTCGGCGGCCACCGCCTGGATGATAGCATTGAAATCGAGCTGGCCGGCAAGAAGCCGGGAGATGCCGAGATAGCGGTCGAACAACGCGTTTCGCGCCCGATTGAGCATGACGGACCTCCTCCAGTCCTTGAAACCATTAGACGCTTCGTTGTGGTTCTTGTCTTGCGGGAACCCGCATATTTTGCGCGAGCACCCGCAGAAAGGTTGCTTGTATGCGCCTATACAACATCTGATTTCTCCTCCATTCTCCTCCTACTGAGCAAACGGGGCTCAGCGCAAACACTATCTTCGGCCACCGTTGAGGAGCGGCCCGAGGAGAACCCCGTTGGGAACTCTAGGGAGGAAATCATGATCATCAGAAAGATGCTTTTCGCATCTGTCGCTATCGCTTGCGTTGCCGGGCCGTTCTCTGCCCTGGCCGAAACTTCGGGCAAGAAGATTGCCCTTTCCAACAACTATGCTGGCAATTCCTGGCGGCAGGCGATGCTGACCAGCTGGGACAAGATCACCAAGGACGCCGTCGCAAAGAAGATCGTCGCCGCTGCCGATCCGTTCACGACCGCAGAAAATCAGGCGACCGAGCAGGCCGCGCAGATCCAGAACATGATCCTGCAGGGCTATGATGCGATCGTCATCAATGCCGCCTCGCCGACCGCCCTCAACGGCGCCATCAAGGAGGCCTGCAACGCCGGTATCACGGTCGTCTCGTTCGACGGCATCGTAACCGAACCTTGCGCCTGGCGCATCGCGGTCGACTTCAAGGGGATGGGCGAAAGCCAGGTCGAATACCTCGCCAAGAAGATGCCGAAGGGTGGGAACCTTCTGGAGATCCGAGGCCTCGCCGGCGTTTCGGTCGACGATGAAATCCACGCTGGCATCCAGGCGGGCGCTCAGAAAAACCCGCAGTTCAAGATCGTCGGTGCCGTCAACGGCGACTGGGCTCAGGATGTCGCGCAACGCGCAGTCGCGGGCATCCTTCCGAGCCTGCCGGAAATCACGGCAGTCGTGACCCAGGGTGGCGACGGTTATGGTGCGGCACAGGCCTTCGCCGCAGCGAACCGACCGACCCCCACCATCGTTATGGGCAACCGCGAGGACGAACTCGTCTGGTGGAAGCAGCAGAAAGACAAGAACGGCTACGAGACCATGTCCGTCTCGATCGCGCCCGGCGTCTCGACGCTCGCCTTCTGGGTGGCGCAGCAGATCCTTGACGGCAAGCAGGTAAAGAAGGACCTGGTTGTTCCTTTCCTGCGCATCGACCAGGCCAATCTCGAAACGAACCTCGCCAGTACCCAAAAGGGCGGCGTCGCCAATGTCGAATATTCGCTGGAAGACGCCCAGAAAGTCATCAGCAGCGGCAAGTGAGCTGATCCTCCCACACAACAGGGCACGGCGCCGGCAGGTGCCGTGCCTCCGCATTGCCCTGCCCAGATCATCGATGACGTGTTCCGCATGAATGAAATAACAGCAAGACGAGAGGTGGTCGCGGCCCGCGGCGTCAAGGTGACCTTCGGCGCCGTCAAGGCGCTGGACGGAGCGGATCTGGTCATCCACGGCGGCGAATGCGTCGGCCTTGTGGGCCACAACGGCGCCGGCAAGTCCACCATCGTCAATGTTATCAACGGCAGCCTGGCCCCGCATGCGGGCGAAGTCAGCTATGGCGGTGCCAGGGCTCAACATGGCATTTCGACTGCACGAGCCAATGGCGTTCGCTGCGTCTTCCAGGAATTGTCGCTCTGCCCCAACCTTACCGTCAGCGAGAACGCCCGCGTGATGCACGCGGAACTCGCCGGCTGGAACTGGCGCACCAGGGCAGTCGCCCTCGTCAAACAGCAATTGGGGGAAATTTTCCCCGGCCACGGCATCGACTGCGACAGCACGATCGACGACCTTTCGATCGCCGAGCGACAGATGGTCGAGATCGCCATCAGCTTCGCCGGCCTGAACGAAAAGCCGAAACTCGTCATTCTCGACGAGCCGACCTCTTCGCTCGACGCAGGGCTGGCGGCGCAGCTCATGGCCTATATCCGGAAGTTCGTCGGGGAGGGGGGATCTGTGCTGCTGATCTCTCATATCTTGGGCGAAATCCTCTCCACCTCGGATCGCATTGTGGTGATGAAAGACGGCCGCGTCGTCGCCGACCGCTCCGCTTCGGAGTTCAGTACCCGCAGCCTCGTCGAAGCCATGGGCAACGTGGTACGCGAGCAGGAATGGCAGCGCGCGGTGGACAAGCGTGATGGCGCGCCGGTGCTTGCCATGCCGCCGCGACGGGGTCACGGTCTTGCCTTTCAAGCCCATCGCGGCGAGATGATCGGCCTTGCCGGTCTCGGGGGACATGGCCAGACGGAAACGCTCCTCGATCTCTATCTTTCGCGCAACAGCAACTGGTGGCCGGCACGCCGGAAGGACATCGCCTTTGTTGCCGGCGACCGCAGCCTGAACGGAATATTCCCGCTCTGGAGCATCCTGAACAATCTCAGCATCGCCTCGCTTCGCGATCTTTGCTCCCGGAGCATCGTGGACCATGATCGCGAAGGCGCGCTCGGCAACGGCTGGAGGAAGCGTATCGAGATCCGTACGCCGGACATGGAAAACCGCATCCTGTCGCTTTCCGGCGGCAATCAGCAAAAAGTGCTGTTCGCCCGTGCATTGGCGACGACCGCGAGGA
Source organism: Neorhizobium sp. 05N33 (assembly GCF_056397445.1). Classification (NCBI taxonomy): domain Bacteria; kingdom Pseudomonadati; phylum Pseudomonadota; class Alphaproteobacteria; order Hyphomicrobiales; family Rhizobiaceae; genus Neorhizobium; species Neorhizobium sp. 05N33. The sequence continues at coordinate 113,015 of NZ_JBFTNK010000001.1, read as the reverse complement.
TCGTGCTGATGGACGATCCGATGCGCGGCGTCGATGTCGGCACCAAGCAGGAAGTTTATGACATCCTGCGCTCCGAGGCTGCCACCGGCCGCGCCTTCATATGGTATTCGACGGAAATGGACGAAATTCGCCTCTGCGACCGGGTCTACGTTTTTCGGGAAGGCGCCATCGTCGCGGAACTCGCGGGCGACGAGATCACCGAGAAAAACGTGCTCGAGGCTTCCTTCAGCGCAGGCGAGGCGGCATGAAGATATCCTCCGGCACAATCCGCCTTATCATCCCTGCCGCGTCGCTGGCGCTGCTGCTCGCCGCCGTCTTCTACATGCAGCCGCGCGCCATGAGCTATACAGGCCTCAACCTGCTCTTCAATCTCGCCGTGCCGATCGCGCTCGCGACGGTGGCGCAAATGCTGATCATGGCGGTTAACGATCTCGACCTCTCGATGGGCGCCTTCGTCAGCTTCTGCGCCTGCGTGACGGCGACGTTCCTGCAGGTCTCCCCGACAATCGGCATGTTGATTTTCCTTGGCGCTATTGCGGCCTATGCCGTGATCGGCGTTGTCATCCATGTTCGAGAATTGCCCTCGATCGTCGTGACGCTGGGTATGAGCTTCGTCTGGGGCGGGCTTGCGGTCCTTATGCTGCCGTCTCCCGGTGGCGAGGCTCCGATCTGGGCCCGCTGGCTGATGACCTCCCGGCCTCCTTTTGTGCCGATGGCGATCGTCGCCAGCATCGTCATCGCGGCGGTCACCCATTTCGTCATCATGCGCTCCTCCGTCGGTGTGCTGATCCGCGGCATTGGCGGCAATGTCCGCTCGGTCGAGCGCGCCGGCTGGTCGGTTATCCGCATCCGCGCCGGAACCTATGCGTTGGCCGGCTTCTTCGCCGTTCTATCCGGCATCGCGCTCGTCGGCCTTACGACCTCGGCGGATGCGAATATCGCGCTGCGCTACACGCTGTTGTCGATCGCCGGCGTCATCCTCGGCGGCGGCGAGTTCGTCGGCGGCAAGGTCTCGCCGATCGGCGCCGTTATCGGGGCATTGACCCTCACGCTCGCCGGCTCCTTCCTCTCCTTCATGCGTATATCGCCCGACTGGCAGATCGGTGCGCAGGGCGCGATCCTGATCGTCGTGCTGGCGCTTCGCCTTTTCCTGAACAGGTTGGAAAAGCAGGAGAAGGGCCGATGAACGCCGCGCGCCTCCTCTTTACCAAGCCCTGGATCTGGTCTTTCGCGGCCACGATTATCGTCTGGATCGTCACTGTCCTCTTTACCGGCGGCGCAAGTTCGCTAGGCTTGTCCCAGGCAGCCCTTACCTTCGCGGCCTTCTCGGTCATCGTCGGCATCGGCCAGATGTTCGTCATCACCCTCGGTCCTGGCAATATCGATCTTTCCGTGCCCGCCACGATGACGCTTTCCGGGACGCTGGCATTGAAGCTGATGGACGTGCAGGATGGCATGATCCTCGTCGGCCTGCTGACGTCGATCCTGCTGGGTTTCGCAATCGGCATCGGCAACTATGCGCTGATAAAACTCCTGCGCATCCCGCCGATCATCGCGACCCTCTCCATAAGCTTCATCGTGCAGTCGACAGCCATCTGGGCGAACCGCGGCCTGCGCATCAAGCCGCCGGAGGTGTTGGCGAGCTTCACGACATCCAGCCTGTTCGGCATCCCGAACATCGCGATCGTCGCCCTGATCCTCTCGGTCATCGCTTGGGTCCTGCTGAAAAAGACCATTTATGGCCGCTGGATATCGGCGATCGGCCAAAGCACATTCGCCGCCCGGATGACCGGCATTCCGGTCGACGGCACGCGGCTCGTCACCTACATCCTCTGTGCCGTGCTGGCTTCGATCTGCGGTTATCTGCTCGCGAGCTTCTCCGGCGGGGCTGCACTGAACATGGGGTCCGAATACTTGCTGATGTCGATCGCCGTCGTGGTGATCGGCGGAACGGCGGTCGCGGGCGGCAACTCCAACATCCCCGGCATCTGGGGCGCGTCGCTCTTCATGTTCCTTGTCGTGTCGATGTTGAACACCTATGGCTTCGGTGCCGGGTTTCGCCTCATCTTGACCGGCCTCATCATCATCGCCGTCATCCTGGTTGCCGGCGGCCGTCAATCCAACCGATGAACAAACTCAAATCGGACCCTCTCCCATGCCGCAGATCCCTTCCATCTACGAAATCCACGACGACCGCTTTCGGCACCTGATCGTTGGCAGCGCGGCCCTCGAAGAGCTTTATTCCGATTGCCGCTGGGCCGAAGGTCCGGTCTGGTTTGCGGATCTGAACTGCCTGATCTGGAGCGACATACCCAACCAGCGCATGCTGCGCTGGGCGCCGGACGGCGGCGTCTCGATCTTCCGTTCGCCGTCGAATTTCGTCAACGGCAATACACGCGACCGGCAAGGCCGGCTCGTGTCGTGCGAACACGGCGGCCGGCGTGTCATCCGGACCGAGATCGACGGCTCGATCACGGTTCTTGCCGACCGTTATCAGGGCAAACGGCTCAACTCGCCGAACGATGTGGTGGTGCGTTCGGACGGMAGCGTCTGGTTCACCGACCCGACCTACGGCATCAAGTCCGATTATGAAGGTTACCGGGCCGAGCCGGAGCAGGATACACGCAATGTCTACTGCCTCGATCCGGTGAGCGGCGACCTCGAAGCGGCCGTCACCGATTTCGGCCAGCCGAACGGCCTTGCGTTCTCACCGGATGAAACGAAACTCTACGTCGCCGACTCTGCCTCGAGCCATGATGTCAATGCGCCGCGTCATATCCGCGTCTTCGACGTGGTCGACGGCAAGCGTCTTGCCAACGGCAAGATCTTCTGCAGTCTCGACAATGGCCTGCCCGACGGTTTCCGCGTCGATATCCAGGGCAATGTCTGGACGAGCGCCGGCGATGGCGTGCATTGCTTCTCCCCGAAAGGCGAGCTTCTCGGCAAGATCCTGGTGCCGCAGACGGTCGCAAACGTCACGTTCGGCGGCCCGCGCAAAAATCGGCTTTTCATCACCGCCACCAAGTCGCTTTACTCGGTTTTCCTGGCGACCAACGGCGCGGCGCTGGGCTGACCTTTGAGGCGCGCGATCAACGTCCTTGAGCGGCGGATTGCCGTGAAGGCCGCGCCAAGCGCGATTATTCCGAGACCAATCATCAGGATCTGGTTGTATCCGCCCCACAACGGTTCAAGGATCGATGCCAATCCTGCCGCGGTGATCGTTGCCATCCGGTGCTGCTTGGCCATCGGGCCTGAGAAATCACTCGGATTGCCTGTGGCGCGGCCGAGTTCCCGGACATAAGCCGTCAAGACGGCAAAAGCACCGGCGGCCCAGCCGAGACCAGGCATGCCGATCCCGTATCCAACGCCCGCAAATATCAGAAGATCGGCGACGCGATCCGGGAACTCGTTCCAGAACGGGCCGTCCGGCTCTCCTTTTCCGCCTTCGACGGCGACCATGCCGTCGAACAGATTGCAAAGCAGCCGGCCCTGGCAGCATAGGACGGCCAGCAGCAGGCAGGCAATCCGCGTCCATCCGACCGTTTGTCCCGCCAGATAGAAGGCGCCGCCGGCAAGGGCTGCCGCGACCATGCTGGCTTGGGATATCTGGTTGGGAGTGATGGTTTTCGACGCCATCCACCGCGCGATCGCGCCTGCCCAGCGGGTGTTGCGGCTTGCCAGAGGCCGCCGGTCGCCTGTCTCTGTCATGTCTTGGCCCCTCGTGCGGAGATCGAATAATTGTAGATCGTGGCGTAGCTCGTCGATACCAGAAGCGGAACCGCGACGGTCTTGAGGATTTCCGGTGTGCCGCTTGCCGCATGGATCGCGACGAGAACAGCGGCCGAGCCGAGGCAGGCAATGAGCGGCGGCGCCCAAAACCGTACCGGGCCGTCAAAGCGCTTCGAAAGCCCGTCGATCACGGATTTCAGGAAAAGCGTCAGGCAAGCCGACATCACGCCCTGCACCGCACCGGAATAAAGCGGCCTTGGCATTTCATAAGCGCGATTGGCAAAAACGGCCCAGCCGCCCATGGCAAGAAACGCAAACAGCACATGCACCGTCCCGCTGCGCGCAAGCCGTTTCAGCACATCCGGCATCACAGCGACCACCAGTAGCGCACGATATGGAAGAAGATCGGTGCCGAGAAGACGACGGAATCCAGTCTGTCGATCAGACCGCCATGTCCTTCGATGAGATTGCCCCAATCCTTGATGCCGCGATCCCTTTTGATCGCCGACATCACCAGGCCGCCGAAGAAACCCATCAATGTGATGACGAAGGCGAGAAGTCCCGCCTGAACCGGCGTGAACGGCGTTATCCACCAAAGGGCCGCACCGATAAGGGTAGCGCTGATGACGCCGCCGACAAAACCTTCGACCGTTTTCGATGGCGACAATTTCGGAGCGATCTTGGTGCGCCCGAACAACTTGCCCCAGACGTATTGCAGCACGTCACTCAACTGGACGACGATCACCAGGAAGGCGATCAGCAGCACGTTGCGGCCCTCGTAGCCCGGGATGTTCAAGGTCAGCAGTGCCGGGACATGCGAGGCGCAGAAGACGCAAATCATCAGTGCCCATTGCACTTCGGCGATGCGGATCAGAAAGCGCTCCGTATCGCCCCTGAGCACGGATATGATCGGCATCAGCAGGAATGCATAGACCGGAATGAAGATCGAGAAGATGCCGTATTGTTCCGCCCAGAGCAGATAATACTGTAGCGGCACCACGACGAAGAAGGCGGCCGCCAGTGCCCAGTGATCGGCCCGGCGGGTGTTGATGAGGGTGACAAATTCTCGAAGCGCGGCAAAGGAGCAGAACCCGAATAGGATGAGAACGCCGATGCGGCCCGCCACGAAGGCAATGCCGATCAGGACGACCATGATCCACCAGGCCTTGATCCGGGCATTAAGGTTTTCGATCGACGCGTTCGAGCCGGTCGGCGAGAGGCGCTGCTGCAGCACGTAACCGATGGCCGAGGCGAGAATCAGCACGCCGAAGATACCCGCCACCAGCGTCAAGAGATCGGAACTCGCGGCACTCATTCGCCACTCCCTGCAGGTTTAGGAGACAAAGCTAAAAGAGCGCTTCGCATTCGTTCAAGGAAAGCGTCCTTGGTTTCACCCGGAGTGAACTGCAGGGCACTACCGAAGGTGACGGTGCAGATCAGCGGTATCGGGACGATCTCGCCCTTCGGCATGACGCGATTGAGATTGTTGATCCAGACCGGAACGAGATCGATGTCAGGTCGCGCCGCGACCAGATGAAAAATGCCGCTTTTGAATGGAAGGAGAGGGGCCTCGGACTGGTTTCGCGTGCCTTCCGGAAAGAGGATCAGCGATGAACCGGCGTCGATCGCCGAGGCCATTTGCGCGATGGGATCCTCTGTCCTCTTGTCTCGCTCCCTTTCGATGAGGACGGCATTGAAGACGTCGCTGCCGATGAAGCGATTGAGCGGCGATTTCAGCCAGTATTCAGCGCCGGCAACCGGACGAGCCTGATGGCGGAGCCTTGGCGGCAACACCGCCCAGACCAGCACGAAGTCGCCATGGCTGGAGTGATTGGCAAAATAGACACAGGGGCGGGAAGGCAGCCCCTCCTCGGGCCATATGGCGCGAACCGCCGTGACCGCCCGGGCAAACAGGACGATTACCGCCGCCGCGGCCTTTGCAATAAAACTTTTCATCCACCCCCCGGCCGAAGCTCGCGATCGCGCCGCCCAAACTCTAGCACCGTCGCCGCCGGAAGAAAGGAACTTCGCAGACGTCCAGCTGAAAATCGCAGAGATGCTGCTCTGCCACTTTATAAAGGGCTCATACGTCCTCCACTGCCGGAGCAAGACAAGTTCCTTAGGTGGCACATCGCTTGCATCGCGTCCTGCGATCCGCCTGCAAGAGGAAACGGCCGTGTACGCGAACATAAATCCCTCGATCGACGTCAGGTTGCTGCGCACCACTTATCTGCTGCTGAGGGAGCGCAATGTCTCCAAGGTCGCCATGCTGCTCGGACACAGTCAGCCGGCCGTCAGTGCCTGCCTGAAGAAGGCGCGGGAGATATTTTCGGATCCGCTTCTCGTGCGCAGCGGCCAGAAACTGGTGCTGACCGAGCGCGGCGAAGAGGTGATGGCCTCGATCGCGGCCATGCTCGAAGGCCTTCTGGACACACTGAACCGCAGCAGCCAGTTCGATCCCGGCATGGTCCACAGCCGGATGCGGATCGCCGCGGTCAACTGCTTCGGCACCTTCCTCATTCCGCCGATCGCCACCAGCATCCGAAGCGAAGCGCCCGGCATATCGGTCGATTTTTTTGCACCCTCGGAACAGAGCGACCTGATCGAAGATCTGGGATCGGGCCGGGTGGACATGGTAATCGGCAATTGGCCGGCGCCACAGCAGAGCTTGAAATCGAGCACACTCCTGCATTGCGACATCGCCTGCGTGGTGCAGAAATCGAACCCGCTGGCGAAGCGCGGACGCCTACTGCTCGACGATTACATGGATGCCGACCATGTATCGCCGACGCCCGGCTCCAACGCCGTCTACAGCCCGATCGACGGGCGGCTGGCGCAGCTTGGAATGCGCCGCCGCATCGCGATGTCGGTGCCGGAATACGCGCTGATCCCGGCGATCCTTGCCGAAACAGACCTGATCTTCACCACGGCGCGGCCCTATGCGGAATATATCGTCGCCAACGCCCCGGCCAATCATTTGCAGCTCGTCGAGGCGCCGAGGGAGTTCGACCAGATGAACCTCTATCTGTTGTGGCATGAGCGGGCTCACAACAGCGGCGCCAACCGGTGGCTGCGCAATGTCATCCGCACCGTCGCGCGCCGTTTCGACCAGACGCTGCACCCCGCGCCATCCGCAATCCCGCTGCGGGCTGCCTCTTGAGGCCGGCAGGTATAAGCAAACGGATATACCCGCTATCGACGGTCGTGGCATTCACCCGCGGACAAAATTTGCCCATGCTGCAGGCAGGATTTACATCTGCCAAAGAATTGAGCAGGCAGATTTAGCACCGGGAATTTCGAATGCTGATGCACACTCTTCTCGTGGATGGCGCCAATCGCGATCCTGACCATGCCTGTTTCCACTGGGTCGATCGCGACAAGAGCCTGACCTATGCTCAGGCCGTCGAAGCCATGGAGCGGGCTGCAGGCGCGCTGCACAGTTTCGGGGTCAAGCCGGGCGATCGGGTGACGATCTTTGCGCATAACGGCATGGACTATCTGACGACGATGCTGGGCTGCTGGCGGCTCGGGGCGATTTCAGCTCTCGTAAACGTCAAGTTCGCCGATGAACTTGCCTATTATTTCGGCGACCATCAGCCGACCGCGGTTGTTTATACCCATGACAAGCATGAACAGGTGAGTGCGGCCGCCGCCGGCGTGCCGACAATCCGGGCATTGATCTGCATGGATGGGCCGCAACCGGGCGCTCATTCCCTGCCGGACCTGATGGCGGCTGCCCTGCCGGCGCCTGCCGATCCGGGCAATGAAGATGCGATTGCCCATCTTTCCTATACATCCGGGACCACCGGCAAACCGAAGGGCGCCTGCCTGAAGCACGAGCCGACGGTGCGGGCGACCCGCTGCATCGCCGAGCGGCTGCAGATCACCGCGGCCGACGTTTCGTTCGGCCCAAGCGCGTTGTCGAGCTCCTACCAGCTGGTCGGCAATCTCCTGCCGCAGCTTTCGCGTGGTGCGGCCATCAATGTCATGGGGCGCTGGACGCAACAGGCCGGCTTCGATGCGCTTGAGGCCCGTGGCGCCACCATGCTGATCGCCAATCCGCCGATCCTGACCGATCTCCTCAACGAGGCCACCATCCGCAGCCGGGTGCCGGCGGCACTGCGCATGAGCATGTCCGGCGGCGGTCCGGTTCCACCAGTTCTAAAGGCTGGCTGGCACGAGAAGCTGAAGCTGCCGCTGGTCGAAAGCTATGGTCAGTCCGAGCTCGGCGGTTTCGTGGCGCTGGGCTTTCCGAAGCTCGATGCCGCCGACATCGAGACCCGCCGCGCCGGAATGCCACTGCCGGACAAGGAAGTGCGCATTCTCGATTCCGACGGCAGCGAACTTCCCTGCGGTTCGGTCGGCGAGATCGCGCTTCGCGGCGGTTTCATGTGGGGTTACTGGGGCAAGCCCGAAAAGACCGCCGAGACACTGCGCGACGGTTGGCTGTGGACCGGCGATATCGGCACGATGGACCGGCACGGTTTTGTCACCATGATGGGACGTCGCTCCGAACTTCTCGAAGTCGGCGGCAAGACCTGGTATCCGCGCGATGTGGAAGAGGCACTTTCGACGGTCGCCGGCATCGAGCAGGCGGCGGTGGTCGGTGTTCCCGATGCGGTGATGAAGACCCGGCCGGTCGCTTTCGTGCAGGCCGCCGCACCTATCGATGGTGAGGCCGCGAAGGCGCAGATCGCCGCCACGCTTCCCTACGACCTCTCCGTCATGACGGTGATCTCGCTCGCAGAGCTGCCCATGACCCCCACCGGCAAGATCGCCAAGGCGGAGCTGGCGGCACGCGCCGCCGCAGCCTGACAATGAAACCGAGGATATGACCATGAAACTGAAATCGCATTGGTGGTGGGACCATACGGCGCGGGATTTCTCCGAATTCGAGATGGAGAAGTTCGTGGCGATCCTGCCGATCGCTGCCGTCGAACAGCACGGGCCGCATCTGCCGGTCCGCGTCGATGCCGCGATCAATGCCGGCGTCGTTGCCCGCACCGTCGAACTGATGGATGACGACCTGCCAGTTCTGGTCCTGCCGATGATGCCGGTCGGCAAGTCGGTCGAGCATACCGCCTATCCGGGCACGCTCACCTTCAACTACGACACGCTTGCCAAGATGTGGTTCGAACTCGGAGAGAGCGTCAATCGCGCCGGCTGCCGCAAGATCATCTTCGTCAATTCGCATGGCGGCCAGCCGCAGGTGATGGACATCGTCTGCCGCGAGTTGCGCATCAAGCTCGACATGTTCGCCGTCAGTGCTTGGGCGAGTGCCGGCGCCGATTTCTCCGACCTGTTCAGCGCCCATGAGATGAAGCACGGCATCCATGGCGGCGAGGCGGAAACCAGCGTGATGCTGTATCTGCATCGCGAGCTGATCGACATGCAGTATGCCGAGGATTTTGTTCCCGTCTCCGTCGAGTTGGAGGCGGCCGGCGGGTTGCTGATACCGGAAGGCCGGATCGGTTACGGCTGGCAGACCCAGGACGTGCAGCCTTCCGGCGCCTGCGGCAATGCCGCTGCCGGCGATGCCGAGCGCGGCCGGCTTTATGTCGAGCGCAGCGCCACCAATCTCCTGAAGCTGATCAGGGAAGTACTGGATTTCCCGCTCGACCGGATCACTTCCAAAACCATGTACAAGGGCTGATGATTTGACGATGTCACCCGCACCATACGGCGTTTCCGGCCCCGAAAGGGGCGAGCTTCTGCTCGATGACGGCGTCGTGCTGGTGTCCGACATCTATCGTCCGATCGGGGAGGGCACATTTCCGGTCCTCCTGATGCGGCAGCCCTACGGGAGGGCCATCGCCTCCACCCTCGTTCTGGCGCACCCCTCGTGGTATGCCTCGCGCGGCTATATCGTCGTCATCCAGGACGTGCGCGGTTGCGGCGATTCCGGTGGTGTTTTCGAGGCTTTCGTCAGCGAGATGGCCGACGGCGCGCGCACGCTGGAATGGGCGGCTAAATTGCCCGGAAGCAGCGGCAAGCTCGGTCTCTACGGCTTCAGTTATCAGGCCGTGACACAATATTTCGCCATTGCCGGCAAGGGGAGGGTGCGGCCGGATGCGATTGCGCCTGCCATGGGTTCGTGGATGCCCCGTGACGACTGGGCCTATGAGGGCAATGCCTTCCGGCTCGGGCTCAATGCCAGCTGGGCGGCGCAGATGGCGCGGCTGACCGCTGCACGGCGCGAGGATGCCAGGACCTATGCGGAGATCGGCGGTGCCGGAGACGATGCAGCCCTTCGCGACCTGCTCGTCTTAAGGCCCGACATATCGCATCTCGGCAAATGGGTGGCGGACGAAAAGGACTATTGGGATGCGGTTTCGCCGGGTGCGCTGCTGGCCGACGATCCGCTCGATATTCCGGTCCTTCACACCGGCGGTTGGGCGGACTTCCTGCTTCAAGGCACCTGGGCTGCAGATGCCGCGTTCAGGGCCAAGCATCCGGATAGCACTCATCTGGTGATCGGCCCCTGGGCACATGCACCCTGGAACCGTGCAGGCGGCGCAAGTGATATGGGTGCTGGTGCGGAACTCTCGATCGACCGCGCCCAACTGGCCTTCTTTGATTTCTATCTCAAGGGGCTCGGCGAGAGACCGCAGCCGGTAAGGTTGTTCGACATGGGGCGTCGGGCCTGGTGCGATTGCGCAGATCGCCCCGTCAGCTCCGAAGCCGAGTTTTTCCTCTCCTCCTCAGGCCTTGGCGCGGCCATGGTCAGCGACGGTAGCCTGTTGATGGAGAGCGGCGCACAAGCCCGCGACACGTTCGTGCACGATCCGACCCGGCCGACGCCGCTTGTCGGTGGCCATCTCGGCACGCCTGTCGGCTTTGCCGATCGCAGCAACCACGATAACCGCGCCGATGTCGCCGTCTATACCAGTGCACCCTTCGACGCGGCGCGTTTCTTCGTTGGCGAGGCCTCGGCCGAGATCGAGGTGGAGACGCAATCCGAAGGTTTCGACCTCGGCGCGACACTGTCGCTCGTCGCGCCATCTGGAGAGGCGAGGGTGCTGAGCACCGGTTATGCCCGCTTCGCAGGCGGCGGCAGGGTTTCGGCGCGCATCAGTCTGCGCCCTATCTGCGTCACCGTTTCCGAAGGTTTCGCGTTGCGGCTTTCGCTGCAGGGCGCCGGCGCGCCGGTCTTCGAAGTTCATCCCGGCGACGGTCCCTTCGCGTCCGTGCCCGAAATGGCGCGGCGACCGATCACCATTTCCATCTGCCATGGCGGGACGACTCGTTCCCGCCTGATCATGCCCGAGGCTCTCGACCATGTCGCATAAGCACTACCTCACGCTCGACAACATCACGGCCACCTACGGCGATTCCGTCGCCGTCAGCGGCCTCACGATCGAGGTCGCCAAGGGCGAGCTTCTGTCGCTGCTCGGGCCGTCCGGCTGCGGTAAGACGACGACGCTCCGGATGATCGCCGGTTTCGTGCAGCCATCGGAAGGGCGCGTCATCCTCAACGGCGAGGACATCAGCAAGCGCCCGGTCCATACCCGCAATATCGGCGTCGTCTTCCAGTCCTACGCGCTGTTTCCGCATCTGACGGCGCTCGACAATGTCGGTTTCGGCCTGCGCATGCGCCATGTCGGCAAGGCCGATTGCCGTGCCCGCGCTGCCGCAGCACTCGATACGGTCGGGCTCGGCGCCTATTACGATCGGTATCCCGGCCAGCTTTCCGGTGGCCAGCAGCAGCGCGTGGCGCTTGCCCGCGCGCTGGTGATCGAACCGGACGTGCTCCTCCTCGACGAACCGCTGTCCAACCTCGATGCCCATCTTCGCGCCGACATGCGCACCGAAATCCGCACGCTGCAGCAGCGGCTCGGCATCACCACCGTCTTCGTCACCCATGACCAGCAAGAAGCGCTTGCGATGTCAGATCGCGTCGCGGTGATGAACAAGGGGCTGCTTGCCGAGATCGGCACGCCGGTCGGGCTCTGTGACCGGCCGCATTCGCCGTTCACCGCCTCCTTCCTCGGTGCCCGCACGGTGATCGAGGGCAAGACCGAGAACGGCCTGTTTTCCGCGCCGGGGCTGACATGCGAAGGGGCGCCTGCCGGTGCCACCCGTCTCGTGCTGCGCGCATCTCGCCTGAGACTGTCCGGTGAGACAGGCCCGCTGCATGTCTCAGGCACGCTCGTCAATGCAGCCTTCCTCGGCGACACCTACGAAGCCGATATCCAATCCGCATGCGGCACGATCCGCCTGATCGTGCCTTCGGATATGCCGCCTCCGCCCCTTGGGACGCCGTGCAGCATCCAGACCCAGCCGGGTGGCGCCACATTCATCTGACCGAAAAAAGGGGAACCAAGACATGAACGTCTCGCGTCGTACATTCAACAAGCTGATCGCCGGTGCTGGCCTTGCCGCACCGTTCCACATCATCCGTCCCGCCTCCGCGCAGGAGCCAAAAAAGGGCGACGAACTGGTCGTCGGCATCTGGGGCGGCGCGCAGGAAAAGATCGTCAAGGAACATGTCGAGAAGCCGCTGGTCGAGAAATACGGCTGCAAGATCAGCTATGTTCTCGGCGGCACCGGTGACCGTCGCGCCCGCGCCTATGCGGAACGCGGCCGTCCGAGCTTCGACGTTCTCTACCTGAACATCTTCGAAAGCCGTCAGGCAGTGAAGGACGGCGTGACCCAGGCGCCGACACCTGCCGTCAAGAATTTCGAAGCGCTCTATCCGAGCGCCCGCAAGGGCGGTTACGGGGTTGCCTTCAACCCCTGCACGATCGTCTACGACAAGACCAAGGCGTCGAAGCCGATCACCTCCTGGAAGGACATGTGGAACCCGGAATGGAAGGGCCGCATCGCCTGGCCGGATGGTCTGGGCGCCGAAGGCATTTCCGCGCTGATGATGGCCGCCCGGGTCTGGGGCGGCGACGAGAAGAACGCCGACATCGCGTTCGAAAAGGTCAAGGAACTGAAGCCTTTCGCGGCGATCCAAGGCAGCCAGGCGCAGCTTTTCGAAATGTTCGACCAGAAGCTCGCCGATCTTTCCGTCGAATTCGGCAGCTTCACCCAGTCCTATGTCGAAACGCGCAATCCCAATATTGCGATCGCCACCCCGGTCGAGGGACAGGCGCTTTCGATGAACGTCGCCTGCATCACCGAAGGCACCAAGAACCAGAAGCTCGCCGAAGAGTGGATCAACCTGCATCTCTCCGAGCCCTGCATGCTCGCCTACGCACGCCAGATTTACTACTCGCCGACCGTCAGCAACATTACCGTACCGGACGACATCAAGTCGAAGCTCGTGCTCGGCGATGCCAATGTCGCCAAACTCGTCGATTTCGATTGGGACGTGATCAATGCCAGCCGCGCCAAATGGCAGGCGAAATACGATCGGGAGATCGCCGGATGAACCGTTGGATCGGGCCGGCGCTTGCAGCGCCGGTCACCCTTTGGCTGCTTTTATCCTTCGCGGCGCCTATGTTCGTGGTACTCGTGCTTTCCCTGCACGAGTATCCTGATCCTTTCGGCCCGCTGTTCCTGGCGCCGTCGATCGCGCAGTTCCGGGATATCGTCTCGGACGGCTTCTATTTCGGCGTCGTCTCCGAAACCATCCTGCTCGGCCTTGGCGTCACCGTGATCACCGCGCTTCTCGGTTATCCGCTCGCCCACTGGCTGGCGCGGATGCCGGTGAAATACCGCGCAGCCGCGTTTGCGGTCATCCTCATTCCGCTGCTGACCAATGTCGTGGTCCGCTCGCTCGGCATTATCCTGCTGCTGGCACCCGAAGGGCTGGTCAATTCCGTCACCGGCCTCATCGGCATTCCACCGGCCCGGTTCATGCTGTTCACCCATGGTGCGGTCGCGGTTGCACTGGCGCAGGTTTTCCTGCCGTTCATGGTGCTGGCGCTCTACGACAACCTGCAGAACACCTCGCCGCGGGTGCATGAAGCGGCCCAGAGCCTTGGCGCATCTCCGGCGGTTCGGTTCCTCACCGTCGACCTGCCGCTCTCCCTGCCGGGCCTGCGTTCCGGTACCGTCATCGTTTTCCTGATGGCGACCACGGCCTATGTGTCCGCCTCGCTGCTCGGCGGCAAGAAGGTCTGGACCACCGGCATGCTGGTGCTGCAGGAAGCGATCAAGAACCTCAATGCGCCGCTTGCCGCCGCACTTGCGATCGTCATGACCGTCACCGGTCTCGCCTTTGCGGCGCTCTGCGCCTACGCGCTCAATCGCCTGATGCCGTGGTTGAAGGGCAAGCCCAGCAATCCGTGGAGCATTCCGCGCTGGCTGGTGCAGATCATCGACATCCTCGGGCCGATCGTGTCGAAGCTGCTGCTTGCAACCTCGTTGCTGCTCCTGCTGCTGCCGCTGGTGCTCGTCTGTGTCCAGAGTTTCAACGATGTGCCGCAGGCGACCGCTTCCGGCTTCCGCGGCTTCACGCTCAAATGGTACGAGGCGGTATTCTTTGCCGGAACCTATGCGGATGCCTTCTGGGTGTCGGTGCAGCTTGCCGTCACCTCCATGCTCGTGGCACTGGCGCTCTCGCTGCCTGCAGCGTTCGCGCTTGCTCGCTATCCCTTCAAGGGCCGGTCCACGCTGCTGACCTTCTGGCTTTTACCGATGTCGCTGCCGCATGTGGCGATCGGCGTCGGTATGCTGCGGTTGCTGCAGATCTACCTGATCATCCCGCCTTTCCTCGGTCTCGTGGCGATCCACGTGATCGTCATCCTGCCGTTTGCGATCACGCTTCTGACCACCTCGGTCATGGGGCTCGATCGGGCGCAGGAAGAGGCGGCGGCGAGCCTTGGGGCAAGCCCGGTGCGACGCTTCTTCCTGATCATCATGCCGGGACTGGCGCCAGGGCTGTTCGCGGCCGGCATCGTCGGCTTCCTGCTGAGCTTCGGCGAGGTGACGGTGACGAGCTTCCTCACCACCGCCCGGCTGACGACTCTGCCGGTCAGGATCTACGCGGAATCAACCTTCAGCCTCGAGCCGACCGCGCATGCAATCTCAGCGGTGTTGATACTGTTTACCGTGATCGCGCTGACCGTACTGGGCAAGGTCGTGCGTCTTGATCGCCTCTATGCCAGATAGACAAGGTGGAACAACGGGTGGAGATCCGGAATCAAGCTGGATATCCAGGAGGTTCGGACCAACCGACGCTCTATGTCAGTAGATAGACAAGGATCGCCGCCCCCAATATCCAAAGCGCGCTCAGAAGAGCTAGAGAAACAGCAACCGTTCTGCGGTCAAGTTGAACCCACGGCCGTGGACCGCGCAGGCTCATGGCCGACGTGTTATTGCGGGCGGTTGGAACTCCGAAGACCGATATACTTTCTTCAGCAGAAGCAGTTTTTGACAGTCTCGCTTTCATGCCAGTTTTATCCGATTTGTTCAAATCCATCTAATTTTGAAGGCATTCTGCTGGCGCATTGATCCGGCGCGGCGATAAGATGATGCACCTGCAAAAGTTGTCCCGGTAACTCGCCGGTTGCGGTGGAAATTTGCCGAAGATACGCTACATTTCCTGATTGAACTGGACGACAGCGACAGCTGTATGGAGGTTCCACTGCCGCAGGGCCGCCCCCAGCGGTTACCCCCACTGCGGCGAGGGCTCGACGTGCTTCCATACCGCCCGTCGAGCCCTTCGTGCCGCCCCCACTGCACCGTTCAGCGACATCAACCGTCGCTCACTATCCGATCGCGGTTCCCGCCTATTGATAGGTTTGACTTGGTGTTTTGCGTGAGTGCTTGGCCGCCGTAACATCCAGATCACCAGTAAGCTCCTTGGTGATCGCTTCAAGCGTCACGGAAAGTCCAGCCTCGACCTCGATCGATTTGAGACCCTTTGCGATCTCTCTCGCGTAGATCACCAACCTCGCCAGAGCGACGAGTTCTGCTTCCATATCAATTTGCAAATCCGAGCATGCCATGCACCAACCCCCAACCTGTGCGGGCAATCTAAAACTCTTTGAGGGCGTCGGGCGTGACATCGGCGTGACACAACGCATGGCTGATGACGCTAGTCATCGCGCCAGAGAGATGTTCGGTTAAATTCAAAGTGGGTGGGGGGAGAATAGGCGTCGGCGTGACGCAGGGCATCGATCAGGGCCATGGCGTCCGCTCTTTTTTGGTCCACATAGTTGTGGCGAAGAATTCGCAGCAATTCGTTGGCGCGCCCACTCGCAATCTCCAAGCAGTTTGCCACGACCGCGTTCCAGCTACGGGCCTTGAAGAACAAAGATCGCGCGCTTTCCGTGAGATGCCGCGCTTCCCGGGCGGAGATCAGACCGCGCGTGCAACAGCCGGCGATCGTTGCGTCGACGTTGACCATCGGAATGGTGATAGCGACATATCCAAGCTCTTTCGGTCCATGCAGAAGAGCGACATCCGCATCGTCGATACGGGTTTCGCTCGCATAGGCCGCAAAGATTTCCCCAATGCCGATCATGCCGAAGGCGTGACACTCTGCCGCTCGCAAGGCACCCATGCTCGCCGCTCCAAAGACCGCCACGCCTTTCGAGAGACCGTAGAGAATTTCCTTGTGCCAGACGGGGGCGACATATTCGAAGGCGCCGTCGATCAATCCGATGGCCCGCGCGCCCTGGTCGACTGCCAGCCGCACGTCTCCCTGCATCGCCGGCGGCCTCACAATCATATCATCAGCAACGAAACGTCCTGCCTCCGGCAGGCTTGGACCGACAAAAAGTACTTTCATGAGCTAAACGATGCTGTCATCGCCCTGCCGCCAAATCTGTGCCGTCGTTCTCCCTCGGGGCTTTCCAGTCCGGGCACCAATATCTTGACGACCGCAAAAGGTGATGTCGGCTCGCTCAATCGGACGGCGATTGCTTGCGTGATACCCGACCGCTCCAAGTTCCCCAGGATTCCTGCGAGGTCGCCTGGACCGGGCAAAGGCGCGCTGCGTGAAGGATCCGCAGAAAACAACTTTAGCAACCGCTCGGGCAGCGGTCGCCGATAGGTCTCATGGAATACGTCATCGCGTGCGCCGCTAATATAAGTGACCCGGGACTGCGCGGCTTCCGTCAGCGCGCGTATGGCAGCGCGTTCGGGGGATGGATGAGCACCGCAGCCGAACGTCACGTCGACATATCGCGGCGCGCGGGACGCGAGCGCGGCATTCGCCGCAAGGAAGGCGCCGATACACGGTACGCCGATATCGCTTGTCATGTCGAACATGCGCAGCAGGATGCCCGCATCCTCGATCTTCACGATGAGGGACCTAATGTCCTCATCGCTGAATGCGTCGGGTTCCAGACACCTGGAGTGCTGACTGGATTGAGGAAGAACCTGCCACAAGACATGAGCGTCGCGTTCGACGCGCTCGAGAAGACCGTGGAAAATTGCCTCGTCATATGTGTTGCCCGATGCAAGGCCATCCGAAGATTGCCAGTATCGGCAGTTCGACAGGGTCCGATCGAGTGACACGGCTTCGGCCGGAACGTAGACGCGATCAAAACTGAAGAGGTCTTCTCCCGCCGCAAATGCCATAATTTCGGTTGCTCGGGGAGGGGACTGGTTCCGGCCAAGAAGCGGCACAAGCAAATCGACACGCTCGTCGGCATCCGAAAGAGCTGACGCGGAGACATTCCTGATCGGCAGGAACGGATTGCAAGCAACGGCCCGCTCTATGGCCTCCATGACCGCGGATGTTCGCGCATCGGCATCGGCAAGTCCTTTGCCTTGAGCAACCACGATCGATTTTGCGTTTGGAGTATAGGCGCACCAGACCGGAATGCCGATATGATCGAGTCCGGTCTGGCGGCCGATACGGGTTATTCCAAGCGTCTTCAGAAAAGGACGCACCCGCTCGTAGGTCTCCTCGGGTAAGCAGATGCGGTCCATCGCTTACGCCGTCGGCAGCTTAGCCATCGAAGACACCGGAGAAAGCCTGTTCGGAAGAGGAGACTGCAACCGCCAGGTTGACGTCTTTGACAATTGTTCCCCCTACATTTCTAAGATCGTTTGCCGCAGCCAGCGGTCCGGAAACTGGCGGCTGCATCGGCAGGACCGTTCCTGCGTCAATGTCCGCGAGATAAAGCTGATCGTCTCCGGGCAGCCCGATTATCACAACTCTTGCCATATTTACCCCTCAGGTTGTTGGCACGAAAAATCTAAAATCCGGCTTTCATCAGGCCCTCTCGGTAGAGTTCCCTCTGCCATTGTTCTTTCACCGGGAGCACGGAAAGCCATTTGTCGAGATCGAATTGCGGGTTGAGCTCCTGAGCCCTGCGGCGATGGACGCGTGCCTTTGCGGTATCGCCGGCCATGGCATAACTCGCCGCAAGCAATCTCCGGGCCGACGAGGAGTCCCCCATTTGATCTATGTAGCTGACAGCCTGATGAAATTCACCCAGGAAATAGCTGGCGCCAGCCGCAATCCAGAAATAATCGTCGGGGCATATCGGATTTAAGCGGATAGCTTTGCTGATCTTCGCCAACCCATCGGCAGGCTTCGATGCATGAACCAAAGCGTCGGCATATCCGCATATTGCGTCGGCAAGGTGCGGGCTCAATCCCTCCGCCCGATCGAATGCCTCCAGGCTTCCGTCGACATCGCCGCGGTAAAGCCTCGATAGCCCAAGCTCCCTGTGCGCCGATGCCAGTTCCGGCTCCAAGGCCACCGCTTTTCTTGCCGTTTCTTCCGCCTGAACCAGCAGCTCTGTCTCTCCCCGCGCCGTCAAGACCCATTCCCAGGAGTAGGTACGGGACAAACCCGCCAACGCCGGCGCGAAATCTCCGCGCATTCTCAGCGTTTCTCGAAAGGCATTTCTGGCCCGGCGCACGTCAGGGAGCGTGAACTTGTTGAGATGCTGGGCACTTGCAAGATAAGACCTATAGACATCCGGATGAGCACGGTAATCAGCGAGCACAATTTCGGTGCGCTGCAGGTGGTCGCTGATGGCCATCACGATCATCTGCGCCACTTGTCTGCGGTGTGAAGCAAGTGAGCTGGCGTTGAGGCGGAAACGCTCCGCCCACAAAACGCTATCCGAGGGAAGGAACACCATCTGTACGAAGAGGCCTTCGCTGCTGATGTTGGTGTCAAGGACGTAGGAGATGGAATGTCTCTCCAGCTGGGCCATCTTATCCGCATCCTGCCGGATGCGGGCTGCCGTATACGGAGCAACGACCGCCACCGTCCTCAAGGAGCAAAGACTTATCGTGATATCTTCCATCAATGCCCGGGCTGGATAAGCAGAGTTTTGCTCCGCTTCCTGGGGGGGTAGCAATACCAGCCGGGGGAGTTCCATGGGCATTTGGGGGACGATTGCTGTCCCCATGGGCAACGTGAACTCGGCTCGACCGATCGATGATTTAGAGGATCCGATTTGGTCTTCATGACGATGCGCCCCAAACAGCACCTCGCGTACGGCAGAATCGCCCGGATCGTGTTCGAGGAGTTGTTTTGCGCTATCCTTGACATCGGCCCATTCCGACCGACTTGCCGCGGCTGCTTGTGCCTCGAAGAGCCCCGCGCGAAAACGTTGCCACTGGACCGAACGTTGTTTCTCGACCCATGGTTTCAGGCCGACGGGTAAATTGGCTTCATCCATAAACTGCCGCGTCATCAATTCCGACATCGCGTTCAATCGCGGCAGCGCTTCAAGATCATTGGAGAAGACGGAGAAATCCGCCTCAAGCGGCTCGGTGGACCGCTGTACGGTCGAAGCCGTGAAATCGAGTGGAGCGGGCCAGCCGTCCATGGCGCATTTGCGCACGCGCTCGGTCATCTTTCGAAAGTTGATTTTGGCGGCGTCTTGATCGCCTGCCCAAAGCAGCCGCGCCAGATAATCTCGCGGCAGCTCAAATTCATCGCTGGCCAACATATAGGCGAGGCCGAACAGTGCCTTCTGTGGCAGTGGCACTGTCCCTCGTTCCTCGTCAGCAAGCCAAAGGCCGCCGAATGTCACAAGCCGGAGCATCGGAATGATCCGTTAACGCGTTGCGCCCGGATCCGCGTGATCGCGATCCAGACCTGACGGGGGCCCCAAGGATTTGACCAGTTGAACGATGTTTTGGCGCAGCTTCGCATTTGCCACCCTCTGGAATGCCAGATTGAGTTCCACCCCCTCACGGGTTGCCAGAAAGGAGGTCACCGCATCTTCCTCGTGCACGACAGGCTTGCTATCGGTTGCCGATGACGGGGTTGGCGCATCGGCAAAGAAATAGCCGACAGGCGCGTTCAGTATAGTTGCAATCATCTGAAGACGACTGGCGCCAACCCGATTGGTTCCCTTTTCGTATTTCTGCACTTGCTGGAAGGTAATCCCAAGCCCGTCGGCCAGTTTCTCCTGGGACATCTTCAGCATGGCCCGTCTCAATCGGATCCTTGATCCAACATGTACATCAATCGGGTTCGGCTTCTTCTGATCCATCACTGTACCCTCCGTCACGGCTACACAGTGGTATAAACCGAGACTTCGTGCAACTAGGACCTGTCGGCAAAGGTGTGCACTTTTTGAGAATCTACGGCAGGTGCATCATGCCGGTTATGGAGGGCAGGGCATCAGCCACTTTCGCGCAAATGGGCGATAAACACTTCGGCCGGGTTTTGCATCCAAGGCATTTGCGTGGCTGCGCATTCAGGTGACGGGCAAGGTTGTCGCTATGTGACGTCGGATAGATCGGTGTCACCGTGGCGGCGGTCGGACAAGGTGAGCTGCGAATAGCAGTGCTACATGTCGCACTTGGAAATAGAATGTACCTCCACACGTGCAAAGGTCGCATAAGAGATATTATGGAACTTGATTCGATCTGTCACGCTTCAGCCGGGCGCCTCCCAAACTTCCCCAACGAAGGTGAACGTCAATCCTCGTTAGATCAGCCTGCTTCGTCGCGCTGGACCAAAGGATTTTGCTTCTGCTTGAGGTGCTCGCCGGACCGAAGCTCCGCGCGCCGTTGCCCCTCCGCGCGCAATCTGTCAAATAGATCAGGCCAATTCCAACAAATGAGCACAGGTGTTCTCAAATGCCGCGGCGCCCTCTACAGAAATTGCAGGCCTCCCTTGTTGCCCGTCGCTTCTACATCGAGCAAAAAACCAAGTCACAGATTGCGGATGAACTCGGAATATCGAGGTTCAAGGTTGCACGGTTGCTGGATACGGCCCTCTCCGATGGGATCGTCAAGATCGAAATCAACGACCAGGGAGACATGAACATCGAACTGGCGGAAAAGCTTCGGCAGAAATACGGCTTGAAAGCAGCTCTGGTCCTCGACGGACCGGACCTCCATGCAACTGAGCTATTCGATTCTCTCGGGCTACTCGCGGCAGATTTCCTGGAGGAGTCGCTTATCGACGGACAGTTACTCGGTATTTCCTGGGGACGAACGCTGTCCGCTACTGCAAAGGCGCTCAGCCGCCTGCCGCGGGTTGACGTCGTTCAGGCAGGTGGAAGCCCCGCTGGCCTCGATCTTTCCCAGAACCCAACCGAGTTGGTCCACCGCTTCGCAAGAACGAGCGGAGGCGCCGCGTATGCGCTGTTCGGGCCGATGTGGGTGGACGACCCGGATCTAATTGCAAAACTCCGAAACGAGACGTCTATCGCGAACGCCATGTCACGATACGACAGGATTGACGTTCTCGCGGTCGGCATCGGTTCATGGAGGCCGGCAGAGTCGTGTCTTTGCTCCGGATTTCCTGAGAATTGGCGACGGGACGCCTTGAAGAAAAACGTATGCGCCGACGTCTGTGCGACCCTGATCGACGAAGAAGGTGCAAGTGTCCCTAGCCCCCTTGATCAAACCGGCTTGTGTCTCAGCACCGACCAGCTTCGGCGCATTCCAGAGCGCATTGGCATCGGCGGCGGCCTCGAAAAGGTCGATGCCATCAGGGCCGCGTTGAGAGGGCAATGGGTAACGACCCTCATCACGGATGCCGGCGTGGCGCGGAAATTGATGGCCGGAATTCGATAGCGCTCAAATGAGCACCAATGCACTCACTTGACGATTTTTAAAGCCTGTCCTATGATGGTCGCCATCAGGGAGGCTTTTCATGCAGTCGGAACACGAATGGGTTGGACGCGCTAAGCAGGTTATCCGTGCGGATGCCTCGGCAATCCTTGGCGCGCTTGCGGGAATCGACCATACTTTTCTTGAGGTCGCCAAGAGATTCATCGAGTGCAAGGGCAAGGTCCTGGTCACCGGGAGTGGCACCTCCGGCGCGATCGCCAGCCGTGCAGCCCATCTCCTTTCTGTAGGCGGTACACCCGCCTTCTACCTCCCGCCGGCCGATGGTCTTCACGGAGGGCTGGGTGTCCTTCAGTCAGAAGATCTCGTCCTTGCTCTCTCAAAGGGCGGAAGCTCGGATGAACTCAACGACTTTTGCGAACGCGCAAAGACGCTCTGCGCGGGGCTGATCTCGATCACGGCAGATCCCGCGTCACCGCTGGCGCTTATGTCGGACTACGTCATCAAGTTGACGCTTCCGGCGGACAGCGATCTCGGCGCGGTCGTAGCGACCGGAAGCTCGCTTGCGACGGCGGCAGTAACCGATGCGCTGGTCGAGGTTTGCCGCGCCGCTCGTGGCTATGGATGGGACAGACTTCTCTTCACGCACCCTTCGGGCGCCGTCGGCCGCGATGCAGAAGACAGCCTCAAGCGCCTTCAGATCGTAGAGGACTGAGCACATGCAGCGCGATCTGGTCGCCGGTATCGACTCTTCCACTCAGTCCTGCACCATAGTGCTTCGCCGCTTGGAAGATGGTGTCGTCGTGGCGGAGGCTCGCAAGCCACATCCTCCGACGACGCCGCCGCGGAGCGAGCAGCCGCCTGAGGCTTGGTGGCAGGCACTTGTCTCGGCGTTCGGCGACTTGACCGCATATTTACCCCGCATTGCCGGCGTCTCAGTTGGTGGACAGGGCCATGGCCTCGTGATGCTCGGTTCTGATGGGCTGCCGCTTCGAGATGCCAAGTTGTGGAACGACACCGAGGCCGCGCTGGACGCTTCGGAACTCCGCCGAAAGCTCTCCCTTAAGGAGTGGGCGCAGCGCACGGGATCCGTTCCCGCACCGGCTCTGACCGTCAGCAAGCTCGCATGGACGGAACGGGTATTTCCCGGCCTGGTTGCCAAGGCCAAGCACATAATGCTTCCATCGGACTACCTCCTCTACAGGTTGAGTGGCCGGATTGCGACGGAACGCGGCGTCTCCTCGGGAACCGGCTATTTCAATCCTTTCACGAACAAGTGGGATCCCTCCCTCGCCGACCTGGCCGTACCTGGCATAGACTGGGAACGGGCCCTCCCTGAAATCATTGCATCCAGCGACGCATCGGGACAGGTCCAGCGGATCGAAGGACTCGAAGCACTTGAGGGCGCCGTTGTCGGCGCCGGTTCCGGCGACAACATGACCGCCGCGCTTGGCATGGGTGTTCGCGAAGGCGACGTCGTCATCTCATTCGGCACTAGCGGCACTCTTTACGGCCGAACCCCTGTCGGCATCAAGGACGTCACCGGCTCGATCAACGGCTACGCCGATGCAAGCGACGCCTTTCTTCCGATGATCACCACCCTCAATTCGGCGAAAGTGACGGATGCGTTTCGTAGAATCCTCCGTGTTACGACGGACGAATTCGACACGATGGCGCTCGCCGCCGAGCCAGGATCAAGAGGCCTTGTCCTGATTCCATATCTCGACGGCGAACGCACGCCCGATCTCCCATATGCGACCGGCGTACTGGCCGGAATTCGCAGCGACATAGAACCGGGACAGATTGCGAGAGCGGCGATCGAAGGGGTCATTTGCGGACTGCTGGAAGGCGGCGATTTGCTCGCTGCCGAAGGACTTGAGGCGGACGGCCGCCTGATCGTGACAGGTGGTGCCTCCCGATCCAGCGCCTACCGCCAGATCCTCGCCGATTTGACGGGAAGACAAATCTGGACCTGCAATCTGCCAGAAGCGGCGGCGGCAGGCGCCGCCGTACAGGCTGCCGCCGCCGTCGGTGGACACCACACCTCGCGAATCGCCGAACAATGGGAGCCGCGATATGACGTCGTGGCGGAGCCGGGCGCGGGAGACGTCGGCCGAATGGAAGAAGTGCGGGGAGCCTACAGAGCTGCCCTGCCCCTTGCAAAGTGGAGGAAGGACAATGACGGACATGACGCAACTCCAGCCGCATGAAGGTAAGGGAATAAGAGTTCCTGCCGAAGCAGGTATCGCATTCGTTCTTCTAGTCGTGATGATCGCTGGCGCAATCGCGTCACCGAACTTCCTCACTCTGTCGAACATGTTCGTGCTGCTCCTTAACGGAGCCGTCATCGGCTTCCTCTGCTTGGGACAGTCCTTCGTTCTTTTCACCGGCGGCATCGATCTGTCCTGCGGCTCCGTCGTGGCGATGACCTGCGTCCTTGCTGCGGTCTTCATAGAATACATCGGTCTGCCGTGGCCGATCGCTGCGGTTCTCGTGCTCGGATTCGGAGCACTCGCGGGCGCACTCAACGGAGTGATCATCGACAAGACGGGCGTGCCGCCGTTCATCGTGACCTTTGCGATGATGGGCGTGGCTGCTTCTGTCCCGCAGATTATCACTGGTGCGGAATCTATCCGTGTGATGGATTTCGGCTACCGCTTCATCGGCCAGTTCAAACTTTTCGGCATCCCGTTCCCGGTCATCGCTCTGGTCGTTGCTGTCATCGCGGCGGCAACTTTCATTAAGCGAACGGTGACCGGCACCCATATTTTTGCGGTTGGCGGAAACGTTGAGGCCGCCCGCCTGGCAGGCGTCAGCACTTCGCGGATCACGATCCTGGTCTATGCGATCTCAGGCTTCTGCGGCGCGTGCGGCGGCCTGATATATGGTTCCCGTTTGATGACCGGTTATCCGACCGCGGGTCGCGGTGACGAGCTTTTCTTCTCGATCGCAGGTGCCGTCGTCGGCGGCGTCAGCCTGTTTGGCGGCATAGGCTCGATCTGGGGCGCTATGATCGGCGCGACGCTGATCGCGACCATCTCCAATCTCATGAACGTGTTGAACGTCAGCGCTTATTGGCAACCGCTCGTCATCGGCGTGATCATCCTCGTCGGCGTGACCTTCGACACCATGCGTTCCTCCAGCCGGCTTTCCCTGCCTTGGATCGCCGCGCTGAAGAAAAAGTTTTCGGCAGCGCCTGAGGCGTGAAACGAGACGGCGCCGGCCGGACCGGCAATGAATGAAATTCATCATCCACAAGGAGGAGTACGATGAAGAAGGTTATGAAGAATTCGATATTGGCGGCATTTGGAATGTCGCTCGCGATGTCGGCGGCAGTGGTCAATGCCCAGGACAAGAAGGTCCTCGGCGTCGCCCTTCCGAACCTGACCAATCCCTACTACGTCGCCATGAAGAAGAGCTTCCAGGAAAACGGGGCTAAGCAGGGCTTTGAGGTACGCGTCCTCATTGCCGATAACGACGATGCCAAGCAGCTTTCCCAGGTTCAGACGATGATCCAGCAGGGCGTGAACGCGGTCGCGCTCAATTGTGTCTCCTCAGGCCCCTGCGTCGCATCCGTCTCGGAGCTCAACCAGGCAAAGATCCCGGTCTTCACCATCAACCTGCTGCCGGATCCGGCCGGCCTCAAGGCGGAGAACCTGAAGGTTGAGCAGGCCGTCCAGACCGATCAAAAGGCTGGCGGCGTTTACATCGGCAAGCAGCTCCTCAAGGACATCGGCGCCGATGGCAAGGCCGTGATTGGGATCGTAGGCGAGCCGACCTCGGTCGCAGCAAATGCCCGTGACGACGGCTTCAAGGAAGCACTTGCTTCCAATCCGAACGTCAAGTTCGTGGCGCTCGTCAACGGAAAAGTCGAAGAGACGACGTCGCTGAAGGTCACCACCGAAATGCTGCAGGGCAATCCCAAAATCACCGTAGTCTACTCTGACACCGAGCCGTCCGCACTCGGTGCTATTGCCGCCATTCAGCAGCTCGGCCGCGATGACGTGAAGCTCTATGCGTTCGTCGACAAACTTGGCGTGAAGCATATCGAGGAAAACTCGATCCTCAAGGCCGGCGCCATCCAGGAGCCCGCAAAGCTCGCCCAGATCCAGGTCGAGAATATCAAGAAGTTCCTCGCTGGGGAAAAGCTCGAGCCGGTTATCGACAGCCCTCCCCTGCTCGTCAACAAAGACAACGCCGGCGCGACGGTCGACAAGGCCTACTAACCACGCCCGGACGCGCGGACCTGTTCGCGCGTCCACCTCCCATCGGTAGATTTGAGGTAGATGAAATGTCGACCTACAAGGCAGAAGGCGTCACGAAGTCCTTTTCAGGTGTGGGGGTGCTGCACGGAATCGACTTCGAAGTGAAGCCAGGTACTATTCACGGGCTTTTCGGTCACAACGGCGCTGGCAAGTCCACTTTGCTCAAGATCCTCGCTGGCGCTCAGTCGCCGGACGACGGCGTAATGGCAGTGGACGGCAAGGTCGTACGGCTCTCTTCACCCAGAGAGGCGCTCTCTCAGGGAATCGGCTGCGTCTACCAAGAGCTTCGTCTTATCCCGAACCTTACCGTGGCTGAAAATCTCTTCCTGGGGCGCGAGGTCACCCTTGGCGGTTTCAAATGCACCGCCGAGATGAACAACTATTCCAGGACGCTGCTGGCGAGTTACGGTCTCAACATCGACGTGACTCGTAGTGTTAAGGGCCTCTCCCACCCTGAGAAGCAACTCATCGAGGTGATCGCCAATCTCGAGGGCAAGGTACGCTATTTGTTCCTCGACGAGCCGACGACAGCACTAGACGGCAACCAGTCGACCGAGTTGCTCGCGCACGTCCGTCGCATCGCGCTCGAGCGAAACATTGGCATTGTGCTTGTCTCCCACAAGCTTGATGAAGTGCTAACCGTTTGCGATGAGGCGACCGTCCTGTCTGGGGGGCGAGTGGTTTATTACGCTGCCGGTGCTGACGTCAGCAAGCGGGAGATCATTGGTGCAATCGTCGGCGACGCCCATGGGCAGCAGACCACAACCCGGCGCGCGCCCCGCGCGGCCGAGGATGTTTTCCTGCGGGTGCAGGGGTTGGCCGGCAAGAGGCTCAAAGGCGCCGACATCGAGGCGCGCCGCGGCGAAGTCCTCGGGCTGTATGGTCTTGTCGGTTCAGGTCGCACCAGATTCCTCAGGACTCTCTACGGTATGGAGCCTGCCTTCGCTGGGACAATCGAGATCGCTGGGAAGGCATACGAGCCGGTGAATCCGAAGCGTGCCATTGCAAGGGGGATCGCATTCCTCACCGAAGAGCGCAAGGTGGATGGCTTCATTCCATTGATGTCTTCGTTCCAAAATGTCGTGCTGTCCACGTTGATCAAATATCGGCGGCGGGGGTTCGTCGACATTGCAGCGGCAAGGGCGTCGGCACAACGAACTCTCGCCTCGATTGGCACGCGAGGTCGTCTTGATGCGCCCACCAGATCGCTCTCGGGCGGAAACCAGCAGAAGGTGCTGCTTGGGCGGATTATTGAACAGGGCGCAGATCTGATCCTACTCGACGAGCCAACGAAGGGCGTGGACATCGGCGCAAAGTCGGACATCTATGACATCATCCGACGCCTGGCTGACGAAGGCAGGTGCATCGTGGTCGTCTCATCGGAGGAGGAAGAGCTCGTCGAGATCTGCGATCGCATCGCGATCTTTCAGCACGGCTATTGCGCGGCTGAGCCAAAGCCGGTGGGCGAATGGTCCCATGCAAAGCTGCGTGAAGCGGCATGGGCGCCCACAGCAACATGACGGCGCTTTCGGCATCCGTTTATGCGGCCGATCCGTTTCGCCTGGCGGAAGAGATTGAAGCGGTCCTCGCTCACGTCGAATCCCTGCATCTTGATGTTATGGACGGGGTATTTGCCCCTGAATACGGCCTGACCACGAGAGTCATACGCGACCTTAGTGAATGCACTTCTACACCCTTGGACGTGCACCTCATGGTGGCGCGACCGAAACAGTCTGTGATCCGATTTTCGGAGATGGGTGTGAGGTCGATTGCGATCCATTTAGAGGCGGAGGAAGACTTCGGGGTGCTGTCGAAGATCGTTCGCAGCAATGGAGTGAGGGCCTATGCCGCGCTTCGGCATACTACGCAGGTGTCGGCGTTAGAAGAAGTTGCAGAGCATTCGGATGGTTGCCTTTTTCTGACGGCCCCGGCTGGGGGCGGATCCTTTGACGAGCATGCGTTTGCGCGCCTTAAACGACGTCCCATCGGACTTTACACCGTCGTGGACGGAAAGATCGGCCCCGATCACTTCAAGCGACTGGATGAACTTCGGGTGAATCTTGCTGTCGTGGGAGCAGCCCTTTTCATAGATGGCGAACCCAGGGAACGATCAAAGGCCTTCTCACAGATGCTTACTGGGGAAGTTATCTACCAGCATCCAACTTGAAGCAACTTTCTGGGCTTTGATTGACGAGATTGCGCCACTGCGCGCTTCCTATCGGCTCCACGACGAGGGGCTCGAAATAAACCGCGCTGATTTCCCAATCAGCCCGGGCGCTGTTGGCGGCGTCATAGTCAAAAGGCATCCTACGCAACCTCACCCGCCCGCAATGGGTGCGTTCGGGGTTCTGAGGAAGAACAATCGCGTCGATGACCTCGGACAGCGGTAGGTGAGAACCCGAAACGCCTGCGGAATCGCGAAGCAAATCGTGAAGCAGATTCGTAGCCGACGTCTCTAGCGATACTACCCACAGGCAAATCCGTTGATTGCAGCAGAGAAAGTGCATGCGTCATTCGCAGATCTGTAAGAAGGGAGCTGAGGCTTGAGTCTTCTGCAGCGAGATGTCGTCTCAGCGTCGCCTCGCTCATATGAAATTGGCCTGCAACAATTGCTGCCGTCCACGTTTCATCAAGCTTCGCCATCAATCTCTCGCGCACGCGTTGCGAGAACGTACTGTGAAACAGCGCCGAAGGTTGACCCCTATGATCGTTTCTATAAGCGCTTGATTTACTGAGATGAAACGGAGTTCTGGTGGGGTCACGATCGGCGCCGGTGATGCCCCCAAGCCTCGTTGTGAATTGGCAAACACAATCAGGCGCTTACCGCATTTTCGAACAGGGTCAACCTTCGGTGCCGTTTCACACAGGCGCCTGCGCCGGTAGCGATCAGCCACAATAGTGACGGAATCGTCAAGTTCCGTGCGTGTTACACGGTGCGTGCCATGTTCGCACGTTACCAGCCTGTCGCGCGTATTGCCGTTGGCAAAGTTCAAGGGCTGTCGGAACGTAGAGACCCCAGCGCCTGGAGACCAGCGGAGGATGCGCTTGTTCGGAATGTCGGAAAAGAGGAGGCATCCTGCATCACCGAGCCAGACCGGCCCCTCTGGATGTTTTGACTTTCATATCTCAAGGGCCGCCGCCTCCGTCGGCCGCTATTTTGGCTGCTTTGTAGTTCTCGAGGCGTCTTAGCTGCCTCCGGCTCCACCAACCCGTCCGGATGCAGGATCGTTCTCGATCGTCCCCGACCCTCTCTAAAGTCATGGTCACCATTTGACGGAGCTTGATCTGGTGAACGGTCTTCGAACTCGTGATCTGCATGGCCTCTACGTCTGTCGGCCTTGGCTTGCCTATGAGATCTTGAACCGCGTCAGTCTTGCGCGGCCCTTTTGCTGGCGTTGTCGAAGCCGCATTGATCCGACCGAGTTCGTCAGATCCGGTAAAGCCGCGCAGCGTTGTCATGGAACAAGGATCTCCGCTCGCTTTCGGCAAAGGTCTTCGAAATCTCCTTGAACGACTCGAATATCGCGTCGTAACTCGAGAAAAGCTTGTCGACGGGGAAGTTCGAGGCGAACATGCAGCGCTCCACCCCGAAAGCAGCGATCGCCTCTTCGACATAGGGCCGGATCTCTTCGGTGCTCCAGGACCAATTGCCCATGCCAAGGCCGGAAATCTTGCAGGCGACGTTGGCCGCCTGCGCCAAGGTCTTCATGCCTTTGCACCACCCTTCGAAGTGTTCGGGACCATCCACCTGCATGCCCGTGTGATTGAGGATGATCTGCACATCCGGAAAGTCGCGCGCCAGTTCGAGAAACTCCTCCATCTGCCAGTAATAGAGCTGCAGGTCGAAACTCAGGCCCCGTCGCGCCAGTTCCCTGAAGCCCCTGCGCCATTCCGGTGTACGGCTGACCTCCGCCTCGGTCCGATACGTCTTGGCCGGGTCGGTATGAAAGTTCATCGACTGCCTTATGCCGCGGAAGTTGGCATACTGCATGTGCTGGTCGAGCAGGTCGCCGACGTCGTCTTTGCGAAGATCCGCATAACCGACGATGCCATGCGGGAAACCATGTTTGTCGGCCACCGCCTGCAGCCAGCGCGTCTCGCCGGCCGGATCCTTGGGATCGTAGCCGACATCGAGATGCACCGCCTTGACCAGGTTCTGGTTGCGCGCATCGGCAAGAAAATCCTCGATGAGATAGGTCTTGTTGATCGCGGTATAGTCGCCGAATGCGGACGGCTTCACGCCGTCGGAGAGCCACGGGTAATAGTTGTTGTCCAGATCCCACAGATGGAAATGGGGATCTATGATGGGAAACTGGTCCATGCTTCGGATTCCGCTCCTATGGGTAAAAGGGTCGGGTACGGCGTCGAGGACCCGCACCCGCTTCATGTCACTTGGCCGGCGGGAAGACGCGGGCGATGACGGCCTTGGCTTCCGGTGAATCGACCTTGTCGGCCGTGACCAGCGGCATGACCAGGGCCAAATCCTTCTTGACCGGAACCTTGGTCAGAGCGTTGAAGACCTGTTGCGTCCCGTCGATGCCCTGCCCAACCGCTTCCTGGAAGAATATGCCCTGGATCGCGTTCGCTTTCAAAAGCGCGATCGTCGTCGGGCTGCCGTCCGCGACCGCGACTCCGACCTTTCCAGTGAGGCCGCGGGTCTGGAGAACTTTGGCGGCACCGGTTCCCGCTTCGTCATACATGCCGTAGATCCCCTTGATGTCGGGATGGGCGGTCAGCATGTCGTTTGCCTGCGTGACGGCTTCGTTGACGGTCAAGCCGCGGGTCTCGAGAATCTGCGCCAGCGTGCATCCATCCGTCTTGAATGCCTCCTCGGCACCCTTGAGGTACTTCTGGGCGTTCTCGCGGTCCTGCGGCAGCGACAGCATGCCGACCTTATTGCCGCCGCGATCCTTGGCGAGTTTGCAGACGAAACTTCCCTGCGCCTTGCCGGTTTCGTAATTGTTTGCGGTCACCGACGACGTATAGTCGGTCTGGCCCGGCTGCGGACCGATCCCGGCAAAGGCGATGGGGATATTCTGCGACTTCAGATAGGCAAGCAGTGGCGGCGTGCTGGTCGAGCTGACGGGACCGATGACGATCGCATCGACGCCCTTGGTGATAGCGGTGCGGGCATTGTCCATCTGCTTGGCCGGCGAGTTTTCCGAGGTATATTCGACATAGTCCATGCCGAGTTCCTGAGCCTTCTGCTTCACCCCGTAACCGACCCACTGCCAGTAGGAGATGTCGAGCGACGGCGCCAGATAGGCGACGGTCTTCTTTTCCTGTGCCTCGGCCGGGGCGTTCGCGAAAATCACCGCGAGTGCCAGGCCTGTCGCAAGCGCAAGGCTTCTCTTTTTCTTGGTTTTCATTTCAGTTCCTCCTCCAATACGCCGGACGATTCCGGCCTTATAATTCAACGTCGACTGCGCCGTGACTTGCCGAAGCGGTCGATGAGTACCGCCGCAAGGATGGCGAGCCCGGTCACGGAGCCTTGCCAGAAACTGTTGATGCCGATGAGATTGACCCCGTTCTGGATGACCGTGATCATCAGTGCGCCCAGCACCGCTCCGACGGCCGTGCCCGTCCCGCCCAGCAGGCTGGCTCCGCCGATGACGACCGCCGCGATCGCCTGAAGCATCAGGCTGGAGCCCGCCGTCGACTCGGCGTTGAGGATGTAGGAGATCGTCAGGAGGCCGGAAAAAGAGGCCAGAAGCGACGAGGCGACATAGGCCATGAACTTCGTTCGCTTGACTGGAATGCCGAGCAGATAGGCGGCGGTCGAGCTGCTGCCGACCGCATAGAACCACCGCCCCGCGACCATCTTCTTCAGGAAGAATTCGATGGCGATCAGAAGCACCAGGCAGAATAGAATGTAGTTGGGAATGCCCGGAACGAGACTTCCACTATTGAGCAGCCAGAAATCCGGATCGCCGATCGGCATCGAACGGCCGTTGGTCACGATGAAGGCGAGTGACCCCGCTACGGCGAAGGTGATCAGCGTGACCACGAAGGGAGCAAGCCCGACGACCGTCACCAGGAAGCCGTTGATCGATCCGAATACGAGCCCAACCGAAAGACCAGCGAGCGCGGCACCGACGCCGCCCAGTCCCTGTGCCATCGCCTGTGCAGTCACCATGCCGGTCAGCGAGAAAACCGACCCCACCGACAGATCGATACCGCCCGTGATGACGACAAGCAGCACGCCCAGAGACATGATGATGAGCGGTGCGCCCGCCTGGGTGATGTTGGCGAAATTGCCCCAGCTTAACGCCTGCGGCACCTGGTAGCCGACGGCGAGAGCCACGAGCGCGATGGCGAATGCGATGGCGATCTCCGTCCGATAAGCCGAAAGCAGGCTTTCCCGCTGCCTTGTCGTCGGCTCCTGCCCCGCCTTGGCCGAACTTGTGTCTGGTGCGTATGTCATGCCGCCATTCCCGTCATGTTCGCGAGAGCATCCTCGCTTAAATCCTGCTTTTCGATCACGCCGGCGCAGCGGCCTTCTGTATCGAACGCCACCACCCGGTCGCAGACCTCCAGGAGCTCGGCGTTTTCCGTCGACCACCAAACGATGACCGTCCCGCTTGCCGCCATCTGACGGATCAGCTGGTAGATCTCCTTCTTGGTGCCGATGTCGACGCCGCGTGTCGGCTCCTCCAGCACGAGAAGACGGGAGGAAAGGCCGAGCCAGCGGGCGAGCAGGAGCTTCTGCTGCGTCCCCCCACTCAGCGTGTCGGGCAGGTCCCAGATCGAGGCTGCCTTGATCTTCAGTGCCTCGACCAGATCCAGGCACTCCGCCCTCTCCCGCCCGCTCGTGAAGACGCCGTGACGCAGGATGCGGCGCGAGGCCATCACGTTGTCGATGATGGGAAGATTGCCCAGAATGCCCTTGTGGGCGCGGTCGCCGGTGATAAAACCCAATCCGGAACGGGCGGCCTGCCGGGGGGATGTGAAGGCCTGCGGCCAGCCGGCCCGCGCAACCGTCCATCGCCTTGCTTTCGCCGCTCCGACCAAAGCCGAAATCAACGAATCCGGGCCGACCGGAGCACCCGCAACGCCGAGGATCGTTCCCGGAGCCAACGTAATTTCGACTTCTGCGTCCCGGAGGACGAGCGTGTCGTCGCCGAAAGCCGGCGCACTTCGGGGCACCGGACGTGCCGTCCCCCCGCCCTCGACCTGCCTCGCGTTGATCTGGCCCATCTTCTCGATGATCGCCGTGTCCGACAGGCTTCCCGTGGGGACCCGGTCGATGACGGTCCTTCCGTCCCGAATGATCGTGCAGACATCGGCGATCTGCCTGATCTCCTTCATCCGGTGCGAGACAAATACGATGGCCAGGCCGTTTTCCCGGGTCAGCCGTCTCAGCACAGAGAACAATCGCTCCGTCTCGAGCGCCGTCAGGTTGGCGGTCGGTTCGTCGAGAAGGATAAGTTCGGCCCCGGAGGAAAGCGCCCTTGCGATCTCGACCATCTGCCCTTGGTGGAGGCTGAGATCGCCGACCGTTTCGTGAAGCGAGGTGTCGGCGAATTCCCGGTCGATGATCGCCAGAGCGTCATGGGCCTGCCGCCACGACCGCTTGCGGTCAAACAGGCGCAGACCGATCGGAAAGCGCGGCAGGACGATGTTCTCGGCGACCGTCAGATGCGGCAGAAGCGCCAGTTCCTGGTGGACGACTGCCACTTTCGACCTGCCCTCGGCGCCACTCAGCGGATTACCGGCCGCATCCCTGAACGCGATGTCGCCGCCATCCTTTCCGGTGAGCCCCGTGATGATACGGATCATCGTCGATTTTCCGGCACCGTTGCCGCCGAGCAGTGCATGAACTTCGCCCCGCGTCACCGAAAAATCCACGCCTTTGAGAACGGATGTGGCGCCGTAGGACTTGGTCAACCCCTTGACCCTTGCGACAAACTGGGAGGCATCTTCCATCGCGTCCGCCTCCTAGTAGATCGTCAGCGCCGGGATGAAGCTCACGGCGAGCAGCAGCAGCATTGCCATGCCGAAGAACGGCCAAAGCTCACGTGTGGTCGCTCCGAGCGGCGCTCCGGCGATCGATGACGAGATGAACAGCGTCGTGCCGATCGGAGGCGTGTAGAGCCCGATGCCGAGGTTGATGACCATCATCAGGCCGAGTTGCACCCGGTCGAGGCCGATGGCATCGGCCATCGGCACGAAGATCGGTCCGAGCAGCAGGATGGCGGGCGGCATGTCGAGCGGCATGCCGACGATCAGCATCAGGACGTTCATCATCAAGATGATGACGATCGGGCTGGAGATATTGGCGGCAACCCATTCCGCCATCTGCTGCGGCGCCTGATCGAAGGTGAGAACCCAGCCGACGGCAGCGCTGCCCATGATGACCAGCATGACGACGCCGGTGGCTACTCCCGCTTCCACCAGGTTGTCGCAGAAGCGTTTCCAGCTGAGATCGCGGTAGAACAACAGGCTGAGCAGCAGCGAATAGACGACCGACAGCACGGCGACCTCGGTCGGCGTCGCGAACCCGAAGCGAAGCAGGAGAATAATGAGGATCGGCAGGAGGATCGCAGGAAGGCTCTGGATCGCGAGCCTTGCGAGATCGCGCTTGCGGATTCTGACCTCCTCGGCGGCATATCCCCTGCGGACCGAGATGAACCAGCAGACGAAGATGAAACTCACCGCCATGATCAAGCCAGGAAGGATGCCCGAGATGAACAGGTTCGCGACGCTGACACCGCTGATCAGCGAGTAGAGGATCATGGGGATCGAAGGAGGGATCAAAACGTCGATGACTGAAGAAGTCGCGTTGTTGGCCGCACAGAGCGCCGGCGGAAATCCCTGCCGCTTCTGCCACGGGATCAGCACCGAGCCGAGCGCACTGGCATTGGCAACCGCGGATCCCGAAACACCACCGAAGACGACGGAAGAGACTACGGTCGTCGAGAGCGGCCCTCCGCGCCACCGCTGCATCGCGCGGGAGGCGAGTTCCAAGAGCTGCTTGCCGAGTTCGCCGCCGAGCATCAGCGTGCCCGCCAGCATGAAGAACGGCAGGGCGAGCATCGGAAACGACTGGGTCTGGTCGTAGACCTGCTGGGCGACCACGGACAACGGCACGTATCCGTTGAAGAGAATGCCGAGGCCGGCGGCGATGATCAGCCCGTAACCGACCGGCACCGCCAGGACCATAAGCACGCAGAACGAGATGATCATGATCAGCGTCACAGGGACATCTCCTCGGTCTTGATCTCGATCCGGGCTTCCCAGCCGAACCGGAGCACGCGGATGGTTGCAGCGGCGGTGACGATCGACACCAGGAAGGCGCCGACGGCGAGCGCATAATAACCAATGCTGTTCGGCAGCCGCAGGACGGGGCTCTGTTCCATGCCGGCGATTTCGGCCACCACGATCGATTGATAGGCGAGGATGACAAAGGCGATGATGCTGATGACATTGGCCAGGACGAAGGCCGAAATCCGCATGCCGCCATCAAGCTTGTCATAGAGCCATTCGACCGCCATGTGGCCGCCGGCATGGGCTGCAACGACGATCCCCGCCAGGATGAACCAGGGGAACATCAGCATCGGCAGCTCCTGGGCGAAGGAGAAACCGCCGCTCTGCGATGTGTAGCGGGCGACGACATTGGCCGTCGTCACCACCGTCAGCGCGATACCGCTGGCGATGACGACGAAACGGGACAGCACTACGATTGCGCGCGATAGCATGTCGACGCCCTGCAGCAAGCTTTGCATGGAAGACTCCGTTCACTGGAAAGGGATTAGGCCCTTGCTTCCGCTTCGATCCTGCTGACGAAATCGCCGAACGGTTTCTTCTTCCAGTTTTCGGCCACGGAGGCGGTCGCCTTGGCAAAGGCTGCCCGGTCGACTTCCACCACTTCGATGGCCGCGTTCTTCTTGAAGGTTCCGAGAACCTGCTCATCCTTTTCGGCAGAGAGTTTGCGCTGCAGGTCACCCGCTTCCTTCGCGGCGGCCTTGACCGCCTCAAGATCAGCTCCGAGTCGGGCCTGGGCGATCTTCGACATAAGGACCGGCGTCGACTCCCACTTATGGGCCGTCAGGCTGATGTACTTGTTGACCTCGAAAAGTTTCGAGCTTTCGATATTGGCGAGCGGGTTTTCCTGGCCATCCACGACGCCCTGCTGCAGGGCGATATAGAGTTCACCGAAAGCGATCTGTTCGGTGCCTGCACCGAGCGCCTGGAAGATGTCGATCGTCATCGGATCGGCGGGCGTTCGGATCTTGAGGCCCTTCAGGTCACCGGGCACCGCAATTTTCCGCTTGGAATTGGTGAGATGACGAATGCCGTTGTCCCACCAGTCGAGCGGAACGACGCCGACGGTCTCGAACCGCTTGTTCAGTTCGGCGCCGACCGGGCCGTTCAGGACCTTCATCGCCTTTTCCGTATCGGGAAACAGGAAGGGAAGCCCGAGAGCCGCCAATTCCGGAACAAGGGCCGATGTCGCGCCTTGGCTGTTGGCGGTAAAATCGAGCGCCCCCGTGCGAAGGCTGGTCAGCATCGCGGAGTCGCTGCCAAGTGTCTCCGCGCCGGCGACATTGATTTTTACCCGGCCGGACGTCTTTTCCGCCACGAGCTCCGCGAATTTGGCAGCGGCGATCGTGCGCGGATTGCCGGGGGCCGCACCATGACCGAGAGTGAGGGTTGTCGCGGCTCTGGCCGGCCGTACGCCGGCCACCAGTGCGGGCGCAGCCAAGGCACCCGCCGCAACAGAAAGAAATCCACGCCGATTGATATGCAAGCTCATATTCTCCTCCGTAATGTGCTTACGCCAGT
This sequence comes from Neorhizobium sp. 05N33, assembly GCF_056397445.1. Classification (NCBI taxonomy): domain Bacteria; kingdom Pseudomonadati; phylum Pseudomonadota; class Alphaproteobacteria; order Hyphomicrobiales; family Rhizobiaceae; genus Neorhizobium; species Neorhizobium sp. 05N33. The sequence goes on along the minus strand of NZ_JBFTNK010000001.1, from coordinate 76,338 downwards.
TGTTTTGCCCGTCTCTCCCTGACGGGCACTCAGGGCTTATTCATTCAGCCAGGACTTGATCGCCGCCTCCACCCTCACCGTCGACAGTCCATAGCGCTCGTGCAAGGTCGGCAGGGCTCCAGCCTCGAGGAATTCGTCGGGAAGCGCAATTTGGCGGAAAGCGGCCGGCCGGACGCCGGAGCGCATGAGAACTGCTGCGACCGCCTCGCCCAGCCCACCGATCAGCGTGTGATTTTCCGCAACCACGACCAGCCGGTTCTGCTTGCGGCATTCGGCCAGAATGGCCTCCTCGTCGAGCGGCTTGATGGTCGGCACATGCAGCACGCCGGCATCCACGCCGTCCTTCTGCAGGTGTTTCGCAGCCTCGAGCGCACGCATCGTCATGAGGCCGGATGATATGATCAGGGTATCCCTGCCGTCACGGATGAGCTTGGCCTTGCCGAGTTCGAACCTGTAGCCGTACTCGTCCAGGACGAGTGGAACATTGCCCCGCAGGAGACGCATATAGACCGGCCCCCTGTGTGCCGACAAAACCGGCACCGCCTGTTCAATCTCGCTTGCATCACAAGGATCGACGATCGTCAGGTTCGGCATGCCACGGAACATGGCTATGTCCTCGGTTGCCTGATGGCTGGGGCCGTATCCCGTCGTCAGCCCCGGAAGCGCGCAGACGATCTTCACGTCCAGCATCTCTTCCGCAATCGCAAGGCAGATGAAGTCGTAGGCCCGCCGCGAAGCGAACACGGCATAGGTCGTCACCCAAGGCTGGAATCCCTCGCGCGCCATGCCGGCGGCCGACATCATCAGAAGCTGCTCAGCCATGCCCATCTGGTAGAAACGGTCCGGATGGGCCGCCCTGAAGACATGCAGATCGGTGTATTTTGCGAGATCTGCGGAAAGACCGACGATCCTCTCGTCACGCGAGGCGAGTCCCGCCAGAGCATGGCCAAACGGGGCGGATTTCGTCGGCTGGTCCGCTCCCGCGATCGAGGCAATCATCGCCGATGTCGTAAGGCGCGGACGGTCGTCGCCATGGGTCAGCTGTTCCGGCCGGACATATTTCGAGCGCCTCATGCCACCACTCCCGCGTCGATGATCCTGATCGCCTCGGCCCATTCATGTGGCTCGACCCGCAGGAAATGGTTGCGCTCGCGCGCCTCTAGGAAAGGCACGCCCTTCGCCATCTTGGTGTCGCATATGATGATGCGCGGCTGCTCGCCACTGTGGTGGCGCGCCGCATCGAAGGCAGCGACCAACGCAGCGATGTCGTTTCCGTCGACGCGCTGGACGAACCAGCCGAAAGCTTCGAATTTCGCACCCAGCGGTTCGAAGTTCAGAACGGCCATGGAGGGGCCGTCCGCCTGCATCTGGTTGACGTCGACGATACCGATCAGGTTGTCGAGCTTATAGGAGCCTGCCGACATTGCGGCCTCCCAGGTCGATCCCTCGTCCAGTTCTCCGTCCGAGAAAAGGTTGTAGACGAACGAGGCGGATTTCTTGCGCTTCAGCGCGAGCGACATTCCGACGGCAATGCCAAGTCCGTGGCCGAGCGATCCGCCGGTTATCTCCATGCCCGGCGTGTATGCCGCCATGCCGGACATCGGCAGTCGACTGTCGTCGGTCCCATAGGTCTCAAGCTCGTCCTCGGGGATGATCTTGGCCTCGATCAAGGCGGCATAGAGGGCGATTGCATAATGCCCGATCGACAGAAGGAAGCGGTCGCGCCCTTCCCATTCCGGGTCTTCCAGCCGGTAGTTGGTCGCATGGAAATAGGAAACGGCAAGGACGTCGGCAATTCCGAGCGCCTGGGCGATATAGCCCTGGCCCTGCACCTCGCCCATCCGCAGCGCGTGGCGGCGTATGCGCCGGGCGCGCTCGGAAAGACTGATATTGTGACCGATCTGAGCCATTGACGAGAGATCTCCCCTAATTGTGCCGGTCAGTGGATCAGCATGCCGCCATTGACGTCGATCACGGCGCCGGTGACATAGGCGGAGAGATCGGATGCAAGGAACAAGTAGATATTCGCCACATCGCGCGCCTCGCCGAGGCGGCTGAGGGGAATCCCCCTGATGATCTCGGCGCGCGCATCGTCGCCGAGCTTGCCCGCGGTGATATCGGTCTGGATCAGCCCCGGCGTCACCGAATTGACCCGGATGCCGGCGGGACCGAACTCGCGCGCCATGGCCTTGGCAAGTCCAAGCACACCCGCTTTCGCTGCCGAATAATGGGGGCCGCCGAAAATCCCGCCGCCGCGTTGCGCCGACACGGAGGACATGCAGGCGATCGACCCGCCGCCGTTTTCGCGCATGTTCGGAATGAAAGCCTGGCTCAGAAAGAGAACGCCCGTCATGTTGACGTCGACGATACGATGCCAGTCGGACTCGGTGATTTCGAGCGTCTTCACGGGCTGGGTAATGCCCGCATTGTTGATCAGCACATTCACCGAGCCGAAGGCGGCCACGACGGCTTCCGCTGCAGCCTGGCAGGAAGCCCGGTCGGATACGTCGCAGCCAAGTCCAATGTGGCGAACCTGCTCGGAGGTCGAAAGCTCGGCCGCAGCCTCGTCGGCAGCCCCGGCATCGATATCCAGGATCGCGACCCTGGCACCATGCTGCGCGAACAGTTCGGCCGTGGAGCGGCCAATGCCGCGCTTGCTCGCCGCGCCCGATATAACCGCGGTCTTTCCCTGCAGTAGCATTAAATCTCCTCCCGATGCTCTCCCGGCATCTGGCAATTCCGGTTAAGGGACGAGACATCCCCGGGCGAATTTGTGACCGAAGACCGCCAAGGCGACAAACGCGAAGTTTACACCGGTAGGTGAATATGTTTCATTAATCCGATGCTGCACCTTACCTCGCTCTCTGCGATGCGCATATTCGAATCGGCTGCCCGCCTTGGCTCTTTCCGAGCCGCTGCGGAAGAGCTCAACCTGTCCCCAAGTGCTATAAGTCACGCGATCTCCAAGCTGGAGCGTGATCTGGGGACGGCCCTGTTCGAACGAAACACCCGCAACGTCACCTTGACCCTGGCGGGTCAAACGCTTCTCAATCACGCATCCAACGCGTTCGAAGAATTGCGACGGGGTGTTGAGATGATTTCATCGAACAAGGCCCACCTGCTGCGCGTTCACTGCGCCCCAAGCTACGCTGCCAAGGTTCTTTCCCCACGTCTGCCTGCGTTCCTGAAGGAAAATCCTGAGGTGGAGGTGCGCGTTGCGTCCAGCACCACCTATGCACGCTTCACGGACGGTCTGTTCGACGTGGATATCATCTACGGGGAACCGCAGAACAGAGAGGATCTCATCGTGATCCCACTTGCGGAAGAGATCGTATCGCCTCTCTGCTCTCCGGAGATGGCTTTATCGCTGAGATCCATCCGCGACATCTTAAGGTTCCCGCTGATCCGCAGCGATCTGAAGCGAATTCAATGGATCGACTGGTTTGAAGCGAACAACCTCGGAAGTCCTCCTGTGCCGACGATGAGCTTCGATCGGAGCTTTATGGCCCTGGACGCCGCAGCAAATGGTCTAGGCATCGCGCTGGAGTCCAGTATTTTGGCTCGTTCTGATCTGGAGTGCAGGCGGTTGGTCCCGGCTTTTGCCGGAGCTTGTCGAGACAATCGCTATATCGGCCACTATCTCGCCTATCCGAAAACCGGAAGCCAGAGGCGATTGGCGAAGGTCTTTGCCGAGTGGCTGGCAAGATAATCCCCTTCAGGGAAGTCGAGAAACGGACTGGATCGGATGTGGCATCCAGGAAACCGGCACGCACAACAACAAGGAAAAGCGACAATGATGGTGTCACGAGCAGGAAGCTCGGTATGACAGGACAGGCTGGAGCAGGTAGGAGGTCCCAGGCTTCCAGGAAATTCCGTTAGAAATTCTGACCATATCAGCATGTGCGCCACTCGGGCCTAGGCTCCGATCTCGGCGCATCAAGGGTAACCGGGAGTGCGAATTGTAGATCTCGATGATGTACGAACCGCCGCCTCCTACTGTTGAGTAACTGGAGCTCAGTGAAAGTACGGCTGCTGCTTGGTTGGGTGGCAAGGCTCAGTGTCCGTATTCGGCCGAGCTTAAAAATCGGAGAAGTTTGAGACACTGATCAAGTTCGCGGTTCGGAGGCTGGATCTTGTGACACGTTCAGCGCTGGAACCGCTCCAGCATTCTCTTCAGTTGCGCATTTTGCTGCTGAAGCTTGCGCGCCAGCTGGTCCCGCAGCAGCCTGATCTCTTCATCAAGGCGGATTGCATCGTCAGAAACGGCCGGAACGGTCGGAGCGGGTGACGGAACGGCTTCACCCCCTGCCGCTTTCTTGCCCCGGATGCTGCGCTTTCGCGTTGCACCTTCGCCCGCCTGGGAGGGTTTTGGTGCGTTGTGTGCGGCAGTATCGGCCTCATCGGATAAGGCCGGATCAGCCGCCTCCACGGGCCCAGCGCCTTCGATAGCTGCCGTGCCGTGAACACCGCTTGCCGTTTCTTCGGAATGATCCGGGTCCGCTGACACCGCCTCCGATTGTTCGTAAGCGACCGGCTTTTCGTCGACCAGAGGATCCGCGGTGTTGAGCCCGTTGTCGGCAGCCGTTTCAGTCGGTTTGGCGATGGCCAATACGTCCGGCTTCACGTCATCGGTCGAGCCGTGTTCCTGGCGCTGCTGACGTCGCGGTGACACAAGCCGGGCAAGAAGTTTCCATGGAGACGCCATTTTATTCGACCTCGTATTCTACCTCGCATGCAGGCTGCGAGCAAAAGCGTTGGCGGCAGGACCAGCCGCCGCCAAGATATTCGTCTCGATATAGCCTTGAGAATGCGGCCAGCGCTTGACCGACGGCTGCCGATCAACCGAGGTTGAGCCGCTTTCGCAGATCGGCATTTTCAGCACGCAGCTTCTCGGCCAGCTGCTTGCGCAGTCTCTGGTTTTCCTCTTCCAGCTGCAGGAGATCCGCAAACTCGTCAACGGCCGCCACCGACGGCGCGGTCGCCGCCTGCGCGGCCTTCGGAGCACGTTTGACAGGCGCACGCTTCGCGCTTGGCGCACCTTCGTCGGCCTTTGCCTTGCGTCCTCTCTTCGGCTTGACCGCTGCGGCATTCGAAGCCGCTGCCGGTTGCGCCGAAACTGCGGCTGAGGCCGTCTCAGACGCCGCCTTTTTGGCGCGAGGTTTGCGCTCCTTCTTCGGTGCGGGCGCCGCTACGGCCGGCGTGTCAGCATCAGTCATCGTATTGTTTTCGTCGGCCATTATGGTCTCCTGTAAAGCCGATGCATTTGTCTCCTGCTCGATCGGCGGTGTCAACAACGCCGCGGCCTGTTGTTCGCCGGGTAAAGACACTCCGGCGCTGCCAACCTGAGACGTTTCCGGAAGAAATGGCATTGCCTCGTCCAGCAGATCCTGTGCAACGGACTTGAGATCCATGTCTCCCCAGATCGAGTTCGGATTGGAATTGAGTTTACGCCGGCCCGATCTGTACTCGACGGCAAAGCTGCGCTGGACTTTTTTCACTTTGAGAGGCCTTGGGTGTCTGCGGTGATGTTTCGGCGACGTTTTCAGCATCGCAACAAGCCCTGCAGATAACCCCTATCGCCCCGGCGATCTATACCCATCGAGATACCCCGCCGGCCCGGCCGGCGACTGAAGTTTCACCGGCAGCAATTGGAGCCTGAGCGGTCTTGGATACGCCAATTGGCGGGGTCTGAGCAACTGGCGGAAAAGCAGAGATTCACCACGTCCGTATGGATTGTAATTGCAATCATGAGCATCAACCGCCCGGCAACATCGTTCCCCCGCGGGCTGCCACGCCGAACAGGGCCAATCAGGTACTCAATACTCTGCTGGCACCGCATATACTTCTGCCTACGGATCGGCGAGGAATGAGGGCACCGTCGGCGGCAACTGGCGCGACTACAGCGGCAGAGACCCACAGCAGGCAAGCAGTTCACATAAATCTGGCTCGGCGCCGACATGCCGCCAAATCATCCGTGCGGCATAGGGGAGGTTTTCCCTTCGCCAGGAAATTCCCATTGTTGTTCCGCGCAGATCGGCGCGCTGATACTCATCGAATGGCAGGAGGATCGTCCGCGACAGCATGGCGCTCGCGCAGGCGATACGCTCGTGATGAAGATCCGGTTCCGATAGAAGGCCGCGAGCCCTATATATCTCGAAAAATGCTGAATGCCGCTGCCAGGGTCCCGCTGGCGTTCCGTCGACTTGACGTGTATTAACCCGCCCTGCTTTGTCGGGCGAAATCAGAAACGGGCTTCCGAACTCTTCCTGATCCTTGTGATCGCGATAGGCGAGCGCGACGACGTCGTCCGGTCGCACCGGCGGGCCGCGGCCCTCCGCGGCGCGCCGACTACATTGACAAAAGCTGTTTTTGTCGAAGCCGGTCCGATCTCAGCGCTTCTCGCGACTGCCGCGACGAATGCAGCGGTCGATCGCTCAGTCCCGCCAAATGTCAGGAAACCCAAACGGTTCGCCGGAAGGCGGACTTGAACATCTCACGGACTGCACGGGAGCTCGGCCTGTCTCGAACAACGGTCTATAACATGTGCGGGCAACAGCGTAGAAATATGAAGGATGGCATATCGGACCAGGGGCGAGGGCATTCATCTTTGGCTTGCAAGGGACACGTCCCTGCCAGCACAGTAGCCAGGATCTCGGGGCCTCCCCAATGGCGAGTTCCATCGCTAATGCAAAAGGCCTACTCTGCGGCAATGATGCGAAAGCGCGACTGGCTCGCGCCGTGGCTAACGCTCATCACGTAGATTAGACAGCTTGTCCGCAGAAGCGAACTGAAGTTTGCAACTGAGCCGTTAATCTCCAGCGCCTCATCATACAATTTAGAGAGGAAACGAGCGGTCGAAAGCCCCTGCTTCTCTGCGATTTCATCGATCAGCACCCAAAAAGCTGCTTCGAGCTGAATACTTGTGGAGTGGCCCCCAATGCGAACGGACCGATTGATAGGACGATATCGACCGGGGTCTTGCCCAGCATAGATTTCACACATGGCGTTCCTCCTGCTTCTTATTGTATCAAAGTATGTGCCCGCGCAATTGAACCGTCAAATCGTAGGCGCCCCTTCGGTAAGAAATTCTTCATCGGACGTCCCCAGTCACTTTTTTCCTGGGGTAAGCCACTGCTACCAAAGAGCTTCACCGAAGTTTAAACTTGTGAAAACTTGGGAGGCGAAGGTGGCAGCGGCAATCCATTCCATGATCCGCGTTCTGGACGAAGACCGGTCCGTGGAATTCTACAACAAGGCATTCGGGCTCGACGTTGCCGACAGGCGCGACTTCGATGCTTTCACGCTTGTCTACATGAGCAATGCCGAAAGCGAATTCGAACTTGAGTTGACGATCAACAAGGGCCGCACCGAAGCCTATAATCTCGGTGACGGCTACGGCCATTTCGCCGTGTCGGTTTCCGACCTCGATGGCGAGCATGCCCGCATTTCCGCGTTCGGCTTCACCACCGGCAAGATCGTCGAACTCAACCGCGACGGCGACCTGCTTGCCCGCTTCTTCTTCGTCACCGATCCGGACGGCTACAAGATCGAGGTTCTGCAACGGCACGGCCGCTACAAATGAATGGGCTAACGGCCGGAGGAGGGCCACCGGTCTTAAACGCAATGGGAGGACCATGACATGACGACCATCTACGAGCAGCGGCCAGGACTTTCCCGGCGCGAGCTTCTGAAGCGCGGCACGGTCGGCGCCGCACTCATCATCACCGGCACGGCGGTGATCAGCCCCGACAAGGTCTGGGGGATGGAGGCGACCGCACTGAAGCCGCAGACCATGGCAACGCTGATCAAGCTTGCCCGCGACATCTACCCGCATGATTCCGTTGCCGACCGCTTCTACGCCATTGCCGTGAAAGGCCATGACACCAAGGCCGGCACTGACGCCGCGCACAAGGAACTGATCGAAACGGGCATCGCCGATCTCGATAAACGCTCTGGTGAGGGCGGCTATCGCGGACTCGGCTGGGAGGACGACCGCGTCGAGATCCTGCACGAGATCGAGGCGACGCCCTTTTTCCAGGCGGTGCGGGGTGACCTCGTCGTCTCGTTCTATAACCAGAAGGAACTCTGGCCGCATTTTGGCTATGAGGGCGAATCCTACTCCAAGGGTGGCTACATCACCCGCGGCTTCGACGACATCGAGTGGCTTTGACGGCGGTCTGACGGTCCGCGCCGGAGGAGGCGCGACTGCACGGCGTTTGACGCCGACCGCACATGTTTCGGGAGGAAACTATGACAGCTCCTTATGATCTCAACGACGATAGCGTGGTCGTCATCATCGGCTCGGGTGCCGGCGGCGGCACACTCGGAAACGAACTGGCTCAGAAGGGCATCGACGTCGTCGTGCTCGAAGCCGGCGCGCGCGTCGAACACGAAGACTTCATCAACGATGAATGGGAGAGCTTTTCCCAGCTCGCTTGGCTCGACAACCGCACGACGGGCGGCGGCTGGCGCGTCTCGAAGGATTTTCCCAACCTGCCGGCCTGGATCGTCAAGGCGGTCGGCGGCACCACGACCCACTGGGCCGGCGCATCTCTGCGCTTCCAGGAGCATGAGTTCAAGGATCTGACGCATTACGGCAAGATCGAGGGGGCCAATCTGCTCGACTGGCCGCTGACGCTGGCCGAGCTCGAGCCTTACTACGCCAAGGCCGAGGACAAGATGGGCGTCACCCGCACCAACGGCATCGAGGGCCTGCCCGGCAACAACAACTTCAAGATCCTCAAGGCTGGCGCCGACAAGCTCGGCTACAAGGAATGTCACACCGGCAACATGGCGATCAACTCGGCCGATCGCGACGACCGCATGGGCTGTCAACAGACGGGCTTCTGTTTCCAGGGCTGCAAATGGGGCGCCAAATGGTCGACGCTCTATACGGAAATCCCGAAGGGCGAGGCGACCGGCAAGCTGGAAGTGCGGCCCAACTCCCATGTCGTCAAGATCGAGCATGATGACAGCGGCAAGGTGACCGCGGTCGTCTATGCCGGCAAGGACGGCAAGCTGCAAAGCCAGAAGGCCCGCATCGTCTGCGTTGCCGGCAATTCGATCGAAAGCCCGCGCCTCTTGCTCAATTCTGCATCGAGCAAATATCCGGACGGCCTTGCCAACTCGTCCGGCCAAGTCGGCAAGAACTACATGCGCCATACGACGGGCTCGGTCTATGCCGTGTTCGAAAAGCCGGTGCATTTCTACCGCGGAACCACCATGGCCGGCATCATCCGCGACGAGGCGAAGCACGATCCGTCGCGCGGCTTCGTCGGCGGTTATGAGCTGGAAACGCTGGCGCTTGGCGTACCCTTCATGGCGGCCTTCCTCGATCCCGGCGGCTGGGGGCGTCCCTTCGCCTCGGCCATGGACAGCTATGCCCACATGGCCGGTCTCTGGATCGTTGGCGAGGACATGCCGCAGGAACAGAATGCCGTGAAACTACACGGCGAACTGAAGGACAAATATGGCATGCCGATCCCGGATGTCTGGTTCACGGATCATCCAAACGACGTCGCCATGCGCAACCACGCCTATAAGCAAGGCGAGGCGCTCTATGCGGCTGTCGGGGCGACGCGCAGCTTCCCGACGCCGCCCTATCCCTCGACACACAATCTCGGCACGAACCGCATGAGCGAAAAAGCCCGGGACGGTGTCGTCAACAAGTGGGGCCAGACGCACGACATCAAGAATCTGTTCGTTTCCGATGGCAGCCAGTTTACGACGGGGGCGGCGGAGAATCCCACACTGACGATCGTCACGCTTGCCATCCGCCAGGCTGACTACATCGCCAAGGAAATGCGCGCTGGCACAATCTGAGGACTATTACGATCATGCCCGGCGCCGCCAGCGTCATCAGCTGGGCTCCCATTGCCCTGCATTGTCAAAGGCGTCTCCAGCGTCAGCGACGCAAAGGCTTCGCTTGACGCCGGCGGCCTCTACGTCTCCAACTATGGCGGCTGCATCGTCGCCTATGGGCTCGCCGCCTACGGCGAAACCGGTCTTCACCCCACGCTCGACTTGCTCCAGCGGGAGTTCTGGACAACCCCCGGCCATCTCGGCTGCTTGACAGTCGCAAAACTGTCTTCCGGGGTCCGCGCAGTCGAGCACGTCACACCCGCGCTAACCATGATGCGGGTTAAGGCTCGTGGTCGGTTGCCTTGATGGAACTGAGCCCCGACACGTTACTCTCTCTTGTCGTGAGACCTACCCACGCCAACGCTTTACGCCAAGATGAACGCGCTTTGGCTTCAAGGGGTTTGAGCACCTCTGCGGTTCAACGTAATCGAGTATACGCTGGTCGTCGCTGTCATGAAGAGTTGATGCTTCGCGTGGCCACCAAAGCAGAGGTTGGAGACTAGTTCAGGAACAAGTACCTTTCCTATCAGGTGCCCATCCGGGGAAATGCAATGCACGCCATCTGCCGCCGAGGACCACATATTGCCATCGCTATCCATTCGGAAACCGTCTGCGCATCCTGGGCTGATGGTGTGAAACACCTCGCCGCCGGAAAGCTCGCCGCTGGAGGCAACATTGAAAACCCTGATATGTTGGGGGTCTGAGCCGAACATGCGTCCGGTATCGGCGACATAGAGGCGGGTTTCATCGGGGCTGAAGGCGAGGCCGTTCGGGCAGTTGAAGTCCGTTAACGCGACTTCAATTTCTCCAGAAGGATCGACACGGTAAACGTGGCACGGCAGTTCCTGCTCGGCCACAAAGCCTTCGTAGTCCGTCATGATCCCGTAGTGCGGATCGGAGAACCAGATGGAGCCGTCTGATTTTACAACCACATCATTGGGAGAATTCAGGCGCCTGCCCCGGTAGCGGTCAGCCACAACAGTGACGGAACCGTCAAGTTCCGTGCGCGTCACACGGCGCGTGCCATGTTCGCACGTTACCAGCCTTCCCTGCCTGTCGCGCGTATTGCCGTTGGCCAAGTTCGAGGGCTGTCGGAACGTGGAGACCCCAGCGCCTGGAGACCAGCGGAGGATGCGATTGTTCGGAATGTCGGAAAAGAGGAGGCATCCTGCATCACCGAACCAGACCGGCCCCTCGACCCAGTCAAAGCCCGTCGCAATCTGTTTCACCGGCGCATTGCCAAGGACGTATCGGCTAAACAGCGGATCGACCACTTCAAAGTACGACATGCCGGCCTTCCCTTTCTGGAAGCTGTGAGAACGCTATCGATATCACCGATACCCTTGATATGAACAGGCAAGGGTGACGAGATGTCTGAAGGCCCCGCCTGCGGCACCTCAATGGCCGCCGGGACGGCAGCGCCCTGGTCTGCCGGTCTCGCAGAAAACAAAGGCGGCGCTGATCCGGATCGCCCCCTTTCTGTTTCCGTCAAAAACCTCTCAGCAATTCAGATGAAGGCGATCTGCGCCTTCATCGCCTGGCTGCGGTCACTCGCAAGTTCGAAGGCTGTGACGACCTCCCGCAAGGGGAGCGTGTGGGTGATCAGCGGCTTCACGTCGATGAGACCCTTCTGCATGAGCCCGACTCCGATGGCGAATTCTTCATGGAAGCGAAAGGATCCGCGCAGATCCAGCTCCTTGGCCGTGATAGCCATCATCGGGACTGCCATATCTCCGCCAAGCCCCAGCTGAACGATCACCGCCCGCGGCCGCAAAACAGCGATGGCCGCTGCGAGCGCCGCCGCGGCGCCGGAGCACTCGTAGAGGACATCGAACGTTCCTTTCCCTGCCCCATAAGAGGCCAGCGCGTCGGGTTCTCTCGCCATGTTGATCGTCCGGTCGGCGCCGGCTTTGCGGGCGAGCGACAGGGTGAATTCGGAGAGGTCCGTCGCGACGATTTCAGCGGCCCCAGCACGGCGAGCCGCCAGAATGGCCAGAACGCCGATTGGCCCGCAACCCGTCACCAGAACCCGTTTGCCCAACATTTCTCCAGCCCGGCGGGTCGCGTGGAGCGTCACGGCCAGCGGTTCGGCCATTGCCGCCTCGCCCGCCGTCAGGCCATCGGCCGAAACGCATTGGATCGCGTCCGCAACGAGAACCTCACGAAAGGCGCCTTGGACATGCGGAAACGGCATGGCGCTTCCGTAGAACCGCATGTTGAGGCACTGGTTTTGGTGCCCCTCCTGGCAGTAGCGGCAGGTTCGGCACGGACGGGACGGCGAAACGGCAACGAGCTGTCCCAACTCCAATCCTTCTACACCCGGTCCAAGGGAATCGACATGTGCGGAAACTTCGTGTCCGAGAATCATCGGTTCGCGTAGCCGGACGGTGCCGAAGCCACCGTGATTGTAATAGTGGAGATCGCTGCCGCAGATTCCACCAGCGGCAAGGCGAAGGCGCACCTCTCCTGGGCCTGGTGCTTCAACCGGACGCTCCTCGATGCGCAAATCCTTTGCGCCGTGAACAACGATAGTTTTCATCGCGGCCTCCTCAAAGGACTGGCGTCAACAGTGGCTGACCGGAAAAATGCGCCGTGAGATTATCGCGGACCAGTTTCCCCATAGCCTTGCGCGTCTCAATGGTTCCCGAAGCGTGATGGGGCTGCAGGAGGACATTGTCCAACGCGAGAAAACGCGGGTCGAGTTTTGGCTCACCCTCGAACACATCAAGAGCGGCCGAGCCGAGTGCACCGCTTTCCAGCGCGGTGAGCAATGCCTCCTCGTCGACATTGGAGGCGCGAGAGATATTGATCAACATCCCCTCCCCGCCCAGTGCCGCAATCACCTCGCGACCCACGATGTGGCGGGTGACTGGGGAAGCAGCCAGGGTGACAAAGAGGAAATCAGACCGGGAGGCGAGCGCCACGGGATCAGCAATATACTCCCAATCCGAAGCGAAATCCTTCGGCGCGACATCGGAATAGGCGATCCGCATATCGAAGCCCTGGAGGCGCTTTGCAACCTCATAGCCGATGCGGCCAAGGCCGAGCACGCCTGCGCTTCGCCCCCATACGCGGCGCTTGAGCGGATAGAGGCCCTTTTCGACCCAGCTTCCATCTCTGACCCAACCTTCCGCACCGACCAGGCCACGCGACTGACATAGCATCATCGCTATGCCGAGGTCTGCCACATCGCTCGTCAATACATCAGGCGTGTTCGTGACGCGGATGCCGCGTTCCCGGCAGGCCGCGAGATCAACGGCATCGAAGCCGACCCCGTAGACGGAGACCAGCTCGAGCGCCGGGCAAGCCTCGATCATCGCCCGGCTGGCGCCAAGTTCGCCCCTTGTTGCGATCGCTTTGACGTTCGGACCGACAAACGCGAGGAAACCGGCCTTGTCGGCGGCCTCGAAATACCGATGGACCTCGAAGCTGGCAGTGAGGGGCGCCTCGTCCCATTCCGGATAGGGTCCGACCTGGAGGATCTGCGGCTTGTTCATTTGGCTTCTCCGTCTCTTGACAATCAATGTTATCGATAACATAAGAGACAATATTGTGGATGTCGAGAGAAAACGGAGAGATCAATGGGGCGAAGCTTGTTTGACTTGACGGGTTGCCGGGCCTTGATCACCGGCTCGTCGCAGGGCATCGGCCTTGCCCTTGCCCGTGGTTTGGCTGACGCCGGCGCAGAAATCGTGCTCAATGGACGCGATGCGGTCAAGCTGGCGCAAGCCGCGACAAGCTTCGGCGCCGGCGCCCATCAGTTGGTCTTCGACGTGACCGAACATGAGGCCGCGCGGCGCGCCGTTGACGAATTCGAAGCAAAAACGGGCGCGATAGACATCCTTGTGAACAACGCAGGCATGCAGCACCGAACTCCGCTGGAGGATTTTCCGGCGGATGCGTTCGAACGGCTGATGCGCACCAATGTTTCCAGTGTCTTCAACGTCGGACAGGCGGCTGCCCGGCATATGATCAAACGCGGCGCCGGTAAGATCATCAATATCGCCAGCGTACAGACTGCCCTAGCCCGCCCCGGCATCGCGCCATATACGGCCACCAAAGGCGCAGTTGGCAATCTGACCAAGGGCATGGCAACTGACTGGGCAAGATACGGGCTGCAATGCAATGCGATAGCGCCCGGTTATTTTGACACGCCGCTGAACGCCGCTCTGGTCGGCGACGCCGATTTTTCCGCGTGGCTGGAGAAACGCACACCGGCCGGCCGCTGGGGCAAGGTCGAAGAGCTGGTCGGCGCCTGCGTGTTCCTTGCTTCGAGCGCCTCCTCTTTTGTGAACGGACATGTGCTCTATGTCGACGGCGGCATCACGGCCTCTCTCTGAGGCCAGGCAACGATTGATATTGATGGGTGTTGCCGGATGCGGCAAGTCCTCTGTCGGAGCGGCGCTCGCCGTCGGGTTGGGCGCAGCCTACCTGGACGGGGATGATCTGCACCCATTGGCAAACATTGCGAAAATGAGCCAGGGAATCGCTTTGGACGACGACGACCGCTGGCCGTGGCTGACGCGAGTAGGACGGGCACTCGCCGCCTCCGAGAACCCGTTGATCATTGGCTGCTCAGCGCTCAAACGTGCGTACCGTGCCCATATCGCGCAGGAAGCAGGAGCGCCTGTGATTTTCATCCATCTTTCGGGCACGCCCGAGGTTATCGGGGCACTTCATGCCGCAGGGGTTGCTGGCAAGCCAGTTTTCGACGCTCGAACCGCCGGGGTCGGAGGAAAATGCGATCACTGTGGATATCGACGAGCCGCTCGACGGGGTCGTCGACAAGATTATTGCACAATTGGGAGGAATGCGAGGATGACGAACAGAGTTGCATTGATAGGCGCCGGAGCGATGGGCGGAGCTATCGGCGCACGGCTCTTGGAGACCGGCAACAACTTGACGGTCTTTGACCTGGACAAGGCCAGGGTGCAAGAGCTGGTGGGCAAGGGTGCAAAAACCGCAGCGAGTGCGGCAGAGGCAGCGTCCGTTTCGGACTACGTGATCCTCAGCCTCAATTCTCCAAAGATCGTGAGGCTGGCTGTTTTTGGCACCGGTGGTGTCGCCGAAGGTGCCGCGCCCGGAACGCTCGTCATCGACATGTCCTCCATCGATCCGGAAGCAACGAAGGCGCTGGCATCGGACGCTGCGGAGGTTGGTTTGCGCTGGGTCGACAGTCCCCTCTCGGGCGGCGCTCCAAAAGCATTGGTCGGACAGCTCACGCTGATGGCAGGTGGCAAAGAACAGGATGTCGCAGACGCGCATCGGGTGCTGCAACATGTCGCCTCGAACTACACCCACATGGGGCCTTCAGGTGCTGGCCAGACGACGAAATTGATCAACCAGGTTCTCTGCGGCCTGAATTTTCTGGCGGTGGCCGAAGCCACGCAGTTGGCGCTCGACGCTGGCGTGGATGCCGCCAAAATCCCGCAGGCCCTGAAGGGTGGCCGCGCCGACAGCGCCATCCTGCAGGAATACATGCCGCGATTCGTTGCCAAGGACTACCGGCGCACCGGCCGGATTGACAACATGGTCAAGGATCTGAACGGCGCGCAGGATCTTGCACGCCTGACCAACACGGCCATGCCACTCACAGCTACCTGCGCCGAAGTGCATCGGATGCTGACGGCCGCCGGCCTCGGTGGTGAGGATCAGGCCGCTCTGATGGAATTTTTCAAGGGTCCCAACAAGGATATCGCACAATGATCACACGCTATGCTCTCTTCGAAGGAACGGTGAAGGAAGGTCAGACCGAAGCGTTTCGGACCGCCGTCCTGGAGAATATCCTGCCAAAATGGAAAGCCTTCCCAGGTGCGCTCGAAGTAAGAGTGACCTTTGCGGATGCCCGGGACGAAGGGGCGCCGGAAATCCCGATGATCCTTGCGATCAATTATCCCGATCTTGCGACGGTTGAGACGGCGTTGGCGAGTCCAGCCCGCACTGCTGCCAAGGCGGCCACGGAAGAAGTCCTAGCCCGGTTCTTCGACGGACGCATTCACCACCATGTGACACAGGCAAACGAATTCCCACTGTAGCCCGCAAGATGCCCCGACAAGCGAGGCCCTTCAACGCTTCGCTTCTCTTTGTTTCCGCCGCATCAAGCTTTGCTCCCGTCCAATCACGAGCGACGCCACAACGGGCTTGCAATCCTGCGACAAACTCGCTGTAGTGCCGGTGATAACGATAACATGGGCCAAAATGCATAATATTCGCAAGCCAATCACGATGGCGGACATTGCACGCAGCACCGGCGTGTCGCCGATGACGGTGTCGCGCGCCTTCAAGCAGGACGCCTCCGTCAGCCAGGAAACCCGCGAAGCCGTGCTGCGTGCTGCGGAGGAACTCGGTTATGTCTTCGACAGCACCGCCGCAAATTTGCGTTCGCAACGCACTGACTTCGTGGCGGTCACCATTCCTTCAATCAACAACGCCAATTTCGCCGATACGGTACGTTCGCTGAGCGATGGCCTCGCGGAGAGGGGTCTGCAAATCCTCCTCGGCTACACCAACTACGACACGAAGGAAGAAGAACGGCTCATCGAGCAGCTCTTGCGGCGCAAGCCAGAAGCGATCGTGGTAACGGGGGGCAAACACACCCCACGCGCCCGCAAGCTCCTGTCGAACGCGGGAATCCCGGTCATCGAGACCTGGGACCTTCCTGAAGAGCCGATCGGTCACGTCGTCGGCTTCTCCAATGCACTCGCGGTGCGCGAGATGGTCAATCACTTCGTCTCTTCCGGCTATCGAAAGATCGCCTTCATTGGCGGTGACGCCGACCGCGACACGCGTGGCACCGACCGCCGGGCCGGCTTCATCGCCGCAATAAAGGATCACGGTCTGGATGCGGAACGCCTGATTGCTGCCGGCCCTCCGCCGATTTCGATGCGGGAGGGCGCGAACGCGATGGGACGGCTGCTGGAACAATTTCCTGACACCGAGGCGGTGATTTGCGTCTCCGACCTTTCCGCCTTTGGCGCGCTCACGGAATGTCAACGTCGCGGCCTTGCGGTGCCCGGACAAATCGCGATCGGTGGTTTTGGCGACTACGAGATCGGCGCAATCTGCGTTCCCAGCCTGACCACAATCAACGCGTTCGCGGCTGAGATCGGAACAAAGGCGGCGAAGCTCATTATCGACGTCCTGGACGGACGGCTGGCGAATGAATCGGGACGCGTGACGATCCGGCCGGACTTGATCCTGCGAGAGACCAGTCGCTGACGACCCCGGCCCTTGCTGTTGCGATACCAAGCGAACATTCGACAAGGTGCGGCGTCCACCACCCAACCCGATCTGCTCCTGCCGCCTGAGGGGCTTGCCCTGCGGCGGCAGGATGTTTGATGCGCTTTAACCCGGTTACTTAACGTCGGACTTCACGAACTGCCGCAACTCCTGTGTTTGCGGATTGGCAAAGAGCTCCTTGGACGGCCCCTCTTCCCAGATCGTACCTTTGTGCATGAAGATGGTTTTCGTCGCCACCCTTCGGGCGAACGCCATTTCGTGCGTTACAAGGATCATGGTCATCCCGTCGCGAGCGAGCGTCTCCATCACCGTCAACACTTCTTCGGTCAGTTCCGGGTCGAGCGCCGAGGTCACTTCGTCGAACAGCATCACCTTTGGCCGCATGGCAAGCGAACGGGCGATCGCCACCCGCTGCTGCTGGCCGCCGGAAAGCTGATCCGGGTAGGAATCGAACTTTTCCAGGAGGCCCACGAGCTGCAGCACCTCCCGGGCGATTTTCTGCGTCTCGGCCTTTGCTATGCCCTTCACGATGCGTGGCGCAAGCATGATGTTCTCACCGACAGTCAGATGCGGAAACAGGTTGTAGCTCTGGAAGACGATGCCGACATCGGTGCGCAGGCTGCGCAATGCTTTAGCATCTCCCCCAAGCGTGTGGCCGGCAATTTCCACGTGGCCGGAATTGATCTTTTCCAGACCGTTCATGCAGCGCAGCAGCGTGCTCTTACCGGAGCCTGACCGACCGATCAGCGCGAAGACCTCTCCGCGCCCGACACTGAGCGAGACGCCCTTGAGAACTTCGAGCGCACCGAAGCTCTTGTGAACCTTTTCAACGATTACTTCCGGCATGGAGCCTCCTTTCCAGCCAACGCGACAGCTGGGACAATGGGTAACAGACGACGAAATAGAGAACTGCAACCGCGACGAAGACGCGGAAGGGCTGGAACGTCGCATTGTTGATGAGTTGCCCCGCGCGAGCGAGTTCAACGAAACCGATGATTGAGGTAATTGAGGTGTTCTTGACCACCTGCACCGCGAAACCGACGGTGGGAGGCAGCGATATGCGGACAGCCTGCGGCAGGATGACGTAGCGATATTGTTGCAGCCGGGTCATGGCGAGGGACTCCGACGCCTCCCATTGCTGCTTCGGCACTGCCTGAATGCAGCCACGCCAGATTTCCGCCAGGTAACCCGATGCGTAGATCGTCATCGATGCACCCGCGGCAATCAGCGGCGGCAACTCCAATCCGGCAAGGCTCAGGCCATAATAGGATAAGAACAGGATCATCAGAACAGGAATGCCCTGGATGACCTGGATGTAAGTGCCGGCAGCAATACGCACCGCCTTTGTGCGCGAGGTGCGGGCAAGTGCCACGGCAAAGCCGAGAAGACCGCCCCCGATCAGTGCAATGACCGTCAGGACGATGGTCCATTGCAGTGCTTGCAGCAGGAAACCGAATTCATTGAAACCGAATGTTCTAAGCGTCATGCCTGTACCTCCGGCAGGGACGTCATGGTACGGCGGGCGACACGGCGGCCGAACAGCCACATACCGACGAGCGCCAGACAAGCACGCAACGCAAGCGCAAGCGCCAGATAGATCAGCGTGACGACGATATAGACCTCGAACGACCGGTAGGTCTGCGATTCAACAAAGGCGGCCGAAGCTGCCAGTTCATGCGTCGAAATCGCCGAACAGATACTCGAGGCCAGCATCATCAGCACGAACTGGCTGCACAGCGCCGGATAGACCTTGGCGATCGCCGGCACGATGATGACGTGGCGATAGATTTGAAAGCGGGTGAAGCCGAGCGCCTCGCCTGCTTCGATCTGTGACTTATGCACCGCCTCAATTCCGGCGCGGATGATTTCCGTCGAATAGGCGGCAAGATTGATCGTCATACCGATCAGCGCAGCTGTATCGGCGCCGACGCGCAGGCCGAGGCCGGGTAGACCGAAATAGACGATGAAAAGCTGGACCAGGAATGGGGTGTTGCGAATGATCTCGACATAGGCATCGACAAGAAATCGCGCGGCGCCGCCTTTCACTGAGCGGATAGAGGCAAGGACGACGCCCGCCGCCGAGCCAAGAAGGATCGAAAGGACTGAAAGTTTGATCGTCAGCCAGATGCCGTTCAGAATTTCATCCTGATACTGTGCAAGCACGCCGAATTGAAACGTATAGGACATAAGCGAGCTCCGTCGATGTTTCGTGGCCCGCCGACGGTTCCGCCGGCAGGCTCTCACGCAAACCCACTTAGAAGGACGGAAGCGTCGGCATTGGACGGCCTGTCCATTTGGTTGCAACCTTGTCGAGGTCACCGGAGATCTTCATCAGGTAGATCGCCGTGTTCAGCCATTGGCGCAGTTCGAAATCCTGCATCTTGGTCGCCATCGAGTTGCCCTGCTGGAAAAAGGTGAAGCCAACCTGCAGTCCGGCGTCCGGGCGCTGTTTGATGATCGCTTCACCCACTGTCGAAGGCAGCGCAACTGCATCGGCCTGTCCGGCGATGAGGGCCTGCGCGCTGGTGGAGTCGTCCTCAAATACGACGATTTGCATGCCGGGTACCGCGGCCTTTCGTAGCGCAGTCTCTTGCGACGAACCGCGATTGACCGCCACGCGCTTACCCTTGAGATCGGCAAGGCTCGCGAACTTTTGGTCAGGGCCGGAGATGATGTCCATGTTGAAGGCGCTGTACGGCTGCGTGAACATGACGGTCTTCGCCCGTTCGCCGGTCGGCGCAAGTGTGGCGACGAGGAAATCGACCTTGCCTGTCTGAAGTGCGGGAATGCGGGCGGGCGGGGTGAGCGGCACAAGTTCGACGGGTAACGACAGATACCCGCCAATCAGATTGGCGACGTCGACGTCATAACCTGTCGGGTTGCCCTTCTCGTCCACCATCCCCATAGGCGGTGCACCGGTCAGGACACCTATCCGGACTGAGCCGCGCGACACGATGTCGTTCAGCGTCGTCGCGCTAGCCTCGGCAGTCGCGGCCAGGCTTGCTATTCCTATTCCGATCGCAGTCAGCGTCGTCCGTACATAGTTTGAGATTTTCATCGTTCTTCCTCCACTTGTCATAATGATTGCTGCAAGGCATCTCGCCACGGAGCATGCGTTCACGGTCGCGAGCTCGCAGTTCCGCTCCTTCGGAGCGTCGTTCTCCTCCCAAACCGCCTGCCCGGACTTAAAACCGTCGCATCTGGCGTTATGGGGTTATCGCTAACCTAAATTGATGTTATCGATAACAATCGGGAGCGTCAAGTCTGTTTGTGCATCCCTGCAAAGAGGAGAAATATGTGAGGCAGAAACGCGCGAAGACCGTCACTCTTGTTGAAGTGGCCGCCAGGGCGGGCGTCAGCAGAATGACCGTCTCAAAGGTGATCCGGGGCGTCGGAAGCATCTCAGAGGAGACGCGAGCGAGAGTCAGGCGAGCGGCGGACGAATTAGGATATCTGCCCAACAGCCTCGCAGGATCGCTGAGTTCGCGCAGAAGCCGTATGGTGGCGGTCATCATCCCCTCGATCAGCGATATCGTCTTCTCCGAAGTGCTCAGCGGGGTGAACGCGGTGCTCAGACCGAATGGGTATCAAACGTTCATCGGCGAGTCGCATTTCGACCCGATCGTGGAAGCCGATCTTATTCGTGAAATGCTCTCGTTTCAGCCGGCCGGACTTTTGCTGAATGGCGGTATGGAGCGGAGCGCCGCTTCCATGAGGTTGCTTGAAAACCGCAACTGCCCAGCCATTCAGCTTTGGGATTGCGATAACTCCGGCCTCGATTTCGGGGCAGGCCCATCCCATGCGGAGGCAGGCCGTCTCGTTGCAATGCATTTTCTCGCGCGTGGCTTGCAGAGGATCGCCTACGTTGGTGCCGAGCTGGAGAAGGATCTTTGTGCCCGCCGCCGCTATCTCTCACTGCAGTCTTCGCTTGCCGCCGCCGACATCGCCCTGGTGAGCGTAACGTGCGAGCGGAAACCGAGACAGGCCGCGACCGGGCGCGTTTTGACGGAGCAACTCATGCGGACGCATCCCGACGTACAGGCCATCCACTTCCTGAATGACGCAATGGCGTTGGGCGGCCTGTCATATCTTCACGAAGCGGGTATAGCTGTCCCGGGCCAGGTCTCGGTAGTGGGGTTCAACGGTACGTCCATTCCCAATACGGTGCGCACCCGGCTCACCACGATCGATACGCCGCGAGAGGCGATCGGAGAGACGGCCGCTCGCGCGCTACTGGACATGCTTCGGAACGCGAACGCTCACCCCAGCAGGTCATGGCAAGCAGCGCTGCATTTGGTCCAGGGCAACACCACAGAAAAAATCTAGTTGCAGGTTTCCAGCTGATCCGTCAGGGAGTTTTATTGGGGTGTCTGTTAGAAACTGAAAAAATGGGCACCATTCGCAGTGCCTAGTTTGTTTGGGAGACGGTTGTTACATCTTGCGCCAGAGTTTCTTGTATTCGTCACGGTAGCCGTTATCTGGGTCGAAGCTGTTCTTCGGTCCACCGTCGAACTCGACATTGCCCGACGTGACGACGTGCAAGGGCGATAGGTAGCCGGACCAAGTTTCGCCGGCGAATGCGCGGTTCAGCTCATCGACGAGCTGCCATCCCTGCAGGTTCAAGGGTTCGGCGACCGTCACCTTCTGGAACTGACCGGCACGGATGCGCTGATAGGCTGATTCCGAACCATCGCCGGCTGCCACATTGATCGGTGCATCGGTGCCGCCCTTGCCCGCGGCTGCAAGCGATGGACCCATGAAGTCGAAATAGAGATCGTTGATGGCCAGCGAGTGGGTCCATTTGTCGCCGTATTTCTGCAGCAGCGACGTGGTCAGCTGCGGCATGCGCTGCGACGTTTCGGCGATCGGCGTGTCGACATAGGCGAGAACCGTGCCGCCGAGTACCTCGATCTCAGCCTTCATCTTGTCAGCCTTTGCGATGGCGATGGCATAGGTGCTGTCGGTGAAGATGATCACGCCCGGCTTGCCCTTGGCATCGACATAGGCGTAGTCGGCCGCCGCCTTGGAGACTTCCATGGCATCGGTGCTGACATTGGCGAAGAGACCTGTCTTTTTATCGGGGCCGATGACTGGTCCCGCATGCCAGGCGACGAGCGGAATTCCCGCAGCCTTCACTTGCTCCAGGGCCGGGGCCTGCTCGACGGCATCGAAGCCGTTGATGATGATGCCGGCGGGCTTCAGGGCCAGTGCCTGGCCGAACGCTGCCGTGCGGCCGCCGATCGAGCCGGCGCCATCCAGCACCTTGACCTCCCAGCCAATTGCCTTCGCGGCCTCCTCGACGCCGGTGGTCACGCCCAGGATGCCGCCATTCTTGAGATCGCCGGCCAGCACGACGATGGTCTTGCCTTCCTGCGCCTTGGGGCTGGTCTTCGGGCCGTCCCAAGCGGTGACGCGGGTGGCGTATTTGTCCACCACGGTCTTGGCATTGGCCATGGCATCGGCCAGCGCCGGGCCCGCCAGCATCAGTGCCAGCATGGCGACCGAGTTCTGGATCAGTGTTCTGCGTTGCATATTCTTTCCTCCCTTGAAGATAGTGCGGTTCGTGGAAACCTTTTTCGTCAGCTTGTCTGCGTTTTTGCGGGCAACGGGCCGGGGACCGCCGCCTTGCCGGCTGCGCCCCGTTTGCGCTGCGCATAACCGGCGATGCCGATAGCCACGAGCAGGGTGAGACCGTTGAAGAGCGGCTCGACAAAGAATGAACCGCCGATCTGCTGAATACCGGAGATGCCAACCGCCAGAATGACGACACCGATCATCGTGCCCCAGACATTGACGCGACCGGGCTTGATCGTGGTGGAGCCGAGAAAGGCACCGACGAGCGCCGGCAGCAGGTATTCCAGCCCTACGCTTGCCTGGCCGATGCGCAGTTTCGAGGCGAGCAGGACGCCAGCAAGCGCCGCAAGCGTCCCCGAAGAAACGAAGGCGCCGATCACGAAGCGGCGGACCGGGATACCGTTTAGCGCAGCCGCCTTCGGATTGGCACCGATGGCATAGACATAGCGGCCGATCGGCAGATATTCCATGATGATCCAGAGCGTGACGGCAATGGCCATAACGTAGAAGCCGGTGATGGGCAGACCAAACAACATGGTGCCGTTGAGCGCATAGAAACCATTGGGCAGAACACCCACCACCTGCCGACCGCCGGTATGCCACAGCGCCAGCGCATAGAGTATGGTGCCGGTGCCAAGCGTGGCGATGAAACTGTCGATCCGCGCCACCTCGACCAGAAGTCCATTGAGGAAACCGGTGAAGGCGCCGAGAGCCAGCACAATGGCAACAGCGATCGGCCACGGGACACCGAACATGGTCTGGAGACTGATCGCCAGAATATGCCAGAGCACGATGCCGTAGCCTACCGTGAGATCGATGCGACCGGAAGCCATCGGGATCATCGCCGCCAATGACAGAAGTGCGATGATCGCCTTGTCCGAAACGATCGAGCGCAGATTCAGCAGGGTCGGGAAGGTTGCGGGCAGCAGGACCGAAAACAGGAGGATCAGGAAGACTGTCAGAATGACGAGACCATAAACTGGGACATAGCGAGCGATCTTCTGACCAATGGTTAGCCCGGCCAGTTCGCCGCGCGTCGGCTCAAGCGCCGTGGATTCGATCGATTGCATGGTTCGTGGCTCCTGTGGTCTACAAGGCTTGCGGTCTAGGCCGCTTCCGATGCCGAAGCGGCGGAAATGACGGCGGATGTGGTCAGGGCCTCACCCTGAAGTTCGGCGACGATGCGGCCGCGCGAAAACACCAGCGCGCGGTGGCAGATGTGGGCGATTTCTTCGAAATCGGTGGACACGACAACGACGGCTAGACCGGCTTCCAATGCTTGGGCGATCAGTTTGTAAATCTCAGCCTTGGCTCCGACATCGACGCCGGCGGTCGGGTCTTCGGCGATTAGCAGTTTGCGAGCCGTGACTAACCAGCGGCCGACGACGACTTTCTGCTGGTTGCCGCCTGAAAGGGCTTCGATTGGAAGTCTCTGGTCGTTCGGGCGCAACCCTACCGCTTCACCGATCTTGCGGGCCCGCTTGGCCTCCTCGGCCGGCGACAGGAAAGAGAACAAGCCACGGCCGGATGCACCGGGGTTGATGAAAGTGTTTTCCCGGAGCGACAGCGACATCGCAACAGATTCCTCCGCCCGGTCGCGGGCGATCAACCCGATGCCGGATCTCATCGCTGCGACGGCGCTCGAAAGGTCCGGGGTTTCGTCGTCCAGGTGAATGGTGCCGCCAAATGCCTCGCAGCCAAACAGGGTGCGGCCTATGATTTCCTGACCGGCGCCGCGCAGTCCGACAAGGCCCAGAAGTTCGTTTCGGCGGATATCGAAGGATACGGGTCCTGTGCCGGCGCAGGTCAGGTTTTTCGCTGCAAGGACGGTCCTGCCAGGTGTGCAGGCGGCCTTGACGAAAAGCTGGTTGGCCGGGCGGCCGACGATCATCTCGATCAGGTCGTCCGGCCCCGTCTCGCTGACTGGCCGCTGGCCCACCAGCTTGCCGTCGCGCAAGACTGCGACGCGGTCGGCGATGCGAAAAATCTCGTCCAGCCGGTGCGACACGTAGATCATGCCAACGCCGCGTTCCTTCAACGGACGAATGGCGTTGAACAGCCGCTCGACTTCGTCGGCTGGAAGGCTTGCGGTCGGTTCGTCGAGAACCAGAACGTCCGCCTCGACGGCAAGCGCGCGGGCAATTGCAACAAGCGATTTTTCCGTGCGGGTGAGGTCCTGGACGCGGGTGCTGGGGTCGAAGTCGCAGCCGACCAGTGCCAGCGCCTCGCGGGCACGATCTTCCGTTCCGCGCCAGTCGATCAGCCGCGAACGCATGGAAAAGCCCTGCGCCAAACCAACATTCTCGCCGACTGTCATCCATTCGATCAGACCGAGATCCTGATGGATGAAGGCAACGGGTTGACGCGTGTTGGGTTTCGGCGGGCGGTGACTGTAAGGCTCACCGCGAAAGAGGATTTGGCCGCTATCCGGCCTGTAGATGCCGGCGAGCGTCTTGATCAGCGTCGACTTTCCGGCGCCGTTTTCGCCGAGGAGCGCCAGGATCTCGCCAGGGAGCAAATCGATGGAGACGTTCTCGAGGGCGCGAGTGCCACCAAATACCTTGGTGATGTTCTGGAACTCGATGAGTTTGCGATTGTCCACCCCTGCTCCTCCCAAAGCTTGCTGCCACCATCATATACTATGTTATCGATAACATCGACGTCAAGAGCATTTTCCGCTCCTAGTCAGGAATAGATCCAACGCAGCTCGTGTTGGTGTTCCGCCCATGTCAGCGCTCGGTCCATATTGGCGCGTGGATCGTCGCGGCGATTTTCGCGCTCGCCTTCCCCTTATGGGCCTCGCCATCCTGGCAATGGTCACGATCGATCAGGTGATGATCCGTTTGGTCCCTCCGCTAAAGCGCGCCATTTCGTAAGGAGACGGCGATGAAGAAATTCATTTATTGCCGGCCTGCTATGGTCTCGACCGTCACAGGGGCACTTGCGGCCGACATTCCGATCGACCTAGCGGCATTGCTTTCTATGGTTCCGCGCGTCGATGTTGGCGGCGGCTACCTCACGATGTCGCATCTTGGCGTGGTGCCTTTTGAGCTGTGACTCTCGCGGTCAGCCCCGGCGTTTCTGAATCCGGCATGATGTTGGCGGTGGTTATGATGCTGGGAGTGGTTTTGACACTTAGGACCCGCACAGGCGCAATGGTTGTTGGACGCATAAATCTCATCCACCAACCTATCGAAGGTTTCACGGTTCTTAAGGCTTGCACGCCTTGAACGTATTCGAACCGTCGACACGGTGGAGATGTCGTCCGCTCAGCAATGATTTCCGATATTTAACAAGCGGCTGGATATGGTGGGTCAAATGGCGTTGTCACTCGCTGTTTCGTTTGATCGGAATTACTTCTCCTCTTGCCCCTCCGAGGTTGTCCCGCGGCGTCGCGACGGGCTTAAGCTCCACGATTCTCGCAGCCTGCAGGCTTAGCCATCCGGATGGCAGACCTGTCAGACTTTCGACGTCGTGCGGAAACAGTGGTAGATCTTCACGCAAATCTTCTTTTGTGACTTGTCCCGCATCGACCAATGCCTTGAACACGTCCGCGAGCAATGTCGGCTCCTGCATCGGCCAAATGTCGTCAAACGGCTCCCGCCTGGAGTAGCCCTTTGCGCTGTATATTTTGTAGAGACGAATTGCGGAGCTTAGGCTACCGTGGGGGCGACGCCATCGTACATAAAGCGTCCCGTCGGGTAGAAGCGATTTCGGTGTTGTGAGGATGGATATGCGCATGCTTTGGGCCATTGGCGCAAGGCCGTCTGGATCAAGCGCTCGGCTTGCCGTTGGTCTTGGGTGTGTAGGGTCTGGTGCGGATGTGCTTGAGACCGAGGGCCTGCACGCATTCGCGAAGTCCCTGGCCTTGAAGCGCGTCAGAGCCAGTTCTTACTGAAAACTTTGAGGCTGGGCCGGGTCAAGATCTCATTCGAATTCGAAGTGGACCGTTCAATCGAAACTATCGAGCTGTCCCGACAGCGAAGTGGCCGTGCTAACGTCACCGCCACTTCGCATTTGGCCGGATTAGACCGGCCAGACAGACTGCAGCTTCTCGCCCGACAAGATACGATCTCTGGCCACGGTCTCATGCTTTCCAAGCGTGTCGGCCTGGTCGGCGACAGCGGCCAGGTGCTCCTTCGGGATGCAGACGACACCATCTACATCGCCAAAGATCACGTCGCCGGGTTTAATGGTGACGCGGCCGATCTTGATCGGGATCTGCGATTCGATTGGTTCCTTCTTTCCGGTCACGCCGACCGGGCTCGGCTCGGTGCCGAATAACGGGTAGCCGAGTTTTCGGACCTGTGCGAGGTCGCGTACCGTGCCGTTAACGATCGTGGCCGCCGCACCGCGTGTCTTGGCGCCCGAACTCATTAGCTCGCCGGAGCAGGAGCCCGGCGCACAGGAAGCTTCGCAGACGAGGACCCCGCCCTTCGGCGCGTTGTCGACAGCATTGTGATAGACGTCCTGTGGCTCGCCTTTGCGGTCTGACAAACCAAAAAGCACAGTCACGGCCGGTCCGCAGATCACCTCTCCTTCCGCCAAGGCACCCAGCAACTTGATGCCTTCCAGATGTCCCCAGAGGCCGAGCGCCTCCATGCTGTCGTGCACGTCACCCGAATACCAATTCTTCAGGCGCTCGATCGCGCTCCAGTCGACATCGGAATAGTCAAAATCAGGCATTACGTCTTTCCTCCCTTGGATGCTTTTTCAATGGCAATGCGCAGGTAGTTCGCGCTGTTGTCGATCTGGGCGCGGACCAACGCCTTTGCCCCAATTTCGTTGTGGTCGCTGATCATCTGATAGATCGCGGCGTGTTCGTCGTAGGCCTCGTCAAGCGACTTGGTCGGCACACGGCTCGTTACCTGGATGACTTCACTAATGAGGCTGGCGAAATTGTCATAGATGATCGACAGGATGCGATTGCCCGCCGAGTGGACGATGGCCAAATGAAAGGCCGCGTCGGCCTCTACGAAACCGGAGAAGTCCGTTTCATCCCGCGCCCTGCGCATGCGATCCAGATTCTCCTTAACCGCAGGAGCGATCGGCGCATCGGACGCGCAGACGATTTCGAGGATCTCCGTCTCGATCATGCGACGCGCCACCATCAGCTGCTGCAGATATTCCGGCTCCGCCGCCAACCGCTGACGGACCGTCACGGCCAGCGTATCGAGAAACTCGTTCACGTCCTCGCGCACCACGGTCGTGCGCTCACCGTGACGACGCAACAGGAGACCCTTGGTTTCGAGCGTGTGGATTGCCTCGCGCACGGCGCGGGTGGAGACACCGAACTCCTTGGCGATTGCGCTTTCGGAATCCAGCTTGTCGCCGATCTTCAACTCGCCGCTCAGAATGCTGGCCTCCAGCGCCGATGCCACCATGATGTGCAGGCGGTCTCGCTTCGGAACTGTGGATGTTTCAGCAGTCATCATGTCGGGCTCCCGCAGTCGTGTTTCGCTTTGACCTTTTGCAGATTGAGCGAAGTGGTTGACGCATCACCAATCATGCGCTTACAGTACTTATGTCATAAGTCATATGTCAAGTGTCGGTTCAGCGGGAGGATAGTCGCAGCGCCGCACGCAACAGGGAAACGGGAGGAGACATCGTGTCTTTAATTAATAAGTTCTGGCGCCATGCCGCAGCCGGAGTGGCTGGCGTGGCAGTGGTTCTGAGTGCTGGCGTCGCCATGGCCGAGTGGCCGGAGAAGGCCGTCACCGTGATGGTACCGTGGGCAGCTGGCGGCGGCACCGATGCCACCGCCCGGGCTGTGGCCGAGGGCCTGCAGAAGAAATTCGGTCAGCCCTTCAATGTCGTGAATCGCACCGGCGGTGGCGGCCTCGTTGGCCATTCTGCAATCGTCCAAGGCGCGCCCGACGGTTATACGCTCGGCGTCGTCACCATCGAAAGCGCGATGTACGAAGCGCAGGGCCTCAAGGGCGTGACGCCTGCGGACCTGACCTTCATAGGTCGCTTCAACGCCGACGCCATTGCCGTGAATATCCGCCCCGACGCCCCCTATTCAGATCTCAAGGGCCTGATCGAAGCCGTCAAAGCTGACCCGGGGGGCGTCGCAGCTTCCGGCGCAAACCGTGGCGGTCTCTCGCATCTTGCCTGGGTCGGTCTGCTGCAGAAGGCGGGCATCGATCCCGTTGCCGCAAACTGGGTTGCTTCGGATGGCTCAGCGCCGGCGCTGCAGCAATTGACATCTGGCGCCATTGCCGTGGTTTCCACCTCGCCCGCCGAAGCAAAGGCGCTCGTTGAGGCTAACCAAGCCAAGACCATCGCGATGATCTCGAGCGAGCGCAGCCCGCTTTATCCCGACCTTCCGACCTCGGACGAAATGCTCGGGATCAAGTGGTCGCCTCTTCCCTTCCGCGGCCTGGCCGGACCCAAGGGCCTGCCCGACGACGTCGTACAGAAGGTCAGCGCCGCATTGAAGGAAATCACAGAGGACGCAGAGTTCAAGAAGTTCATGACCTCGCGCGGCTTCTCCGTTGCCTATCAGGACGCCCCGACCTTTGCCGCGACCGTAAAGGCCGCTCATGACGGACTGAGCGAGACCATGAAAGCGGTTGGTCTGGCCAAGTAGCGGCCACAGCAAGAGACATTGACATGAAACTCAGCGAAAGACTGATCGGCCCCGGGCTGATCTTGTTCGGCGGAGGCGTGATCATCGCCTCCGCCGACCTGCCGCAAGTGCCCGGAGTCCGCTTCGGCGCTGACCTCATGCCGTCCATCACAGGTGGAGCGCTGATCCTTTTCGGCGGGCTGCTTGGCTGGAAAGCCTGGTCGAAGCCCCTGACCGAACCGCTGGTCGATACCAGCGAGTGGGAGGTGTCCCTGCGAAAACGGCTCACGGCGATCTGGACCATTGGTGCCCTGCTGGCGGCAACGCTGCTGTTCCAGTCCGTGGGCTTCCCGCTGATCGGCCTGATCTTCATGACCGTGCTGATGGTTCTGATGGGTGCCCGACCGCTCACCATCGCCATTGTCGCACCGCTGTTCGTCTTGGCGCTGCATCTGAGCTTCACCAGGATCATGCATGTGGAACTTCCTGCCGGGCCTCTGGGAGCATTCCTATGATGAGCTTCGAAACTTTCGAGACGGCCTTTTTTATGGTGATGGCGCCAAGCGTGCTGCTCGCTATTCTGATCGGCTCTGTTTACGGCCTGTTCATAGGTGCGCTGCCGGGACTGACTGCCACCATGGCGACAGCTCTGCTGGTGCCGATCACCTTCTACATGGAGCCGTTGGCGGCGATCGCGCTGATCGTGTCCAGCACGGCCATGGCGATCACCGCGGGTGACATTCCCGGAGCCCTGATCCGCATACCCGGCACGCCGGCCTCGGCCGCCTATACCGAGGAGGCCTACGAAATGACCCGGCAGGGCAAGGCCGGAGAGGTCCTGTCGCTCGGTTTCTTCTTCTCCGCCCTCGGCGGCCTGATCGGCGCCACTGTCCTGCTCGTCTCTGGACCGGCATTAGCGCAGGTCTCGCTGAACTTCTCCAGCTTCGAGTTCTTCTGGCTGGCGACGCTCGGCCTCATGACATGCGCACTGGTCAGTTCCGCTAATCCGGTCAGGGGTGCTGTCTCGCTTGTCATCGGCCTACTGTTGTCAACAGTCGGACTCGACGTGACCACAGGCCAGCCGCGCTTCACCTTTGACGTACTGGAGCTTTCGGGCGGCATCAGCTTCATCCCGGTCATGATCGGCATGTTCGCCCTGTCGGAAATCATCCGGGGCTTCACCGCTCTGGAGCGTGAGCTGCCGCCAGCGCCGAAGGTGGGCGACATCAAGCCCTATCGCGGTATGTTCGCGCTGCTGCGCAGGTATCCAATGAGCGTCGTGCGCGGCACTTCACTCGGCTCCGCCGTCGGCGCGTTGCCAGGCGTGGGCGGTGATCTTGCGGCCTGGATAGCCTACGGCATGAGCCGCAAGTTCTCCAAGACGCCGGAGAAATTCGGGACCGGCCACCCGGAAGGACTGGTAGAGGCAACCTCATCCAACAATGCCGGGCTTTCCTCCGCCTGGATCCCGGCGCTGGTGTTCGGGATCCCAGGTGACGCGGTCACTGCGATTGCGGTCGGCGTTCTGTTCATGAAGGGAGTTTCGCCCGGCCCGCGATTGTTCATCGAAAACCCGACAATGCCGACGGCAATCATCCTGACGTTTTTCGTCGCCAACCTGCTGTTGCTGCCGCTGGGCTGGTTCGCCATCAAAGGTGCGCGGCATGTTCTGTCGGTACCCCGCGCCGTCATCGTGCCGATGATCCTGCTGTGCTGCTTTGTCGGCTCCTATGCCGTCAACAACACGCTGTTCGACGTCTGGACCATGCTGGTCGCGGGTGTCGTTGGCTACCTGCTGGAGCGCAACGGCTTTCCCATCGCCCCGATCATCCTGGGCCTCGTTCTGGGACCCGTACTCGAACGGAACTTCATCATGTCGATGCAGATTGCCCGCGGCGACTTGCTTGGCTTCTTCGAGCGGCCGGTCGCCGGCGGCCTCGGCATCGTGGTTTGCACCATCCTCGTGCTTGCCATCCACCGCGCCTGGACGCGGCGCGGCCAAGGGCCGGATGCCAGTGATCCTGCCACAGTCCTGCCCGACGTCCCCAATTCAACAAAAGGAAATTTGCAATGAAAGATGTATTCTCCGTCAAGGATCGCGTCGCCGTAGTGACCGGCGGTCTCGGCCAGCTCGGCACCCAATTTACCAAGACGCTGGCCGGAGCAGGCGCCAAGGTCGCGATCTATAGCCGCCGCCCATTCTCGCGCCAACAGGTCGTCGAGAAATTTGGCGAACTCGCCGACAACGTCCGCGTTTACGAAGCCAGCGTGCGCGATAAGGAGAGCCTGATCAAGGCAACCGACCAGCTGATTGCCGACTGGGGCGTCCCGCACATCCTGATCAACAACGCCGGCATTGACAGTAAGCCAAATGGCGACGCTGATCAGAACGCGCCATTCGAAGACTATCCGCAGAAATATTGGGACGAAGTGATCGACACCAACCTTACGGGCGTGATGCTGACCACCCAGGTGATCGGCAGCAAGATGGCCGAAGCCGGCTGCGGATCCATCATCATGGTC
Organism: Neorhizobium sp. 05N33; assembly: GCF_056397445.1. Lineage (NCBI taxonomy): Bacteria > Pseudomonadati > Pseudomonadota > Alphaproteobacteria > Hyphomicrobiales > Rhizobiaceae > Neorhizobium > Neorhizobium sp. 05N33. The sequence continues at coordinate 44,570 of NZ_JBFTNK010000001.1, read as the reverse complement.
GGCTCGATGTATGGTCTCGTGTCACCCAACCAAGCGCTCTATGCCTATCGCGAAGCACGCGACGGAAAGCCGTTCATCAAGGCGATCTCCTACGCCGCATCGAAATCCGGCTTGGTCAACATGACCCGCTATCTTGCCACCTACTGGGCGAAAAAGGGCGTGCGCGTAAACCTGGTTACCTTCGGCGGCGTCAAGACCGGCTCCTTCGACAAGGAATTCATTGATGCCTTCCTCGAGCGCGTCCCCATGGGCCGCCAGGCGGAGATCGACGAGTTCGGCCCGATCGTGCAGTTCCTCGGCTCCGACGCCTCCACATATATGACCGGCGCCAACCTGGTTCTGGACGGTGGCTTCACGGCCTGGTGACCGCAGGCGCTTATCTGACCCCCAACCCGCTTGGCCGGCTGAGCGGGTTTAATTTAGCAAACTCCAAAGGGAGTCCCTTCCGCGCTAGGTCTCAACGGTGAACCGACGTGTGGACCCGCTTTGACAAGCGCTCACTATTATGAGGTTAGCACTTGTATCGGCTAGAACAATCGGTAGGCGTTCACCTACTACCCACTTCGGGCCGCAAAGCTGCCGAACCCTCGCCTTGATGGGAACCGAACCCGCGGCACCCACATTACGGCTTAACCGGCTTGGAGAATCTACATCAAGTGCAACATACGCGATTGGAGGGTAGGGGATCAGCCTGTTTCACGCAAATGGGCGATGAACACTTCGGCGGGTGTTTTGTATCCGAGGCATTTGCGTGGCTGCGCATTCAGGTGATGGGCGAGGTCGACGAGCTGTTGCTGCGTGATGTTGGATAGGTCGGTGTCACCAGGCAGGAAGCGGCGGATCCGCTTGTTGGCGTTCTCGACAGCACCTTTCTGCCAGGGCGAGTTCGGGTCGCAGAACCAGCTCCTGGCGCCGATCCCGTCTTCCAAAGCCCGGAAGCCGGCAAACTCGGTACCGCGGTCGAAGGTAAAGCTGCGACGGGCAAAAGACGGCAGCGGCGAGAACGCATTGATGATCTTGTCCATGATCGGCCGCGAGTGGCGGCTGCGGTTCTTGATCAACACGGTGTAGCGGCTCTTGCGTTCGACGAGCGAGGTGATGTTGGCCTCGCCAAGCTCGCGTTTGAAGATCAGCAGATCGCCTTCCCAATGGCCGAACTCGGACCGATCATCAACAAAATCAGGCCGTTGCGAGATCCGGCACTCAAACGGGATGAGCCCGTCACGCGGCTTGCGGGATCCACGCGGCAAGCGTCGGCGACGTCGCTCAGGCAGGTGCTCGTAGAGGCCAAGTGGATAATCCTCCTTGCAGTAGATGAAGCGATAGATCGTTTCCGGGCAGATGCTGACTGGGCTGATCCCGTCAATCAACAGCCGGCCGGCAATCTGTTCCGGTGACCATTTGGCCTTCAGTCGATCGATAATCAGGTCTCGCAGCTGTGGATGTCGTCTGAGCTTGCGCAGCCGTCGGCGGCGCTCCTTGCTCATGTCGTCGGCAATGGTGCCGAAGTAACCAGTGTAATCTGGAAACTCGCGGTCGTGAAACGTGTTGCGCCTGAGCTCGCGATATATGGTCGAACGATGACGGCCGAGTTGGCGGGCGATCTCACCAACCGGCAGCTTGCGTTCCTTTAACTGATACAGATGGCGGCGATCGGACAGGGTGAGCTGCGAATAGCAGGGCGACATGCAAATTTCTCCAAGGCGAAGCCATTGATGTTATTGGCATGTCGCACTTGAAAATAGAATGTACCGCTGAAGCATCGTTTGCGGCGTAACGCTTGTTATGGAACTCACGCACAGCCTCGCTGCGCGGCTTTAGCATCTTGACCGGAGCGCCGTCCAAGCTCGCCTTTGTAGACGCTGGCGGGAATATCGCCTTCCATTGCGACGGCGACCGACGGCTGGCGATCAACCGAGGTTGAGCCGCTTTCGCAGATCGGCATTTTCAGCACGCAGCTTCTCGGCCAACTGCGTGCGCAGTCTTTGGTTTTCCTCTTCCAGCTGAAGAAGGTCCGCAAACTCGTCAACTGCCGCCACCGACGGTGCGGTCGCTGCCAGCACCGCCTTCGCAGCACGTTTGACAGGCGCACGTTTGGCGCTTGGCGCACCTTCGTCAGCCTTTGCCTTGCGTCCTCTCTTCGGCTTGACCGTTGCGGGCGCCGCAACCGTCGGCGTGTCAGCATCAGTCATCGTATTGTTTTCGTCGGCCATTATGGTCTCCTGTAGAGCCGGTGCATTTGTCTCCTGCTCGATCGGCGGTGTCAACAACGCCGCCGCCCGTTGTTCTCCGGCGAAAGACATTCCGGTGCTGTGAACCTGGGAAGTTTCGGGCAGGAACGGCATCGCCTCGTCCTGCAGATCCTGCGCAACGGACTTGAGATCCATGTCTCCCCAGATCGAGTTCGGATTGGAATTGAGTTTTCGCCGGCCCGATCTGTACTCGACGGCAAAGCTGCGCTGGACTTTTTTCACTTTGAGAGGCCTTGGATGTCTGCGGTGATGTTTCGGCGACGCTTTCAGCATCGCAACAAGCCATGCAGATAACCCCTATCGCCCTGGCGGTCCAGACCCATGGCCTCCGCAGCAAGCCGCATGACCTTTCGGACGCTATTGCCGTCAATGACGCATCGGGCACAGCCGCGGAAGATGATGGATAAGCCGTTGGGCATGTCGGCTCGAAGAAGAAATCATCTTCGATGCCATGCCGCCGGCGAATTGATCGGAGCCACAAACACCCCTTGTGTCGCCGTTGTATCCTTAGTCACATCCACATTCGAACGCTTTCGTCGTCCCCTCAAATCCCGGTGGCAATGTTATACAAGGCGCGCCGGGAACGTGCGGGAGCATGGCAGCTTCCGCCGTCTCGATCTAGCGCTATCCAGTCCCGCAGATGCCTCGAGCGTCTTTAACGCTGCGCAGAGGCGAATTCCCTCACGAGATCCCGCGTTTCCTGCTGCGCGATTATTACGGTTTGTTACGGCGGGGCCGCCTCCTCGGCCGACGGCAATAAGCGTAACAAAAAACACCCACCGGAGGGCTTCACCGTGAAACACAAGCCGTCGCAGGTTCCTCTGTTGGAGGACTGATTGCATCCGTGGCCTCGGCGACATCGACTTCGCCGCAGCCTGTGGGCCATCGGCCAATCTCTCCGAAGTCAAGACGGCGTCGCAAACCCGCATTACAATCCTTTGATAAAGTGCACGGGCCAAAGCGAAACCGACGGAACATACGTAATTACCATCAAAGCGGCGAATACCGTCAGAACGAACCATAAGAGTTGCGGAATGACTTTTTCGATCGGCAGATTGGCGACTGCGCAAGCGGCGAAGAGATTGACCCCAAGAGGCGGTGTGATCATGCCGAGCGCTAGATTAACCACAATGATCAACCCAAAATGAACTGGATCGACCCCATAAGCAACTGCGATAGGTGTCAGGATCGGCGCCAGCACGAGTATGGCGGCCGCCGTTTCGATGAACATACCAACAAGAAGAAGCAAAAGGTTGATTGCTAGCAGGAACGCGAACCTACTTTCGAACATCCCTTTGACCAAGGCCGCGATCTCATTGGCCAAGCCGGACCGGGCGATTAGGAAGGAGAATAGAGCTGCGGCCGAGATAATCAGCATGATCGCCGATGTAGCAAGCACTGTATTCTTCAGGATCGGGTAGAGGTCCCGCAATTTGAGTTCGCGATAGAGCATTGCTCCGACGACGACCGCGGCCAACACGGCAGCGGCGCTGGCCTCCGTAGGTGTGAACATTCCCGAATAGATGCCACCGAGAATGACGACGGGAACAAGAAGCGCGGGCATCGCCGCGCTCAGAGACGGCAGAAAACGCGGACGATCGCCCTTCCCAAGTTTTCCGATCCCGCGGATACGGCATAGAACCAGCACCAGCGCCATTAGCGATCCTGCAACCAGAATACCCGGCCCGAGGCCGGCAAGAAACAGATCCCCAATCGAGGTTTCGGTCGCAACTCCATAGAGGATGAGTGGGATCGAGGGTGGGATCAGCACGCCAAGTTCAGCCGAGCTGGCCTGTATCGACGCAGCAAACGGCGCAGGATATCCCTGTTTGACCATTGCCGGTATAAGGATCGCACCGATTGCAAAGGTTGTCGCGACGGAGGACCCCGAAACTGAGGCAAAAAGCATGCAGGTCAGAACGCATGACACCGCCAGTCCGCCCTGGACGCCACCGACTATTGACTTAGCGAGCTCCACCAGTCGGAAGGAGATGCCTCCGGCTGACATCAGATTACCAGCGAGAATGAAAAGTGGAATCGCCATCAGCGGGAAACTATCCAGCCCTGTGAACATCCGTTGCGCCACTAGCAATAGAGGGAGGCGACCCTGGACCTCAATGCCGATGATCGATGCCAGACCGATTGCGACAGCAATCGGCACGCCGACAAAAAAGAAAATAACGAGCGAAAGAGCGATTGCCGTGTTCATTTCGATGGCTCCGGACGCTCGAGCCACCCACCTTGAATGGCGCGCATAGCACTTGCCGCGCCTGCCAACACGATGAAGGCGGATGCAACCGGCACAGCGGCGTAGGCCCAGGACATTGACAAATCGAGCGCGGCGACTTTCTGGCCCGCGACCCGTTCGGCCATCGCCCATCCCTGCCAAAACAGGATCGCAAAGAAGACGATTGTAAGCAGCGCGGCGACCATGTGGAGCGCGAGGCCAAACTTCGGCGGCAGCGCACGCTGGATGATATCTACCGCGATCATGCCGCCTTCGCGAATAGCGGGCGCCACCCCCATGAAGACGCTCCAGATCATCGCAAACCGGGTTATGACCTCGGACCACGTCGAGGGATGACCAAAAATCAAACGCGTTAACACCTGATAGACCGCAAGTGCAGTGGCCGTGAGCAAAAAGGCAATGGCTAGCGCGAGAGCCAAGCGGGTAGTAAGCGCTTCGAGACGCAGAAAAAGCTTCATATGATGTCCTGTTCCGAAAAGTGGACCGGCGTTCGAGGCACCGGCCCGTACACGGCATACGGATTTAATGAACAGCCTTGATCCGTTCGACCGTTTCGGTGCCATATTCTTTCGTGTAAACAGGATAGGACGCTTTTTCAGCCAATTCGGCGAAAGGTGTTTTATCGATGTCGGTGATAACCTCCATCCCTTTCTCTCGCATTAAGGCAACGCCGGCGTCCTCCAGTCGATTGACCTCGGCTCGGTTTGCCGCAACCCCGGCCTTGGCCGACTCGTAGAACCATCCCTTTTCTTCTTCATTCAGGTCGGCAAACATTGAGGCAGACGCGAGAAAGATCGCCGGCGAATAAACGTGCCCCGTCAGCGAGGCATATTTCTGCACCTCCCAGAACTTTGATGCCGAGATAACGGTTACAGGATTTTCCTGCCCGTCCACGACGCCTTGCTGTAGCGCACTGAAAACCTCAGGAAAGGCCATCGGCGTCGGAGACGCACCCATGCCAGTAAACGCCGCCATATGGACCTTGTTTTCCATCGTACGAAGCTTCAGGCCGTTCAGATCGCCAGGCCTACGGATCGGATGAGTGCTATTGGTAATATGCCGGAAGCCGTTCTCGCCCCAAGCCAGACCGACCAGGTTGTTGTCGTCGACCTTTTTCAGAATCTTCTGACCGATCTCTCCGTCAAGCACCTTGCGCGCATGATCATAGTCGCGGAACAGAAACGGAAGGTCGAACGCATAGACATCTGGAACAAAGTTACCAAGGGGGCCCGTTGAGACGATTGCCATGTCGATCGCCCCAATTTGTAGCCCTTCAATTAAATCGCGCTCACCGCCAAGTTGCCCAGCTGGCGCCTGTTCACCGGTGAACTTGCCTTTCGAGAGCTCCTCTAACTTGTCAAAGAAAGCTTCAGCGCCAATACCGAAATGTGATGTGGGTGACGTGATCGTAGCAAGAATGATCTTCTGCTGAGCTTGTGCCGGTCCTGCCAGTGCGATCGCGACTAATGCGCCGATTATAAAGTGTTTCATCTCGTTCTCCTCCACTATTTGTCACTTTTGACTTCGTTCTTTGGGAGCCCCCGCTCACATGCGAATGCTCGATTAACGCCACTCGCCCCCCGGGCGGCACGCCGCGAACGAGCGGGCGCTGTCTGGGATAGCACCCCACCCTTCCGGGATGGGTGAACTGTAATCGTCAATGCACCACATCCGGCAGCACGAGGACCTCGTAGAGACCGAGTTCCGGTAGCTCAAACACAACCCCTGCGCTTTCGATACGGCCTTTGATTTTAGTGCCGGACTTCAAGAGGTGAGCGGGTCCGCCGTGTCCCTCAACTCGCAATACCCCTCCTGAAATCGGCAGGTGGGGCCCGAAGGATCGGGTCCGCATACCGCTCTGATTGATCAGATGAATGACGAGGCCGGCCTCCGAGCGCCCCAACACGATCTCGACCTGATCGGGCAAATCGGCAGTGACAACTGGAGTCGCAAGACCGGCTACACAATCTAGAAAGAAATCACGAATCTCGGTTGTACCGAATTCGCGATATGTACAACCTATGGTCCAGGGGAATTGCGTTACGCTACCGCCATTTTCCAGCCGGACAACAGCGGGACGTTTGCTTGGCACGTGGCCATAGCATTTTTCGGGTGGGCCGAAGGGTGCCCGGGGGAAAAGACATCCGATTTTCTCAGCACGGGGCTTCCAGATATAATCAGCATAGGCGCCATGGACCGCCACGATCCGGGGTGTAAAAGCAAAAGCGTTGGCTTCGCACTGCTCGACATCCGTCACGAAGGTAGACCAGAGCTCGCTCCCGGTGGTCGTCTCTCCAACGCGCATAACTGAGGGGCCGGTAGCAAGCTCGCCTTCGCCCTCACCGGTAGTCGCGCTGCTTCCGGTCAACACCAAATTTCCTCCAGCGTGAACGTAAGCATCCAACGCCTCGGCCACGTTGGAGCCAATTTGGCCGAGATTGGGCAGCACGATCATTTGGAATTGGCTTAACCGGCCTTCCGAAGCGATCTTCGAAATAAACTCGGCGGCTATCACGTCAAAGGGGAGATTACGTTCCGTCATTGCAGAGAATAACCCACGGAACTCCGATACCCTTTGCGGATAATCAGGGTCTGAGCGGCGAACCGGATCGGGTCGGACCAATGCTATGTTAGAGGCTGGCCGAAGACCGCGATATATCGCGTGATGGTCGCGGTGAAAGCTTTCGATATTACCTGCGAGCGGCAGGTTCACGAAAGGAATACGCCCTGGCGCCCCCATAATGTAGGTCGACGGATTACCGCCGCGCGCCATAGCCTGCAGCAAGTACTGCGCAAACATTTCTGGCTGCTCCCCCGACATTCTGTAAGGCATGTCAATGAATGATACCGAGTTCACCAATAGAGAGATCTCTGGCAACCCGGTCATATGCGCGCTAACGTTCTCTGATGTATTATGATGCCAGGGCTCGCGACCAATCGCGTTGTTCGCCTCGTAATAAACAATCGGAGCGCCACGCTTCAGGACCAGCGCCGCATCGGCGCGTCGAGAACTGATATGCGCAGCAATCCGGGTGCAGAGGGTCGTAGTAACCTCCTCAGCGAAATGCAGCCATTGCGCATAGTTCGGGTGAGTTGGACCATCTGGGAGGCACTTCCCATCGGAGTACGTCGCGAAACGTTCCTGACACGTCCCGCAGTTGCAGACGCCGTGATAGACGCGACTGTAGTCCATTTCAGAGAAGTCGAACCAGTTGAAAAAGAAGCCGTCAACCGAATACCGGTCCATTATCTCGTCGAGGATATCAAGCGACCTAATTTGATAATAGTCACGGTTTGGACATGTGCTGTAGAGGGTGTTGTAGATCTGCGGCGCACCTGTGGGAGACACGAACAACCACTCTGGATGCTCTAACGCGATGCCGCGGGACACCTTGGAAAAATCCAAACGCGACAAGATTTTGATGCCACGTTTTTTCGCCGCGGAAACGGCGTCTCCAATAAGGTCGCCCGAAGGACGGTCCGCAAGAAACGGATTGCGGGTTTGATAGGGCAGATCGCTCGGATAAAAAGAAGAGATACCCCCAGTGTTAAGCAACCATGTTGTCGCGCCCTGGGCTTCGATCCTATCCAGAGCCTGCTCAACGTCCATCGTAGCGTCGATTTCCTGCAGGTTGGTCTGGAACACCGAGAATGGGCGCCGCCACCACCTTTCAAAAATCGGGTTCGCGTGATCGGCAGTATGATCCAGTACGGTATCCGGTGGCATACTAGTCTTTCCTGGCACGTTGGGCGCTAGCTGAAGGCGACAGAGACGAAGATCCGCACGCGCCACGTCATTCTCGCCACGATCAAAATCTTTGCTCAGAGTATCTATTAGAACTCGGACTGCAGGGCTGTCAGCCATCGGCCCGATATGGTGGCAACACACACTCTCGGTGGACTCGTCATTTCTTGCGCCATATCTCCATCCTCACCGTTGCCGGCGACTTCTCCAGTGGTCATCACACTGCAGGCGGTTCACAGGCGACTTCTACCTTTACAACTTTTGCCATGTTTGAATATCTGTATTTATTTGTCAAACGAAATGTGTGACTTTGCGGGCAACCAAATGATCGGCTCCGGTATCGACCCAGGAGATCTATGGGAGTCGGGACTACTAGATCTTTCGCACACAACGTAATATCGTCCGCGCAATAGATTGCGGTGTACTGGTACCACCTGCGTAGATATCCTGTAGAATATCAGGCGGAATTGGCTTTCACTATTTCAAGACTATATGAGTTCATTTTTTATTTCACCGGCGTGAGAATTTTCCTATATGTGCAAAACAATGCGGAGTGATCTTTATGTCTTCTCCCTGTCCTATCGCCGCCTTCATGGTTTGGACGACGCCAGCTGTGCATGGAAGCGCCATATCGAGCTGTCCAGCAGTAATAATCGCAATGTTTAGGTCTTTCCGCGTAGTGCCATCTTGAAACCGGGTTCATACATCTCGTTGATCATCCGCTGATCGTGCAGCTCCAGAATACGCGATCCAGCAAAACCGCCCAGCCTAGCGTCGCGAACCACCTGAAGGTCCACGCCTGCAAGCCGCGCCAGAACAAGAGCTTCGCTCACCGCCTGGATGGTTAGTGCGACCCCGATTTGGTTCGCGACCTTCACAGTTTGCCGAGCACCGATATCTCCAACGCGGGATGTTCTTGCCCAAGACTTCAAGCACCGGGCCCAGAGCAGCAACTGTGTTCACATCTCCGACCATCATCATTGAAAGGTCCTCGCACGTGCGCCAGTTCGCCACCCGACACAGGCGCCTCCACGTACCACGCCACAATCGCTTGATTTTGTTTCCAAACTCTTTTCGCAATAAGCGTCCTTGCCACGCCATTTTGGGGGAATAGCACCGCGCCCACGTCAGGCGCGTCGGGAACAATTAAGATCCCTATATCGCCGCCCTCTGGGACTTCCGAAGGCGAGTCGCAGACCGTCGCCCCGAGCCCATCCAATATCGTGAAGCTTCTTTTGCACGAGCGATCGAGTTCGTGACCGGCTTCAACAAGCCGTCGACCAACGGTCGCCCATCATTCCAAGCCCGAAAAAAGCGACCATTGACATCTAGGGGCCTCCCTGAGCTTCTCGAAGGGCCGCTCCTGCATCGCGGTTGGAGAAACACTTATTTGCTCGCCCCAGCAGTATCGATATGACAACTTTTGACTAATCGCTCAGCTCTTATATGTATTTCTCCGAATCTGTTGTACCCTTGAGGGTGCGAGCGATTGGCTCGCACCCGGGAGCCTATGGGCCTCTCTTGTGCGGTCTTGGTTGGCTGTACTGATCCAGGTTCACAGAGAACAAAAGCATGGACACCGATAGGAGGAGAAGCGTGACAGATAGCGAAACGACTCAGAAGCTGTCGGACCTCTCCTATCAGGAAATGATTGGCCTCATCCGTGACGGGACCTGGGCGGCAAATACGCGCCTGCCATCGGAATACGAGATGGCGAGCCAGTTGGGAGTGTCACGCCCCGTCGTGCGCCAGGCCCTCGCCCGGCTGCGCGAGGACGGTTTGATTATGTCGCGCCGAGGTTCCGGCAGTTTCGTGACGCGCGAGCCTTCCGCAGAATTACAATACCCGGCGATTGCGAGCATCGCCGATCTTGAGCCTTTCGCCAGCTTCCGCGAAGGGGTCGAAGGCGAAGCAGCCGCTCTAGCGGCTGAACGACGCAGCGATCATCAACTGGGCGGGCTGCGTGCCATGTCCTCCTGCCCCCACGGCATTTCAGGCGAAGAGGGCGCCAACCATGATTTTGATTTTCATGTCAAGGTCGCGGACGCTTCGAGAAACCCTTTTTACGCCAACACTTTATTGTCGCTTCGAACCCAGGTCACTCTGTTCATGACTTTGACTTGGAAGGTCGCGGCACTCAGTGTCGGGTTCAGCACCAAAGTGAACCAGCAGCATCAAGACATTGTAGACGCTATCGAAGCCCGGAATCCCGAGCAAGCGCGCGCGGCCATGCGTTACCACATTAGATGGACTCACAGCAGGTTGATGAACGGCCAGTCGGGTGAGGTCGAATAGTTCCATAGTCGGAGTTTGGCGCAGCGCCGCAGCTATTAGATGAGAAAAAGGTACGACTCAGTGACCTACGGGAACGTTCAACCATGAATACGCGCGCCTATTGTTTTGAGTACCGGATCGGGGTCGAGGGCGAGGCGGCGGCAGCGGCGGCACTCCACCGGACCGAATTAGATATCGCCCGGCTGGAAGCAGCGATGATCGAACTTGAGACGCTGCACTCTGCTTCGCAGTTTTCTTTTGAGGCGGACTTCGAGTTCCACCTGTCGGTTGCGCGGGCAACCCACAACAGCTATTTCTTGAGCACCCTTGAAGCCATGCGATTGACAATCCGAAGCGGAATGTTGCTTGCTATTGCACCATCCAGCCTGATGCTTGAGACGAAGGGTAAGGCTATCCGCCAACAGCACCTCGCCGTATTCCGGGCGATCCTAAGGCGCGATGATGTGGGAGCGCGACAAATGATGCGCGAACATCTGTCTCGATGCCGACAGTCGACTAGGCACTGGGACGATGTAGAGGATCCGGTTGAGTTTGACCGACAACATTATTGAGGTCGCTTGGACTTGTTTTAGATATTGCGGAAAACCTTCGTTCGCCCCCAACTTCCTGCGCATGCTCTTTCCAGAGGGTTCCGCTGTTGCAATCTCGCGGAGCCAGATATTGCGCTTCAGGGTGACTGTCCTCAGTTTGTGATGATCTTCGTTCACCCTCGTAACCACGCACTACCGATGCCAACGTACTGGCGGCGAATTTCCAAGACACGCGATCCTAGCCGCTGGCCCATTGCACTCGGAAACCAGGCGTCAGCAGCACGTCTGGTACCGGGTACCTGCTTTGAAGGCTGGTGAAAGCCAGCCATAATGGTCGTTCCCCGAAAACAGTTACTGCCGCCGAGACCTTTGCGAGGGCAGCCTAGGTGCCCGGGAGGAGGCTGGGAGCTCGAACCTTGTCTTCATTATTCGCGAGCTATGTCTTAAAATGTCCGATTACGGGGGCCCCCTGAAAGCGCTTCGTCGGCACATCAGAGTGATAGTTGGTCGAAGGCCAACGATTTCGTCAACTTCTGAAACAAATCGGCGCCAGCTTGCGCGCACGCGCTATCTTCTGCAGGTGTCCCAGAACTAAGGCCGATGCCGCCCACAACCTCGCCGTCGACGATGATTGGAAGACCACCGGCCACCACAACCAGACGGCCGCCTATTGCCGTGTTGATTCCATAAGCCGGACTTCCCGGTTGGCTGGCAAGACCATAACTCTCAGTTGTTCTTCTGGCACCTGCTGCAGTAAAGGCCTTGTCCTGCGCGATGATCGTGCTCGTAACCTTGCCTCCGTCCATTCGCTCGAAGGCAACGAGTTGTCCAGATTCGTCAGAAACGGCGATGCACATAGGCACCCCGATTTGCTCCGCCTTCGCCCGCGCACCGGCGATGAGAACGCGGGCCTCGTCCAGACTGACTCGGTTGATCTTCAGCATAGTTTATCCTCCTGGGAGCGGTGAAGGTTTAAGACCGGGCTCGATTGAGGCGGCACGCTGAAAGGCAGCTTCAATAGCTATTCAGCTGGGTCGGACTCAGTCGTCGATAAAACGGTTGAGCATCTGGCGAGCGAACGAGATTCGGAGTTTGGAATTAATCCGCAAAAAGCTTTACGTGCAGATGGCCGTTTCAGTTTTTCACGATCCGGAATACGCCTGCCACCGCTCGTTTTTCTAGACGCGTTGTTGAGGCGCGGCTTCCTGCAGATGTTGCTTTTTCGATCACGTCTGCCGTTGTTTGGATCTACTTCATGGCAGCTTGGCTTTCAGCTCGATACGGCGGCGATGGAGGACCGGCTCGGTATAACCGTTCGGCTGCTCGCGGCCCTTGAGCACGAGTTCAAGCGCGGCCTGGAAGGCGACGGAACCGTCGAAATCCCTGGCCATCGGTGTGTAGAGCGGATCGCCGGCATTCTGGCCATCGACGACGCCGGCCATGCGTTTCATCGTCTCGACGATCTGCTCTTCGCTGGTGAGCTTGTGATAGAGCCAATTCGCCATGTGCTGGGCCGAGATGCGCAGCGTCGCGCGGTCTTCCATCAGGCCGACATTGTTGATGTCCGGCACCTTGGAGCAGCCGACACCCTGATCGATCCAGCGGACGACGTAACCGAGGATACCCTGCGCATTGTTGTCGAGTTCGCGCTGGATTTCCTCCGCGGTCCAGTTCGGCCGAACGGCGACCGGCACGGAGAGGATATCCGACAGTTTGGCGCGGGGGCGGCTCTTCAGGCCGGCCTGAACGGCGGTAACGTCAACCTTGTGATAGTGGGTGGCATGCAGCGTGGCCGCCGTCGGCGACGGAACCCAGGCGGTGTTGGCGCCGGCCTTGGGATGGGCGATCTTCTGCTCAAGCATCGCCGCCATCATGTCCGGCATGGCCCACATGCCCTTGCCGATCTGCGCATGGCCGGACAGGCCGCATTCGAGGCCGATATCGACGTTCCAGTTCTCGTAGGCCGCGATCCACGCCGCCTGTTTCATGTCGCCCTTGCGGATCATCGGGCCTGCTTCCATCGAGGTATGGATCTCGTCGCCGGTACGGTCGAGGAAGCCGGTATTGATGAACACGACCCGCTCGCGCGCCTCCCGGATGCAGGCCTTGAGGTTGATGGTGGTGCGGCGCTCCTCGTCCATGATGCCCATTTTCATGGAATTGGTGGGAAGACCGAGCGCCTGTTCGACACGGGCAAAGATCTCGCAGGCGAAGGCGACCTCTTCCGGCCCGTGCATCTTCGGCTTCACCACATACATGGACCCAGCCCGCGAGTTCTGGCGGCGACCGTTGGGGCCGATATCGTTGATGGCGATCAGCGCCGTCACCATGGCGTCCATGATGCCTTCCGGCACCTCCCTGCCCTCGCTATCCAACACTGCCGGATTGGTCATCAGGTGACCGACATTGCGGATCAGCATCAGCGAGCGGCGCTTCACGGTGATCTCGCCGCCCGCAGGCGACTTGAAGGCGGTATCCGGGTTGAGCTTGCGGATGAAGGACTTGCCGCCCTTGGCAACCTCCTCCTGAAGGTCGCCGTTCATCAGGCCGAGCCAGTTGCGGTAGACGACGACCTTGTCTTCGGCATCGACCGCGGCGATCGAATCCTCGCAGTCCATGATGGCGGTCAGTGCCGATTCCAGCCAGACATCGGAAATCTTGGCCGGGTCGTCCTTGCCGATCGCCGTCGTGGCGTCGATCAGGATCTCGATATGCAGGCCGTTCTTCGTCAACAGCAGATGGGTCGGATCGGCAGGCTCGCCGAGATAGCCGGCAAACTGCGCCGGATCGGCAAGGTTGACCGTCTTGCCGTCCTGGGCTGCCGCCGCAAGCGTTCCGCCCGTCACGATAAACGAGGTGACGTCCGTCCAGCTTGCTCCAGATAGCGGCACCGACTGATCGAGGAAGTCACGCGCCCAGGCGATGACCTTGGCGCCTCGGATCGGGTTGTAGCCCTTGCCCTTTTCGGCACCGTCCGTCTCGGGAATGGCGTCCGTGCCATAGAGTGCATCGTAGAGCGAACCCCAGCGGGCATTGGCGGCATTCAGCGCATAACGGGCATTCATGACCGGTACGACGAGCTGCGGACCGGCGATCTCGGCGATTTCCGGATCAACCTTGTCGGTCGAAACCGTAAAGTCCGGCCCTTCCGGCAGCAGATACCCAATGTCGCGCAGGAAGGCCTCATAGGCGGCCAGATCGCTTGGCGCACCGTTCTCGCGGTACCAGCCGTCGAGCTTTGCCTGGAAGGCGTCGCGCTTGGCGAGAAGTTCGCGGTTCTTCGGCCCCAGATCGTGGACGATCTTCGAAAACTCGGAGAAGAAGCGGTCGGCGTCGACACTGGTGCCCGGCAGCGCTTCCTTGACCAGGAAGTCGTGGAGCTTCTCGTCGATTGCGAGACCATTTTTTTCGATACGGGCCATCTTCATTTCCTGTCATTTCACTGCGGCGAAGAGCATTGATCCGGAAGATGTGCTTGCAGCGAGCATGGGAAGGACCCCGCCCTGCGAAGGCGGGAGTTGGTGGATTGACCAACAAAATTAAAAACTCGCACACGTTACAGCAAGGGATGGCGGTTTCATCCGCCGATCGAAAGCTCGCGCACTAAATTTAACGACCAGTCTTTTCGCGCCAAGCTCGATAGTCGATGAGGCTCTGCTCATCTGTAGCTGGATAGAGACCCAAGATCGACCGTCCGTTCAGCACCTCCTCGGCAACAAAGTCTTCGTATGCCGTCATCTCAGTGGCCTCGTCAGCAATCTCATCAGCGAGGTGCGCCGGAATGACGACTACGCCTTCACAATCTCCGACCACTATATCACCAGGGAACACCGGCGTGTCACCGCAGCCAATAGGCACGTTAATGTCGATCGCCTGGTGAAGAGTCAGATTTGTCGGCGCGGAAGGGCGATTGTGGTACGCTGGTATTCCGAGCTTCTCAAGGTCAGGCGTATCTCGGAACCCGCCGTCTGTCACGACACCCGCGACGCCACGAACCATAAGCCTAGAGATCAATATCGACCCCGCGGATGCGGCTCGCGGATCCTTGCGGCTATCGATCACGAACACCGCACCAGCCGGACATACCTCGACAGCTTTTCTTTGAGGGTGTTCTCGATCGCGAAAGACCTCTAACTGATTAAGATCTTCGCGGGCCGGCATATACCTCAATGTAAATGCTTCTCCGACCATCGTACCGGCTTGCTTGTTGATACGGTGTACGTCCTGGATCCATTGGTTCCTCAGTCCCCTCTTGTAGAGGGCCGTCATCAGGGTCGGTGTCGAAACAAGTTTCAACTTTTCCCGTGTTTCGACCTTAAGGTTTGTCAATTCTAGCTCCTCGCGAAAGCAGTCGCCGCGGCGAACGGCTGAGATACCGGCGGTCAATCCCCGCCGTTTTGGAATTTGAAATGGGAACCTTCCACCAAGGCTGTCAAGGAAGAGCTCGACCGCCCTTTCTGAAAGACGGTTGCTTCATTGAACCCTGGTTTATTGTTCGACTGGTTGTCCCACCATGGGGTCCAGAGAAGCCGATCTGGGTAAATATGTCAATAGTTGTCTTTTCTCGTGCATATTTGTGGTGCCGCAGGACTTCACTAGGGCAGCGTGTAGGTGGTCTTCACCACGGTGAAGAATTCAGCGGTATACCTGCCCTGTTCGCGCGGGCCGAAGGACGAGGCCTTGCGGCCGCCGAACGGCACGTGGAAATCGACGCCGGCTGTCGGGAGGTTGACCATCACCATTCCAGCTTCTGAATTGCGCTTGAAATGCGTCGCGTGCTTCAGGCTTGACGTGGCGATACCGGCGGAGAGGCCAAATGGCGTGTCGTTGGCGACCGCCAAGGCTTCGTCGTAGTTCTTTACCCGGATGACGGAAGCGACGGGCCCGAAGATTTCCTCGCGCGAGATCCGCATCTGGTTGGTCGCTTCGGTGAACAGCGTCGGCTGCAAATAGAAGCCGGGCGTGTCGCGCTTCACGAGTTCGCCGCCGAAGGCGAGCCTGGCGCCCTCGTTCTTGCCGATCTCGATATAGTCGGTGTCCT
Organism: Neorhizobium sp. 05N33; assembly: GCF_056397445.1. Classification (NCBI taxonomy): domain Bacteria; kingdom Pseudomonadati; phylum Pseudomonadota; class Alphaproteobacteria; order Hyphomicrobiales; family Rhizobiaceae; genus Neorhizobium; species Neorhizobium sp. 05N33. The sequence continues at coordinate 28,459 of NZ_JBFTNK010000001.1, read as the reverse complement.
GCTTCAGCTGCTTGTCGTCGACGACCGGGCCCATATGGCTGCCGGCCTTCATGGCGTTGTCGACGTTGATCGTCTTCAGCTTCTCGGTGAGTGCTGCGACGAACTTGTCGTGGATGCCTTCCGTCACGATCAGGCGCGAGGAGGCGGTGCAACGCTGGCCGGTCGAGAAGAAGCCCGAATTGGCGGCGGCTTCGACGGCCACGTTGAGGTCCGCGTCGTCGAGGACGACCATCGGGTTCTTGCCACCCATTTCGAGCTGGAACTTGCGGTTATGCTCGATCGAGGCGAGCGCGACGCGCTTGCCGGTGCCGGTGGAGCCGGTAAACGTGATGCCGGCGAGGTCCGGGCTGTCGAGCATGGCCTGACCGACGACCGAGCCGCGGCCCATGACGAGGTTCAGGACGCCCTTCGGCAGGCCGGCGCGGTGGAGGATGTCGACGATCGCCCAGCCGCAGCCAGGTACGAGATCGGCAGGCTTGAAGACGACGGTATTGCCGTAGCAGAGCGCCGGCGCGATCTTCCATGCGGGGATGGCGATCGGGAAATTCCACGGCGTGATGATGCCGATGACGCCGAGCGGTTCGCGCGTGATCTCGACGCCGATATTCGGACGGGCAGACGGCACCAGTTCGCCGGTCAGGCGCAGCGCTTCGCCGGCAAAGAAATCAAAAATCTGGGCGGCGCGGATGACTTCGCCGGTCGCTTCGGGAAGGATCTTGCCTTCCTCGCGGGCGAGAAGCGCGCCGAGTTCGTCCTTGCGGGCGAGGATTTCGTCGGAGGCCTTTCTGAGGATCGCGTGGCGTTCGAGGATGCCGGAGCGCGACCAGGCGGGGAATGCTGCCTTTGCCGCGGCGATCGCCTGTTTGGCGTCTTCGGCGCTGCCCTGGGCATACATGCCCACGACATCGTTGGTATCGGATGGATTGATGTTCTTGGAAGCGTCCGAGCCGACCCATTCGCCGGCGATCAGGTTCTGGTAGATGGTCATATCGCCTGTCCCTCTCTCTATTCATAAATTGGTTGGGAGCAACCGCGCGACAAAATTAGACAGGATGCCCAGAAAACCCTCATCGGCGCAGGAATTGACACAGATTTGTTATTTGTGCAATTAAGTTGCGGAAATTTGTTTGGAGCTTGGATGCTCCCAAGGAGGTTACGATGTCGAATATCGGATTCATCGGTCTGGGGACAATGGGACAGCCAATGGCAGAACGGCTGATTCAAGCAGGCCACAAACTCCGACTGAATAGGGTCAAAGAGGCATCGCAATATCTTGTTGATCTGGGGGGTGAGGCAGTGGAGACGGCTGCACAGGCAGCAACAGGGGCGGAGTTCGTAGTCCTGATGCTACCCAACACCGGGGACGTTGAAAAAGTATTGTTTCACGAGGACGGTGTTCTAGACGCTCTAGCTGCTGGGTCCGTGGTGATCGATATGAGTTCAATCGACCCAGTCGCCACGCGCGAGTTTGCAGAACGCGTAGAAGCGAAAGGCGCCTTTTATCTCGACGCTCCGGTTTCTGGAGGCGAGATTGGTGCGAAAGCCGGCACCCTTTCCATCATGGTTGGCGGTCGGGAAGCCCAGTTCCAGCGAGCACTTAGCCTGTTCGAGGTCATGGGTAAGAACATTACGCTCGTCGGGGACAATGGTGTGGGCCAGGTGGCCAAGGTTGCAAACCAAATGATCGTCGGGCTGACGATCGAAGCCGTCAGCGAAGCATTCGTCCTTGCTGAACGAGCAGGTGCCAATCTCGAAAAAGTCAGAGAGGCGCTGCTGGGCGGGTTTGCCCAATCGCGCATCTTAGAAGTACATGGCAAGCGGATGATCGATCAAACGTTCAATCCAGGCTTTGCGATACGCCTTCACCACAAAGATCTGAATTTGGCCACGAGTGCCGGCACCGCATTGGGTGTTCAGTTGCCCAATACGACGACCACGCGAGAACTGATGGCTTCGGCGATCGCAAAAGGAAATGGGGGCCTCGATCACTCCGCCCTTTTTCTTGAAGTTCGAGAGTTAGCCGAATAGCGCTCACTGTGAGCCAAAAAAGTCGGTGAGCCCAAGAGTGAAGCGTGGCCGCGAGGTCAGACAACCTGACCGACTTCAAGGAGACCAATGTGCAGGATGAGAGCGAAAGATCAGGATCTGTTCAGTCCGTAGACCGTGCAATGGTGCTCCTTGAGTTGCTCAGTCAGCAAAGTGAAGGATGCCGGCTGTCGCAGCTCGGCCGAGATGCCGGGCTACCTGCCTCCACCACACATCGCCTCTTAACGACGCTTGAGAAGCGGCGACATGTCCAGTTTGATCATGCTACCGGGAGATGGAATATCGGGCTGGGAATGCTAACGATAGGAGCAGCGTCCATAAGGCGTAGCGCGTTCGTATCGGTGGCCCAGCCATTTCTCCATCTTTTGCGGGATCGCACGAAGGAAACCGCGAACCTCGGGATGGCAGATGATGGAGAAATTACCCTCATTTCCCAGATCCCGAGCCGCCAGATCGTAAGATCGATCGGCGTAGTCGGCGGGCGGGTCCCGATGACCTCGTCCGCCATGGGAAAAGCGATACTCTCTACTTATCCGTCCGACGATATTGATGAGTTGATTTATCTGCGGCGGCCGACGAAACATACCCCGCGGTCGATCTTGCGATTGGATGTCCTGCGCCAGGAGTTGAAACTGGCCAGAGAACGAGGATACGCTGTCGACGACGCCGAAAACCAGAGCAATGTCAGGTGCATCGCAAGCGTGGTGTTCAATGAGCGAGGTGAGGCGATATGTGCGATCTCGATCTCTGGCCAAGTTGATCGCATGTCTCCGGATCGGATCGACAAAATTGCGCCAAAAGTCGTCGATACCGCTCGCAAAATTACCGATGCAATAGGTGGCATCAATCCCCTCTAAAACCAACAAGACGGTTTCGTTGCGGGAGATGAGTTCCAGCCAGCACTCATTTGAGAGCAACCTAGACTGACGAGAAATGGTGGTGCGTCTGGAGAGGCCCGCCGCTCTGCAGATGGATTGGCGCAGACTTTGGCGAAACACATTAATATGGAGATAGAGAGAACATGCTGACGATAAAGCGACTGAGCTTGGATGACGCTCGGATCTTGATAGAGGGCGCGGCCATCAAAGCAGCCGAGATTGGCGTCCCGATGTGTATAGCTGTCACTGACGAATCAGCACAACTGATTGCTTTTGAGAGAATGGACGGGGGCAAGGTCACGAGCACAACCATCGCAATGGATAAAGCCTTCACAGCGGCTGGTGCAAAACGAACGACAGAGAGCTACGGAGCCGCAAGCCAACCGGGAAGCCCTGCGTATGGCATCAACTCCGCGATCGGAGGCAGACTGATGACCGTCGCTGGAGGCATACCGGTTACCGTGGACGGTGACGTCGTTGGCGCAATTGGGATCAGTTCAGGCACTCCAAGCCAGGATGCAGAATGCGCTCAGGCCGGCATTGACCACTTTCTCTCAAGCATCCGATAAAGTGTGGGCTATCAGATATACAATTAGCGCTACGCGGGCATGTTCGGCCTCAGAACCTGCCCCGGTAGCGGTGCAGATATCTTCGCCTCGACCGCGAGTACCAACTCGTCCAGGAGCGGCGCGTTATCTAGCCGTCGCCGAGCGTAAAACCTCGATTGCTCGAAAGCATTTACAGTGATTAGGACAGCATCCTGCCCGAGGGCGTATCCCGAAGGAGGTATCGGGATCAAGGTGCATTTATACCGATGTGCGTTGCGTCCAATAGGACGATCTTTTCCGGCTTCGGGCCTCCATAAGCCCAGTCCAGAAGCTCCACTGTGTGCAGGATCGGGATTGTGGTGCCGGAGGCGATTTGGGTGATGCAGCCGATATTGCCGGTGGCGATCACATCGGCCTTGGTGGCTTCGATATTCCTGACCTTGCGGGCCTTCAACTGCGCCGAGATGTCCGGCTGCAGGATGTTGTAGGTGCCGGCCGAACCGCAGCACAGATGCCCCTCGCCCGGATCGCGGACAGTGAAGCCCGCCGCCTTCAGCAGGTTCTTCGGCGCCATGGTGATCTTCTGGCCGTGCTGCATCGAACAGGCGGAGTGATAGGCGACGTTGAGCCGTTTCGGTTCGAGCCTCGGCAGGTCGAGCGCCGACAGATATTCGCTAATGTCCTTGGCAAGGCTCGAAACCTTGGCCGCCTTGTCCGCATAGGCCGGATCGAGGCGAAGCATGTGGCCGTAGTCCTTGATCGTCGTGCCGCAGCCCGACGCGGTGATGATGATCGCATCGAGGCCGCCATTGTCGATCTCGCGCGTCCAGACGTCGACATTGCGGCGGGCAAAATCGAGCGCCTGCTCCTCGCGGCCCATATGGTGGACGAGCGCGCCGCAGCAGCCCTCGCCTTCCGGCACCACGACTTCGACACCGAACCGGGCGAGAAGCCGCAGCGTGGCGTCGTTGATGCCCGGATCGAGTACCGGCTGGGCGCAGCCTGACAGGATCGCTACGCGGCCGCGCTTCTCGGCACCAGGCGCGCGAGTGCCGGGGCTCGCGGAGTCGGAAACCTTGGCGGCGGATTTCGGCGCGAGGTCCAGCATCGCGGTCAGCGGGCTCAGCGCAGGAATACGCTTCAGGAGCGGCGCGAAGGGGCGACCGAGCTTCGCGAAACCAAGTGCCATGCGGAAGCGGGCGGGATAGGGCAGAACGGCGGCGAGCAGGTCGCGGATCAACCTGTCCATCAGCGGGCGCCGGTAGGTATTCTCGATATGGATGCGGGCATGGTCGACCAGGTGCATATAATCGACGCCGGACGGACAGGTGGTGACGCAGGCAAGGCAGGAGAGACAACGGTCGATATGGGTAACCACTTCCTCATCCGCCGGGCGGCCGTTTTCCAGCATGTCCTTGATCAGGTAGATACGGCCGCGCGGGCTGTCGAGTTCGTTGCCGAGCGTCACGTAGGTGGGACAGGTGGCGGTGCAGAAGCCGCAATGGACGCAGCGGCGAAGGATCTGCTCGGATTCGGCCACATGCGGATCGGCGAGTTGTTCGGGCGTGAAGGAAGTTTGCATCAGAGGGCTCCCGCCATCTTGCCTGGGCTAAAGATGCCCGCGGGGTCAAGTTTCTGCTTCACTCGGGCCGAGAGTGCCGCAACCGCCTCGGATTGCGGCTCGAAAGCGGCCGTCACCGTCTTCACCTGTTCCGGTGCCCGCATGAGCGTCGCATGGCCACCGCCAAGCGCTTTGATATAACGGCGCAGAAGCTCGGCTTCCGGATCAGCCTCCATGCGCATCCAGATCAGCCCGCCCTGCCAGTCGTAGAAGGCATCGACGCCTGCGTCGAGGCGAAGGGCAGCGACGAGTTGATGACCAACCGACGGCGCGACGGAAACGCGCCAGAGAGGTTTCTGGGTGCCGTCAGCATAGGGATGGACGTCGCGAATCTCGCGCCAGAGGGCATGGCTGTGATCCATGCCGAGCCGTGAGACTGGGCCAAAGCCTTTCATAACGGCTGCGAGCTTTTCTGCCCTTACCGACACGGAGGCGGCAAGCCCTTCGAGACGAAGAACGGTCGCCTCCCCTTCCGACAAAGAACCGCTGGCAAAGCGGCCTTTGACCGTTTGCGGCAGGTGGGCCGCGCCCGATACTTCGACCGGCAGCGCCATCGCCGCCGCCATCGCCTTTGCGGCGGCCGCGTCGTCGAGGCCGGAGATGACGATGGTCTCCACCGTCTGCGGCACCGGCAACACCCGGAAGGTCACTTCGGTCAGGAACCCAAGCGTGCCTTGCGAGCCGGCGAGCAGTTTGACCAGATCGAGGCCGGTGACGTTCTTCATCACCCGGCCGCCGGCGCGGATCGCCTCGCCCCGGCCGTTGATGAACCGAATGCCGAGCAAGCTGTCGCGGGCAGCGCCGGACACGAAACGGCGCGGGCCGGAGACATTGGCCGCAAACACGCCGCCGATCGTCGGCTCGCCGAGCGTGCCCATCACGCCGCGATGATCCATCGGCTCGAAAGCCATCATCTGCCGGTTGGCGGCAAGCGCCGCCTCGATCTCGGCGACCGGCGTACCGGCTTTGACCGTCATCACCATTTCCGCCGGCTCGTAATCGACAATTCCGGAAAGGCCGGTCGAGTTCATCATTTCGGCAGGCTCGCCGGAGTTGCCGAAACCGGCGCGGGTGTTGCCGCCGCACAGCGCAAGCTTCTTGCCGTCGCCGGCAGCATTGCCGATGATATAGGCGGCGTCCGTTTCGGAATTCGGGATCAGCGTCATGCGGCAGGCCGTCCATCGAGCGGAAAGACCTTGGACGGGTTAAGTATCCAGCCTTCATCGAAAGCGTAGCGCACCGCCATCTGCTGGTTGAGGTCAGCTTCCGAATACTGGTGGCGCATCAGGTCGCGTTTCTCGATGCCGACGCCATGTTCGCCGGTCAGGCAGCCACCGGCATCGACGCAGAGTTTCAGGATCTCGTTGCCCGCCTCCTCGGCCCTGGCCGCATCCTCGGGGTCGTTGGCATTGAACAGGATCAGCGGATGCATGTTGCCGTCGCCGGCATGAAAGACGTTGGCGACCCGAAGCCCGAAACGATCGACGATCTCGGAGGTCTTGTTGAGCACATAGGAGAGCTTGCCGAGCGGCACCGTGCCGTCCATGCAGATGTAATCGGCGATGCGGCCGGTGGCGCCGAATGCGGACTTGCGGCCTTTCCAGATCAGCGCCGCCTCGGTCGCCGACTGGCTTTCGCGCACCGTCTTGACGCCGTGGCGTCCGGCGATCTCGACGATCGCCTTCAGCATCGCGTCCATTTCGGCCTCGGAACCCTCGACTTCGACGATCAGCAGCGCTTCCACGTCGAGCGGATAACCCGCATGGGCGAAGGCTTCGCAGATCTCGATCGCCGGCTTGTCCATGAATTCAATGGCGACGGGGATGATGCCGGAACCGATGATATCGGCGACGCAGGCGCCTGCATGCTCGGAGGTATCGAAGCCGAACAGGACGGGACGAGCGCCTTCCGGCTTGGCGATCAGCCGAACCACGGCCTCGGTGACGATGCCGAGCTGGCCTTCCGAACCGCAGACGAGGCCGAGCAGGTCGTAACCCGCCGCATCCAGATGTTTGCCGCCAAGCTCGATCACCGTGCCGTCGACCAGCACCATCTTCACGCCGAGCAGGTTATTGGTGGTGACGCCATATTTCAGACAGTGGGCGCCGCCGGAATTCATGCCGATATTGCCGCCGATGGTGCAGGCGAGCTGCGAGCTTGGATCCGGCGCATAGAAAAAGCCGTCGATGCCGACCGCTTCGGAAATGTTGAGGTTGGTGACGCCGGCCTGCACGGTGGCGGTGCGGTTGGCGTAGTCGACTTCCAGGATGCGCGACATCTTGGACAAGCCGAGCACGACCGCATCCTCCTGCGGGATCGCCCCTCCGCAAAGCGATGTACCGGCGCCGCGCGGAATAACAGGGATACCCCTTCGGTGGCAGAAGCTAAGTACGGCAGCTACTTGTGCTGTCGTTTCAGGCAGCACGACTGCAAGCGGGACGCGTTTATAAGAGACGAAGGCATCGGTCTCAAAGGGTACAAGCTCCCGTGCTTCATGCACGAGGCTGGTGAGGGGCACGAGAGAGCGCAAGTCGGACAAAATCGATTGCCGGTTATTCAGCACGGCTGTCCGTGCGGGGAGAAATTGTATCTTACTCATGACCACCCCGAGGTTCACTACGGTTATAAAAAACGATATCGCCTGGCCGATTTGAAATCGCTGCCTGTTCATAGGCTTTCCACAATGCGGAAATCCCGACAACCGTGGTTCAGTCGGCGCTTTATGAAGCGTATGGGAATCCCAGTGCGGCAAGGCAGCGCCAGATGCCTGATACCCAAGGTTATTCCCCATGGACGATCGAGATTTCCTAGCCCGCCTTTTTACAGCCGCGGTGAAGGCTGCCGATCCGCTGACAGGTATTCGCAGACACCTTCCTGCTCCCCCAAAAAACGGTCGAACTGTTGTGATTGGTGCCGGAAAAGGGGCGGCGCAGATGGCCGCAGCGCTTGAGAGTGTCTGGGACGGACCACTTTCCGGAGTGGTCGTAACCCGTTACGGCTACGGCTGCAAAACGCGATCCGTCGAGGTCCTGGAAGCGTCTCACCCGGTCCCGGATACCGCAGGACTTGCGGGTGCCAGACGCCTCGTCGAGACAATTTCAAACCTGTCCGAAAACGACCTCGTGATCGCGTTGATCTGTGGAGGAGGCTCAGCTCTCCTTCCATCACCGCCTGCCGGACTTACTCTGGAAGACGAGATTGCAATGAACGAGATGCTGCTGGCATCCGGAGCCCCAATTTCGGCTATGAACGTGGTAAGAAAGCATCTCTCCACCATCAAGGGCGGGAGGTTGGCGGCGGCCACCAAGGCTCGTGTTGTAAGCTTGATCGTCTCTGACATTCCAGGCGACAACCCGGCCTTCGTAGCTTCTGGTCCAACAGTGCCGGACGCCACGACGCGGCACGACGCACTGGCGGTCCTGGAGCAGTACCGGTTGAGCCTGCCAGATGCGATGATCGCACATTTGAACTCGGCCGCCGCCGAGGCGCCGAAACCGGGCGACGCAGTATTTGCCCAGCACACACACTTTGTTATCGGGTCGGCTGGGGTATCGCTGGAAGCCGCCGCCGAACTCGCCCGAGCAGAGGGGGTGACACCGTACATTATCTCCGACTCCGTGGAGGGCGAATCCAGGCAGGTGGCGCTAGTGCTTGCGGCAATCTCCCGCGAGATCGCTCAGCGAGATCGTCCATTCCCCAAGCCCGCAGTTGTCATGTCTGGCGGAGAAACGACCGTCACCATTCGCGCCAAAGGCGGCAAGGGAGGACGCAACAGCGAATTTGCGCTAGCATTTGCACTAGCGATTGATGGATACCCGATTTCCGCATTGGCCGCCGACACAGATGGGATTGACGGATCGGGGGTTAATGCAGGCGCATTTGCCGATGGAACGACCGCGCGCCGGCTGCGGGCCGCCGGGTTTGACGGGCGCAAGCTTCTCGACGCCAATGACAGCTTTTCCGCATTCGACGCAATCGGTGATTTATTCTCGACCGGGCCCACAGGGACCAATGTAAACGATTTCCGGGCTGTGCTTGTTCGTTGAATGGCGCCTTAGGTTGCATGAGACACCGGAGATTCCCCGAACGAGGTCAACCCCAGGAGCGCATACTGGTCCTTGTTCGTCATGGCCAGAGTGACGGTAATCTCAACGATATGTTTACAGGATGGAAGGATCCGGGATTGACGCCCCAAGGGGTATTGGAGGCCAGGTGGGCCGGTCGTGTTTTAGCGCACGAACACTTGTCTTTCAGCATAGCCTTCACCTCCAAACTCAAGCGAGCGCAGCACACGCTTGACATCATACTGAACGAAGTAGGGCAGCCGTCGCTCAATGTTATTCAAGCCAAGGAACTAAACGAGCGTGATTACGGGGACCTCACTGGTTTAAAAAAAGAAGAGGCCCGCTCGGTATGGGGTAAAGAGCAGGTCGAGAAATGGCATCGATCATATGTTGTGGCACCGCCCGGTGGAGAAAGCCTGCGCGACACCGGGGCGCGTGTCCTGCCCTACTTCATTACGGAGATCCTGCCGCGCACGCTGCGAGGCGAGAAGGTTCTTATTGTTGCGCATGGCAATTCCTTGAGAGTTTTGATCATGGCTCTCGAGCGAATATCCGATGTGCAGGTTGCGATGCTGGAGGTCGCCACCGGCGTCCCGAGGGTCTACACGCTCAATTCCGACAGCACCGTGGCATCACGACGCATCCTTTGCGCTAACAAGGCCGCCGCTGACGGTTAAGATAGAGCTTTCCTTTCCACCTCGTGGAAAACCGCAACGGCGCTGCCCGCTCATTTGCCCCTCCCCTGTAAGTCTTCTTCCGTCGCCACTCTTCAATCGTGAAGAACCCGTGGGCTCAACCACAACCATTCCGATGGTGCGACATGTGCTACGAGAAAGGTTGTTGAAATGATAGACGAGCAAAGGGGCGCAGGTATCGGTCCATTTGTCACGGACCAGGAAGCACTCGATTTCCATTCGGAAGGCCGCCCGGGTAAACTCGAAATCAATCCCACCAAGCCGATGGCCACCCAGCGCGATCTGTCGCTCGCTTATTCGCCAGGCGTTGCCGTGCCTGTCCTGGCAATCGCCGCAAACCCGGCAACCGCCTATGACTACACGACGCGCGGCAACATGGTTGCCGTCATCTCCAACGGCACGGCGATCCTTGGCCTCGGCAATCTCGGAGCGCTTGCCTCGAAGCCGGTGATGGAAGGCAAGGCCGTGCTGTTCAAGCGCTTCGCCGACGTCGATTCCATCGACCTTGAAGTCGATACGGAAAATGTCGACGAGTTCATCAACTGCGTGCGGTTCCTCGGCCCCTCTTTCGGCGGCATCAATCTCGAGGACATCAAGGCGCCCGAGTGTTTCATCATCGAGAGCCGCCTGCGCGAGCTGATGGATATCCCGGTCTTCCATGACGACCAGCACGGCACTGCAATCATCGCCGCCGCCGGCCTGATCAATGCGCTGGAACTGACCGGCCGGGATCTCAAGACCACCAAGCTCGTCTGCAACGGCGCTGGTGCTGCGGCAATCGCCTGCGTCGAACTCATCAAGGCGATGGGCTTCAATTCGGAAAATGTCATTCTCTGCGACACCAAGGGCGTCATCTATCAGGGCCGCACCGAAGGCATGAACCAGTGGAAGTCCGCCCATGCGGTGAACACGACCAAGCGGACCCTCGCCGAGGCCATGAAGGACGCGGATGTCGTGTTAGGCCTTTCCCAGAAGGGCGCCTTTACCGAAGAGATGATCCGCTCCATGGCCGAAAGGCCGATCATTTTCGCGATGGCCAACCCCGATCCGGAAATCACGCCGGAAGAAGTCGCCCGCATCCGCGACGACGCAATCATGGCGACCGGCCGATCGGACTATCCGAACCAGGTCAACAACGTGCTCGGCTTCCCCTATATCTTCCGTGGCGCGCTCGATGTGCGGGCCAGCCAGATCAACGACGCGATGAAGATCGCCGCCGTCAACGCGCTCGCCAATCTCGCCCGCGAAGACGTGCCGGACGATGTTGCCGCCGCCTACCAGGGCAACCGCCCCCGTTTCGGCGCGCAATACATCATCCCGGTCCCGTTCGATCCGCGCCTCATCTCGGCGATCCCGGTCGCCGTTGCCGAAGCGGCGATGGAAAGCGGCGTCGCCCGCAAGAACATCGCCGACCTTGCCGCCTACGCCTCAGAGCTCTCCGCCCGCCGCGATCCGATCGCCGCGACCACACAAGGCATCTACGAGCGCGTCCGCCGCTTCCCGAAACGCGTCGTCTTTGCCGAGGCCGAAGAAGAACAGGTCATGCGTGCGGCGATTTCCTTCACCAACCAGAAGCTCGGCACTGCCATCCTTCTCGGGCGTGACGACGTCATCCGCGCGACGGCGGAAAAGGCCGGCATCGATCTCGACCGTCCCGGCATCGAGGTCGTCAATGCACGCCTCTCCAATCGTGTCGATGCCTATATCGACCACCTCTATGCGCGTCTGCAGCGCGAAGGCTTCCTCCATCGCGATGTCCAGCGCCTTATCCATAACGACCGCAACCATTTCGCCGCGACCATGGTCGCCATCGGCGACGCGGATGCGATGGTGACCGGCACGACCCGCAATTATGCGACGGCGCTCCAGGACGTCCGCCGCTGCATCGATCCGAAGCCGGGGCACAAGATAATCGGCGTATCGCTGGTGATCGCCCGCGGCCGGACGATTTTTGTCGCCGACACCGCCGTCCACGACATGCCGAACGCCGAGGATCTCGCCGACATCGCGGTCGAAGCCGCCCGCGTCGCAAAGCGGATGGGGTATGAGCCGCGTGTCGCACTCGTTGCCTATTCGACGTTCGGCCAGCCGATCGGCGAACGGTCGGAGCGGGTTCGCGAGGCGGTCAAGATCCTCGATCAGCGCCGCGTGGATTTCGAATATGACGGCGAAATGGGCGCGGACGTGGCGCTCAACTCACACCGGATGGAGCAATATCCGTTCTGCCGGCTCTCGGGCACAGCCAACGTGCTGGTCATGCCGGCGATCCATTCCGCCTCGATCTCGACCCGCATGTTGCAGGAACTCGGCGCTTCGACAGTGATCGGCCCGCTGCTTGTCGGTCTCGACAAGTCGGTGCAGATCACCTCGATGGGTGCGAAGGACAGCGACATCGTCAACATGGCGGCAATCGCTGCTTTCAAAGCTGACGAAGGTTAGGGCGCATAATACAAATCATTACAAACCGCCTCAAAAGCCTCAGATTCCCACGCAGGGCTAAACAGAAAAAAACAAGATTGACAAAGTTGTCATTAGTTGACATTTGTAGTCTGCGACGGACCTGAGCTCAAAGCGCCAGAAAATCGATCTTTTCACCTACCCGGATGCACGCTTCAAAGGCGAGCGGGAGGAGCCGGAGGCTATTATCGTGAATTCAACTACCCCCATGCGAAGACGGGAACGCCGCAGGCAAGCGATTGAGGCGTTCTTGTTTTTGCTTCCGTGGTTTGGCGGAGTACTAATCTTCACAGCGGGCCCGTTGCTCGCATCATTGTATCTGTCATTCACCAACTTTGATCTCCTGCAAGCGCCTGCCTGGATTGGGATTGAGAACTACGTCGAACTCTTTACGAGCGACCCTCGATATCTCAGAGCTCTGCGCGTGACATTTACCTATGTTTTGATCGGGGTCCCGCTCAATCTCGTATTCGCGTTGCTGATTGCTGTTCTCATGAACCAAAAGGTCGCGGCACTGGGATTGTTTCGCTCCGTTTATTATCTTCCCTCGCTCCTGGGCGGAAGCGTTGCCGTAGCAGTCATGTGGCGGCAACTTTTCGGCCGCGAAGGCGCCATCAACGATCTGGTTGCGCTGGTGGGAATAGAGCCTGCAAACTGGATTTCTGATCCCCGCTACTCGCTCTACACACTGATCCTACTGCATGTATGGCAGTTCGGTTCAGCAATGGTGATCTTTCTTGCCGGGCTTCAGCAAGTTCCAAAGGAGTTGTATGAAGCTGCCGAGGTCGACGGAGCAGGTCCACTGCAGAAGTTCCGGAATGTAACTTTTCCTCTTCTGACACCCGTTATCTTCTTTAACTTGGTGCTTGGAATTATCAACTCCTTCCAAGCCTTCACCTCGGCCTACATCGTCAGCGGCGGAAGCGGCGGACCGGCAGATTCTACCCTCTTCTACACGCTATATCTCTACCAGGAAGGCTTCATGAACTTCCGGATGGGGTACGCCTCGGCGATGGGCTGGATATTGCTGCTTATCATAGGCGCGTTCACGGCCTTGAACTTCTTCGCATCCAGCCGATGGGTCTTCTACGGAGACAAAAACTAATGACCATAGCTGATGAAGCGGTGAGCATCTCGGACCGAGCACTGCGTCCCGCACGATTCAACGCCTCACGCGTTGCAACCTACGTAATTTTGATCGCCGGCGCCACGCTGATGATCTATCCGCTGTTGTGGATGGTCCTCGGGTCCTTCCGCACGGACCAGGAGATTTTCTCAAGGTCCCTGGCTCTCCCTAGCACGTTAAATTTCTCGAACTTTGTGGACGGTTGGACGGCAACAAACCCATCTTTCACTCGGTATTTCATCAACTCGTTCATTATCTGCCTTGGATCTGTGATCGGCAACGTGCTGGCTTGCTCGCTCACGGCATTCGCGTTCGCACGTCTCGAATTTCCGATGAAGCGAGCGCTTTTCGGCATCATGCTGTTGACGTTGATGCTTCCGTCTCACGTTTTGCTCATACCCCAATACGTCCTATTCGTGAACCTCGACTGGGTGAACACCTATCTGCCTCTGATCGTCCCTAAGTTTCTGGCGACGGACGCATTCTTCATCTTCCTCATGGTTCAGTTTATTCGAAAGATTCCCAAGGAACTGGATGAAGCCGCGAGGGTCGATGGCTGCAGCACCTTTAGAATTTTCATAAGCATCATCTTTCCGTTGATGCAGCCGGCGATCATCACCACCACCATCTTTACGTTCATCTGGACGTACAACGACTTCTTCTCGCAACTGATCTACCTGACATCGCCGGAGATCCTCACGGTCCCAGTAGGCCTGCGTTCATTGGTCGACTCGTCAGGAGGATCCTATGGTCAGTTGCTCGCGATGTCGGTTCTCAGCATGATTCCGGTATTCGTCGTTTTCCTTTTCTTCCAGCGTCGTCTGGTTGAGGGCATCAGCACATCCGGACTGAAGGGATAATCGACTGCACTGACGAATAGGTCAGCTCTACAACCACGAAGTATTCCAAAAGGAGGAGGAATATCATGAACATTAAATCTGCTTCTCTCGCCATGCCCATAAATCGACGCCGGCTGCTTGCCGCCGGCGCTGGCGGCATCGCGTTGGCCACGATGGGACCAATTCGGTCGTTTGGAGCCGGCGAAACGGTTCGCTTCGGCATCTTCGGCAATGCCGAGAAACTCGCGATCCGAGGGCGAGCCGTTGCACGTTACGCAGAACTCAATCCGCAGGTAAAGGTCGTCTATGAAGGCGTTCCCAGCGACAGCTGGCCTGACAAGATCGCTGCGATGGTTGCGGGCGGTAACGCGCCCGACGTAATTACCATGGGTTACGACGACTTCGGCCAGTATGCGAAGCGGGGTGCCATCGAGCCTCTGCAAGGCTACGCCCCTCACCTTCTGCGGACAAATCTGTTCGATGAGCCGGTTCTTCAGCTCGGCCACCGAGACGGGAAGCTCTTTGGCATACCGATCGCCGTGAGCATCCAGGCCCTTTGCTACAACAAGACCGCTCTCGAGCGACTGAAGATGGGCTCCCTGCCTGAAAAATTCACCTTTGCAGAATACGCGAAGTTTTGCGCCGAGATTAACAAGGCTGACAAGAAAATCTACGGTAGCCACGACATGGCGTCGAGGATTGAAGACTTCCAGATGTATCTCGTCGCTCAAGGGCGGCAGATTTACAATGGGGAGCAACTCGCAGTGAAGGCTGATGACGTCGCTGCTTGGCTTGAGATTTGGGACCAAATGCGCAAGACCGGCGCAGCAGTTCCGGCAGACCTTCAAGCTCAATTTTCGGGTACGGAATGGCCAAACGCTCCCCTTGTTCGTGGTACTGCAGTTTTTGCGCGTATCACTTCGCAAGACTTGGCGGGCGGTTTCCAGGCTTTGACCAAGGACGAGCTCAACCTCATGACGCCGGTGTGCCCGAGCAAGGATACTGGACCAGGATATTATCCACGTCCATCTAGCTCACTTACGATCAACGCACGTAGCCAGAACAAGGAAGCTGCCGCAAAACTCATCGACTGGTTTGTAACTGATCCGGAATCGGCCAAGATTCTTGGTTTGGTGAGCGGGCCTCCTGCATCCCGGCCGGCGTTGGAAACTGTTCTCAAACTGCAAAATCTGAGTTCTGCTGACCAAAAGGTCTTGCAATACAGCCAGGAGGCCTTGCCCAAAGCGAACAAGGAACCCCAAACGCACCGAGCTCAACGCGCGATGACGGACTTGATGCGCCGCATCAACGAAAGCGTCGGCTTCGGGTCGTCCTCGGTCAAAGATGCCGCTCAGGAGTTCATCACTCAGGCGAACTCAATTTTGAAGAGAGCGTGAAGCAAAAAAACTCGATGTCCATGCCCGCTGCGGGCATGGACATGTTGCCTTAGCGCCGCCTGATGCAACGTCGCATCAGTGTTCAGACTGGGAAAAACGTATGCTTGAGAATACTGCCAAAACGGACATGCCTGCACGGCAGAAATGGTGGAGTCGGCCGTTTTCGAACATCCAGACGAACCTTCAGGAAATTGATGCAACAATGAGCGTCGATCACGCTCTCGATTTCATCGAAGCCCAAGGAGCAGACACCTGGCTTCTGAACGTCGGCGGCATCGAATCTTTTTATCCGACAGATCTTCCGTTCCAGGCACGAGTGCCTTTCCTCGCCGACCGGCCCTCGGGCGATCTTGTCGGCGACGCATGCGAGGCAGCGCAAAAGAGGAATATCAGGATTCTTGCGAGAATGGATTTCTCGAAAGTCTCCGCGCGGATTGCAAGGGAACATCCTGAATGGCTTTTTCAATCCCCGAAGGGTCAATATCAGGTCTACAATACGCTCTATAGCACGTGCCCCTGCGGAGACTATTATCAGGAGCGCTCCTTGGATATCATCGACGAGGTCGTCTCACGCTACCCCGTCAAAGGCTTCTTCATTAATTGGTTTAAGTTCTCGGAGGTCGACTATAGTCGCGTATATCACGGCGTCTGTCACTGCGAGAGGTGCAAAACCGCTTTTGCGAGCTATACCGATGATGCGGAGCTTCCTGACGGCCCTCAACACGGCAACTATTCCGTCTGGCTGCGTTTCGCGGCTAAGACACTCCAGGATCTTGTCGATAAGATAGCGAGACATCTCGACGAGAAATACCCTGATGTCGGGCTGATCATGAGTCGCGAGTCGCCTCTTATCTACTATGAGGCAAATAATGCCTTGGGACGTGAGCTTTGGCATCATGCCACATCCGAAGCAGTGAGCGTTTATCGGACAGGAATACCGGAGTCGGCAGTCCTGGTCAATTCGACATGCTTCGTAGATATGCCCTACAGAATGGCCGGAGAGCAGCCTGAGCACTTCGCACAATACCTGTTGCAGGCGCTCGCACGCGGAGGCAATCCTTCAACCTATTTGATGGGTTCGCCAGGTCGAATACCTTACCCAAATTTGCCGCAAGCGAGCGAGATCCAGCACTTTTTTCAGTCGAACCGCGATATATATGCTGCCTACCGTCCCAGCTCACGCGTAGCGCTGGTCCGGCCCGACCCCTTGCGCAGGGCAGACGCCGACTACGGGGAAGCGGTCTCCGAATACCGTGGGATCTATAACGCGCTTAAAGAGAAGCATATCCCGTTCGACGTGGTCGGCGCCGAGTTCATCCAGCGAATGGCAAAAGCAGGTAATTTGGCTCGCTACACCCTTGTCGTTTTACCAGACATTCGCGACATCGGAACGGGTACGGCAGATTGCCTGGACACCTACGTCGCCGCTGGCGGCAACTTGGTCCTGACCGCAAACAGTGGCGTGACGCAAGACGGCAGCGTCGAACTTGCCACGGCACCTTCGGTGATGCGGATCGAAGCCCCGAAATCGGGGATGGATTTGTGGGCAACGTATGTTGCGGAGACGCCGCAGCTCGACAGCAGAAAGTTTAGGTATGACGGGCAAATTTTGCCAGTCTTCGGCAGCTACGCCAGATACATTTGGAAGCCCACCGGCAAGAAGCTGGGAAACCTGCTTCCCCAGGCACCCTACGGCCCACCCGAGAAGTGCTACGGTCACATAAGCAGCGACGAACCAGGAGCGGTTCGCCTATCGCACCCCGCGGGATCGGTCTTGCAGTTCCCCTGGGCGATAGGACGCACTTATCATGAATTCGGGGCAGCGTCGGTGAGAGATTATTTCCTACGTATAATCGATGACCTCATCGAGACCGATGTAACGGCTGATTTGCCTGAACAGGTCGAGATGACGATTGGTCGAATTGATACCGGTGTGGTCATTCACCTCATCAATCAGACCGGTGCGCGCCGCAAGTCGTTCGGGCCGCATATTCCTGTCTCGGGTGCGACCATCCGTGTCCGCAACGGCACGGGCACCCCCAAGCTTTTGAAATCGCGCACCACACCGAGCACGCGGTTTGAAGAAGATCACATGCTGATCGAGTTACCTGAATTGGAGCTGTTCGAGGTCCTCTATGTTCCGACCTCACAGTAATCGCGCCTCTCAAACATCATCCAACGAAAGCTGACCTATGGCAAATCTCGAAATCAAACACGCGGAAAAGTACTACGGCAACTTCCACGCACTGAAGAACATCTCCGTTTCGATTGAAGATGGAGAGTTTGTTGTGCTTGTGGGTCCGTCGGGCTGCGGGAAGTCCACGCTTTTGCGTATGATTGCGGGCCTGGAAGAAATCAGTGGCGGCGACGTGGTGATCGGCGATCGCGTTGTTAGCGAGCTTCCCGCCAAGGAGCGTGACATCGCCATGGTTTTTCAGAACTATGCCCTCTACCCTCATATGACTGTTGAGCAAAATATGGGGTTCGCTCTGAAACTGCGCAGGATGCCGAAGACCGAGATCGAGACTCGCATTCGACGTGCTGCCGAAATTCTCGGGCTGGGCGCTCTTCTGGGGCGCTATCCTCGCCAACTTTCTGGAGGACAGCGGCAACGCGTGGCCATGGGGCGGGCTATCGTTCGAGATCCCTCGGTCTTTCTATTCGATGAGCCTCTATCTAATCTCGATGCCAAACTGCGCGTGCAAATGCGCGCGGAAATTAAGCAACTACACCAGAGGCTCAAGACGACTACGGTGTACGTAACGCACGACCAGGTCGAAGCCATGACGATGGCTGACCGGATCGTCGTTCTGCGTGACGGCGTAGTTGAGCAAATCGGTACCCCACTTGAACTGTACGACAATCCCGCCAATGAATTTGTCGCGGGTTTCATGGGAAGCCCGGCAATGAATTTCGTAAGGGGTGAACTGACAGAGAACGGGTTTAGGACCTCTGACGGCATCATTCTTCCCTACGGAGCAGGGTCTCGGACGGCGGTCACTTACGGCGTGCGCCCCGAACATCTGAAGGTAGATCCCGATGGGGTTCCATTCACAGTCTCCGTCATTGAGCCGATGGGTTCCGAAACCCAGGTAATCGGAACTATTGGCACGCAGAACGTAACCGCGCTTTTTCGCGAACGGATCCCTCTTTCTCCGGGCGAAATCATCCGCCTAAGGCCGATGGTGACCAATGTGCACCTCTTTGACGGCGGCGGCCGGCGCGCGGCTTGACAGACCGCATGATCGGCAAAAGCCGCCCTTGCTGATCACAGTGTCTCCGTCCGCGAATCGATACGGCAAATTTGCAAGACACTCGGTGTAAGGGGCGTCAAGCCATTCGAGATAGGGCACCGCAACGACGCCTTCCGGCCAAGAGAAAGTTTGTTGCGGTGCCCTATCTCGAATGGCTCGCTGCGCAATGGGCTACCAACAAGCGGAACGGTGGAAGAAGATCACCAATCTACACACCCCGCATGTTTGCGACGCGATTTGGGGTAAGCTACCTGGAGAGAGAGAGAGAGAGAAGCAACGGCACGAGCCTGGTCCGTCCTGAAACCACATCAGGCTGTACGCGCATTGCGTACAACTTGACCGAAAGGCGCTGTCATCTGTCTTAGTTCCGATGCACAGGTCATCGATCCAGTTAACCTAAAGAAATCGGGGGCGGCGAAGCGGAATCACGGGCAAGTCCGGACACGAGTCGGCGTTATAGCCGCTCCGCGCGATTCTTTCTGAGGCTAGTCAACCCTTCCGCCGCCGAGTAACAGCAATGTGACTCGACCGATTTTGTTACCATGTTAAGTAAATTGGCGACTGGGCATTGCGAAGGGGGTGACGTGGCCTTCCAATTGAGAAACAATCATGCTGCTGCAAATCCTATTGACGACGGTCGTCGTACCCTTCCTCTTTGGAACCTTCATTGCAGCCTTCGCAATCATCATTCCCGGCCAACGCAGGCTGCAGATCGCGCTCCTGATCCCGCTGGCGGCCGTGGCGATCCATGTCCTGCTTGAAGGGATGCCGGCCCTGCCGCCGATTTCCGCAAAGCACAAGCTCCCCCTGATCCTTCTCGGCGGCGCCTTGATCTTCGGGTTGCAGGCCAAGGTGCGGCGACCGTTGAAAATCCACATGAGCACAGTACTGACGGTCGTCGTGCTCGGCGGCTCGACCTGGCTTCTCGGAAAGAACGTGATGATGGCCGATCCGACCAAGGCCGGTGCCGCCATCGTCATCCTTTTGATTGCATCGGTCGCGCTCGGAGCAGTCGTCGCCAGACCGCGGGCCGGCCGGCCGGGTGGAGAATCTTGCTTAGCGGTGGCCTTACTTGCTGTCTCGCTAGCGGCTGCACTTAACGCTGCTTTTGGTGCTTTTGTAGGCATGGCGCAGATCGACGGGGCCCTGGCGGCGCTCACTGGTGGTTGGTTGCTGGTTGGCTATGTCCGCTATCTGATGGGCAATGACGACGCGCTAGCACTGCGTGGTGCCGAAGGACTGGCCTTTGGCTTTGTCATCTCGGTGCATGTGATAATGACGGCGCTCTTCACCCCGAAGGCATCGCCCATCGCCCTGGTGCTGGCAGTCTTGCCGCTGGCTGTCGCGTATTTTCTCGTTCGGGGCGCTGGCCTCGGCCGCGTTCCTCGGGTCCTGCGCCCCTTTGCCGCCGGCCTGCTCGCGGCCCTACCCGCAATCATTTCAATTGCCATCGCCGCCACGCTTTTTGACGGATGACGGCCACCTAGGTCCTGCCCATCGGGGCACATGAGAGGAGAGAGAATATGAAGCAAGTAGCCTTCGCTGCGGTCCTTTTTAGTGGACTCAACGCACAGGCGGCCTTTGCCGCCGACATCTACGAAATCGACCCGACCCACGCCTGGGTTTCGTTCAAGACCAATCATGCAGGCTGGTCCAACGCCCATGGCACATTCAAAGCTGTGAGCGGCACCATCGCTTTCGACAAGAATGATGTCGCCAAGAGCAACATCTTCCTGAAGATTGATGCCAATAGCATCGACACCAATTTTGAACAGCGAAATTCCGACCTGAAGAGCCCTGACTTCCTCAATGTCGCGGAATTTCCCGAGATTACATTCACCAGCACCGCCGTCGAAAAGACTGGCGACAAGACTGCCAAAGTGACGGGTGGCCTGTCGCTGGCCGGCACCGTCAAGCCCGTAGTGCTGGATGTAATCTGGAATGCGGAATCACCGTTGCCGTGGGATGCCAACACCATAAAGACCGGATTTTCGGCGACCGGAAAATTCAGCGGCCTGGATTTCGGCATCAATAAGCTGACAGATTTCGGGCTTGGCCCCGACCTGTCACTCGATATTGATATCGAAGCTATCAAGAAGTAACGCAATCGATCCGCTTGTTCCGGTGACCGGCGAAGTAAGGCTTTTCCGGTCCCATCACCTTTGCATAGATCATGACGGGCAAACGGGAACGGGCAAAACTCAGCTGGCTTGACCATCGGACGGCAAGTGTGCCCCCTCGATTGTTCCGTTCTCTATGTCCGCATGCCTCTTCTCTTCGAGGGGTTGGCGCTGTCGCGCCTCGATGGGCGGCTTTTCCGATTAGTCGCCCAGTTCGCGCGTGTTCACTTGATAACCCTCTATCACCCGGGAACTCACGCTCAGCGATCAGCAGCGGCTCGATCTCCTGCAAATCTCGAAGAGCGCTACTGCCGGAAATCTACTCTGAACACCGCTGAATTCCCCGTTGCGCAGTGATCGAAGCGCGAAACGCCGAAATCAATAGCCAATGAATCAACCAGGCGAACGAAAGACGATCCCGCGAGACTGCTCGCTATTTAGCGAAACGACTGTTCGGGACTTGCCGGAATCGTTGTCCCGTCAATCCGAAAGCCGCACATCCACCGGGGGTGGAAGCTGAAACATGCCTAAAGACGGCGCATGGTGGCAGTCTAAGCGACTGTACTGGAAGAAGAGAAAAAAATGTGACACGCCAGTCAGGAAGGCAGCGGACCCGAGCGATCCGCAACCTGCCTGTATGACCTATTGGGCCGCCCACGTCGCAAAGCGAGTGTTGAGCGCGTCGATGTTGTCAATCCAGTAGTTGGCATCGAGCTTCAAGCCCACCGCCAAGTGTTCTGGCGCGGTCGGTAGAGTGGCCGCGAGAACCGCTGGAAGCTTTTGCTGCGCCTCAATACTGCCGACGCCGTAGCCAAGCTTCGCCGGCCATTCCACTTGCCTGTCCGGACGGCCGAGGAATTCGACGAGTTTGGTGGCCTGGTCCTTGTTGGGCGTACCCTTCAAGATGACCCAACTGTCGACATTGAGAATGTTGCCGGCCCACATGATGCGGAAATCGCGCTTGTTGTCGCGATTTGCGGCGCCTATGCGACCGTTGTAGGACGTAGTCATGGCAACTTCGCCCGAGCCGAGAAGCTGCATCGGCTGATTGCCGGCGGTCCACCAGACGATATCCTTCTTGATGGTGTCAAGCTTAGCGAAGGCACGGTCCACGCCCGCCGGCGTCGACAGAACCTTGTAGACCTCCGACGGCGCAACGCCATCGGCTATCAGCGCGAATTCAAGGTTCATTTTCGGGCCGCTGCGGAACGCGCGCTTGCCCGGAAACTTGGTTGTGTCGAACACATCCGCCCAGGTCTTCGGTCCGGCCTTGATGGATGCGCCGTCATAAGCGAGCACGATGCTGAAGATGTTGGCCGGAACACCGCATTCGGTCACCGACCCGGGTATGTAACGGTCGAGGCCGCCGATGAGAGCAGGGTCCATGGTTTCGAATAGGCCTTCCTCGCAGCCGAGCGCTTCCTCCTCGGACTCTACCTCAACGACATCCCAGTTGTTTGCGTCGCCGGAACCGACCTTCGAGCGTAGGACGCCGATTCCGCCGTCCCAACTGTCTTCCGCAAGCGGAATGTCAGCTTGCTTGCGAAACGGGTCGAAGTAGACCTGCCGCTGCGCATCCTGAAAGATGCCGCCGGCAGACACGACCGTCAAGTCGCGCGCATGCGCTGCGACGGACGCCGCGAGAAATGCACTCGAGAAGATTGTGAAAGTTAGTTTGTTCAGCATTTCAGTTCTCCCTTGCTCCGGTTAGAGCGCTTCCCCGTTGTTGTAGATTCGGTAGCGCTTCGTCGTAATAGATCCGCTCAGTTGCGTATTGCCCTCTTCAGCCTCATCGCAGCTAAGGGGCCATTCAGAACGTTTGCGGAAGGGCAGCTGCCGGAATATCAGTGATGACACTAATGGCTGCGCCAACCGTGCTGTTGCCGGTTTTCCACGTATGGGAATCCGCGCCGTAGACTTTGCCGATGGTTCGCATCGCGCGATGGTCCTCCACCGTCACGGCCAGGCACGGCACGAACTTTTCGCGCCAGCACATCAGGTACAGATCGTCGTCGAGTTCGAAATAGTCGGCCTCGTCATAGTCACCGATGCCGGCGTCAGGACCATGCCAGCAGTACCAGAAGTAGAACTTGTCGTTGATGTAGAAATGGTCGTAAACGTGTGTGTCGCTGTAAACGAAACGCAAATACTTGCCGGAAAGACGGGACGTTCTGGCAAAAGTCGGCAGCGGCGCGCCATTTATCGACGCTGACTGGTAAGTAATGGTTGGGACACTCTGCGACCCTGTCTTTTCCACGCGTGATACAAGATTTTCTCCATCGGCCTCCCGATTGACGACCGATCCTTTGATGACCATCGCCTTTCCGAGTGAGAGATCCAACCAGAGGCTAACCGACTGGGAGTCATCGTCCACCCGGACATAGTCTACGAAGTATTGCCCCGGGCGTACGAGAAAGGCTTGGTAGGGCTGCGAAGCATGCCCGCCATCACCGCTATCGCGCCAAGACAGGATCGCCCCGCTGCGGAAGGTCAGATCGAGAGTCGAACCGGCGGCGAGAGTAAGTGCAATGTGTTTGTCGATGAGTTCATCCGTTGGATCCTGCCTTCCGCCGGAATGGTTCTGCAGAATGTCTCCAATCTGCGGCCAGCTTGCTTTTGCGGCTTCTTTTTTTTGCATGACTTTTCTCCTCTTGTTAACCCCTGTGTCTAATCCGAAGGCACCTCAGCGCTTGTTGAGGTTGAGATGAAGAGCATTTCTGATCGTGGCCAAGCCCATCAAAGGCCTTTCCGGGCGTCCACGCGCGCCAGACTTTCATCAGGCCCCAATTCGAATGATCGGTCAGTCGCATCCGTTGACCTCGGCGTATATTTTGACGCACCGTCTCGCGAATTGCGACGCCAACATCTCCATTCCCTTTCAAATATCGCATCTCATCATGCACGATAATCGAACCAATGTGTCCGCTATTTGACGCTACAGGAGGCGCGTCCGTGCGTCAAGCGAGGTCGGAAGGTTATTTGCCGGGCGCCACCGCCTCAGAAATTATCCTTATATAACAAATATATAAAGACAAAACTCCGCTCTCCCAGGTTGCGCAAACATCTGGACTCGGCAAAGTGACAAGTTTGTCATCGATTGGCTTGACCAATCCAAACAGTCCCCATATTGTGTCGACTATCGACCGAAGGATGTCCGATTATCGACCGCCGTAACTGCGTACGGAGAGAGACACCTGGAGAATGGCCGCCGACTGAGAAACCACATAAGGAAAGACTTGGGGATGAGTCAGATCGCAGAGAAAATAAGCGGCCTAACTCGGTCATTCCGGATGAGCTTTTCTGCGGCGCCGCGCCCCAGGCTGGACGCGACAATGTCGCGGGTGGGTACCACACATGTCCTGTATTTCAACCGCCGGCCGCCGGTCTCCTATAGCTTCGGAGACAAGGTTGTTCGCTGGCCTTCGGAAGAATCCACCAGATAACCTACCCGGCTGGAGCGGCTACCTATCAGGCACTTCAAAGTGCAGCAGGGGCAGCGAGCCGAGGCGAGGGCCGGCTGGGATCCGGAAATCCGAGCGATAAGCCAGGTGCTTGTCGGCGCCACCGGTACCTCGGTTAACGAAACCAAGCACTCAGCGGATAGGGCCCCGCAGGGAGAGAGTACATCATGAGCGAGCGAAACGAAGCAGCCAGGCGCATTCCACGCGGCGAGCTCTACATAGGAGGTAGATGGGAGCCATCGTCCGATGGGGCCACGCTAGTCGCCATCAATCCGAGCACAGAGCAGCCGCTCGGCATGCTTAGCCTGGCGACTGCGGCGGATGTTGGAGCCGCCGTTAATGCGGCGCGCAACCAGTTCGACAGCGGAGAATGGTCGCGCCTTTCCGGCACGGACCGATGCAAGCTGCTCTGGCGGCTCGCAGACCTAATCGAGGCGAACCGCGAACATCTCGCCTATCTCGAGGCTGCCGATATCGGGCGGCCTTTTTTCGAGCCGTTTCAGATCGAAATACCGCTCGCAGCCGATACCTTCCGGCACTTTGCTGGCTGGGCGGATAAGATCACCGGACAAACCTTCGACCTGCCAGACTTCAATGGACGCTCGCGCTATTCGTACACGCTCCGCCAGCCGATCGGCGTGGTGGCTGCGATAACCCCGTGGAACGCCCCCACCATGATCGCGTCGTGGAAGCTGGCAGCCGCGCTCGCCGTCGGCAACACGGTGATCATCAAGCCTGCTGAAGATGCCTCTCTTTCTACCATACGCCTGATCGAGCTGATCGAGGAAGCCGGCTTCCCGGGCGGTGTCGTCAACCTGGTTACCGGGACAGGCGCTATCGCCGGCGATGCGCTCGTCAGGCATCCTGGCATCGACAAGATCTCGTTTACGGGGAGCCCGGAGGTCGGGCGGCGGATCGCAGCCATCGCCGGGCAATCGTTAAAGAAAGTAGCTCTTGAACTGGGCGGCAAATCGCCCCAGATCGTCCGTGCAGACGCCGATCTCGAGATGGCGATAGGGGGCGCGGCCATTTCCTTTTTCGCCAACCAAGGGCAGACCTGTGCCTCCGGTAGCCGCCTGTTCGTTCATCGATCCGTCGTCGGCGAATTCACCGAACGGCTGGTCGCCGCAGCAGCGTCCATCGTGGTGGGTGACCCGTTCGCGTCCGACACCCAGATGGGCTCGCTGATCAGTGCGCGGCAGCTGGAGCGCGTGAGCGGTTATGTGGCGAAGGGTCAATCGGAAGGCGCGACGCTTCTCACCGGCGGCACGCGGCTAGATCGCCCCGGATTTTTTTTCAGGCCGACGATCTTCAGCGGCAGCAACGACATGACGATCGCGCGGGAGGAGATTTTCGGCCCCGTCGGCACCATCATCCCCTTCGCCGACGACGACGAAGCACTTCACCTTGCCAATGAGACCGACTATGGACTGACGTCGGTAGTCTGGACGCGCGATCTGGCAACGGCCAATCACTATATTCGGAAGCTCCGCTCGGGCTCGGTTTGGGTCAATGCTTGGGGGCCGCCGCATCCGGCCTTGCCGTGGCTCGGCCGCAAAACCAGCGGTATCGGCGAGGAACTCGGCCGGTCGGGTCTGCTTGCAAACACAACCGAAAAAACCGTGTCGATTGTCAGTTGACGGCCGTGATAGACTAATCGCAGAGTAAAATACGGGCGAATATCGCTAATAAACAGCTCGGTCCAACCGAGCGATAATCAAACTCGCCATCCCAGAAGCAAATCTAGGATTGGATGCCGACGTTAAATCGATCAAACGCTGCTTCTATTGTCAAGCGAAGTGAAGATTTGACCCCGTAGACGAAACGAAGAACTGACCCCCTTCATTGATTTGCTGTTTCGTTTGTCTCGAGCGCCGTTCCGGCCTTCTGCAGAAGGCCGGAACGGCGCTTTTCGCGAAGCCTGTAGCTATCACCTCGGATGGTGATCACTGTCGAATGGTGCAGCAGGCGGTCCAATATCGCGGTGGCGACGACAGGGTCTCCGAAGACGCTCCCCCACTCTCCGACTGATCGATTTGAGGTAATCAGGATCGATCCCTTCTCGTAGCGGCGAGAGACCAGTTGGAAGAACAAGTGAGCCGCGTTCGCTTCGAAGGGCAGATATCCGAGTTCGTCGATGATGAGCAATTTTGGCCGTGACAGGGTCGTTAACTGCTTGTCGAGGGTTCCGTCGTTGTGAGCCTTGGCCAACATGGCGACAAGCGTGGCTGCCGTCACGAACTGGACATTGTAATTTTGGCGGATCGCTTCGCGGCCGAGACTGACGGCAAGATGAGTTTTCCCTGTTCCGGGTGGCCCCAGGAATAGGACGGTATCGCCGTGAGCGATCCATCGGCAGGTCGCCAACTCTCTGATCTGTCCTCGATCCACCGATGGCTGTGCCTCGAAGTCAAAGCCGTCGAGTTCACGTACGAAGGGGAACTGCGCCAGTTTGCTCGACATGGAGATACGCCGCTCGTCGCGCCGGGCAATCTCGCGCGACACCAAGAACGCCAGTGCCTCGCGCAGAGTCATTTTCGAGCGGGCGGCCTCATCCAGCAGGCTGTCGAGTTGATCACGGATTGCCGTCAGCTTCAGGCGATCGAGCGTCGCGATGAGTAAATCATTATCCACGGCTGTCATCACCAGCCACCTCCAACCACAGCCTCGTATTCCGCAAGCGGTCGCAGCAGGGCTGCTGGCGTCGTCTCGACTGGAGCGGAACGAACCAACCCTTCGATACCCGCAACGCCGACAAAGTGGGCCCGGTCCACGATCCGTTGTCGCCGTCCCTGGCAGAGAGCATGATCAGCTACGACATGGCCGGCGTGGCGGACGATGACACGACCCGCCAGCACAACGACCTGGACGCTTTCGCCGATGAGACGCCAGGGTACGGAATAACTGTTCGTGTCGAGATCGATGGCGCAGTCCGCCTGCACTTTGCGCACGAGATCGCGCAGCTGTCCAAACGGTGCACGGCCTGACAGCGGCCGAAGGGCATCGGCCTCGCCAGCGAAGCGCTCAATTGGAGGTTCACCAGTCGTGCCGTGGTCGCGCTGATCGGCGACCTCACGTATCCAACGATCCAAATGTGCCTCGAACGAGGCCCAGCTCTCAAACCGGCGACCTGCGATGGCGTTCTTCTTGACGTAGCCGACCCCGCGCTCGTCCTTTCCCTTTGTCCGGGCCCGGTATGGAGCGCAAGCGCGTGGCACGAAGCCCCAGTAACGCGCAAATGCCCATAGCCGTGCATTGAAGCGAACCTCCCGGCTAACCGCGTCGTGATGCTCGACAAGCGCCTTCGCATTATCCAGTAGAACCTCACTGGGAACGCCGCCGAACCGAAGAAACGCGCCTTCCATGCCCTCGAACCAGTCGGTCTGTCCCTCTCGCAGTGAAGCACGTATATGGATGCGTCGGGAATAGCTCAGCGTGGCGACAAAGACGTTTACCCGGATTCGTTCGTCGCCAATCCAGACACGCGTCTGCCCAAAGTCGATCTGTAATTGACGGCCTGGCGGTGTCTCGAACCGGACTGTTGCCCGCTTCTGCGCTTTGAGTTCGCGCCGCCATTCCCGGACCCGAAGCTCTACCGAGCGCAAACCGATGGTAATTCCATGCTCGCTGGCCAACTCCTGCCGGATCACATCGGCATTGCCGTCATGCCGGAAGAAGCGTTCGCGGAGCCAATCATCCAAGCCATCGAAAGCACTGCGGCGAACCGGCTTTTTGAATGGCGCTGCTCCGCCCTCCCGCAGATATCGGCGGACAGTGTTGCGAGCGCAGCCAAACTCTTTCGATTGTCAATCAGCACCGAACATTGACCCCTTTTGCTTATCCAATTTTGACCCCCCTGTGCTGTAGATCAGCGCTTGGCCTGCCCGGCGCTGGCCGGGGTTGCAGAGGGTAGGCCAAGTGCGGGTGATGATCTTCTTCGGCTTTTAGCTTTG